>JAEKNU010000162.1 GCA_016838895.1 Chloroflexota bacterium
CGATATTACACTTAAAGTGGGGCCATTAACCAAATTTCGCAATTTGACTGATTTGGCGACGTGGAATCCGGGTACTATATATACGCAGAAAATCAGATTAAGGTTTTGTTGCGGGAGATTTGTGAAAGCATTTTCCTGGCAACTTGACTACTAAAAACTGTTCGTAAATGAGTAAATTTAACAAAAAACCGCCCATTTGGGCGGGAATTATCTATAGCAACTTAGCCATAGGATGGTTTGGGCGGATTGGCTTTGAATAAAATTATTTCCTCGCGAAAACCGTCAAACGGTAAAGGCCAATCGTCGGATTTCGGTTATTGCCGTTTGTGAATAAGAGCCATCTTCATTATCACCTCAATCCGACCTACGCATACCCGGTTTCGAAATAATTGTAGGAGGGTTTGAGTTGATTGGCTTTGGAAATTATATGATCATCTCGCAAAACGGTCGCAGGGCAATGCCATAGCATAATAAAACCTGTAGTGGCGATTCATGAATCGCCACTACAGGTGCATAACTTTCACTTTTTTGAAAAATATCAATTTATCAAATAGGCAACCAGCCATTTGGTGGTAGCCAGCAGAGCATCAGCGTGGGTGCGTTCATAGGAATGTGAGGCATCTACACCGGGGCCGATCAGACATACAGCGGCATCTCCGCCAGCGAAGAGGAAGGCTTCACCATCCGAGCCGTAATGTGGATAAATATCCACCTTGTAGGGAATTTCATACTGACTGGCCAGGCGGCGCATGCGGTTGCTCAGGTCATGATGATATGGTCCACGGGAATCTTTGACACACAGGGTGGTATTAAACTCATCCGAGGTTTGTCCTTCGCCGACTGCCGCCATATCCACCGCGATAATTTCATCTACTTCAGCTGGGATGCCGCTGGAGGCGCCATGCCCTACTTCTTCAAAATTCGAAAAATATAAATAGGTTGTATAGGCTGGCTGTAAATTGGCTGCCAGTAATGCCTTTACGGCATATACAATGTTTGCTACACAGGCTTTGTCATCCAGATGACGTGAACGTACAAAACCATTATTAATTTCAACTCGTGGGTCAAAACTGATATAGTCACCCACTAGAACACCGGCTTGCAGGGTTTCCTCTTTGGAGCTAGATTTAATATCCAAGCGTACTTCCATGTTATCATCATCGCGTTTGGTTTTCTCAACATCCTCGCCATACACATGTGCAGAGGATTTGTTAATTAAAATTGAACCGCGCAGGGTTTCACCATTCTGCAGATATATTGTGCAGCCTTCACCTTCAACACTATTCCAGGCATAACCACCCAATTGGGATAATTTCAGGCGGCCGTTTGATTTTACTTCCTTAACCATAGCACCCAAAGTATCCAGATGAGCTGTCAATGCCCTGGGGTGATCAGAACGCATGCCCGGCCATGTGACTAACAAAGCGCCTTTTTTTGTATGCTCTATTGTCAAATCAGTATAGGGTTTTAAAGCATTTTCAACGAACGCAACCGCGTCATGGGTATAACCGGTTGGACTGGGTATTTGAAGCAACTGTTCTAAAAATGTCAATTGCTCTTTTAAATCTACGGGTGGTAATGGCATTTTTTCCCTCCACTAATAATTACACTACGTTACTAAAATGTTTTTCCCTCAATTGCACCGATTTTATCCCGCCAGTGTTGAGGGATGACGATGGTTTGACTATTATGATAATCAAAACCAACCATTATTGCTTCCGATGTTGCCAGTTCAGCGTCACTTTCTACATCTAATACAGCAAAAGACATATTCATACTTTTGCTGCCAATCTTATCTACACGGACGCCAATTTCAATCTGCTGCCCGAGAGCAACTGGATTTTTGTAGGAAATATGCACATCCGCAACGATCAAACCTAAATCAAAGAAGGATTTTCCATCGAATAACCCTAATTCCATTAAATAAGCCGTTCGAGCTTGTTCAAAATACGTATTAAAACGGGCATTATTAACATGCCATTGTGGATCCAGATCTCCATAACGAACCTGTAATGGATACGTATAGTTAAATTTTTCCATGAGTATTCTTCCTGAAATGTATATTTTCAATGATTATGGCATAATCTGTACTTAATATGTTGAAAATTG
>JAEKNU010000050.1 GCA_016838895.1 Chloroflexota bacterium
CAAAAAATTTTATTAAAAGAAGAAAGTAGGATGTGCTGTGTACCTTAACTTACAATATAAATTCCCCACCCAGCGCACCAAACGCGCTGAATCTATCAATTCCATTTATTCATTACGATTCAAAATGGTGCGTTGGTCTCACGAATATTTTATTCAACACTCTTAAAAAAACCGCCCAATGCACCCCCAAACATTCACCAACAAGCTGATCGAGTGGAATCGAGATCTGCGTCCCTGACAGGACATGCGCCGTCATTAGCAATAGACGATCATGGGGGTGTTTGATAGATTAGCGTTTTGGTGTGCTCTGCTGAGCTGCATCCTGCAACTAGCTGATCATTCCAAATCTTAAAGCAAAAAAACGATTCCGCTATGCATGAGAATCGTTTTTTTTACCTAAATGCGGACAGATAAATTACGGTCTGCCGCCTCCACCGCCAGTTTGATTACCCATCGGGGTGCGGGTCAACTGACCGGCATTCCCTTTTGTTCCATCACCCTGGGCATTTTCACCGGCATTTTCCGGCTTATTATTTTCATTATTCATTTCGGTTGCTTTAACACCCTGTCCGTTCGTGCCATCCGGAAGCGCTGTTTCCTGAAATTGCTGTTGCTGCTTTAGCGGCTCTTTCGCACCTGGTGTTTGATATTGCTGTTGATTCTGATTTTCATTTTGATACTGCGCTGCCTCTTTCACGTTTTCCACAGCCCGGATACGGGTCTGCATCATTTCCTGAATTTGCAATTTCAATGGCTCTTCCAGGCAATCACAATCCTGAATCATGAGTTGCTGCTGTGTCATCAAGCGCGTCATCAATTTATCCATTGTGGCTGGTTCAGGAATATCATCCAGAATTTCCAGCGATTCATCCATTGTCTCTGCCAATGTATCAACGACAGTTTCATCTACAGGCAAATCCGCTTGAATTAACTGTTGAATCTCATCCAACCGTCGATCCGTGAAATCCATGGAAAGATCCAGTTTCTTTTCCTGATCAGCAGTCAGATCCAACTGCACATCTTCGCTCCAGATTTTTACAGGATAAAGCGTTTCACCAGGCAAACTATCCTGTGAAGCATACACCGTCGCCGCACCCGTACCACCTAATAAACTAACAATAATCGCCATAGCCATTACAACTTGTCCAACCATTTTTCCAAACTCCTTTGCATTACGTGGAAAATGCATTTTTGTTTTTGCTTTATGGTTAAGACGTTCAGATGCGGAATTGGATACGGCCTGTACATGCTGATCTACAGCATTAAGATAGCGCTGACGAGCCGATTGCGCTTGCAGCGGATTTCGTTCAACATCTTGTATTTCCTGGCTGAATTTTTCAGCAGCCCATTGTTCTAATTTTTCATTCTCTTTCATTTTCTTCACTATCTTTCTGCTTATAAAACTTACGCAAATTGGTTAATGCCCTGTTCTGCAGCGCCTTTACTGCGCCTAAAGGTTTATGAACAATCATCGCTGTTTCTTGCAAAGAATATTGCTCTACAAATCGTAACACCAGCACTTCACGTTGATCCGGCGTCACCTGCATCAACTGCGCTTGCAATTCATCGCCCAATTGACGTTGACTGACAATCTCCACCGGCGAAGGCTCAGGGTCTTCCCAGCGATCAGCTTGCTCATCAACCTGCTGCAATTCTTTATCTGCATGGCGATACCAATCCATCATCCAATTATGCGCAATCCGATAGAGATACGCCCGCAAATGAGTGCTTGGTCCTTTACCTTTCTGCAACGCCTCCAAGAGACGATGAAAAGTCGCCGCCACACATTCCTCTGCCAAATCAGCCTGCAGCATCGTTCGATAGGCATAGGCATAAATCTGCGCCTGATACGTATCATAGATATCGATTAATGCCTGACGTTGATTGTTGCGGACTGCCTCTAGCAGCTTTTTTTCATCTGTCATTTCATTACTATTAAGACGTACGGAATCTCATTTGGATACGGCAGAAACAAAGGTTCCCTCTGGTCATCCAAAGGGAACCCATGAATACTAATTTCATTACGCTACGAAAGAACTTCTGATAGCAAAAAATCTCGCAGAACCTCCAAAATATTGGTATCATGATCCGGATTTACCATATTGATACCATGATCACTACCACTATCCACATCCGCAGCATAACCTTCCATTTCAAAAGAATTACAAGTAGCAGCAGAAGCAGCATCACCCTCACTGGCAAAACAATGAACCGGAATGCCAAGCTCGACAACAGATTTTGCAGTGGTCGTGTAATCCATACCCAGATACGAGCCTGGTGAGAGCGACATAGCACCCACACAGCGCAAACTGGATAGTGGCGCCAATAACTGGCAGCTATCCACCACTGCATCGGCACCAATACTTGTACCTACCGTAACAATGCGTGTACCATCCACTTCCGGCATGGAAGCCGCTTTTTGCGCAGCAATTTGGGCATCCACAATCCAACCGTCGCGGAACATCTCCTGACAACCTTGTTCACATCCCCTGAAAGTAAAGGTAAACACGCCAACCGAGAAATCCTCTGGCAGCGCTGGAAACCAGGATGCATCCTGCCAGGGCTCACCTTGAGCGAGTTCCGTTGCTCCAGGACGATAAGCAATCATTTGATTTAAGGTTTGCGCCTGCTTTTCTTCTGCATTCTGCAACCATAGCGCAATCGCATCCCACTGATGCATATTCAAGTTAAACTGATGCATTAACACCACAATCGGCGCACCCTTTTCACGTGGCGGATAATACATGCCATTTAACATCACCCCATCTGATGATTCAAATGTTACCTCAACAGGGTCAGTGGAGTGCATTGGCTCTTCGTTTGGTATTTCAGTGGCTTGTTCTATAGGGGGTACGGCTTCGTTGGTGGAGTCTTCCTGAGTTGCTTGTTCAACAACAGGTAGTTCTGGCTCATTCATTGATGTTGGCACATTCATGGCATCACAGCTGGCAAGCATCATGCTTCCAATTAATACAAACAAAAAAAGTCTCTTCATACTACCTCCCAATACTCAGTCGTTAATCGCCTGGAGAAGAATTTCCAAAAGATTAACCTCAAATTCCGGGGTAAATAGTTCGATACCGTGTTGTTTGCCCTTACCCACAAAAAATTCATACACATCAGATGAACGATTACTCATACATAAAGTCGCCGGATAACTGTCTGCTCTGGCTGCATAACAATACATATGGGTTGGTGTTTTTGACATGACCTTAATCACCGATGCGAATTCATAATCCAGATAAGAACCCGGTGATACGCTGATCACGTTATCACAATCTAAATCCGTTTTATCCTGTAAAAGAAAGCAGGCATCCAATGCGGCATCTGCCCCAACACTGGTGCCGACAACAGTGATGCGCTTGGGGTCAATTTCCGGTTGATTGAGCACATACTCCAAAATAGTTTGGGTATCATTAAGAATTTTTCTATTTTCGGGTCTGCTGCATCCTTCACCACAATCGCGATACGTAAAAACCAGTATCGCGGGTTTTTCTTCAAGGGTATTCTCAGGGAACCAACTGCTGTTCAACCATGGCAAAGTTTCATCACGGAAATCACTGAGATCATCTTTCCACAACCATGCGGCAATGGCATCCCATTGACTCAAATCCATATCCACCTGATGCATAAATATAACCACAGGCGCCTGCGCGGTACTGGGCGGATAGTATACAACAGGAAAAGTTTGTCCATTTGCACCGGAAAGGAACAATTCTCTTGGGTTTGAATCTGCCTGCTGCTGTTCAGCAGGTTCTCCAATTTTCGGTGCCAATTGATTCCAGGTAGCTCCACCATCAATAGTCTGATACAATCCGGCAGCTTTACCATCCTTAACCAATGCCCAACCATACAGCTCATTGCCAAAGGATAGCGCACCCAACCAGGGCACTTCACTAATGGCTTGCCAATTGGCACCTGCATCCACACTGTGCTCCACCATGTAAGTGTTATCTTCTGTTGGCTGCATGCGCCAGCCCCAGGTTGCGTTTACAAAATCGGCCTGGCTGTAATTTTGCCAATTGCTCCAGTTTTTACCGCCGGTGATACTATGGAAACGAAACTGATATGTTTCCTGTGATGCATCGATATCAACAGTGCATTCCATTATTACATCAAGAATTTCCGCAGGAGATGCACGCAGTTGCGTGGCACCGCACGAGTAGTCATTTTCATTAAATGTTTCTGGCAATGTTCTGGGAACCGGGAGTTTAAAAGTTTTCCAGGATTTTCCGATATCTATCGAGTAATAAATGATCCAGTTCGGACCGGGGTCTTCTGTGCCGCCAACCTGGCTGAGCGCCAGCCAGCCGCTATTATCATTTAAAAAGGACAGCCCACTGACATGATATGCGGCAGGCGCATCAGCGCTATCCATCACAAATTGCCAATCGCTGCCCCCATCCGTTGTTTTATAAATTCGATACTTATCCTGCATTTCTTCATGCTGCACGTTTAACAAAAGCCAACCACGCTGCTCGTCCAAAAACTGGATCTGAACTGGCTCGGCAAAATTTGTGGGGGTAGTATACTGCTCTTCACAATTGTTGCCCATGCAAAATGGCTGACTGGTTCTCCAGTTTTCTCCGCCATCACTTGTACGCCAAACCTGATATGCGGAACAAGCTTGCCCTTCACAAGTTTCCTGCCTGGGTACCAACCAGGCATGTTGGTTATCCAGCGCAAAAAAGCCGCTCCATTGATACACGCCCACCCATGGGGTGACATCCGCCCAGAAATGGCCGCCGTCCTTGGTTACCAGCAAACGGTTATCTTCATCCATCGCCCAACCATTTTCACCATCCACCATATACAAATTACTAATAACCACATCCTCGGCGGTAGCGGTGTTTAAAGCGGGTTGAAAATCAGACACTGGCACTTCAGTTTCAGACAAATCTGTTGTTTCTGTTGCTTGCACGGTTTGTACAGGATCATCCATTGCGGATGGTTCAGCTTTATCCGTGGCAACTACCTGGCGCGTAGGGAAATCTGATATGCGGGAATCTCGCACTGCGCAGGCAGCCAGGATCATGGTCATCAGGGCAAAAAGCGTCGCTATTGTTTTCATTGGGTTACTGGCATGTTTCAACACTTTATTATTATAACAATTGCTTCTAAATTAATGCAGCTAAGAAGCATGAATATTTAATGAGAAATTTTTCGGTTTTAAAGCCTGCAACGCGAATCATCCGTCGTCCCATGCCCCTGCGAATCCACAACCCCCAATTGATAATGAAACGCATCTATCGCAATTCCATTCAATGCAACAAGTGCAGGAATCACATAAACGCAATCCGGTTTCAGCTGACAAGCTGGAAACAATCCCACACCAACAGTAAAAATGATCCATGGAACTTCCTGGTGTGTCCGTTTCATTTCTATAAACACCTCATGAGCATTCATACCCACTGCCTAAACGATCAGGGGATTTCAGTACATGTTTTGGACTATAAATCTGCTTTAGTGATATGCGGATACTATATCTCATAATCATAAAAAAGCACGAATTTAACCAGGAAAAGCGCCCGTGATTGTTTACCCTACCTCGGGTGACGAAAAAGTATATTAAATCGTGAATTGTGCCAACAATTGCAGAAAGCAAATCCTTACGCAATCATTCACATTTCTTCTATATTTGTTTTCAAACTATCCCTCTTTTTCCATTGCGAAAGAAAACTCAAGTACAATTATGCCAATATTAAATTCCGAAATTTACAGGAGAAAAACGTGAAAAACAATAAGAAACTTTTCTTGATGATTGTGCTTATGGTTATACTGGGAATCATACTCTCAGGCTGTGGAAAAAAGGACATTACAGGAAAGTGGTATGAGACAACAGGTTGGTTTGGTAGTTTTGACTTTTATGAAGATGGTACCTGTATCAGAGAATATCAGAACGGAATTTCGGGCAGAATGGAAACCGCTTCGTATGAGTATGAATTTACCGGGAAAACCGGAAAAATCTTTGAACTTACAATGTTCGATGACATTGTGCTTAGCAGAGATGAAGTTCTTGATATTGAATATAATGACGGTGAGCTTACACTGATTAACGGAAATGATTTTAGCATGACTTTAACCAAAGATTATGTGGAAGAAACATTCAATGAGGATATGAATAATCTGGCGGATTCGGCACATGATCTGCTTGATAAACAATTTGAAGAAGAAAATGGTATGACTGTTGAAGAAGCACAAGCTACGGTTGATAGCGCTAAAAAATAAACAGCGCTGGCAGAAGAAACAATTAGATCGTGGATGGATCGCTGACCATTCGCTCCAATGATGATAAATGATCCATTGATAAGCCTTACATTGTGACGTAAGTCTGGTAGAGTATGCCGATCTATCCTGCACTCCGTACATGCGTTCATTGACCCGCTCTACATGTGAATTTTGTTTGTGAAGGGACTGCGTGAAATATTTGCTACTTTCCAAAACATAATAGTATTTCCAGCATTTGTTACGGGCGTGTTTATAAGGTTATATTTGATTGGCTCATAGGTACAAAGCTGGCGCCTCGATAAACTCGGGGCATCTCCCTATCGCTGATGCGTGGGATTCGTACACAAGCGCTGCTCTGAATGATATATTGGCGGGAACAAATAATTGTTCCCGCCAAATAAATAGGCATTAATTTTTGATTATTATTATCAATGATCAAGTCATAAAAAATAATCCCTTAATAACAACCCATCAACAATAGCCTGATATATTTTCGCTCTGTGTCAAGTAGAACATTTTTAATTAAAATATGTAAATTAAAATAATGTTTATTCTGATTTTATCCTATCAGGGAAACTCAATTACAGCAGCTTAGCCTTCAAGAAAAAAGAATATTTACTAAGAAAATTTTCATTTTTGAAACCTGCAGTATGAAGAATCTACCTCGCCATACCAGATAATATACAACGAAATTGTACGATATCTCGTATACTATGATGGGTTTACTAATCGCGAATCAAACCATCCATATCATTTGACAGCATTAAAAACAAAATACATCAAAATAGAGAAGAAGGCATGCAGAAAACCATAATCCGGGTTGAACATTTAACCAAAATATTTCCAGAAATCATCGCCGTTGATGATATTTCCTTTGATATTTATGCCGGGGAAATATACAGCCTTTTAGGACCCAATGGTGCTGGCAAAACAACGACCATTTCCATGTTATCCACATTAATCAAACCCAGCAGTGGTGATGCCACTGTCGCTGAGCACTCCATCCTCAAAGATCCCATCTCAGTCAGAAAAACAATTGGTGTGGTTCCACAGGAAATCGCCCTATACGATTCACTTACTGCACAGGAAAATTTGGCCTTCTGGGGAAAAATGTACGATTTATACGGAAAAAAACTTTCCCAGCAGTCAGAGAAAATTCTGCATCAGGTAGGCTTATGGGATCGTCGCAAAGACAAAGTAGACACATTTTCAGGCGGTATGAAACGCCGGCTGAACATCGGCGTGGGACTCCTGCATAACCCCAAAGTACTCTTCATGGATGAACCCACTGTCGGCATTGATCCGCAAAGCCGCCGCAACATTCTGGATGCCGTACTCGATCTGAACAAAAACGGCATGACCATTATTTACACAACCCATTATATGGAAGAAGCCCAGGAGCTATCTGATCGGGTTGGCATTATTGATCATGGAAAATTGATTGCCAATGGTACCCAGGATGAACTGACCAAAATGGTTGGCGAACACGCTGCTCTGCGTTTACATGTTTCTGAAACACAATCCGCAGAAACACTGGCGAAACAACTGGAGAAGCAATCCTTCTGCATCAAAGCATCCGCAACTGATCATCAGGTTCTACTCATGGTGGATGATCCCGAAAAAGTCCTCCCGTCTGTGATTACCACATGTAACGAATTCAACTACCGCATTCGCTCGGTGGATATCGAAGAACCCAATCTGGAAAGTGTTTTCCTGCACTTAACCGGCCGCGCCTTAAGGGATTAGCAATCATCATGAAAAAATCACTCAATATTGCCCTTAAAGACATGCTGATTTCCTTTCGGGACCCGACCGCCCTATTGTTAATGTTTGTCGCCCCCATTGTATTAACCATGATTATGGGGTTTGCCTTTGGCGGTAGTGATGATGGCCCTGCTCTTGAACATATTCCTGTCATTGTTGTAAATCATGATGATGGACAATTCAGCCCAACCCTGATGGAAGCCTTTCAGTCGGAAGACCTGGCTGAATTACTGGATGCCAGCGAGATGCAAAATGATCAGGAGGCTCGCATGGCAGTAGATCAGAATCAGGCTGTCGCTGCAATTATCATCCCGCAGGGTTTTTCCGATTCCATTATGCCATCCGGTATGCTCGATCAGGATATCACCGGGCAAGATCTGCAAAATATGCAGAACCGCATTGCATCCATCGTCACCATATACGCTGACCCTGCCAGCCAGATCAGTGTCTCAATCGTCAGAAGTGTTGTACATATTATTCTGACAGAGTTCAATAGCAGTATTAGTGCCGGGAATACTTTTTTCGAGTCTGCGCTAAGCAATCCGAATTTCAATGTAGATCAATTAATAAACATGAGCGACGAAGAATATCAGGAATTATTTCAGCCTGCGTTGGAAAACGAACGAATCACATTGGAGATTACAGAAATCAATCCCCAGAGTGAGGTATCCTTCAACTGGTTGAGTTATACCGCCTCAGGTATGGCAATTCTATTCCTGATGTTCACCATGACCAGTTCTGCCCGCAGCATCCTCTCAGAAAAAGAAGACGGTACCCTGCCGCGCTTGATGGTTACCCCAAGCAGTACCTTTTCAATCATCAGCGGTAAAATGCTGGGTATTTTCATGTTAGGGTTTACACAGATGCTGGTATTGCTGCTTGCCGGCTCTCTCCTTTTCCAGATTAATTGGGGAAAAACATTCGATGTGGTCATCTTTACCCTGCTGCTAACCATGGCGGCAGCCAGTTGGGGTATTTTCATTTCAGCAGTGTCAAAATCACCTGGCCAGGTTAGCTCCATCGGCAGTGCTGTTAATCTACTCTTTGCTGCCATCGGCGGTTCCTTTGTACCGCGCTTTGATTTACCCATCTGGCTAAAGAATATCAGTTTATTCACTCCCAATGCATTGGGGATTGAGGGGTTAACCCAATTGGCAGAAGGCGGCTCCCTGCAAACCATCACCATACCCATCCTGGGTTGTCTGATCACCATTGTTATTCTGATATCCATCTCATCGTTTGCATTCCGCCGACAATATCAATAGGAGCCGTACATGCGAAAAATCTTTGCCATTGCAAAAAATGACATCATGCTGGAGTTTTCCGAACGCTCCACTTTTGTATTTTTCATTATCCTACCCATCGTATTTACCTGGATCATTGGTTTGGCAATGCAGGGTATGTTTAATCCGAACGATGAAAGGGATACACGCACCCCTTTGCTTGTGATCAATCAAGACCAGGGATTCATCGCCGCTGATTTGATTGAAATGCTCAACACGTCCGACATCATCCGCGTGGTTGAACGCGATACCGAAAATGCCTGGCAATTATTTAACGACGAAAAAGCTGGCGCAGTTTTGACCATCCCGGCTGGTGTTTCAGACCAGATGCAAAATTTACAAGAGGTGTCGCTGCCTTTAACGCTTAACCCTACTTTTTCAAACAACGCTCAACTTAAACAGGCCATTCAGGAGGGTTTGAAACCGATCAACAGTGCCATTTCCATTGCTACTTTAAGCCAGCAGCCTGCTGCTCAAGCTGTTTCCATCTCAAAAACCGATTTTAAAAAAGCGCTTACCTCCTTTGAAGAACCATTATTGGATGAAGTCGTTGAATACCGGCAAGCAGTACAAAACGATATGCAGTACAGCAGCAGCTTTCAGCTTTCTTCCCCGGGGCAACTGGTTACCTGGGTGCTGGTATCCCTTTCAGGTACGGCTGTGTTATTTGTCAATGAGCGTAAATATGGTACATTACGGCGCTTACTGGTAACGCCCACCAAGAGATCAACCATTTTAACTGGAAAGATCCTGGCCCGGGTTGGCATGGGTGTGCTGCAAATGACGATCCTGATTGTTTTTGGCGCGCTATTACTCAATGTCAATTGGGGAAATGCCCCCCTGGCATTGGCAGCCGTGGTGCTTTCCTTTGCCTTTACCGGCACGTCTCTGGGATTATTACTTGGCACGTATGCCAAAACCGTAAGGCAGGCCAGTGGACTGAGCACATTGGTATCCATGGTGCTGGCATCCCTGGGTGGTGCCTGGTGGCCATTGGAAATCACTCCAAAGGTCTATCAGCAAGTTGTGCAAATTTTCCCCAGCACGTGGGCTATGCAGGGCTTCAACCGCATTATCATCGGCGGTCAGGGACTGCAAGGTGTTCTGCTGCCCTGTGCCATCCTGTGGGGTTTCACCCTGGTCTTCTTTATCGTTAGCATTCGCAAATTGCGCTTTGAATAAATCAAACAAATAAATATACTGCGCAGATTCTTCCAATGTAGGTCGGGCTGAGCGGTTCTTTCCAACCCCTATCTATCACCAACGCGTAAGCGAACCCCGACAATTCACAACAAAAAATACACATTTTCCTATAAGAGCCAAAAGCGGCGGGAATCATCCCGCCCTACAACTCTTGGCATGCTCGGATGCCACTGTAAAACCCCGAAAATAAATTGGAAATTCCCGTCACGGCGATCTGCGGTCGCCAATGTTCATACAATCACACCAACCATGCATGGATTGCAAACTCGGTATCAAATATGTGAGCAGATTCTTCCAATGTAGGTCGGGCTGAGCGATTCTTTCCAACCCCTATCAATCACCAACACTTAAGCGAACCCCGACAATTCACAACAAAAAACCACATCTTCCTATATGAGCCAAAAGCGGCGGAAATCATCCTGCCCTACGACTTTTCTGAGGTCGCCAAATATATTCGCAATCGAACCTCCCCGAATATTCAACTATACTTGAACCGCAAACCTAACATCTGAATCATTCCCCCAATCGCAGGGGCGTATGGCATACGGCTCCTCTACAAATCACACACTTAATATTTACAAAAACAGCAAACGTATGCTGGGTGCTTTACAATTCCTGCTGAAATCTATCCCACTCAGCGCACCATATTGATAAACGTATTCAACGGCTCCCAATTAATAAAAACCAACCAAACCCGACTCTGCCCTATAATCGCCCATGAACCAACGCTGTCAATTCCTCTAATGTATTAAAATAATCACGGTTCAATTCATGATCATTGATGATCACATCAAATGTGTCTTCAGCAAACAAAGCTAAATCAACCAGATGAAAGGAATCCAGCAACCCACTGGATACTAACGGCTCAAACTTGTTTATCTTGCGCGCCTTTTTCAGAAATATTCTACTATTAATAAATTTTTCAATAATCCCTTGAACTTCTTCAACTGATATTTTCATTGTCTCCCACTCCATTGGGAATTAAAACATATACCTCATGTATATATATAATTGTAGGCGGCTGCTCACATTTGTAGGTAAAAATTGGGTAAATCCAATCCGAAAGTTACATAAACTAGCCAGACAAAATGGCTGCATGTATAATGATTAACCATAATCAC
Source organism: Chloroflexota bacterium (assembly GCA_016838895.1). Lineage (GTDB taxonomy): Bacteria > Chloroflexota > Anaerolineae > Anaerolineales > Anaerolineaceae > UBA5203. The sequence goes on from JAEKNU010000050.1 coordinate 11,600, forward strand.
GGAGGAAAACATGCATATAAACCAATTCATTGAAAAAATGCCCAAAGTTGAATTACATGTTCATATGGAAGGTTCCATTCAACCAGATACATTGATAACATTGGCAGAACGTAACCAGGTGGCATTGACTGCAAAAACGCCCGCTGAATTACGGCAATGGTATACCTTTACTGATTTTCCTCACTTCATTGATATCTACCGTACGTTTGCAAAGTGCTTACGTACAGCTGAGGATATTGAATGGATTGCCCGTCAATTTTTGGCTGGGCAGGCCAAACAAAATATCCTCTATAGTGAAGTAACCTACACCCCCTACAGCCAGTATATGGCAAACGGCATCTCATTCGAGGATCAGTTGGCCGCCATCAACCGTGCCCGGGATTGGGCGCGTACAACACATGGCGTTGAGATGGGCCTGGTCCCCGATATCTCGCGCGACATTGATCCCAAGGCGGGCAACATTGTTGCACATTGGGCTGTTGATGGCATGCAGGATGGCGTGGTTGCCTTAGGGCTGGGTGGATATGAGGTGGGCAATCCCCCTGAAAAATTTGCCGAAGCCTTCAAGATCGCCCAACAGGCCGGATTGCCCGCTGTACCGCATGCCGGTGAAACCGCAGGACCGCAAAGTATCCTCGGTGCTCTGGATACCCTGCATGCCGTACGTATCGGTCACGGCGTACGCTGTCTGGAAGATGCCAATCTGGTCAAACGCCTGCGTGATCAACAAATTCCACTGGAAGTCTGCCCCACCAGCAACATTTGCCTGAACGTTTTTCCCAGTCTGGCTGAACATGCCCTACCCAAACTGCTTGACGAAGGTCTATACATCACCATTAACTCCGATGACCCGCCCATGTTCAACACCACACTCACGCGTGAGTATCATCAAATCAGTCAGGTTTTTGGCCTGGGTCAACAACAGATTATGGCGCTGGTCTTGAACGCCGTCAAAGCATCTCTGCTTAGTGAAAAAAAGAAACAAACCATGCTGACAACCTTTCAATCCGCATTTGACGCCTTGAAATAATTGCCAATGCTCTCAATCATAAATAAATTTTTCCACATACCTAAACGGATTTCCGATGGAAACCCGTATTCTTCAACAATCTTCTATTCGCAACCTTCGTAGGGGCGTATGGCATACGCCCAAATACCGACAAAACAATAATCTTATCTATGAAAATTTCTCAACGACCAGTAGTAGGGTGGCGTTGAAGACACAACACCCTTGCTCATTATTTCCCGCTAGGGTCTTCAACCCACCGCTTTTGGCGCTCACCCTGTTTCCAAAATGACATTATGAATTGTGCCGTTAGGGCATTCTTCGTGGGATGGCGTTGAAGACCCCACGAGTTTGACCGGGAAAACCATCATCGGTTTTCAATTTACCACTTTTGATAAATTGGCATTATCCCCTTTCAAATCAATTTCCCGGTTTTCGTGTGTTTCGCGTCTTTTGTGGTCCCTTTTATACTCTGCACATATTTTCAACCAACCATTTTTAGTAGTAGATGCTGCTTGATAGAGCGCACCATCAACGCCTTTCCTTCCAATACGCTCATTCTTCTGAATCATCTCAATTCGATAATTTCCTTCCTGCCCAGTGAAGGGCCAGGGTTAGGTCACACGCCCTTCCTGATCTTTGCCATTCTGGTGCGTTTGGCTGACGCTGTTCACCTATTAGCGCAATATCAATCCGCCCAACAGCATCTACATACTATATTAATAAACGCTTGACATTTAATTGTTACTTTGGTATATTGGTAACAATATAACACATATAACAGGAGCACTATGGAACAATCCAAACCCATTAAAGTCGAACGCGTACAAACCGGTGTACGCATGGAAAAACGCATGCTCAAAGTCCTCAAAGCACTGGCCGAACTGCTCGATTTGTCCCTGGGCGACCTGTTGGAAGGCATTGTCTTGCATGCCTTTGAAGGTAAAGTCCCATTCGGTGAAGATGCCATTGAGCAAATCAACCAGTTAAAAAAAATTTACGGCATGGATTATGACGCCAGCGCCAGTCACAAAATGATTGACACAGACGCCTGAACCAATCCGCGCCCGTAGGGGCGACAGCATCCGCTGAATAAAATCGCTTTCCAACCCCGTATTTCGGATGCTTCGCCCTCACGCACAACAGGATTTCGCCATGCATATTGGATCAGGTATCAAATCCAGTAAACCAGCTCTTTGATGATTTCCTGCTGCACAAGGATATGCACCGCCATCCCTGGCAATCACGAATAATCAACCATATTTTTTTACCCGGTGGACCATCTTTTCCACTGGTATCTATCCTATTCCAAAAATACAGGAAAAATGATCATGTCACATTCAATACCCTTGTCATCCAACAATGAAAAAGACAAAATCAACACCTCATTCTATTTAATCTGGTTTGGACAACTGATCTCACTGGTCGGCTCCGCCATGACCTCCTTCGCCCTCTCCCTCTGGGTATACCAGCAAAGCGGATCCGTCACCCAATTCGCCCTGATCAATGTCTTCGCGATTCTACCGCGCATCCTGCTTTCGCCCATTGCCGGACCATTGATTGACAAACGCAACCGCAAATGGGTTCTGATCCTCAGCGATAGTCTGGCCGCCTGTACCACTGTCTTTCTTGCCATCATGTTCTTTACCGGTCAGATCGTTCTCTGGCATATTCTGCTGGCTGCCTTCATCAATGCTGCCGCCGGTACCTTCCAATGGCCGGCCTTTATGGCCTCCATGACCATGCTGGTGCCGGAAAAACAGCTTGGTAAAGCCAACGGCATGCTGCAATTCAATCAGGCCGCCGCCGAAATCTTTTCCCCCATGGTCGGCGGACTGCTCATCATCCAGATCGGAATCGCCGGTGTATTAATCATCGACCTGGCAACTTTTCTGATAGCCGTCATCACCCTGCTGATCAGCCGCATCCCTCAACCGCAAATTACAGTTTCCCACGACAGCCCAACCATGCGTTCGCGCTGGCAGGATGCCATGAGCGGATTAAACTATATCCGTTCACATAAAGGACTCTCCAACCTGGTCTGGTTCTCCGCTTTGGTCAATTTCCTCTGGGGAATGGTGGCAGCCCTATTAGCCCCCATGATTTTGGAATTTGCCAATGCCGATCAATTGGGTCTGATCCTCTCGATCGCAGGTACAGGTTTACTAACCGGCAGTCTGCTGATGAGCGCCTGGGGCGGCACCACACCCAAGATGAAAGGCGTATTTCTCTTTGAAGCTGTCAGTGCCCTGGGATTCTTCTTTTTCGCATTCAGGCCCAATGTATGGATCATCGCCGGGGCCGCTTTTATCGCCCACTTTACCATTGCTGTCGCCCAGGGATCGGTTATGTCCATCTGGCAGGTCAAAGTGCCCAAAGAGATTCAAGGACGCGTTTTCTCCGCCCAGCAAATGGTCACGCGCTCCATGATGCCCCTGGCCTTGATCCTCTCCGGTCCGCTGGCTGACAAACTGATTCGCCCGTTATTATCAAGCAATCCCGGATTGGCTTCGTTCACCGTTGGCAGTTGGGCAACCGCCGGGGACGGCGCACGTATCGCCTTTATCTTCCTGGCAATGTGTTTTGTCAAGTTCGCTCTGATCGCATTCAGCGCGCTCAATCCTGCCGTGAGAAACGTGGAACAATAATTATTGGGCAAACCTGAAAATTAATCACCAACCCATCCTTGTTCTGATATAAAATATAACGGTCTTGCACACCTTCTTTTCCCGATATTCAAAACCACATCCACACAAATTGACCTTCCCCCCAGCATCAACTGGGGGGACTGAGGGGGGCCGACGGGACGGAAAGCCCAGCGCACCATCTTCACAATTTTACACAGAAGTAGACCCATTAACCTCCAAAGTTAACCCGTAGGGACGCAAGGCATACACCCAAGAGATGAACCATTAAAACTTTCTCCAATAATTTCCTGAACAATGCGGAAAATTATTAGTTTTTTCCTGACACATATTTTTGTTAGAATAAAAACACCAAAAGAATTAATAATTTTTCAACCAAACCCAGGAGTCACCCTTTGCGTATCTACAACCGTAAGGATAGTATCCTCAGAGCGTTGATAGAAAATCAGGAATTTATCAACAGTGATTCCCTTGCGCAATTGATTGGCGTCACCTCACGTACCATCCGTAATGACATAAAACAGCTCACCCTGGATTTGAAAGAACAGAACATCGAATTAATCTCCATTCCTGGTAAAGGTTATCAATTACATCATCAGCATCACAAAAAAGCGCTTACCTATTACCAGCAAAAACAAATAAAGCCCTCAGAGATCCCCTCCCTGCCGGATGACCGCCAAATCCACATCCTCGGCAAACTCGTTTTTGCATCAAAAACCATCACCTTTGAAACCCTGGCCGATGAATTATTCGTTAGCCGCTCCACCATTGAAAAAGATTTTTACGAAATCGAAAAATGGCTTTCATCACACAATCTCCGTTTATCCAAAAAACCTTCGTCAGGTGTAAGCATCAAGGGAGATGAGATAGCACTTCGTTATGCCATGGTGAATGTATTAATGATGTCCCAACCCATCCAAGCCAATCAACATCATCCTTCTGTATACGAATTTTGCACAAATCAGGAATTACAGGTCATCAAATCCACCATCCTGACCACCCAGCAGGAAAACCACCTCTCATTATCTGACGACGATTTCAATTATCTGCTTTACTACATCGTCATCAGTAAATTTCGGCTTTCAAACCATTTCAGGCTGACCACCGCACCGGATGAAAACATCGCCGCTACAGCACATAGTGAATTTCAAATTGCCTCAGAAATTACCGCGCAGCTTTCTGATGCCAATGGAATCGAACTTCCCCTTCCGGAAATCGCTAATCTTGCAAAAACCCTGCAAAAAATTCACCTTTTTGACTTCAACAATCAACAAGTCTTCGGCTCCATTGCGGAAGAAACCCTGCTTGAATTGCTCAAAACGAAAATTGCCGAGTTGAGTATCACCCATGAGTATGATTTTTCCACAGATGCCCAATTAACATACGGGCTGTTCTTTTACCTGAAATCATTTTTACATAAGCGCAACTTTAAAATTCCCTCAAGAAACAATGAAATTGAAGACATCAAAAAAGAGTATCCAAGCGCACTCGATTTAGCTGTTTCCATCTCTGAAATGTTTAATCAGTCCTTCCACATTTCGTTGGTGGAGGAGGATATCGCCCATATGGCATTGTACTTTTGCGCCGCCATTGAACGAATCGAGTTGGAAAAAACAATTCGCCCACTAAAGGTTGCCATCATTTGTTCATCCGGCATTGGCGCATCCCAATTGTTGGCCGTAAAAATCCGGCGCTATTTCCCGCAATTGATCATTCAGGACGTATTCCCCGTCTATCGGTTGCAGGATGCCATGCAAAAAACACCGGATTTCATCATCAGTACCCTCCCCATCAAAACGGAACCCATCCCTAATATCGTCATCGGTCATGTGCTCAACGATTACGATTTCTTCCGGATACTTAACTTCATCCGGGATTTTCACCAATCCGCCCATGATGACGATTTCCAGTTTTTTACCAAACTCTTTCGACCCGAGTTATTTCTGGCAAACCTTGAATGCAGCAATCAGGAAGAGGTGATTCAAAAATTATGTGACCCTTTGCACGCATTCGATTATGTCGGTCCCGATTTTTGCAAAGCAGTCATCGCCCGTGAAAAACTATTTTCCACCGCAATAGGCAATCTTGTTGCCATACCGCATGCCTTATCCAACCAACCCTCTACTTCACAAATCGCTGTTGGTATCCTCAACAAACCTATCCTATGGGGAAAAGATAAAGTTCAGCTGGTTTTCTTGCTGAATCTTCAAAGCACAAGCATCGATGACATTAATCACCTCTATGAATATTTCTTCGATGTAATTCAATCGAAGAACAAAATCCAAAAATTATTGAAAGCAAAATCATTTGATCAATTTATTGAGCTGATCAAATAATAAAATCGAGGACGCATGCAACTACACGGAATTCTTGACCCAAACATAATGGACTTAAACCTGGAAGCCGAGACCAAGGAAGAAGTGATTTTCAAACTGGCCGATTTACTGTTAAAAGAAGAACGAATTACGGATGCAGAGCAGTATTGTGCAGACGTATTATCGCGGGAGGAGACTGTGCCCACAGACGTCGGGATTGGTGTTGCCATCCCCCATGCAAAATCCGCTGCGGTTAGTAAAAACGCTGTGGCATTTGCCAGATTGAAAACACCCATTCCCTGGAATGGGGAGCAGCAGAGTGAAGAGCCGCCAGTTCATTCTGTGTTTCTTCTGGCCGTCTCCTCTAAGGGACAGGAAAATACACACCTGCAAATCATCGCAAAAATTGCGGAATTATTGCTTGATGATGCCTTTTTATCTGCTTTGCAATCGATCAATCATAAAGAAGATCTGATCGACACCATGAAACACTTCTTAGGAGAAGCATAATATGAAAATTATTGCTGTAACCGCCTGTGCTATTGGTTTGGCACACACCTATATGGCCGGTGCTGCCTTGAAAAAAGCAGCCAAAGAGTTGGGGGTAGAGATCAAAGTGGAGACCCAGGGATCAATGGGCATCCGTGACAAAATTACCAAACAAGAACTTCAAGAAGCGCATGTGCTCATTCAGGCCGCTGATATCGCCATTCTGGAACCAGAACGATTTAAAAATATTCCCATATTAAAGGTTCAAACCAGCAAAGTCATTCGCAAAGCCAAGGAAATTATTCAACAAGCAATTGATCTTCAAAAATCATAATCAACAAAGAAAACAAGAATCCAGGAGAAGAAAGATGACCAAAAGTGAAGCCGTAAAAGATTTTTTTGGGGACCTATCAGTTCATTTAAAAACCGGCATCTCCTACATGCTGCCAGTGATAATCATTTATGCCTTGTTCATGGTGCTCAGCCAGATCCCCGGCCCGACCCAGGAATTTTTTATCCTTCTCAGTGATGTTTCCAAGATCATGATTATTCCCGTCATGACGGTTTTTATTGCCTTTTCGATTGCCGCAAAACCAGCCTTTGCCCCGGCAATTATTATGGGCATGATGGCAGATCAACTGGGTATGGGATTCATTGGCGGATTGCTGGTGGGCTTATTAACCGGTTATGCCGTTAAATTGTTGATTGTACTCAGTGGTCGTTTAGGTGGGGGCCAGGTTACAGATTTTCTTGTATCATTGCTGATCATCCCCATTTTTGTTCCCCTCGTTGTTGGCGGCCTGACCTATTTCATTTTTGCCAACCCGATTGTCGCCATGATGGATTGGCTGACCATATGGTTAAACGGGCTGAGTGGTACCAACGCCATTTTATTGGCCGCCATATTAGGTGCCATGATCGGTATAGATATGGGCGGACCGATCAATAAAATTGCTTTCACATTCGCCGTAGGCGCCTATACCGAAGGTGCCTATGCAATCAGCGCCCCGGTCATGGTTGCCGTCTCCATCCCGACCATTGCATTGGCCATCGCACCATTATTAGCCCCCAAGAAATATTCATTTGAAGAAAAAATGGCCCAAAAGAGCGCAGTTGTCATGGGTGCTATCGGTTTGACAGAGGGAGCCATTCCCTTTGCGGTGACGGATCCGCTGCGCGTGATCCCCATGAGCATTATCGGCTGTTCATTGGGCGCTGCATTGGCTGCCGCTTTCAGCATTAGTAATACTGTTTTGATTCCTTCGCTGATTGGCTTGTCGGGTGTCAATAATATCCCCATGTATTTATTGGCACACGCCATTGCTGTTACGGTTTGCGTGGTTTTCATCAACCTCGTCAAAAAAGAAGTTGTTGAAGAAGATGAGGACTAACCCCCTCCAACGCTGACAGTACCATGGAAGAAGTGGGTTTTGTACATCCAACAAGATTCACTTCTTTCTTTATCAAATCACTTCAGGATTTCATATGCCAACAATTCATATTGTCTCTCATACGCATTGGGACAGGGAATGGTATAAACCCTTTCAACATTTCCGCACCAAACTGGTTTTTGTGATCGATCATCTCATTTCCATTCTGCAAACAGATGATGCCTTTCAATCCTTCCTGCTGGATGGACAAACCATTGTTCTGGATGATTATTTGCAGATCAAACCGGAAAATGAAACCATCCTGAAACAATTGATTTCATCCGGTAAATTAGTCGTCGGGCCCTGGTACATTCAACCAGATGAATTTGCCCCGGATGGGGAATCCCTGATTCGCAATTTACAAATCGGTATTACAGCAGCCAATCAATTCGGCCAGAGCATGATGATCGGCTATCTCCCGGATTCCTTCGGACAGAGCGCACAGATGCCCCAAATCCTGCAAGGGTTCGGCATCAACGCTGCGGTGATGATGCGCGGATTCCCGGCCAATGAGGTCAAGTCATCTGAATTTCTCTGGCAGGGTATCAATGGCGCTGAAGTGTTTGGCGTATTTTTGCCGGAAGGCTATTCCAATTTCATGTATTGGCCAACCAGCCTTACCAGGGCAAAAATTCGCATGCTGGATGTTGTGCGCAAACTAAAGAAATATGCCAGCACCGATCAATTCCTGATCATGAATGGCGTGGATCATCAATTTGCCCAACCTCATATCCCGGCTCATATCCACAGCATGAACCACGGCAGAACCAAATACCTGCACAGCACCCTGCAAACCTACATGGATGCCGTAAAAGCGCAGCAGCCAAAGTTGCCAATCCTCACCGGCGATCTGCTTTCTCCCATCAAAAATCGTGTTCACAGCAGCATGGCTTCCACCAGATTGCCGCAAAAACAGAAAAACCGCAAAATGGAAGCCCTGTTGCAAAAATACGTGGAGCCTGTTTGTACGATCGCCTGGCTTTTCAATGCCGAGTATCCCTCTGCGCTGATTAATGAGGCCTGGAAATTGCTCATCCAGAACCAAACCCATGACGGCATCTGTGGGTGCTGCACCGATCAGGTGCATCGCGAAATGGATCAACGCTTTTCAGATGTACAATCTATCGGCGAAACGCTGTATAAAACGTACACCAGGGCGATTGCCCGCAGAACCGAGAAAAACGCCTGTTCACTTACAGTGTTCAATAATGCCCTTACCCAGGGCAAACAACTGGTACAGGCTACCCTGTTTACAAAACAAAAACAATTTACCATAAAAGACAGCCAGGGCAGGCTGATTCCTTATCAAATTGATGCCATCGAAGCCGTCGATCTCTCTCAAGCCAGTATGTGGACACTATACCTTGGCATCACTGAAGAAGCCTACAAAATCGATTTCACATTTGAACATGAATTTCAGTTCAATGCCGGCTATCAGGTATTTGATATTCTGGAAGGCAAGCAGCCACCCGCAATAGCAAACACACAACAAACAGACCAGCAATGCTTTGAGAACAGCTTCTATCACATGCAAATCATGGAAAATGGTAGTCTGACCTTACTGGATAAAGAAAGCGCACAGACCTATCACAATCTGCACACTTTTGAAGATGTCGGGGATGCGGGCGATACCTACAATTTTTCACCGGTAACCCTGGATACAATCATCACCTCTAAATCTGTTCCCGCGACTGTTTCTCTCATTGAAAGCGGACCCATTAAAACCATCTTCCTGATCCAAATGGAATTGGAAGTGCCCGAAAAATTATCCACTGGCGATCAATCCAGGTCGCAGAACTGCAAAAAGCTTCCCATTTCCACCAAAATCACCTGTTATACGAATCAAAAACGGATCGATTTTCAAACCACCATCGACAACACTGTCCTCGATCACCGCCTGCGGGTCCTTTTTCCGGTAGGCATCAACACAGAAACATCCCACGCAGAAACCCAGTTCGGCAGTATTCAACGGCCGCTTGTTCTGAATACCGAAAACTGGCAGAAGGAAAAATGGTCGGAAAAACCGCTGCCCATTTATGCCATGCAGAAATTCGTGGCTGTTTGTAATGAAGAACAAGGACTGGCTATCCTCAACCGTGGATTAAGCGAATACGAAATATATCAACCGCAAAGTGCCGTTATCGCCATTACCCTGATCCGTGGGGTGGGTATGATGGGCAAAGGCAATCTCGCCATTCGCCCCGGACGCGCCTCCGGTATTCCCATCGCTACCCCGGACGCTCAATGCCCCGGTCAGCACGTTTTTGAATATGCTTTGCTTCCCTTTGCAGGTGATATGGATCAGGCTGGCATTGCCTCCCAGGCAACCATTTATGATGCCGCCCCCTCGGCCACGCAATCGATTTTTAAACTGGAAGAAATTTGTAAGAAATTTGGCCCCATGCTCGGCTTCATTGATTTTGAAACCCTGACCTCGCATGTGCATCATCAAATTCAGCTACCCACACAAAGTGACTTTCAATTATTCAGTCTATCTAGCCCGCATCTGATCATCAGCGCCATCAAAAAAGCAGAGCATGAAAACGCAGTTATTGTGCGTCTCTATAACAGCAACGCCAGCCTGATTCAGCATGCTGAAATTAAAGTCGGCATCCCAATCGATCAATGCTTCCAAACCTCATTTTTGGAGGAAAACATTGCCCCATTACCCAACAGTGGGAATGGCACCTGCACCCTGCCGGACATTCGCCCATACACAGCATTAACCATTAAAATGACCCTGCCCCAAAAACATTAATCAATCAATAAACAACAGGAAATGAAGGTATGATTTCAAAAAAAATAACCATACGCAATCAAAGCGGCTTACATGCCAGGCCGGCAACACTTTTTGTAAAAGAAACCAACAAATTTAAATCTGAAATCAGGGTTCGCAAAGAAGATAAAGAAGTAAACGGGAAATCCATACTTAGCATATTAACCCTTGAAGCCATTCAGGGGTCAACCATTGAGATCAAAGCCGACGGTATCGACGAAACAGAAGCCCTTGACGCCCTCATTACACTCCTATCCAGCGATCTGGAATAGGTTGCCAACCCAAAAACACAAACGCCTCACCAATGGTGAAATCTGCATCGTCAAAGGACGAATAATATCTCATTATCCGCGTAGGGGCGCGAGCATCATCCCCGAACCTGTACCGATCTCCCGACCAATATGGAGATGCACCTCGCCGTGGGCAGCCTGGCCTGGTGCATCTGTCACACCCGCTCCTAAAACGGCGTACTGCAAACTGATCTGTGCCATCTGCTGGAATAATTAACTTTCCTCTTACCCATTCATCAAGATATCAAATGCCAACATTAAATTACCTTTGTGGGTAAATCAACGTTGGCACTTATATAAAAATTTTCCATTCCTTCCAGGCAATTACTGGAGGATGACATATGCGTGTTTCAAACCGTACTGAACGTCCCATATTGTCGCCAATCAGGAGTTCAGAAGGTTAAGGAATTGCAATTTTTAAGTTATAGGCTATTCAGTCAAAATGTTTTTCAAATTGTCAATTAATCCCGTATCAAAATCAGGACACACCGCCTTTACGGCACTTATGGGGTCTTCTGCAAATTGAACAACATGACTTGCATCAGCTTCCAACCACGAAAAAAACACATCATTAATTTCAGATAGTGCCCCAAGAGCCAAAGTAAGCTTGTGTACTTTATCACTGTCTGTCACCCCATAATCAGCAGCCGAGGGCGGATTGGCATTATCCATCTCTTCAAAGATGGTATTGACAGTATGATTTCTAACAGCGCCATCTTTTGTTAAAGCATGTTTCAGGTTAACCATGCGCAGTGTTTTTTCAGACATAATTTTCTTAACCTCATTATTCTGTGATTTTGATAAAGGGATCCCAGTAATAATAGCCTAGTGGATTCCCTTCTCTATCTAAAATCATAAAGTAGAATGTATAAGTCGCTTCACCCTGAGAGAGCGCAGTTGAACTCCAGAAATAGTTCTGCACTGTCTGGGTTTTTGGTTTTGTCGGGTTGGCTGGATCAGGCAGAGGCTCTTTCACTTCAGCTTCAAGTGCCACAGGCGCTGAAATAATATTATCCCCCTTTACCAGTTTAAAAGCATATAACAGGCTAAAGTAGGCACTGCCCAATGAAATACTTGTAGAACGCCAGCGAATTTCATCAAGACTTTTTACGGCAATCTTCAGCTCTTTTGAGGCCTGCCCGAAATCAACATAGGCAGAATTACAAATCAGATAAATTAATGGCTCGGGAATAACAATAGGGTTGGATACACTACCCCCCGCATGTTTTTCTACCAGGGTGTCTGCATCCATTACCATCAGAATATCAATGATGTTTTGCTGACCTGTCATGACTTTCTCCAGGTAATCAATTAAATTAGTCGGTGATTTTAATAAACGGGTCCCACCAGTAATAGCCCTGTACATCACCATTACGGTCCAGAATCATGAAGTTAAAATGATAGGTAACACTGCCGGGCTCCAACACGGTTGAATTCCAAAAAAAGCTCTTTATGGTTTGCTTTTTTGGCACGGTTGGATTGGCAGGGTCAGGCAGTGGTGTCTCAACATCTGCTTCCAGCGGTATGGGGGGTGAAATCAGATTACCACCAGCGCCGGCTTCAAATTTATACAACAATGCAAAATATGCAGCATTGAGTGACAATGTGGTTTCGCGCCAGCGAATCGTATCGAGTGTTTTAGCACCAATCGTCAATTCATTGCCCGCATTACCATTAACGGCATCCGCCTGCTTGGTAATCATAAAAATCAGGGTTGGGTCAGTAATTTGTACCGGGGAATTGGGATCAGTATTGGTTCCATATTTCGACACAATGGTATCAGCATCTACTGCCACTAACACATCAATAATTTCTTCATTATCAGACATTTTTTTCTCCTTATTGATTATTTATATAAATAAAGGATCGCCACCTAACTGCATGGAAACATTCAGGCTGGCATAATCGAGTTTAAAATCTTTACTATCGGTCCATTTTATTGGGTTGACGGCGTTCACCAGTAGTAAATCAATGGCTGGTGAGGCGTCTGTGTTCACGGCTTTTATCACATCAGGCAAAATCATGTCTGCCCCCAAAATCAAACCGATAATCAAGCCGCCGACAACCAGGGCTGCACCTTCAGTTACAACGGTTAAAATTAACAAGGCTACCGCAGCCACGATAGCGATAATCAACACCGTAATAATTGAACCTTCTGACTGGTGAATTTTATGGATCACGTCACCGGGTTGGGATTCAACAAACTTCAGTGTCTGTCCATTTTTACACTTACCCAATTCAATCTTGTAGTAGTTGGTAGCCCAGCACTGTGCGGTTATTCCCGGGGCGATAGGGGTTTCGGTATATGACTGCAGGGTTAGGATTTGTCCGTCACTTTCTACTTGCAGTTGTTTTAACACCGGTTGATAGGAATCCTCATCATGTACAACGGGAGTAATATCAACGGATGTATGGTCGGTAAGGTAAAGAGTGGTGCCGGCATCGTTCAGCAGGAAGTTTTTATTGGTTAAGCCAGTATAGGCCTGCATGATGGCCGGTTTAACCAGATCAGCCATGGTACGTTTTTGCGACACCAAAAATCCGGCCTTACTACCAGCCGGGATAGCAGAATTGGAAATCTGTTCATCCAGGTCTTCACCGGTTCTGTTACCGGTCATGGTGAGTATACCCAGCACACTGGAGGCCAGATCTTTATTATCAAGGAAAGCATAACTGGTATAGTTGGGGGTAACAAAGCCCCACTGCCCTTTGTCTATCATGCGGTTCAAATCGACAACACTAAAGATATGATCAAACTCGGCCAAATTGGCGTTTAACCACTCTTTTAACCCTTCTTCAATAATCGCTTGTGATACGGTTCCAACATCTTTGCTAAGTTCCAAAGAAACCAGCACAGCCGCAGGCTGTACTGGTGTTTTGGAATTTGGGTTAACCTTCAGTGCAAACGGATTACTTTTAACATCAGTCGCTGCTGCTTCAGTGTGAGGCACATAATGCATGTTAACCTCCATAACAGCAGTACCCGAATCACAGCTTACCTTAGTTCCAGTCCTGGTATAAGTTAAATCGACATTCGACAAGGGTATGGAGAATCTCACATTTTTACCAGATCCGCCATTACAGATTTGCCAATTACCAAAGGTGCTGCTCAACTTAAAATAATTTTGCGGATCGTTATAGCTGAAATCTTTTGGGGATGACTTCTTATCGATAATGGTCTTATTGGCATCAGGCACAGGTAAACCAAATGCGGTATCCCAGCCAAAGGTATAAACAGCGATTCCATTTGCATCCATCATGGCAAACTCCTAGGCATCGTCATCACTATGCTGGGTTTCCAAACCAATTTGCAGTGAGGCAGCCAGCTGGGTTGACTTCAGATCATAGCCTGTAACACCTGGCCAGGTATAAGGCACGATCACATCGTTGGCAAACTCATCAAATGCGGGAACTTTTTCCCAGTCCCCTTTGGCTATGGCCTGCATAATCTCTTCTATTGCAGCCTGGGTGGCAACACCAGCACCGATAAGACCAGCAATGCCGCCAAGCACTTTCCAACGCGTTGCAGTAAAGGCGTTTTTAAATCCTGTCCAGCCACCGCGCACTTGCTTTGCGCCATTGATCAAACCATCTGTTTCGTTGGATACCAGATCCACTTCTGATGTAGATTCTGTAGCCTCGACAAATCCCTCCACGCCTACTGCTGCTGAACCTGCCCCTTCTGTTACTTCACCAATAGCAACAGCTGCACGAATACCATCAAGCAGTGGGAGCGCTACTGCTACCAAACCAATGACTGCAAAAGTGACATCTTCAACAATGGCAACTGTAACAGCTGTTTTGGTTTTTGTGACATTCACCGTCATATCTTTGGTCACCTGATCAAACCAGAAAATCTTTTTTCCCCCTACGGTTGCGAGGCCCAGCGCTACCTGCTCGGTATAGTTGACGTGAACATCGTATTCCCAGTTTTCCGGGTAAACCAGATCAATAAACTGAATTTCCATGTAGCTGTTATCCAAACTCATTTTGAATTGCTGTTTTTTGATCTGAAAAACAATAGAGTTGAAAACATCGATGTTTTTGCCATCTTTTGTCAACTCAAGCAAATAGGTCGTTTTACTGTTTGAACTGATGAGATACCAGCTAAGTCCCTTTGTCGTAACATGGGCACTATAACCATCAACATAGATATATTTCTCTTCCAGAGCTTGAACCAAAGCTTTGGACAAAACACCCTTATCCAGGTCGGCAGCATAGCTTGAGCCAATAGTTGCAGTGGCCGAATCCTCTTTTTTGAAACGTCCCCATGTCATATCCGCATTATTCGTTACCGTCAAACCATCGTTAGTAATATCAAACGATGAAGCCGGTGCATTATCAAATATGGTCCGTGCACCTGTAAGCATCATGTTTTTCATAAATTCTGTACCGCTGATCAAAAACCCTGCATTGGCACCTGTTCCTTCAGGTATCGCATTGGGAGATACTTCATGGCTTGTTGGTGAAGTGTGATGTTGTGTCATGGTCAAGACACCAAAAACACTGTTTTCCAGTGAGCCATTATCGGTTACCGCATAGCTGGTGCCTGTTGGTTTAATCCATGCGTATTTAGCACTGGTTGACAGGTTTGGGCTAAGATTAAGTGCACTGAATACATAATTAAAATCACCGATATTACTGTTAAACCACTGACTTAACAGTTCGGGCAGCACAGCGGCAGCAATGCCGGTTGTTTTATTGTTTTCAATAGTGATAATGATTACCGCAGGACTTTCTTTGGAAGCATCAGCAGCAAGAATTTTCAGGTTGTTTTTCCAGGTATCTTGAAATTGATAAATTTGTAAAAATTCATCTTTATATTTGTCTTCATTATGAAAAATATAATAATTGATTTTCCCGTCAGTAATCATCCATTCTGCACCGGCTTTAACCAGCGTGACCTTGGCACTAGCAGATAATGTAACCCCTTTTTTCTTGAACTCTGACTTTAGTTGATCATCAATCGAACTTTTATCAAGATCGGTTTTAATCGCATCTACTTCTACATTACCGCTGATCGTAAAGGCAAATTGATCAGGGTTTGGCACCCACTCCATGCCGACTTCAATAACAACGCCATAGCCGGTAACATCATAATTTTCACTACCAGCTTTATACAGGCCATCTTTAAATGGGCAAACCATACGAATGTTTTTGCCGTCACCCCCAATGGTTAATTGCCAGGGACCAAGTGTGCCATTAATATTATACTCTGGCGTATCGCTGGCTGTTTGAGAAACTTTTTTCGCTTTTTCATTTACGTGCGGCCAATTATTCACTATGGCCGTATTAGCATCTATGAAGTGTATGGCGAAAACGGTATCCCAATCGTTGGTATCAGCATTTTTATTAACTGGTAATTCTTTTACTACCTTTGGTAGAGGTAAAGTAGTGTTATCAGTTTTTGCATCCATAATTCCATATCTCCTTTTCGCTAAGATAAATCCCCATAGACAAACAGTGCGCCATCAAGCCCAGAGTTTGCCACAGAGAAAGTTTTCCCGTTTGAGCTCCAGTCAATTAGGTTCGCCAAATTAACCATTGAACCAACTACAGCTGCATCCAGGCTGCTATTAATATTCCCGATACCTACATTGTTTACCTGATCAGAAAAATCATTAATGCTGTCTACAATTAATGAAATTAGCCCTGGCAGTGAAGTAATGCCAAGGGCAATCAGAATAACCCAGTCATACCATTTAATGTGTTGGTCGTGATGGGTTATCGGGGCACTATCTACATTAAATTTAATCAGCTCGTTAGCGTACTTGAGTGGGTTGGTATCTTTACAACTCCACGTGTAACTTGCACCAGGCAACTTGGCCACACCAAAAAAGAATTTCAGCGGGCCACCGCCTGATGTTGTCGATGTTATCCCATTACCTGAATTACTGGCAGTCAGATTGAATGAGCTGGCAGTAATCTTCCCTTTACTGGTAGAAACCGTGAAATCACCGTTGTTATGAATAGTACAGTCTTCTTCTATATTGGTACTTATAGAAAACTTTCCGGAAGAAAAAGTCGATTCAATCGATGGCAAGATAACATTATTAAAAAAGGCCTTCTGGGAAATCAATATGGTTGAATTATTGTTTTGGATTAAAGCACCAGAGTCAAACTTTGGATCAGCCGGGAACGAATCATCTGACAACATACACAAGAAACATAGTGCATCGTAGGCCTTGCCGGTTGAATAATAATAAATCCATTTTTTGGGTATTAACCAGGAGCCCAGGTTTTTCGGTTTTGGAAATACATTGGCAAAAATAAAATTGATTTTGTCTTTGTTTTCAAACAGAATATTGGATGTGTAGGTACGTAACAAACCCAGACCTACCGTGTCCAATTGTTTATCCGGGTCCAGAATATTAACAACCGCTACGTAGCCGGGGTTGTCAGGTTTCCCAACTTGGGTTGGTGAAAATATCAATTTGGTGATATCGCCACTACCCTGTGTCTCTTGAATATCACTTGAACCCAACCAACCTAACGTTACCTCAATTAACACGGTAACATTTGTCAGGTCATAGCTGTTTGATATAGGGCCTTCAATGGACAGATAGCCATCACTTATTGGCACCGAAAATCTTAACAAGGTGTTCTGGCTACCAGGAATGATCTGCCATGGGCTGCATTTCGCATCCATGTTGATCGTTGAACCGCTTTGCTTGTCTTGTCCAGAATATTTCAGTTCTAAATCAATGCTAGAAAGATTTGCAAAAAGGATTTTATTAACTTCATCCACAGATAACGCAAATGAATAGTCATAGCCATAGGTTCTCATAATGAACTCCTAATTCCCCATTTAAATATAAAGCTAAGCTGACCTACACAGAAATCAGCGTAACTTTGGATTTCTATGTACAGCGCACTATTGGAAGATTAAAAAACGTATGTTGACAATTTATTATTGTGGATAGTTAACGCTATCGAATATCCCACATAAAGAAATTCCCTTCACCAGGAACCATGCCCCCGCGAATACTGAATCTCGATAATGATTTCATCCATAGCTTTGTGCCCCATAGCCATCTATTATGTCCATCCCATATAACTCTTATATACCATTAATTATCGCATTTGTCAAGGATTGTTGCGATACAATCTTTGTGGCAACATCTTTACGACATATATATATCAGCAGAACTTGAAAAGCAAGCAGATTCATCCAATATAGGTCGAGTTGAGCAGCTCATTCCAACCCCTCTTTTCACCAACACATAAGCGAACCCCGACAGTTCACTCATATCACGTTCTCCACAACAAATCCAATAAATAGATCCTTCAAATGTGGATCAGGCTCAGTAATTCTTTCTTACCACTGCTTTCACTAATGTACGAGCAAACTGCAAATGGTTCACTATAAAAATACAAATTTTCTGATATAGGCCAAAAGCGGCGGGAAGCATTCTACCCTACGACTGAGATCGCCATATGCTGTCAGTAACCATGCACTCACTCTGCTTGCCGGAATACCATAATCACCCATTCAATTTTCCTCCAATCCCATAATTAACCCTTGACAAATTTGCTAAATTATTTATAATGAATGAATATAATATTATTCATTCATTACTTTCATCAAAGGATTGCATAATGGCCGATAAAAAAGAATTACTCCTTAAAAGCGCCAAAGAACTCTTCAGCGAACAAGGCTTCAAAGCCACCAATGTAGCCGAAATTACCCGGTCCGCCGGCATAGCAACAGGCACCTATTACCTGTACTTCACCTCCAAGGAACAGCTCTTTATGGAAATCTTTCTGGCGGAAAACGACAACCTAAAAAAGGAAATCCTCAAGGATTTCGACGCCAACAGCGACCCATTAACCGCCATCCAACACCTGATGGAAAAAAACATCAACGGCATGACGGGTAATCCCATTCTCAAGGAATGGTATAACCGGGAAGTTTTCCAGAAAATTGAGCAGAAATATTGCGAGGAAAACGGTCTGGACCGCATGGATTTTATGTACGAGCATTTTTACAAAATTATTGAGACCTGGCAGGCACAGGGCAAAATGCGGCCCGACATCCCCGCGGATATGATCATGGCCGTTTTTACCGCCATCATCGTGATTGATGAGCGCAAAGATGAGATCGGCTTGCAGTTCTTTCCTAAAATTCAGGACCATCTTGTTGATTTCGTTATGAAAGGTCTCACTGATTTTGCTCAGCAGACACAAGAATAAGATCAGATAAATCATGGAAATGCAGTTTTCAGAACAATTTGCTGTGCAGTCTACGCACCTCGCCATGGGCACCGTGATGACCCACAAGGCCTTCGGCACCGACGCCGAAGAAAGCCTGACAGCAGCTCAAATGGAAATTGAAAGGTTGGAAGCCCTTTTTAGCCGTTTCCGACCAGGCAGCGATATCAGCCGTATCAATCAGGCTGCCGGTATCGGCCGTGTACAGATCAGCGAAGAAACCATGCAGGTGCTGCAAACCGCACAGGCGTTCACTCAGCAGTATGCGGATTGCTTCGACATAACCATCACCCCCTTGGTTGACCTGTGGCGCAAAGCTGCCGGTTCAAAACAAGTTCCTCAGCAAGCCAGTATTAAGGCAGCCCTGGCATTGGTTAATGCGCACGATCTTTTATTAAACCCCGGCAGCGCAACCGCCGAATTACGTCGTACCCAACAATGCCTGGATCTGGGCGGTATCGCCAAAGGATATGCTGCCAACCACATACGGGAAATTTTCACGGCATTGGCTGTACAATCGGCCTGTGCCAACCTGGGCGGAAATGTGATCGCATTGGGCTGTAAACCGGATGGCAGTTCCTGGAAAGTTGGGATTCAGCACCCGCGCAGAGAACAGGCCCTCTTGGGTATGGTTTCAGTGGATAACCAATGCGTGGTTACCTCAGGCGACTACCAACGCTATTTCATTGGCAAGGATGGCAAACGCTACCATCATATTCTAAATCCCAATACCGGCTACCCTACTGAGTCCAACCTGCTCAGCGTATCAATCATCACCAGGGATGCCATGACGGCCGATGCCCTTTCCACGATGGTATTCATCGCCGGCTTGGAGAAAGGGCTCAAAATATTAGCAAATCATCCGGAATGCGAAGCCATTCTGGTAGATCAAAATTGTCAAATAATTTTAACAAAGGGGTTGCACGATCAATTTATCCCACTGGAAAACACAACGTTGACGATCGTTGCACCCTGACGGAGATTTTTCAAAATGAAAGGAAAACGTAAAATGATTGGATGGATGATTACATTAAGTATTGTTGGTGTGTTAGCTGTCAGCGGCGGGATTGGCTGGTCCAAACTAACCAAAGAACACGAAGAAGCACGCGCATTACCGTTGAACACGGTAGATTTCAATGAATTAACCGATGGCACTTATCAGGGATATTACGAAGGCGGCATGTATAAATGGCGCGAAAATGAATGTGAAGTAATCGTCTCTGATGGAAAAGTGAGCGAAATTAAAATGCTCAGTTCCAAGGACCCAGGTGCAGAAAACACCACCGCCAAAACGCTATATGAGCGCGTCGTCGCAGAACAATCCCTGCAAGTGGACGCCATCAGCGGCGCCACGCTCACATCCAAAGCCTATTTGCAAGCCGTGGAAAACGCCTTGCTGCAAACCCAAAACAATTAACAGGAGTATTGATCATGCGTAAAACCATACTGGTTTTAGGGGGAACCGGTTTATTAGGAAAACCCGTAGCCGTCAAATTAAATGAAGCCGGGTTTAATGTAAGAATATTGAGCCGCAATGCCGACAAGGCCAAAACACATTTCAATGATGATATTGAAATCATTGAAGGGAATCCCGCCAACGAAGCGGATCTCGTCAAAGCCATACAAGGTTGCAGCGGCGTACACATCAGCCTACCCAACAATATCGAACAGCAAGTAACGGAAGCAGTCGCCAAAGTAGCAAAAAGCCAAAAAATTAAGCACATCACCTATATCTCAGGTGCCAGCGTCGCACAAGAAAATCGTTTCTTCTCCATGGTCGATGGAAAATTCCTCGCCGAAAAAGCCCTCCAGGAAAGCGGTATCCCCTACACCATTTTTGCCCCCTCCTGGATCATCGACAGTCTGCCCCTCTTCGTACGTGATGGTCAGGCTTCCATCATCGGCAAATTTCCCGAACCTGTCCACATGCTTACAGCCGATGATCTTGGCATAATGGTCTCTGAAGCCCACAGCCTGGAGAATGATCAAAGCCAACGTATCGTCGTGCTCGGACCCGAAGCCATTCACATGAAAGCTGCATTACAACAATACTGTGCCGCCCATCACCCCGAAATCAAAAAAGTATCCGTTACACCTGTCTGGATGATCAAACTCATCGGTACACTCACAAAAAACGACGAACTAAAATTCGTCGGCGAAATGATGGGCTATTTCGCCAAAGCCGGTAAAGACACCAAATATCACGATGGCTTCAAAGGGTTCAGCGCTCCGCAAACCACCCTCACCAAATGGATTGAGACGCAAAAATAGGTATTTCATATTTAACTAGAAATAGTAGACAAAAAAAAGGACTGGTTCGCACTCAAAAGTGCAGGAAAACCAGTCCTTACTTGTATTAATCAATATCCCCAATCCATGCCATTAATGATACGTATGGCTCTTGACGTTCCCTATCAGCACCTCTCACGCTCCGCCTAACGGCACCCTGCGTTTCTTTATTTTCGTGTGTTTCGCGTTTTTCGGGGTCTAACTATTCACACATTACTCCATTCCTGACCAGCGCCGTTCTATTTGACCACCAAACCTCAGAATGTTTGGTGGCCGAAATTGGCAACTTATTTTGGATTATTTGCTCTACATTCTCATATGATAACTTGATTATAGGTTCTCCAGATTTCTTTAAAAATTTCGTTAACAGTAAATATTATCACCTTTTGGCATAATTGATCTCCTTTTTTCCAAATTATATAATTCAGAAGGTAAATGGTTATTTGACTCGCTTATAATTCCATTAATGTAAATAGTAAATGTTAAATTTTCTCTTGGGGTTGATAAAGATTAATATGATATTTTTCATCACCCAATACCAAGGGAATATTCTGTCTATAGTTGGTCATGTATATATCGTATCATCTCAATAAAACGGGGTAGAGCTAAGATTTAGGAAAAGACCAACCCAAATTAATTTGAGAAGCGCGT
>JAEKNU010000051.1 GCA_016838895.1 Chloroflexota bacterium
CCACAATTTCGTAATAATATAAACAACAATGGCATAATCATAGATCAAATGGCTGCTACTCATCCATCTCTTCAATATCGAGTAAATAACCAATCTCTTCTTCTATAACTTCATCATCTTGGAAAATTTCACTCCCTTCTTCTATGACTTCATCTTGCTGGCTCACTCTAATGATTTCCTGGAGATCCAACATATGACGCTCGGCGAAACGAATTTCCACTTGATCCTCACAAAGCGTAATGATCAAACTCGGAGAACCTGACCCACCCTCATTTTTCATTTTATTTTGCAAAATCTGATTTTCGATATCTTCGGAAATCACAATGCCATGTTGAAATTTTGCTCAACAGGTGGGACAAAGACACAACACATTTCCTGGACGATCAACCCATTGTGCACCAATTCTTGAAACCAGATATAAACCTTCAAAATATGGCATTCCATTTCTTTTGTTAAAAGTGCTTGCACAAATTTGACATCGACCATGATATTGTTCCAGAAGAAATGTTCGAACAGAAGAATCCTTTTTATCCCAAACTATGGAAGGAACAAGATCATACCTTTGATGTCGTTCTGGTTCATTATGAATAGAATTTTGGATTTCCTCTTGTGTTTTCTGCCTTCGTCTTACTGGATTAACTAACACCGAGTTTGTGTCATCTAACTGCTCGTCAAAATCCTCGATCAAGATATCTGATGGTTTTGAAAAAGCATCCTCTAGTGAAGTGATATATGAGAATATATCCGTATCATGATTATTAGTTTGTTTCCGTACGGTTTTATATGCAAAATCTCTGAATAAATCCAGAAACTCTTTATTTTTCGTGATTTGCTGAAACAATATCAAATCATCCTCATCTACACCTACTTCATGTGCAATATCTTTTAAAGGTCTGTCTTTTAAACCCAGCTTTTTAGAAAGTCCCTCATCTCGTGTAAATTCATCTGGTAGATCTTCCAGACATAAGCTATCAGGGGAATGGAATAGACCTTCCTTGTCAGGTATCCACTGAGTATTTCGGAGAATGTCCCCAGCAATGGATGCTTTTTCCACTCTTCTTGAATCTTTAAAATTTTGATTCGTTGAAATCTCAACAATCCCATATATTAGATGTTGATATGGACGTGCAATTTCCTCCCAGATATATAAAGATCTGTGAAAATTTGGATTTTGAGTAGCAAAATCTAATCCATCTACGGTCCACCGATAATCGAACCCCTCTAATCCTCTTTCGTGATAGCTAAAACAATCCAATATTGGGACATAATTCCGCCAGTAATATGTATGTTGCATGCAAATAGAATTATTTACACCAATTCTCTCCAAATATCTCTTATGTTGCACATAGATCATATCAAAAAACCAGACATCAGGATTTCCTTCGAAATACAACCAAAGTTCATCGTCATCAATATAGACTTCGTCAGGCTTTTTGTACTCCCTATGCGCATTCCCGGGAACATAAGCTCGTATAAACGGTGTATCCTGAATTTTTTCTAAAAGCTTATTTTTTTTTCTCTGAATTAGGGATATCAAGTGCCTGATAGATCTTTTGAATATCCTCAATATGGTTTTTATCGGAAACATTTTCCCCATCACAATATTTGGGCAATACAAATTTCATAACTTCATCAAAAATCTCTGGTTCAGTGATACCAAGCCCCCTGAGGAATCCTATTGCCTTTTCATCTGCTGCAATTTTCCTTTTTACAATAGGAAAACTACTTTCAGTCAGCCCAGGTAAAAACACCTGTGGAAGATCATCATCACCAAATGGCGTCATCAAGGTGTTTTGCTCTGTCCGTATAATTGGTTTGGTACGTAATATCCCTTTCCGAGAATAAATTCTTGGGGAGCTCAATAATGCAGGCTGCCCACTCAAAAATTCATAAAACTTAACAAACCATTCATCGGGTTGTTCCTTTAAAAAATCTTCATGGATCACTCTGGCGAATTTCTCTGGATCGATCTCATCAATATCCAGCTCTGACATAAGATATTCGCGTAATGCTGGCGTCTTGTCTCTCGTGATCTCCTCGCTGAGCCAGTAGAAATTCTTTTCGGATCCAAACAATGCCTCGAGATCCTCATCGGAGAGCAAATTAATTAAATCCGAGCCACGTGCCAGTTTTGCCTCATCAGCGGTAATATATTTACCATTTGCAGTAGGCAAGAATGGCATGGTTTTCATTGCCTGAAGAAAAGATTCATAAAAAGGTCGGAAAATGGATTTTTCTGGAAAATGGTCTTCATTAATCGGCATGGCTTCAAGGGTTTTTATCGAGAGCATATTCATTGCTTTCATTTTTTGTAATGTATCAATCAATAATCTGCTTGTTTCTGAAATCAGTTCAAGATTATAGTCGTCATCTGTCTTGATATTGTCTCTCGAAGGAGTTGTATGGTAATGACCTTGAATTAAGAATTTTAGTCTGGTTTCTATTCCAGTTTCAAAATATGCGCATAACATTGATTGTTCAATGGGCTGGATAAACTCTTTTTTGGTTTTCTCATCCTGTCCCAGTTTGAAGGCCAATTCAACAGTCGTATCCTGAACAACAATATACCGCTGAAAAACCAACCAATGCTCCTCTGATGTTTTATCCCCCTCTTCACCCAACAAGGATATCCGCCAAATATCTTCTTCGACTTTTTTTCTATCTCGGATATAGGCTCCCGCTCTTACACCCTCAAAACTCCATACAATATGGTCAATTTCATCTAAAAACAACAGCGTCCTTAAACCTAAATCTGCGAGCCGTTCCCGGATTTGCTCATAAGTCTCCTCTGGTTTTTTATTTTTGTGATTAAATGGAAAAATAAATAATGTTTCTCCAGGGATTAATGGAACTGGTGGAACAGCTTTTGGTCGAATATACCGGGTGATCGAAAAATGTTCATCACCGGAATGAATTTTGGGCACCTCGGTAAACGCATAAACCGATTTAAATCCAATTCCGAATCGACCAATTTGTTTCGTATCCGATGTCTTCGTTCCGGATAGAATATCCGATATGGCTTTTACATCAGCTGAAGTAAAAGTGTCTCCATAATGTCGCATCTCCAAACGATTTGGATATAAATCAAAATGTACACTCTTTGGATAGGTATGGGAAGGTTCCTTTATTCTTCGTCGCTTCAGAGCATCCTGGGCATTTTGCAATAGCTCATAAACAAAATGGGTCTGGTCACTATATAATTGCTCCGCTAACAATGCTCCTATATCATCGAATTCTTCTCCTCGACGACGAATATTATCCATAGAAATTGCTTCATAATCACTGGCCATGGTTTACCTCCACTATTCCAGCTGCAATGCGCCGAGTAGTTATATCGGCATACCGATTCTTATCAAAACTTTTCATCTTTTGCTCAAAATCAATCTGGATATTATTGCGTTCTGCTGCCTTCATCCTCAATATCCTTTCATCGATTATGCCTGGGATTTCAAAATCCAACTTCTTCATTCTGATTTCAAACCAGGCTTTTAGGCCAGCTATCTTGCGGTTTATCAGGTATTCATTTCGTTCTATATGTTTCTCCAAAAGTTCCTCACGTTTTCTTTGTAAGGACTCCTCCAATTTCAAAAATCGGGATTCATAGTTTTGGTTTTCTTCCGATAGTTTTATCTGTGAAGCATCACTAATTTTTCCGATGATTCTTTCAGCCAGAATCTCCTCGGGTTGATCCAATTCAATGCTCCAGCAAGCAGTGACCATACGCACTTCAGAGCGGATACCGATGAATTCCCATAATTCATTCATAAATAAATAGTTGCCTTCGGCAACCTGTGCTTCATTAATTGAAAAAGTGGATACCAGGGGAGCAGTACGTTCACGGAGATGGGCCACTGTTGTACGAATCAACGGATGCACCGGAGTAATAAAGGCTAATTTCCGATCCTCCAAGGCAAGTTGTTGATCAAATGTCAGGGTAAGGATTGGTTCTCCACCTTGTAACCATCGTTTAAATGCCAGGGTGGTTCGATCCATGAACCCTTCCTGCTGAAACCATTCAGAAAGATAAATTCGACTTTCTTTCTTCAACCGCAAACGAAATAGTTTTTCATTTTTTTCATCACGGGTAAGTTTTCCGCCAATTTCAGGTAATGCCACATAGAATTCAACCATCCGGATCAAGTCACTGGCAGAGACAAAGCGTCCTTGATCAATCAGTGTGTCGACATCTGCAGTGAATGACTGGTTGATGCCAAGTAATGAACTGGACTCTTCTTCCAATCGATGTTCTTCTTCCACCAGGCGAATTAAATTATCTGCCACCTGACGCGCTTTATCTTCGGCTTGTTGGGGGGTAAGATCCGTGTCCAGGGCAATATTGGTTAAATCCTCCATGACATCTCCAAGGACTTCTTCGAGATCGCCGATGGTGTCACTAAAAATACCAAGTCGTTCATAACAACGGAAGAAGATTCTCTCTTCAATTGTTCCTGGCGTAATAAAGTTGTAGATCAGTACTTTGTCCGAGGTTTGCCCAAAGCGGTCAATCCGTCCAATCCTCTGTTCAATGCGCATGGGATTCCATGGAATATCATAGTTAATCATTCGATCGCAAAATTCGTAATCCAGTCCTTCACAGCCCACCTCTGAAGATAAAAGGACATCAATTGCATCTTCGTCCTCATAAGGGGCTCTAAAACGGGATCGAATTTCCTGCCGTTCCATCTCTGGAGTTTTCCCGTAAATCATCTTGATCCGAAACCCTAAAAGTTCAAGTTTCTCTTTGAGATATGTGAGCGTATGGATGAAATAAGAAAAGAGCAGAATTTTCTTTTTTCCTTCCGATCGAATTGTTTCGCTGATCAACTTCAAAAGAACTTCAAATTTTGGATCAGAGGCAGAGTTATTCATTGCCAGAAAACGGAGGGCCTCTGTCCTTTCCAAAATAGAAGGGGTCAACGCATCTTCTTCTGCCTCAATCTCAACATCATCACTGATTGATGAGGATGAAAATTTCCCGGTTCGCAGGAAGGTATCCAGCATGGGTATCATTGCTGGCAAGCAACTTGCCGCTTGACGTTGTAAAGTAATCGAAATCATTTCCACGATGGCTGGTTTGTAAAGTGTCAGCATTGTCATTTTGCGATATTCAATCAACGCATCAAAGAATTCCTGTTGCTGGGGTGTAAAAGGTACAGAGACAGTATGAGGTTCGCGAATGGTAAACTTGCCGATATCTCTTCTACGGGTGCGATTGATGATATGGGATAATGAATGAATTTCTTCCAAATCCCGCAAACAACGTATCCGCTCGTGCTCTAATAAGGCACGAGCCTCTGATAAACGGCCCTGCCATTCCACATAGATGGGGTGGGATTGAATGACCTCCGCTCCCCAGGCCGTTTCCTGAATGGCATTAAGGAATCTGGAAGCCTCGAGCTGCCAACCATCTTCCGGCTGACGGGTTCGGATGGATCGCATAGCAGCCGTGACAAAACGATTGGGCTCAACAATTTGATCAAACACCTGTCTATCCGTAAACAATTCTGGTCTTAATAGATTCAATAAATGGTAGAGGTTAACCGATCCCACATGCACCGGAGTTGCAGATAAAAATAAAACAGCCTGACTGTTTTCACAAAGGAATCCTGCTAATTCATGGGTAAGGGTTCCAGGATTTCGAAGATGGTGCGCTTCATCCACAATCAATAAATCAAATTTTGGGGGGGGTTGCAGCATTTTTAACCCTGGCACGATTTTGGAACGAGCCCTGACCCCTTCCAGATACTGCACCTGGCGGAACAATTCCAGATGCACAATCGCTCGGGAATAATGCGTTGGCCAGACACCGTCCATTTCAGTTTCATTCAAACAATACCGCAACGTTTCAGCAGTTAAGACTTTAAAATCCTCATCAAACCGCCGCATCTCCTCGCGCCATTTATGGACCAGCGCTTTGGGGCATAATACCAGTACATTTTGCACTCTTTGTCTGGCCTGCATTTCTTTGAGTATTAAGCCTGCTTCAATCGTCTTACCAACCCCTACTTCATCCGCAATTAATAATCGTGGTTGGTCAGCCCGCAAAAATCGGAGCAACGGCTTGAATTGAAAAGGAATATACTGGATACGACTGGCAAACAAAGAATAGAGCTGGTCGATTTGTGGATCAATCAATCGACTGGCTGTCAATCTGGCCTGGAACTCATCTAAGGGCAGTCCATTTCCACTCTGCAGGGCATCAAACAAATGATCCTTGAAGTCTTGCGCTGGAACAGCCAATAACTGCTCCTCAAGGTATTCTCGTATTTCGCCCAACTCATGAAAAACCCGATAACGGTCCCTTCCCGAGATGGGAGGTAAAACTTCAATAATCGCACCTTGTCGGCTCGAATCTGCTTTTAAATAAACCACCTGTCCAATCGTGTACTGTCCCATTTATGCCGCCACCTCAACCCAATCCACATATGGACGTGTGGGGTCCAAAGCTTTTGGCCATTTCTGTTGATAGGTCATATACAGGTGACTCCTCGCCCGAGTCATGAGCATATAGCTAGTCAGACGTTGTTGGCTCTGATCCTCCTCCCAGCTTTTTCCTATGGCGCGGTCAAATAGCTTTTGGGTTTGAGGGATGAAGACGGCGGTATATTCCATGCCAGTCTGGGTGATGGCATTCTCAACATTGCCCCCCATCTTCTTAACTTCCTTGTAGGCATCCAAAACGTATTTCTGATTATGCAAAATGCAGATATCCTGCACCCGTAAACCTTGCGCAACAAGCCGTAAAATTTCATCCAGAATAAATTGCTTTTCAGCTTGTACAGTTTCAAATTGTCGGATGACGGGCAAATTGCCATTTCTCAAGTTGGCATTGGATAAATCAGGAAGTGCCATATTTTTATCCTCACCCAAAAGGCTTTTTGCCAATTCGTCCCCTGAAAGTAACGCATAAGAGGCTTCAAAAATCTGACGTGAGTTTCGATAGGGGACTTTCAACCAGCGTGTTTTACCGACGACATCAATCCCCTTCTGACGCCAGCTAAAATATCGATACACACTTTGGGAGGGGTCATCACACAGGAACAAAACGCCTTCCGGCTTGAGATAGGTTTTTATAATCTTCATCCAGGTGGGTGCAAAATGCTGCGCTTCATCAATCAGGATCACATCATAGGTTGTATCCGGCGGTACACCATCCTGTAAATACTTCAGGGTCTTGTCGTGCAAATCTGCCCAGTCAAACATGGATTGTTCAGCCAGTTCCGCCTGATACTCTTCAAACAAATGAAAAATCTGTTTTTTCTGCTGTGTGGAAAGGGTCCTGCCTGTGGATCCACCGCGACCTTCGCGTGGTTTTTCCATATAGGCTTTCGCTTCTGTTCGTCCGGCTTCCTTCATCCAGGTAAACTCGTCAGCCAGAAAATCGATCCCCCACTCCTGCATTAACGGACTCCGTTCCGCCATCCATGCCAGCATACCTCGAATGGGTTGAGGGTCCTTCCAGCGGCCATTACGCTTCTGGTAAATCTCGGAACACAGACCATCAAATTTGCGCACATCCACCTGCTTTTTCAGGTGCGCTAATTCTGGCATCAATCGTGTCTGGTATAAGGGATCATTAAAGGTCGTTACCAGAATCTTATGCTTCGGGTACTGTTCCGCAAGGTAGTGCGCCCGTAAAACCAGTACATCCGTCTTACCAGTACCGGCGAAACCTCGCACCAGACGCACGCGTAAATCGTGCTGCACTTCCATGACCTCATCCGGCACTTCACTTTCCAGGTGCTTCTTGCGGTGTTCTGGTTCCGGATGGAGGAATCCAAACAGGGAGGTTTGCTGGTTTGGTTCTTCTTCCTTATTTATCACCGGTTCAATCAGCAGAGGGACCAACCCTTCCTTGGCGATGGATTCCTGGGTTTGATCCAATACCCCTTTGAATTCACCCGTGTGCCGATCCCGCAGAACATTTCTGCCATCCAGTACCGCACACACCGCCCGGACTTGGGCATCAGTCATCACGACACGGAATTGGGTTGGAATCCCACGAATCTTCTCGGTGATGCGGTCAACCAGGAGGTCATCTTTTCCCAGCACATAGTTTTGCCCCCAGTGATAGTTACAATTTTTAACCATGGTCCCGAATAAATTGGGCAGAATGGCACCGTATGTGTAGGAGAAATCCAGCTTGCCGGCATAATTTCGCAGTTCAGGATCTTCTGCCAACCGATTGACCAGCACAAAAGCCGCCTGCCGTGCCTGATCCACCGGGCTATCTACAGACTCCCAGTATCCTAATTTTGTACGGTAAACTTCCAAGCCCCGCGCATCCATGGCTCGAATCTGTACCCAATCCTTCACTTCCAGAACAATCACCCCCCACTGTGGATTGACAATCACGTAATCGGGTTCACGGCGTTCTGCATGATGTACCAGCAGCGGCTGGGCGTAAATCAGGCTATCCGCCGGCAGGGTTTCCAGTGCTTTGCAGACCCGCTGATCTCCGGCTTCCAATCCAGGACTTCCATAAACGACTGCCATGTGCTGCGACCTCCCCAATTTTATCCTGTAAAGCTATCTTGAGTTTCCCTTCATCGTAGCCTAATTACAAATATTTTCTTCCTGATAAGTATATAACAAAATCCCTGCCAGCATTTATTTATCGGTATAATTTGGTTAGTGATTTTCAAAACAGGGAGATAGCAGAAAAATGACAGTTCACATTTCAGCAAGATTAGCCTGGCACGATAATGGATGGAACGGATGTGTATGTAAAAATCCAGCCAACAACACCTATTGTATTGGTCAATTCAGTTTCCTGGGGGAGCTTATCTCTGAACGCCGGGATTTGGACGTTGAAGTACCCGCTTCCGGAAAACTGGTCAGTGAAATTACAGAGTACATACCATGCATCGCCAGCATTAATGCGTTTGGTCTATCACCCATTTCTGCTTCGATGAAGCCTCCTTCATGGTTCAATGATCATACAAGCCCAAGAAGCTGGATCATCCCTCCCTATACCATAGCCACATGGCCATATGAAGAAGTGTACAAGGATGAAGTCCTAAATACCGTCTCAAAAACCCCAAAGTATGATCCAGTTAAACGCCGGAATGCCGTCAATGCGTATTTTTCTAAACTTACGCCTGACAAAAGTTTGGTGTTCCATTATTCAAATTATAGCAACCCCTTCAGCGAGAATGATCAACAGCGGTATGTCATTGTCGGTCTCTCTCGCATTAAATTAATTGGCGAAGAACTGAAATGGACTGACCAATCTGAGGAGTTGGAAAAACGATACGGGCCTAACGTGTGGTTGCGAAATATTGTCTCTAACTATCCAGAGGAAGGGTTGCGGATTCCTTATCATGCCTACCTGGACAAACCTGAGATTTTGGAAAGGATACTATTTGAACCAGATAATTCCCGGAATTTTAAATATGCTACACGTCATATCAGTGATGACGGCGCTTTATCTTTGATTGAACGCATGGCAGAAATTGTTGGGGTCCTCATCGAAATTGGTGATAATCACGAAAACTGGCCTCTACGCTTTGCCTGGCTTAATTCATGTATGGCTGAATTATGGCACAATAGAGGTTTATTTCCTGGAATTTTGTCCATTCTGGATTATTTGAAATTTTATGAAGCCATTCAATATTCAATCCGCACCATACCTATCCTTGGGGAACAAGTTGTCAAAGATCAATTGTTCAGTTTAATTTGTAGAGATATCAATTCCATCTCAGGCTTAACTATTTCATCTGATCGTTTAGCAGCAGTACAAAAATCCTGGCGGCTGCTCGATACTGATCAGCAAGTCTTACTCAGGGAAACCCTCCCCCGCTTTGATCTAAGAACCGATCAAATAGCCAAGATTCTTAATCATCCTGAAAGCGTTAGTATCCTTTCCAGTGCTAAAGAAATTGTACAAAACCCGTACATCTTATGTGAACAATACTTGGGTATGGATAATGACGACCTGATCACTTTCAATCATATCGATCATGGTGTACTGCCCTCTCCAGAATTGGGAAGTGCAGGGGAAATGGAGGCAGATGGTTGGCAGCGATTAAGGGCGTTATGTGTAGAACAATTAAACCAACACAAACAACATACCTTTTTACCTGCTAAGACAATACTTTCACAAATTAATCGCAGATTAAACTTGCTACCGGATTGGAAAAAAGCGGATTTTACTCAGCGTCATTTGGAGATAGACAAACAACAGATTGATAAAGCCTTAACTTTTCGTTATGAAAAGGACGAATTGTACCTCTACATCAAAACCATTTTTGAAGACGAAAGAGTTGTAGAGCAAATACTTCGCCAATTAGCAAATCGACCAAATATCCGTTTAAAATTTCCCATGACAGAAGGGACCTGGCGTACCTATCTGTATGAATCAGAAAGCCAATTTGCCCAAATGTTTCCTGGTGAATATAATAATGCAATTAATCAACAAGTTAGCATATGTCAGGGGATTTTTCTACGACCCATCAGTATCCTCAGTGGCAGCGCTGGTACTGGGAAAACTACGGTCATCAGTGCAATCATTAAAGCCATAGAAAAAGCACATGGGTATGAAGCAAATTTCATTCTCCTTGCACCTACTGGAAAAGCAGCTGATCGGCTTCGAGAGAGGACAGGGAAAGAAGCCTCAACCATCCACTCGTTCCTAGCACAACATGGTTGGCTTAATGATAATCTTTCCTTCAAACGAGATAAGGGTCGAATGGAAGAGACGGTCACCACCTACATCATTGATGAATCATCCATGTTGGATTTGCCATTACTAGCCACACTATTTAGATCCATCAATTGGAAATCAGTTCAAAGATTAATTTTTGTTGGTGATCCCAATCAGCTTCCGCCAATCGGTACTGGAAGAGTCTTAGCTGACTTGATGGATTGGTTACTGGCAGATCAACCTGAAGCCATTGGAGAGCTCACCACCAATATGCGGCAAATCATTAATCAGCTTACAAATCAGGGCACAGGAATTATTGATCTTGCAAGACTATTCATACGAGATGATCCTTCTAATCCAAGAAAAGAAGACGATGAGATTAATAAAGACAGAATGCTTGCAAAAGCTGCTGAAGGCGGTGATATTGATAAAGATTTGAGAGTTCTATTCTGGAATACAACAGAGGAACTTGAGAGTATGTTACTTGCGACAATTATTAAAGATATGGAAACAGATTCAGGAAATATGTTAGATCCACAAAAGCCATACGAGTTGTGGAACTCTGTCTTAAAAAGAAATGAGAAAGACCATCCTGAAGCTTTTCAGGTGATTTCACCTTACCGTGGAGAACTTTTTGGGACAGATAACATAAACAAAATTATCCAAATGCATAAGGGTGGGTGGCTGCTTGATAAAAAAGGACAGTTAGGTGGCATTACATATTTTGATAAAGTAATTCAAATCGTTAATCGTCCAAAATCTAATCCTATTTGGGCATACAATTTTGAGAATCGTAAATCTGAAAAAATTGAAATATTTAATGGTGAGATTGGCGTCGTAAAAGTCCATGGATTTGATTTAAAATATTGGAAAATGCCTAAATTTCATATGGAAAAATTCCAGGTAATTTTCAGCAGAAAACCAAATTATTGGATCGATTATTCAAGTGAGGCAACGGTAAATCAGAATCTGGAACTCGCTTATGCGATCTCAGTTCATAAATCACAAGGATCAGAATTTCAACGAATTTATTTTATTCTGCCCAAACATAAAAAGGCGCTCCTTTCTCGCGAACTATTCTATACCGGGATCACTCGAGCCCAAAATCACTGCACAATATTCATTCAGGAAGATATCTCACCAATATTGAGTCTGACACGCCCCGAAAGTTCATATCTAGCAAAAATCAATTCATCCTTGTTCCAATTCTCTCCAACCCCACCAGAATTGCAAACGATGAATCAATGGTACGAAGAAGGTAAAATTCATAAAGCTTTATCTGACCAGATGGTACGTTCAAAATCAGAGGTTATTATTGCAAACATGCTCTCCGAAAGAGAAATACCTTTCAGTTATGAAATCCCCCTAAGAGCAGATGATGGAACTTTCTATTTACCGGACTTCACAATTTCAATTTACGGAGAGAACTGGTATTGGGAACATTTAGGTATGCTATCTCGGCCGGCTTATAGAGAACATTGGGAAGAAAAGAAACACTGGTACGAAAAGCATGGATTTTCCGAAAATTTAATTATTACAACTGAAGACAGTGGTTTTGATAGCTCAGCTGTGTTAAAAATAATTGAAGAGAAGTTCGGTATAGACTGATTGAAGAGTTTCAAAATTTGGTTATTGAAAAATTGTATTTGCTTTGCAGATACAATTTTTTTATTCCAAATAAATCCTTCCAATTCTTATTTCAGATTATCTATTCAAGTATCAAGCAGACATATTAATTGTGGCACTCCAAACAGGCTTTTTTCAAGTAAATCATTGGTATATCCCATTTTTTGGATTCGAGATCAAAATTTGATACCTAGCTAGATTTTAGATTCGAGAGATAAATGGTTTTTTAATGTGTACCTGTGATCTTAAAACGGTCAATGTTTTGATCCTGACCACTAATTTAATTACATACGTGATTCACACAAAGAGTGAAAAAAGGATTTAAATATTGCCCTCAGTTCTTCTGGTGCATTATCTTCAGAAAGAATGGAGACCCCCTGCATGCCAAAAACGATATCATAACCCATTTCAGGATCTTTGGATTTTTCAAGCAGCAAATTTAATAAACCGTTCACTTCTTCAATCCTTCCTAAGGTAAATAAACACTCAAGTATGAAAATTAAAAGACGCCGATCAAAATGCCTGTTATTTTTAATGACAAAATAATAATGATTTAGGGCCTCCTCGTAGGAACCAAGACGGTGATAACTTCGTGCCAGATGTTCATGAAAGAAAGAACTTTCTGGTGCATATTCCACAGCTTGAAGTAAATAGTAATTAGAACGCTGATCATCTCCATTCCTGGCAGTTTCTCCCCCTGCTGCAAAGCAGCTATGTACCAATAAACGCTCATATTGAAAGAGTCTTTCAGGAAATTCCTTTACCATTTTGAGCAAGCTATCAGCAATGACTTCACTGGATAAATGATCTACTCGCGCAACTTCAAGCATATCTTCAACGCTAATCGGAACGGGTAACACAGGTGAACCACATTCCCTGTAAATTTTCTCAGTAAAATACAGCTCATAATAATTTTTTTTCATAACCACCTTCCAAATTCCCATTCGCATTCTTGTGGAATTTATCCCTCAGGCAAGATAATTCATGGGAAATCATTGCCTTTAATTTCATCAGAAAACCAGCAAACCATCACCCACCTACCCAGAAGACCTGCCTGGCTTGACCAATCAATTCGAAGATTCGCCCATCATCGTCTGAGCCGGTACGCCCCAGGAGATCTTTAATCCAGCGAGTCGGTAGACCAGCCGTTCCGTGCAGTGCGCCAACAGCCGCCCCAACGATGGCAGCGACCGTGTCATTATCTTTGGTATCATTAACGGCACGAATAATGGCTTCTTCCGGATCATGACCATGGCACGCAAGAATGTATAAAACACATGGCATGGTTTCCAGCAGATAGGCTCCCGAATGCCATTCCTCACAGGCTTGCAGGGATGTTTTGTTCGCAGCAATCGCCAGACGAACTTCCTTATCCACAAATTTCCAAAGGGGTCCTTGGTATGTATTTCCATCACAGCGAGATTGGTATTGAGTATTTCCTTCTAATTGACTGGCAACGCTAGTGAACGTATCAATCCACCATATAGGTTCTGGAATTTTCTTTAATCTTAAACATTCCCAAAGCAAATTGATGAAAGCGACGCAACAGGCGTTGGAAGCGGGATCGTTATGGGTGATCGTGCCGGCGAGACCTGCATCTGCCCATAAAGCTGCTGACGGCATGCGAAGATGAGGGATCAGGGTCGGGGCAATGCGCATCACTGCTCCGTTCCCAGCGGATGGTTGTCCAGCCTGGGTCCAGTGCTTCCCCTCATCTTTATAAACTTGGATAAACTCCCAAACAGTACATCCGATGCCAAAGATCTCATGCTTGGTAAATTCTTCTGCAACATGATCGGGGATGAGCCCATCATCCGTTATTAAATTTTCAAGTGTCCAAAATGCCATTTGGCTATCATCAGAACAAACCCCGACAGTTCGATTGTTCGCAAAACGATTGGGCAAGTAATCGCGGATTTCTCCATAGCGTAGAAAACGAGATTGGGGTAAATGTGCTTCTGTGATGTATCCCAAAGCATCGCCAATGGCTAGACCCAATAGCATCCCTTCCGCTCGGTCAAACTCCCAATCCATGGGCATCGATGCAGGCGTGGATGACAGGAATGATGCATTGACAATCGCGATCTCATTTCGGAATAAAAGTTGATGAAACAGGGCAGTGTTATCAATCATTGATCACCTCATGATTCAAAAATTCTCATGCCTGATTCTCGAATGCAAGTGCATTTGATTATTGAGCTCTATATTCATTTAGCTCAGATCGGACACGCATTAAGGCAAAACCCAGTAAGTTGAGTCCCATCCATTGTTCTGGCTTGAAAGCCCGGTGATCGTCTTCTGATAACCCAATTCCCCAGACGGTGTCAAAAGGGCTGGCTTCAACGATAATTTGCTCCTGCGTATGAATAAGATAAGCTCCTAAATTTCCGTTTTGTTGGAACTTCGCTCTATTTCCCCGAAGGACAATCTCCAAGCGATTTTCATTCCAAATCTTTTCATCAAACCCATGCACCAGGCGCCCTAGTTTTTTTACTTTTTCAGGACTTTCGGTAATCAAGATTTTCTCATGGATCTCAAAATCACCAAACAAGCGCGCTTTTTCCGCCATCATAAAATGCTCGGCAGTCAAATAAAAAGTGCCGTCAATCGAAAAGGAAGCCGGCCACCATTGAGACAGACATTCTTTGCCAATCTCCCCAGTTCGATGTGCCTGATGTCCCCAGAAAAACAGAAATTCAGGTTGAAAGCCTTGGTGACAATAATAGATTAATGCGGCCAAATCATAATTGTCTCTGCTTTTAATTTCAAAACTCCTTCCTGCTTTGGTGGAAATGAAGGGGTATTTACAATTTTCATCAGATCCAAACATCCAGTCAGATTAAATTGCATATTGTTCAGAATAACCAAATCCCAGATTGACTCATTACCTCATGGATACTTTTTCAACAATTCTTTTGCCTTCGTGATGGTGGCATAATCCAACTTTGTTGATTGCGCAATCTCAGATAATATTTTTGGTCCATAACCAGAATTTATAATTTTTCGCGAATAATAAACTCTGATTTTACAACCAGATTCTTCATACCCCTCCTTTTGCATCATCAGCTCAATAATATTAATGTCTGATAGTGACCGATCCTTAAAATAATCATAGTACTTTACAAAACAACCTTTTCCTATCGATTGAATAGCTTTAATCAATTGTTTTTCGTCCATAACGACTCCAGGCTTAATCTGAATTTCTCTCTTTTTGCTTTCTCCAAAATGATTTACACTATTATTATGAAAATTAGGAAGGGAAGGAGTAATAATATTACTCATCTCTACACTGTTTATTGATTTCGGTTCTTTCTCGAACATCTTCCATAATTGGACGCTGCGTAGGAATAATTCATTCGTATCTGCAATCTCCCCCGTAATATTCATCGTGGGTATCAGAATAGATGAATTAAAATCTTCATTGGTTATGATTTGAAAGTCTGGATTGAGTTCATATTGATTAAATACTTTAATCACCCGCTCAAGATTATCCTGTAATGGGATTAATAAGCCATTTATGCTCATTTTGGGTGTGATAAAGTAGAAGATAGTGTCAAGCTCCCAAATACTTTACCAGTTATAAGTAGACAAATTTAGTTAATTGCAACAGTTGCATACTCAAAGGGTGTTAAGTTGTTAAGTGCCTCATGAGGTCTTTGACTGTTGTACATCATCATCCAATCTTCTGTCAGTTCCTGAGCCTGGTGCAGATTATCTAACAAATAGGCATCTAATACATCTTCCCGATAAGTTCTATTCATCCGCTCAATATAACCATTTTGGTTTGGTTTTCCTGGCTGAATAAAGACCCAGCGAACACCATGTTCTTTTGCCCAATCAGCTGTATGTTTGGCAATAAATTCCGGGCCATTATCGCTACGAATTTGCTGTGGGTATCCTCGCCACTCCGCTACTCTATCCAGTATTTTCGTCATTTGTTTTGCTGGAAATGAATGCCTGACTTCGATCCATAATACTTCCCGATTGTAATCGTCCATAATATTCATGGTTCGAATCGCTTTTCCGTTTAACAAACTATCACTCATGAAATCGATGGACCAGCTTTTATTAGGCTGTTTGGGTTGTTCCAATATCACTTTCTCTCGACTTGGCAGTCTCTTTTTGGGTTTTACTCGCAAATTCAATTTCATTTCGCAATAGACCCGATAGGTCCGTTTATGATTCCAGGTATATTTTTGCTTATGCAAGACCGCATTCATCTTTCTGAAGCCCCAGCGTGGATGCTGCAAGGCCAAATCTTGTAATGCTTCCTTGATTTCGTTATCATCTTTTTCCTTGCCCTGATATCGATAACTTTGGCGAGGTAGATCTACGGTTTCACAGGCCTTGCGTTCACTCATCTTGAATCGCTGGATTAGATATTTCACCCAATTCCGTAATTCTGACACCGTTACAGTTTTTTTTCGATAATCTCTTTCAGCGCTTCATGCTTCAAGCTCAAGTCTGCATACATTCGTTTCAATTGCGAATTCTCAGATTCCAATGCCCGCAGACGTCTTAATTCTGTTTCTTCCATCCCACCGTATTTTGATTTCCATTTGTAAAAACAACTCCGGCTGATTCCATGATTTCGGCAAATTTCATCTACGTTTGTGCCTGTTTCTGCTTCTTTCATGATTTCTATGATTTGCTTTTCGCTGTATTGTGACTTTTTCATCGTAGACCTTCTCCTGCTTTTATTATCTCAGTTTTTGTCTACTTTTGTCTGGTACTATTTTAGGGGATACTTACCATAGCAGGTGAATTATCATTGAAATAGGATAAATAGAGGAAATATGATCTAATGAATTTCTCCAAGACTCGAGAGATGGTTTCTTCTTTCGATCCATAATTTAGTCCACTCTCATGGAACGCAACATCGACAAAATGATAGACTCTTTCATCGTGTACTGAATCAATCGAAAGTCCAACCACATCAATTTCTGCTTGTTGCAATAACTGGCTGATCGAGTTGTTTTTATGAAAAATGTCTAAACCAGAATCTTTGAATTCATTCTCGATATCTTTTTTCATCGAATCTAAATCAACGGATTCAGTTTGCCATCTTGGAGATGATTTCCAATTAATTTCCACAATCTGACATTGTTTGATGTGTCGTAACCAAGAATAAATTAAAGACTCACCTATTTCAATTTTCATATTCACCTCAGTTCTCAGATTTTTTTTATTTCAACAATCATCAATCACTTCGAAAGAATTTGATTTTCTCTAAATTCAAAGAGCTTATCTGGAAAATTATAGGCAATAACAAATTTTTCCAATAGTTCGGAACCGATAATTCCATCTCTCCGATCCTCAAAGAGTTCCTTCTCTACCTGAGGTGGAAGCACCCCACAACGCAAATCAAATTCAATGCCACCGATATTCACTGGCACCTGATAAATAGACGTTGGGAATTCACCTTCATTGACATAAAAACCCATATCCTGCCCAATCGGGCTTAGTTTGTCCGCAATACTTTTCCGAATATAAGATAATCTCGAACTGCTATCCAGGAATACCCGAAAATCTGTGCCCGTAATTGTGAAAGGTGTTATTTGAAGTCTCCAAGTGGAAACGATTTTTGTTCTATTCCTGGAAATCAAAAGCGGTCGATCGGTAAAGCTTATCCTTTGATTGGACAAATCAACATTGACAAAATAGTCATGCAAAATATCTGTGCCCAGGAGAATATCTACCCTTTTGTCCAAGATGCTGTTGAGATACTCAAGTTTTCCGCGCTTGGGACTAGGCAATAAATGAAAAACAGTATTGAGGAAATACCATTCTGTCCTATTTCCTTCACTCTTGATAAGCCCGGTATCTAATAAAACATTTATGCCATCTATCCGGATAAGCGGATACCCTTTTTCGAGCGTTATCGGATAATCCCGTATTTTTTCTCTTCCCCGTCTGGTTTCATAGACCTCGCGGTGCAGTTTTTTATAACCATCCTCCCCTATGCCGGCATTCAATTCCCTCGAGATGAAACCATATTTGTCCTTCGAACTAGCAGACATATAATTCTGTCGCTTTTGAACTGAGGCGTGCAATAACTGGGAAGCGGCCACTTTATCTCCCCGTCTGTCCATTTTCAATGCTTCATTCGCATTTTCCGCCAAATCTATTTCGGAAAATCTTTCCATCAGATGTGGATCATATGCAGTTTTTTCCTCTTCGATTGTCGTGACCGCTTTTAAACTTATCTGCATATTCTCTTCATAAATGCTTTCACCCTCCCCAACCCCGCGGACATGAACTGGAATCGTGAGATCACTTAAATTTATTGAATTATCTATTTGGAGTTCGATATAGATAGACATGGTCTGTCCAGAATAAAGTGTTCCAATCGATAGCAAGAGATGATCTGCGTTTCTTTCAAATTGCCAACCGGAAAATATTTTTACCTTTATTGGTTCAGGTAAATCGATTTTGATTTCCGTATTTCTCATCGTAACACTGGTTAGTTCTTCGAACTCCCGTTCAAACACCAGAGGAATAGCGTTGAGGGTTTCTAAAAAGTGGAAATTCCCTCCACCACTATTTGCCATCGCTTCCAGCATGTGTTCGTTATACCCCAAGCCCACTCCAAAGCAGGATGTTGATACACCACGAGAAAATAGTTCTCTGGAGTGAGTAACTAATTCATCAATATCGCTTGTACCCACATTGGCCAAGCCATCCGTAAGGAGGAGGGTGCGATTGATGGTCTGTTCAGTCGCCCCAATGGCTACTTGTTCGCAGCCTTTTAACCAACCCCCAGATAGAAATGTGCTTCCACCTGGACGAATACTTTGAATCATGCTTTTTGCCTTTATTTTATTTTCGTCACTCATATAAGTTGTAGGGCTTAATACCATCACTTCATTATCATATGTGACTACTGAAACACGATCCTTTTCACTCAACAATTCAATGACATGGGCAGCAGCTTTTTTAACAAACTGCAATTTTTCACCTTGCATAGATCCACTTCGATCCAGAACAAAACTCAGATTAAGTGGCGCGCGCTCCTTGCTCTCATCTTTTTTGGGGGATGTTAAAACGATCTCAAGAATGCGTTCACTGGTTGAGTCAGAAGCGTATACCAGTTTATCGGCTTGAATCTTCATTTCCACTTTTTTTTGAGTTTTATTTTTTTGTTTCATCCCTTCGTCCTTTTTGAGGTTTATCATCAAATAGTTGATTAAGAAACGCAATTAGACCTGTAATTTTTTCATCATTCTCTAATAATTTGGCTTCCAGCAAATGAAGTTCTATCCCTTCATGGATAATAATTCTTCGCCACTTTTGTTGCTCCCCATTAATGGCGATCTGCCCTCTTCCGATTTCGCTATTCTTCTGATCATCTACTAGATCTTCCGAGGTTGCAGTATCATTTTTTATTTGGATTTTCTTTTGGATATCTTCCAGATTCCTAATGTACTCCAGCGCTTTTAACCCTGCGTTTGAAACTGGTGTAGGTTTAACTTCACTTTTATACAGACCACTTTTGGGATTATAGATTTGTTTAATTTCATCAGGCGTCATAGACGATAATAAGTCACGAATTTCATGAAGAGGAAGTCTAAAACCCTTTAATAGTTTAATCACTTCGATTCGGTCTAGATGCCGCTGGGAATAGATAGAAAACCTACCACGAGCATCTGGGCCGTCGAGAAGACCTTCTTGAATATAGAATCGGATTGTCCGAATGGTCAATCCACTTATATTTACGAGATCATCTAGTGTAAATTCAGTTGCCATAAGTTGCCCAAAACCTTTATTTTACAGTTATACTGTTATTATACACCATAACTGTATAATAACAAGTGGAAGTAGTAATTTTTTTTATTATTCCCAAGTGAGTTGTAATCAGAGAAGGAAAATCACAAGGCTTGCAGGAATATTTAGTGGATATGTTGAATTACCCCGTGTTTTTATGAATCTGGCTCTT
The DNA here is from genome assembly GCA_016838895.1 of Chloroflexota bacterium. Classification (GTDB taxonomy): domain Bacteria; phylum Chloroflexota; class Anaerolineae; order Anaerolineales; family Anaerolineaceae; genus UBA5203. Next base: position 20,208 of record JAEKNU010000051.1, read on the forward strand.
GCTCAGTTATTGTCTATACCTGAATTTGGCTTTACCTTGAAATGTAATCAATCTGTCATTGATTGTGATTCTTGACTTTGCCAGGCATGGCCACCCGGTGTTTACCAAACAGCGGAAAAATCTCTTCCAGTATGAAAGAAGGGTAAGAAAGCCCGAACACAGAGCGAAATCCCATGATTATTTTCAGGTTGCTTGCAACCGATAGTTCACGGAGTTTTCTCAGGGATATTGGAATCCCTCGACAATCGGTACACAATTATTAAGTCAAAGCGGAATAAGAACTCAGGTCATATCTTTTTCATCAAAAGAACATCACAATTATCATGATCTTACCAATCATGAACCCTTTTTTTAAATGACAATACGATCAACATTTCAAATAACGCGAATCTTGTTAGCAATTTTTTTTTATTAAAGCTTTCCTGCCTGGCTTAGAAGTTGATTGACCAGTTTGCGAAATTCTTCCAACAATGGTCCTTTGAAGCCAGTTTCTATAAACGCGTTGAGGCAATTCTCGTAATACCATAACTGATCTTCCTTGCCGGCATTGAACCGATTCCAGACTTCATCCCCCAGTCTTTGGTGATCTGCCAGGATGGCACGGACATTGTCGATCTTATCGGCAACTGTGACGCGCAGAAGAGATGGATCTGTCGTTTTAATATGTTCTATATATGCCTCTCTGCGGGCTTTCCAAGGTGGTTTTTCTCCTCCAACATAATCGCGAGGTGTATCACTGGATATTTCAATAATAGCAAGAACTTTCTTCCCGAATAGATTCTGGATCTCTTCCCGACTTATCTCCTCTGGTTTATCTTCGAGGGCATCATGCAGCAAAGCCGCGATGGCTTCCTCTTCGCATCCCCCATCCAGTTGAACCATTGCACAGACGGATAGCAAATGAGCCATGTAGGGTATTGGGCTTTCCTTGCGCGCATCCTGGCCGTGTAATCTAAAGGCTAATTCTAGTGCCGTGTACATTTGTGGAGTGAGCTTGTAATCTTTGTCCATCATCATATTGATCCTTATTCTAATGAATTTCTATTGTGAGTTTGTAGTGCCTCGATCTGGAATCCTGTATTCACCTCTGATTGTAACGGGTAGGGTTACTGCTTGCCGCCGCGCCGCTTGTAGTCCTTCTGAATCTCCTCATTCCAGCCCACTGGCATGGCGCTACGCTCACGGAATGTGGAAACTGCATCGCTCATTACACGGAAATTTAGTTCAACGCCTGTGCTGTCTGCGTGGTAGTTTTGGGTGCGGTCAGGTGCGATACCGAAGCGTCCAGCTGTTTCGACAGCGTCAATGTTCGCACCAAGGAAGATGAACTCCCACTCGTAACGTGACTTCTGACGCTCAATCATCTGTTTGACTCGCTCCGCTGAATACTCGCGACTGGAGTTTTCTTCGCCGTCCGTGATAATGATAAACATCACCTTTTCAGCGCGATAGTCGTCGGTGGTGTGCTTCTGGGCGTTGCCAATTTTGTTGATTGTCCGTCCGATTGCGTCAAGGAGCGCAGTAGAGCCACCGACACAATACTCTTTCTCGGTAATCGGACTGACAGCTTTGATGTCGATGCGGTCATGGAGCAGTTCATAGTTGTTGTCAAACAGTACCGTTGTAATGTGGCATTCACCCTCAACCATCTTTTGTTTTTCAAGCATTGAGTTATAGCCGCCAATGGTGTCGGTCTCCATACCACTCATTGAGCCGCTCTTGTCGAGTATGAACGCCAATTCAGTTAATCCTTTTTTCATTGCTGTGTACTCCTTAAGTTTTATTGTAACTTTAGGATAATTCTTTAAGACCAGCAAATGGTCGCTTCCGAAGCGACAAATCAGACAGCGACTTTGTACCGTGAAATGTCAAACAGGGTGAAAGGCGCGTCTTTTTTTACATAGAGTGGGTGATGTGGATGCCCATCCTTCGTTGGATTCCCTCGCGCTACCCATTTGCAGTTTTGAAGTTCTGGCAACAATGTTATGCTTTGCACGAGTGTTAGGAGATACGGACGTTTGTTAATCAGACCACCCCATGCCGCCCAAAGAGTCAGTTCCTTATTGTCAATTAATGCAGCAATCTGTTGTTCATTTTCCGCCTTTAATTCTGGCAAAAACAACTTGTGTAAATTATTCGGATTTGTTGACCGCTGTGGGTATACGTTAAGCATGACAAAGCTGTCATAGCCGTTGGAAATCGCCAACCTGCTCACATAGTTGACAGTCGGGTCGAGTTTGTTCGGTTCTGCGGTACTTGGATTGATGCCAAAGCAGACTAAGGGATTAACTCCGACCGTTCCGAGAATGTATCGTGCCGAGTTGTCGGCTGTTCGTGTGTAAAGCCACTTCATCTATACGTTCCGATTGACATGCATCAGCCCAAACTTGAATAAGCTGGCTGTTGGCATCAAGGGTGCCCGTTGAATTTCTCGTGGGAGGGAAAACTGAAAGTCACCTTTTGCATGGAAAATTTGAAACATTTTACGAAGCGAATCAATAATGTGCAGCATGTCCATATAGATCAACCGCCCAATAGCTGCTGGTCATATTTAAACAGCACCTCATTAATCTCAAAGATGTCAAATTTACCGCTAACGATGAAGTATTCGACAATTACGTCAAACTTTTGGCTGTGGGACAAAGTATAGCCTGCCCGCGTTAAAAGGTCATTGGTTTCATCGAGCGACAACTCCATCGCTATAGCCAAGGCTATGGCAGTGCGCTTGCTTGGAGCATAGCCTTTACCTGTCCTGATTTTTGAGAATAACTTACGGTCTATGTTGGCGCGTTTATAAATTTCCACATCAGTCTTACCCTTTGCGTCTATCAACCTCAAAAGTGTTGTAGAAAACGGTTCGTCGAGGTTACCAACCAAATCATTAATGCTTGCAAAGGGGGCAGACACCTCTGCAAGAGCCTTAATAGGAGCAGGGGCTTTGAGGGCATCGATCTCGACATCGAGTAGCTTTCGTTCACGCCATCTGTCCCAATGATTGTCGACATAATGTTCGTCAATGTAGCTTTCGACTTCGCCGATTAACTGCTTGCTGATAGTGAATGCCGCCTTGTCGAACACTGCAAGGAACACCTCCAAGTCGTGTTCTTCAAGGAAGTCCTGAATCGAGGCCGTAGCGATGCGCAGGGCTTCGTCTTTCGGGTAGCCGTATATGCCGCTTGAAATCAATGGAAATGCGATGCTATCACACTTGTTCTCAACGGCTCGCTTCATACTGTTCAGGTAGCAGGAACGCAATTGCTCCTCTTCGCCGCACTTGCCGCCATGGTAAACAGGGCCTGCTGTATGGACAACGTACTTTGCGGGAAGCATGAATCCCGGCGTGATGACCGCATCGCCCGTTTGAATTGGCGCGAGTCTGTCACAGGCGGCTTGCAGATCAGATGCACCCGCCACTTTAAATATAGCTCCACAAACCCCGCCGCCCATCTTAAGTGCGGTATTCGCGGAGTTGACGATTGCGTCAACCTTCATTCTCGTGATGTCCTGACGGACTATGTTAAAAGGCATAGGCTATCCTCCTCTTCCGCGTCTTTAAATCTTTTTACTCAATATTTCGCACAAAAATGGGGCTTTTCTTCTATCCTTTCTTTTCCTTTGGTATGGCAGCGTGAAATCTGTGCGCATTCCGATGAAATCGGCCACCTAATCCGATTGATGACGGCCAGGTAGTGACGAAGCAGAACTGGTAAGGTGATTATAAATCAAGTGGCGGACATGGGTACAGCAGAACGCAATGATGGTCTTTCCATTTGCCTTAACCGAGGTAGATCCAGCTGAGCGATAATCATCATTGAAGATTCCGACCAGCACCTTTCAAATTCTAACTTTGCAGAGGTATTTTTGCGGTGCATATAGAATAGAAGACAGTTGTAATATTCCCTGATGCCGGCCCTGCCTGCGATTGAAAGAGCATTTTGCTCGGTGGCTGGGTTTAGTTTATTGGGAATTGAAAACACAATAATTGAGGTTTTCTTTATTGTTGCTCATTTATTGAGACTACTCGTAGCATGTTAGAACATATTTGCATGTCACCATCATATTATTGACTGCTTTTATTTTCTTATAAATTCCGTTGCGAATTGTGACGCTTTTTTACAATCATCAAGGACTTGTATCAAATCAGGGTTATCTATAAGCAAGTGGGGTTGATTCCTAAGTAATTCCTCTAAATGTAATAATGCACGATTATCGCTTGCATTTACTTTTGTCGCCTTAATATAATACTCAACTGCCTCAACATATTTTCCCTGACCTTCGAGAGAGATTGCTAAATTCTTATATGCGTTATGCTTGTCAGGATCGATACGAATTGCTATTCTACAATAACGTTCTCCCTCATCATAGCGTCCAATGACATTATGAGAATAACCAAGATTATTATGAATAAAAAACCAATCTTGATTATTAATTGGCTCAAGTATGAAAGCTTTCTGGTAACATTCGATCGCCATAAGGAAATTATTGGATTTCTCCATTTCACAACCTAATGAAAGGACATAATGTGCCTTTTCGCCAACATCAGGTGTAATTTGGATTAGGTGTTCAATCATTGCGATGGATTGATTAAAATCGCCAATTTCGCTATAAAAACGGGCGAGTTTAAAAAAGACTTGCGTAAAGATTCTTCCTGAGAAGAAATTTCATCTAACAATCGTTGTTTCCATTCATCTACGGAAATATATTTTACGCCTTGAGGAATATTAGGTAATGGAACCGAGAATCCCGATGGCAAAATATCACTCATAATTTCCCTCATTTCTTGGTTATTAGCCTAATAATCATTTTAAGTTGATCAAACAAACACTTTCAAGTAACAAAATTCCTTACTGATTCACATTATATCCATTTCTGTTCAACATTTCTGTTCAACACATTTCTGTTCAACCTATTGACATATTCTTCAAAAGTCTATATAACTAATTTAACATCAGGAATGTTCACACAATGTGGACTGGCAACCGGCCCGGAGACGGCATCGGTGCCTCGAGACAGAAAAGTCTCGATGTGCGAGAGAATACTCTCGAAAGATAGTTTCCTTTTTTTTGTCTTTACGTCTCCCGGCCATCGTATTTATGCGATGGCTGTTTATTTTCCCCTGATGTATTTTATTAAAGGAGAAAAAGAAATGAGAACACACAAGTACACAGAACAAGAAATCAAATTCACTGCTATCCTCTATGCAACTAGAGAAGAAATTGTTGAATACGTCCGGACATCGGGAAAATTGCCTAAATTAATTCCTATGGGCGGTTTCCCTACCGCAGTGAAAGTCATCTCACGGACAAGAGGATTCAATCCCATTCTTTGTGAGCAGGAGCAATTGGTTTATGATGCGATCATCCGTGAAAAGCGTTTGCCAGCCGGAGGAGCGGTATTCATTCAGGGTTGCAGACCGATTTATGCACTGGAAGCTAATCAAACGATAGAAATTTGCCCTCCCCCACGAACTGAGGATTGGGAGTGATTGCCTTAAAAGTAAGACTAAGCGCTGGCGAAAAAATGTCCGCGGGATTGAGCGAGGACACATCAAATAATCATCATCCCGAAGAATAAGAGAATAAACATAGACGAGCGCAGGATAGTGATTATGAAATGCGTTTTGGTGAACGACACTTATTCACAAAGATCGAGGGATAACCCATCCTGATCGATATTGGAATCCCGTTATGTCCAGGAAAAATAGCAGTGTTCTATCTATTAATTGCTGTCTACCCACTTTCAACTGATTACATGTGTGTCTCATTGGACCACCTGAAGAATATTATCGGCTATCCGATTGACGTGGTGAGAGAGAGATGAGTTCCAAAATAAAAAAAATTGATGGTTGGATGAAAATACAATTTTATAGGATTGGACATATTTGCTAATACTGACAAGGAGCTGAAGTCTTTTGGTATGATTGATGCAGATGTAACCAATTTCAGAGAATGGCTGATGGGCCGAATCAAAAGTGGGTAGCAGATATTACTTATGTTCCAACCAAAGAAGGCTGGTTGTACGTCGCAGGTGTATTGGACCTTTTTTCACGCAAAATTGTTGGCTGTAATATGTCGAGCCAGATTGATGCAACTTTGGTTGAAAGAGCTTTGAGAATGGCCTTGTACCAACGCCATCCGGGAAAAGGCCTTCTTCATCACTCAGATCGAGGTGTTCAGTATGCCAGCCACCAAATCCAGGTCAGCATGAGTAGAAAAGGCAATTGTTATGACTATGCTGTTATGGAAAACTTCTTTGGAACGGTGGAAAAACGAATGGGTTCATCATCAGAAATACAAGACCCGTTCACAAGCTCGAACTGATATTTTCAGATACATTGAAGGGTTTTATAATACTATCAGGCTTCATTCAACATTGGGATACTTGTCCCCATCTGAATTCGAAGCTAACTATCAGAAATCACCTTAACTTGGTATCCATTAAATGGGGTGAGGTTCACATCACCCCATTTTACGGATATTCTCATTCTGTTCCTCTACTCGCATTTTTTACCTTAAGTTATATTGACCTTCAGATTCTTCAATAATGACTCTTCACTCAAAACAAAGAAATCAGATACCTATCCAATTGACACAATACCTAGAAGCGTGGCTGGATAGTCATGATAATCTTGAAAAGTGGGGCGCAAACCACTATTAATGGTGATTTACTGAATTCACATCCCATAATTTAGGCAAATATTAGCTTAAGGTGGGAGTAAATTTCGTTCTTGAAACCCAAATAGGTGTTTCCGGCTACATTTCTAGATTCCAGACACATTGCGATAAGCAGCTTTCAACATCTCACTCAATTCCGATATATTAATATCTTCACCAGGAAGAAGACGAAACATCGAATTTTTAAAGGTTGCATCATATTTATGGTATTTCCATACTTTTCCAAGAAAAGTTTCTGATATTTTAGGGGGAATTTTCATGTGAATTGACCATGTTTTGGTACTTTCCCAAGAGACATCAAAAACCACTTTGTTCCCAAATTTGAACCCAGTATAATATTTGTTGAGATTGTAGGGAAGATTCCAACCCTGGTTTTTTACAAATCCATCTAGCTGGGTTACCGCCTTCTTGAATTCTTGGGTGGGTTCTTTACCATGTTCAGATTCGTAATAATCCCAGGTCCAGTCTCCCATCACTTTTGTAGTCGTAGGCTTGACCATTGGCATATCCTCTAGCGTTTCAACAATAACAAACTCATTATCCTCTTGGCAGAAGCGTCTAACTTGAACAAGATCAAGAGGATAATTAATTTTGCTAGATAATTTCAATACATTTGATTTAAATGAGGGTGCAACTACAATGATTCGAACTTCTAATGCATCCCATTCGATCTTGATATCCTCAGGGCGATCATTTGCCTCCAACCAAATAGCTTTGATTGAGTCTGGATTCGTCTCGGCCCACATGGCATAAGTTAATACTTGGGGAAAGATTTCTTCCCCAACTTCTACGTTTTTCATTTCGATGATGCAAATCCTAGAATCTTGGTCTACTCCTAACATGTCTGGAATACCTTGCTTGCTACCTGTACGAATTTGTCGATAAAGAACATAAATATCTGGTAACAAGTCCTGATTTTGAAAAATATAGGACTCGAATCCTTTTTCATTTTGAAACGGCACTAATAGCAAGTTGCTGGTTTGTTCTTTCGATTTCCAATATAAATTCAGCATTTCATTCTCCGTTATCCAATATTATATCTATCCACATATAACAATGGATTTGTTTATCATCACTGATTTTTCATGATCAGTTAGTGCGATAAACTTAATCTTAATTTATATTTATGTTTTTATTGCGGGCTAATCATCAATTATTATTCAGATAATTAACGTTACAATCGCTGCAGATAGTTGTCTAAAATCATGTTCGATTATTAATTCATTCGAAACAAGATTATTTTTTACGTATATGATCTTTCCTTGATTCTCAAAATATGTCCGTCGATACGACAACAAAGTGAAGAAGGTTATTTGTTAATAAATTCGATACTACTCAATGTAATACAAAAAATGATTCCCATCTATTTCACAACCTAACTTTGTATAAAATTTAATTAATTCCGGCCATTTATCCTTGGTTTCTGGTTGCATCCGACCAACAATTCTTGAAATATTTTTTTGCTTAGCTAAATCAATCAAATGGATAAACATCCATTTTCCAATACCTGAATTTCTAAATCTTGGATGTGCTACAAATATATCGCATAATGTTATACAATTTTCTTCCCAGATGATTTGCATTCTAGCTATATGGTTTCCATGATTTAAAAGAACTAAATCATCAACTGGGTCACCAACCCAGTGACACCAGAGTTTTCGCCCTTTATTATCGAACATTGGAAATGTCTCTGGGGATGGTTGGATGTTAAATAATTCAATTCTTAATCTTCGTAACAATATAAATATACTCCTGTTGTAATAACTTCTTGTAATCCATCAAAGATCATTTTTTCATCCAATTCAGAATTTCCGCTGCACCCATTCCTGTTGCTTTTGTCATTCTTTTGGCAAATTGTAACGAGGAGTTTTTAAATTGGGGCGTCGAGAAGTTTACATCATTGCCAAGATAATAATTGCATGCATTTCTTAGTTGAACCCACGAGTTATGATATTTTTTCTTGATTTCTTTAATTAACACAGCATTTTCATTGTCACAGGCTTTGTCACTGGCATTGTTATTGGTGTTATCACTGATATATTCGCTCACATCGAGCTCACTTGTTTTTGCTTGTCCTTCGATCTGAGCATGGTCCTTCTTACTACCCTCCTTGTTGCCAATTACTGATCCAGTTTTTCCAAAAATTACTAATTACAAAAATGTGTTTTCTAATGATATATCGAGAAATAATATTGATCTCATCCAAATTATTCACAATTCAACTAGTAAATATTATTACTCATTCCTTCTATCACTCAACATATACCCCAATGGTGCTTGATTCAACTCATCCCGGTAGTGCCGCCATTGCGGCATGAATTGATCCATTAGTTTTGTGTACTGCGTGTTGTGCGTTGGCTCCAGCAGATGCACCATTTCGTGAACGAGGATATACTCCAGACAATTGCGTGGCTTTTTGGCAAGTTCTGTGTTCAGGCGGATATTGCCTTTATGGGGATTGCAACTTCCCCAGCGGGTTTTCATGCGTTGGACAAAAAGTTGGTTGACTCGCACGGCCATCTCCTTTTCCCATTGAGGAATTATTGGTTCTACAGCTTTGCGAACTTCTTCCCGATACCAGGCAGAGATGACCTCTTCGCGTTTTGCCCGGTCACTATTCGGCCGTACGGAGAGCAGGATTTCATTATGGCGCAGCGTGACAGAGGGCGGCCTTTCTACTTCATTAACCCGCAACAAATAGCGACTGCCCCACAGGTAGTGACTTTCTCGGTCAATATATTCACGTTGGGTTTCCCGCTCTTGCGCCTGGAGTTTGGCTTGCGCTTTACGGATCCAGTTCAGCTTGGAGATGGCATAAACGCGCAGGGTATCCAGGCTGGTGTGCTCAGGCGCGGCGATACGGATTCTGCCTGTCGGGGGGTGAACGCTCAGGTGGACATTCTTAATGTCCTTGAAGATCACCTCGACGAGTATGCTGCCAACCATGATCTGTTCGCCCATTAGTATCCGTTCCTGGGCGCTGCGATGATCTTGAAAATGCGCTCCACTTCATCGGTATCTTCAATAATCTGGTAAATCGCCTTTTTGATCATACGCTCTTTGGCTTCAACGCCACGGAATCCGTCATAGCGATTTTCAAGTACGACTGCATCAATTGCCAGCGCCAGGTCGAGGGCGGGGTCTTCGCTGGTTTTATACAGTCCTTTTTCTTCAGCGACTTTTGCGGCGGTTTCTTTCAGGTTGTTGTATAGTGCCAGTTTACCCGGACTATTTAACTGCACAGGTGTATTGTTTTCGCGCCCTTGTTGCACTTTCGTTGCTAATTCACCAATCTGCTGGAGATATTCTTCGTATTCAATCGCCTTGCTTTTCCGGTTGGCAATGATCTCATCCAGTAACGTGGACATTTTGGCATAAAAGGCAGGATCATTGAGATGCTCTCGGATGATCTTGCTGCGGACGTTGTTCTCGATCACTTCAGCAATAGCGGTTTCATCCCCTTTCAATTCACCGAGTTGGGTGTCCGTGGCTTCGGCAATGCCCAACTTCTCAATGAGTTCGAGCAACCCCATATCTTCAAATTGAGAGATTGTGCGAGGCGCATCGGCTTCAATGTAGGTGTCAATCAGGTGACGCATATCCGCCTCAAAGGGTTTCAAATCAAGGGTTTCATCACTGGCTTTGCGGATAATTTCGCGCAAATTAACATAGTGATTGACCTGTCGTTTGATACGGGCACTATCGTCAGCGCTGTAGCCGGCAGGGATCATTTCGTCGATCAGATTGGCGTAGGAACGTACCAGTACAGCAATTGCACGGTACAGGGCAACCCGTTGGGGTTGATGCGCATCCAGGTCATCAGCGATTTCGGTGTTGCCGCAGAAGTAGTGGATATGAGCAAGGTCATCACGTGGATGTTCGACCGGTTCACAGAGCAGTGCCAGTGTTTCGATGGCGTTATCAAGACGTTCGCGGCTTTTGCTGAGGCGATCCTGAACGAGTACTTCTGGATCGGCACCGGGAGCACTGTCGTCGAGTTCGGAGGTGTAGACTGCAAGTGCATTTTCGACTTTGGGGAATAAGTTCATATAATCGACAATATAGCCAAACGTTTTAGTCTCCCCATCCAGACGATTGACGCGGCAGATCGCCTGGAATAAACCGTGGTCCTGCATGGATTTATCAATATAAAGATAGGTGCAGGGCGGTGCATCGAAGCCAGTTAACAGTTTGTCGACGACGATCAGCAGGCTCATGTTGGCGGGGTTTTCGGTGAAATCTTTCTTGGCCATTTCTTCATAGGCTTCTGTCTTGGACATGCCACCTTTCACCTGGACGTTTTCCAACAATTCAGTATAGGTGTTGTAGATGAATTGTTTATCGGTTTCGGTGTTGGCACCGGTTTCTTCGAGGGTGATGTGGCTGGTGTGCGGATTGTAGGAAGTAACCACCGCACAGCGCCCGCGGAAAGGCGTACTTTGGAAGAGACTGTAGTAACGGGTCGCTTCGTAGATACTGGATGCGACCAGGAGGGCATTGCCCGTGCCCTCGCTCAGGCGTGGACGGCGGCGAAAGTCCATGATGATGTCCTGGATGACTTTCCGCATGCGGGACTCGGAGCTGCGCACGGCTTGCATGGTGCCCCATTGTTTTTTGAGTTCATCCTTTTGCCAGTCGTTCAGGCCTTTGGAGACAAGCTCAAACCATTCATCGACGCTTTCCTGCGAGGTCAATCGTTGATTAATATCACGTGCTTCGTAGACCAGGTCAAGAATAACGCCGTCTTCCACCCCTTCGCTGAATTTGTAGGTGTGAATGTAGCTGCCGAAGACTTCAAAGGTGGTCTGTTTATCTTTTTTCAGAAGCGGTGTGCCCGTAAAGCCAATTAAGACGGCGTTGGGCATCAGCGCTTTCATCGCTCGATTCAATTTACCGCTTTGGGTTCGGTGACATTCATCCACGAAGACAAATACTTCGCCATAGGTATGGCTGGGGCTGGCTTCAATCTCCTGAATGTAAGCATCGAAATCGTCCACATCCTTTCTGCCGAATTTGTGGACAAGCGAAGTGAGCAGACGTGGTCGCGCCTGGCCCAGGAACTTCATCAACTCACGGCCGCTGCGGGTGCGTTTGATATCGGTTTCACCCGAGTCGTGAAAAACACGTTCAATCTGCTTATCCAGTTCGTCGCGGTCCGTGATGATCACCACACGGGCATGGGGATTGTTTTCTAATATCCATTTTGCGAGCAAAACCATCACGATGCTTTTGCCGCTGCCCTGTGTATGCCAGATGATACCGCCCTGTTGACGGCGAACATATTCCTGGGCAGCTTTAATGGCAAAATACTGGTGGGGACGGGGCAATTTCTTTCGGCCATCAAACAGGACAAAGTCACGCATGAGCTCGATCAGCCTGCCTTTTTCGCAGAGTTTGCGCAGGTATTTATCCAGCTTGTAGCCGGTATTGTCTTCTTCGTCTTCTTTCCAGTTTAGAAAATATTTATCTTGAGTATTAATGGTGCCGTATTTCAATCCTTCACTGTCGTTGCCTGCAAAGATGAATTGGACGGTACTGAAAAACCAGGCGTTAAACTCGGGCTGCTGATTGGAGAGATTTTGGCGAATGCCATTGCCGATGCTGGCTCGGCTGTTTTTGAGTTCGAGCACCCCGATGGCGATGCCGTTGACATAGAGCACAACATCCGGACGGCGCTCATGGGGACCACGCAAGGTGACTTCTTCGGCAACTGCGAAGTCGTTTTGATGTGGATCGTGCCAGTTGATGAGATGCACCGTTTCGGTAACTTTGCCCGCTTCTACTTTGACGGGCACCCCATAGCGCAACAGGTTGTAAACGGCCTTGTTGTTCTCGTAGAGCTTGCGATGGGAGTTATCCGCTTCGCGGTGCAGCAGATCGATGGCGCGGCTGATCTTGGCAGGGCTGTACCCGCTTTTTTGCAAATAGGCACGGAGACGGTCTTCCCAGATGTTACTATTCTCGTTATCACTGCGGTCGCCAAGATAGGCATAGCCAAGGTCATCCCTGAAAAGGGCGATGACTCTGTTTTGTGTGACACGTTCGGCTTTGCTGATATTACTCATGGGCAGTCCTTAAAGTGCATAAAGGTCTTTGTACCATTCGATCCACGAATCCAGACTGGGATCGTGGAGATTTGCGGCAGCGTCACAGAGTGCTTGTGACGTGAAAACAGTGAATTTCGGATTGTGATCGATCAGGTCCTGATAGGCGCGCAGGGACGGATTGAGCGCGGTATTTTGTGGATGTTTGACAACGGAAAAGGTGACGTGCTGATAGGGCTGGCGCTGATCTTGTTCGATGCTGAAGCCCAGCAATTGATTGCGCCAGAGCTGGTTCATACCGCCTTGAAAGGGACAGTGAACATGCTGGGCATGATTGAGGAAAAATGTCTGATTGGTTTCGCTGATCTCCCAATAGTGAAAGCCTTTTACATCGTGATAAT
>JAEKNU010000052.1 GCA_016838895.1 Chloroflexota bacterium
CGCTTTTGACCTATTCCTATTCAACCAATCTACACTAAACTTTGAAATCAGTTGTCTCAAATCATTGACACATACCGGCCCTCAGCCGTACTGATTTAACCCGCCTGACGGGCTATTCACGCGCCTCTATTGGTGAAATTATCAGCAACCTGATTGAGCGAGACCTGCTCGAAGAAGTGGGTGAGGATCAATCCCGCGGGGGCCGGCGTGCGCGCCTGGTCAATTTTTCGGCGCAGGCAGGTTATATTTTTGGCGTGGATATTGGCGCAACCAGTGTTGATCTGGCGCTGGCTGATTTCACCGGAGGCATACTCAGCCGTACGGATGCAGCAGCCAACGTACTGGATGGTCCGCCGATTCTGCTGGATCAGGTCAAGAGCATGATGCTTTCCATGTTGGAAGAGCAGTCCATTCCAATTGAGAAGATTCGCGGGATCGGCATCGGTGTGCCTGGCCCGGTGGAATTCTCCACGGGGTTGTTGATTTCTCCACCGATCATGCCGGGCTGGGAAGCTTTTCCCATCCGCGAGACCTTCAATGAGGTCTTTGCGCAGGCAGTGGTGATGGTGGATAATGACGTGAATGTGATGGCATTGGGGGAATTGCGCCGCGGAAAAATCAAGGCAGAGAATTGTATTTTTATCAAAATCGGTACAGGCATTGGCGCCGGTATTGTCTGCAAGGGCAAAATCTACCGCGGGAATATCGGCTGTGCAGGTGATGTCGGGCATATTTGTGTGGATTACAACGGTCCCTTATGCCATTGCGGCAATGTGGGCTGTGTGGAAGCCATGGCCGCCGGACCGGCGATTGCAGCCAAGGCCATGCAGGCCGCCAAAGAAGGCCGCTCAGCGATGCTGCTGGAGATGATGAATCAACGCGGGCGCGACCTGACTGCCAGGGATGTGGCTGAGGCTGCTGCCAAAGGCGACCGTCCCTCAACGGCGATTATTCAGGAGACCGGCAAATTGATCGGTGCCATGCTCTCCAGCGTGGTGAACTTTTATAATCCCAGCCTGATCCTGATCGGCGGTGGGGTGAGCAACAGCGGTTATTATTTACTGTCTTCCATTCGGCGAAGCGTTTTGCAGCGCTCGCTGCCGCTTTCCACACAGGATCTGCGCATTGAGTACAACTCTTTACGCGGGGATGCCGGCATTTATGGGGCTATCTATTTGGGTCTGGATCATATCTTTTCCACATAGGAATCCTGTTGCTGAGTCTTTTCATACGCAAAAATAAAAACACATCCCTGTCAGACGGGATGTGTTTTTTGATTGGGTATGTAGTACCGCTACTTTGATCTACCCATCAATGTTTCAATCTCATTAAATTGATCCGGGGTGAGCGGACCAAAAGTCAGCGCTTTGGCATTTTCGTCCACCTGCGCAACCGTACGAAAACCGGGGATCGGGATGGTCATCGGGCTGCGCGCCCACAACCAGCCTAATGCGCCCTGTGCCAGGGTACGTCCTTCACTGGTCAGGATTTCACGGATGGCGGCGATGATCTTCAAATATTCGGGGCTTGGTACACCTTTGTTGAAATACTTCATCCAATCCGGACTTTTTGCACCGCGCACATCATCATCGGCAGGTTTGATGCCGCTTTCGTATTTACCCGAGAGCAATCCCATCGCCAATGGTCCGCGATTGATGGCCGCCAGATTGTTCTTTTCACAGATGGCAATCACTGCGGGGTTGTCATCCAGTACATTTAATTCGAGTTGAATGGTCGCGCAATGCTCGCCTTCTGCAAAGAATGCGGCACTGGCCGGGAAATCGGTGCTCCAGCCGTAGGCCCGTATTTTACCTTCCTTAACCAGTTCTTCCAAGGCATCGCGCACCGGCAAGGCCTGATCGGCGGGAAAGCCATTATCATGAAATTGCAGCAAGTCTATATAATCTGTATTCAGCCGTTTCAAAGAGCCTTCACATGCTTTGCGAATGCCTGCCGGTGAAGCATCCGAGCCAGTCACCTGGCGGGTTTCTTCAACAAACACGGCATTAAATTTGGTAGCAATCACCACCTGATCACGTTTTCCGGCTAATGCCTGTGCCAGTATTTTTTCGCTGTGACCAGCACCGTACACGTTGGCGGTATCGAAAAAGGTCACACCCAATGTCAGGGCATGTTGAATAGCGCGCATGGATTCATTATCATCCACTTCACCCCAACCAATTGGCGTATCACCAGCCCAGGTTGGGCCGCCAATTGCCCAACAGCCCAGTCCCAGGGCACTGATCTCAATCTCAGAACGTCCTAATTTTCTTTTGTATATCTTTTCCATAATTTTCCTTCTCCATTGGTTGATTTATTTATTGTATGAATAATTTGGCCTGATGGTTAGTGCCGGTTCCATCGCATTGATTAATACCAATTAAAAATTGGCAGCATGATTCGGAAAATGAATGACCTAATTTTAAATTGCATCCTGATTCTATTATATGAGATAATTAAGATAAATATTTGGGAATTAATCAAGGATGGTTGGCAATGTCAATTTATGATTTTGAAGTGAAAAATGCTCAGGGGTTTAGCACCACATTGCGTGAGTATCAGGGTAAGGTGCTGTTGATTGTAAACACAGCCAGTAAATGCGGCTTTACACCACAATATACTGAGTTACAAAAATTGCATGAAAATTTGCATGAGAAAGGACTGCAGATTTTGGCGTTCCCCTGTGATCAATTCGCACATCAGGAACCCGCTCTGGATGAAGAAATTCAGAAATTTTGTCAGGTAAATTACGGAATAACATTTCCTGTAATGGGCAAAATTGAGGTAAACGGCAAGCATGCCCATCCGCTGTATCAGTACCTGCGCAAAAAAAAGAGGGGTGGTTTGCTGGGCAATTCAATCAAGTGGAATTTCACCAAGTTTTTAGTGGATAACAAGGGAAATGTAGTGAAGCGCTTTGCCCCCAATGTAAATCCGGTCGATCTGACGCCAGAGATTGAGAAATTGTTAACGTAGGGTATGTTGATTTCAGCCAATGAATGATATACAGGGTTCCGCTTTACTTGTCCAAATAATTATAATCCGATCATCGAGTATCGCGAGGTGCTTTTTGCCGAGAGAGATCGAGATGGTTCCATTCCTATTTGTCTGAGATATCCTCATACCATTTCGTAAACTCTGCATAATTCGCCAATCCATGTTCTTCCAGCCAACGTATGCCTTTGAATTCCCCGCCTCCGGCAAAAATATCGTCAGACACATCCCGAAAACCCAATTGTGCGGCTGCCCAATCCTGCCAGGCAAATGGGATTGGTGTATATTTTTTAAAATAAGCCAATAATCTAACCTGGTCCAGTTGGGATGCCCAGGCATACCAGGCCTGGATGTAATCCTCGCCTGAACCCATGCGCCAGCCGATGGAATATCGTTTTATGTCAGGGTATCGCTGCCAGGGCGGCAGTAAATCGCCTTCAGGGGTGAGTTCTTCAAAAATGATTTTCAAGTTATATTGTAAAAAATGAGGATTGAGGTTCATAGTTGTATATCCATTATGCCAGGTCAGAAAATTTTATAATTGGCCTTCGAAAAAAAGGTGTCCGATAAAGTAAAACAAGGGCGGTAAGCGCAGATACTTGCTGCCCGCTGGAAATTTAAGTGTTGTTTTGGTATTGGAGGCAACCACGATCTCATCATCTCCTTCCTGTATTTTATAGGCATAAAAAGTCAGGTCACCAAAATTAATATAATCCAGTATTTCAATGAAACCTTTGATTTTCGATGCCAATTCGGCAGCCAGGAAAGCGGAGCGTTTTTTGGTGCGTTCAGTGGAAAAAGTGGTCGCACGCAGCGCCATAAAGCAAATGTACCAGCCTGCGTAAAGACGTTTGATTTCAGGGATACTGAAATCGCGCATATCATCTTCCAAAAAGGTCCAGGTGGCTGGACCGGTCATGCCGATACTGTTATAACCATCTTTCATCACGAAATGATGAAAGGCCAATTTGACCGGTTCATCAAACAACGGCCAGTCTGTTTTCTCGCTGTGAATTTGTTTGATTTTGTGCGGGTGTTCACCAAATTCCATGGGATGTGCCAGCCAATCTGACATTTCTTTTTCTGCGCGATTCATAAAGAGTTTCATAGCGTGCATTTTCCCGGATCATTTTGATTTGGTTAAACAGAATAGTTGAAAGCATACATTAATCATTACGATCAACAATACTTATTATAAAGGCAGTTCACTATTTTTATATTTCCAAGAGGGAATCAGATTGAACAGCCTCAACAAGAATTATGAATACAGATGATTCAGCAATGGTACAATGTTGATCAATGGTTCTTCATAGGGATGTACGCGCCGGATGGCATGCAATGTCTGCTGTACATTTTCAGCTTTGCAGTTTACCTCCAGCTTGCATTCTCTGCCTTCGCTGATTTTCCCTACTTCACCATCGTAGGGATCAGCACCGCTTAACGGACGCCAATACCCGCGCACTTCACTGATGGCGATACAATGATCATAATCACCGATCTTACCGCAACCTGCTTCATGGAGTACCGTACGCAAACTCTCCACAACATTGTGCGGGGCAAAAATTTCAAGTTTTACTTCATCATAATCCATTTGCTTACCTCAATTCACAAAATTGGCCCTGATATTGCAGTATATCATTGAAGGAAGAAGTACGATCAAACGATATGACTTCTTGCTTGTAAACTGACCTGTACTATAATTAGTGTATCTACATCAGGATCATGAGGAGAAAATATTATGTCCATAACCGGTGCAATTCTATTGGGCATCTTGATTGGCTGGCTGATTGAATGGATTATTGATTGGGTTTATTGGAGAAAACAGACCAGGGAATTAAAAGTATTACGCGTGGAAAACGAGACGCTGAAAGCTCAAGTTGAAAAATGGCGTCCTGATCCGGATGATTTGAAATTAATCAAGGGGATTGGTCCTGAGATTGAACGAATCCTTCACCAGGCCGGGATTACTTCCTTTGCACAATTGGGTAAACTTCATCCGCCAAAGTTAGAGAAAATATTGGGCGGCTCCATTAAACGCCTCACAGATGAAATTGATATCCTCGAACAGGCCCGGGAATTTGCCAAAAAGAGCAAGGGATAAGCGTATGAAAATCTTTCAACGCTGGATAACCCTGGATTGGGTCAAGCTGGTGATTGTGCTGGTTCTATTTTTCATGATGTTGCTTTTTGGAAAAGAGAAGCAGGAAACACAGCGCATTTCAGTCAGTGCATTGCCTCCTTATCCTGCATCAAGTTTTCATTGGCAATTTGATATTGAAAATGCAACTTTACGCAACCCTGATGGAAAATCAGTATATACATTGACAGAGGATGGTAAACGCTGGCAGCCAATTATTCCCCCTGAGGTACAGACACAGCTTCCGCAAAAATATGAGGTGCTGCAAGGGCTAAATGGTGAATGGGTTATTCTGGATGCGGATGGCCAAAAAGTTGCCGGTTTGGATGCCAGCGATCATAAATGGAAAGCGGTTTTACGTGTGCCGACCAAAACAGCAACAGACGTCCCCACGACGACGCCAAGCGATACGCCAACCGAACAACCGACCAGCACTTTTACTGTGACCATGACTCCGACGGAAACGGCTACTGCTACTTTCACTGAAACAGCGACATCTACGGCTACAAATACCGCAACGTTTACTGCCACAATACCTGCAACAGCAACGACGATACCAACATCAACGGCAACAAAAGTACCTTCAGCGACATTGATACCAACACGTACTATGCTGCCATCAGCAACGCAGGTTGCTACAGCTTTGCCGACAGCTTCTCAGACAGGGGAGATCAGTATGGATGTTTGTCCAGCTTCTGCTCCATCACAATTGCATGTAGGAGATACCGCAGTAGCCATGGCAAATTTGTATTTGCGCAGTGTGCCCTATGTGGCGGACAATGTGATAACCTACAATGTAATTGGCGCCCAGTTGGAAGTTATGGATGGTCCGCTTTGTAAACCGCATGCGGATGGCTATTATATCTGGTGGCTGGTAAAAAGCCCCTACGGATTAGTCGGCTGGACGGCCGAAACAACATTACATAGTGGTGAATATTTAATGGTTCCTGTACAATAAAAACAGGTCACAGCATCAGGAAAGCCATTTGAAGGTGGGTTACCCTTCAAATGGCTTTATATTTTAAATACTATTGTTTGCGGGTTTATTCAAACCAGGATGTAAAAAAGTCATCCAATGATGAACCGCCTGCTTCTTCCATGATGGCTTGAAAATCAGCATCACTGGCAGCGCTGCCGCCATACTGCTCGAAGTATGTTTTCAAACCGCTGAAGAATGCATCATCTCCCATTTGTTTGCGCAACTGATGAACTAACAATGCCCCTTTGTAATAACTATCCCGGCCAAACATATCTTCGGCTGGAGGATTGTTTAGTGGAAAATCATGAGGATCCTCTTGCAGACCAATTGCGATAAATTCCATGGTATCGTCCAATTGCGCAGGATTCTCTCTGTTTTCCCACATATAGGAAACATACGTGGCAAAGCCTTCATTGCGCCAGATTTCTGACCATGAATTTAGATTGACCCAATCGCCAAACCACATATGAGCCATTTCATGACAAAGCACTGATTCATCCAGAATGGCACTTTCAGACATAATCACCATGCTCTGCGTTTCCAATGAAGCGCCGATATCGGAAACCTCCACGTAGCCAAATTCACTGAAGGGATATGCTCCGAACAAATCACTCATCCAATCAATCATTTCGCCAATCTGCGGCTGCAGCGTTTGAAAGTCTTGCGCCGTTTCCATTGTGACATAGCTGCGTAAAACAATACCCTGCGGAGAAACGCTTTCGATGCGCTGGTATTCACCCACGGCTATGGTGACCAATGCACTGGCCAGGGGTTCCTTGTTTTCCCAGTAATAAGTTGTCTGGTTGCCATCAATCGTTGTATCCAGCAATTGACCATTACTGACGGCAGTATAAGGCTGCGGTACCGTAATTTCCATAGCGTAGCTGGCTTTATCAAGGGGATGATCGTTGACTGGCATCCAATAGCGCGTACCGTCCGGTTCGGAGACGATATACAGCATGTCCTCACGGAATTGAATACCCAGATTATCAATAAAGGGCACATAAGCCGACATCTCCTGCACTGGCTCACCGCTATATCGAATGCTGATATTCAGTTTTTCACCGCTATTTGTTTCTTGTGGTAAATCAACATATAGTTTTTTGTTCAATCGGAAATAATCGACTTCTTCCTGATTGACCAAAACTTCATCAATCTGAAACCCGATCATATCTAATGAGATTTGCCATAAATGGTCTTGCGTTGTTATCATTTCGATATCCACAACAGATTCGAGCCAGTACGTACCCGGATCCAATGTGATTTGTACAGCATAGTTCTGAACATCGTATCCCAGATTTCCAACTTCTGGCATGAAGGGATCACCTGCACTGCTGTTTTCAGCACGCGCAACGAAGGCTTCCTTATCCGTGACAATCTCAGCTTCATGAACTGTAGCAGTAGGCAAAAAGTCTTCTGTGGTTTTTGATTCGGTGTCAGTATTGGATTGGACGGTTAATGACTCAACCAGAGGTGTACAACCGCTGATAAACAGCATAGTTAATGTCAGACTCAAAAAAATCCCGATTGCTATTTTGTTTTTTTTCATAGAATTTTCCTTTGAATAATTCAGTAGAGGTAACGCTTTTCCCCCATGAAATATATTGTTCAGCATTCCTAGTATATCAAATAGTTAAAAACCTGCCAATTGGCAGGTTCTTCATTGCTAAGAAAATTGTTGCTATGTAAAGGATGAAACCAGATCTTTTATTGTCATTTCACGAGTGACACTCTGATTGACCTAAACGTTGCTAAGTCGTATGATTTCTACTCATTCCTGAAAGAAGGTTTGTATATCTTTAAGTAGATCGGAAATTTCCCTGGTTGAGGGATTTATTAACGTTTAGGGAACAAAATTTTCCACGCTTTTGAGGCCGTCCCTTTTATTTTGTGAATGGGTTTTTCCTTCGCGAAGGTCCCAAACCCATCCTGCTGGCGATTAAAAATATATTTCACTAATCCTGTGTATTGATCCTTATCCATGTTTTCAAAATTCAAGATAATTCTTTTACCCCAACCACGGGATCGGAAAAAAGTTCCATCGATTGAAAATCCTTCATTGGTAAAAAATAATTTTATGGGACTGCCAACGAAATCATCAGGTTCTTCAATATCGATCAATGGCTCAACAGCACAAGCAATGGTGGAGATATCCAGCACTTGCACTGGCAAGGTTTTTCCGTTTGATAATTGAAGTTTGAGCTGATCTGTGATTTCAAAACGCTCAACTGCACGATGGCGAGGGTTTTCAAAACTTACCAGAATCGCTGTAATAATGCCCAGCAGGTTATAAAGCAGCCAAAACAAATTCACCAGATACACCGGAATCATATAATTAACATCAGTGAGAAGCTTGTGAATGCCAAAACCTAAAGCTAGTAAACACAAAAACGCAAGTACCAACTGGGGAAAAGCAACTTTGAATGCAAAGCGTGTTTTTGAGGCATTCATATCTTTTGGGGTTACTTTAAATATCGTCCCTTTTGAGAAAAATAATTCAGATATGGCGGATATGGCAAGGTAGGGTGCCAGAGCGGTTTCATAAATGTGCGCCCATGTGTATGTGCGGCTTTTATGATTAAATAGAGTAAAGATTGCAGAAGAACTGAAATACATAGGTGCGAAGAATAACAACATGGTAAAGACATCGGAGTAGTAAATTGGAACACCAAAGAGTAGGAAAAGGATTGGGCCGATGGTGTACATGATTTTTTGCAAACCAAAGAACCAATATAATACACCATCAAAATAAATCAATCGCTGCATGAAGCTCAAACCGGGGAGTTTCCAGGGATTCCATTTCTTTAATACCTGAATGTTTCCTCTACACCAGCGGTCACGCTGAATGATGTAATCGCTGAAGGAGTTTGGTGAAAGTCCCATGGCCAGGGTTTCATTCACAAAGGTGGTTTGATAGCCTTTGCCTTGCAAAAGCATACTGGTGGCCATATCTTCGGTGATGGAGCCAACCGGGATTAATCCAATATCATCAATGGCTGAACGGCGGAATAGTGCGTTTGTACCAACGTTGAGCACGGCATTAAACATTGCGCGGTGATTCAATACCTCACGCATGAAGAAATCTTGCTCATTTGGGATGTCATCATATAACAAGAGATTGTTTTGAAATGGATCAGGATTGTAAAACACCTGAGGCGCCTGCACTAATGCCATATTGGGGTCGGAAAAATAACCTACGGTACGCTCCAGAAAATTTGATTTGGTGATCATATCTGCATCTAATACCAGGAATAACTCACCGTGAGCAAATTCTCGCAAGCAGTTGTTGATGTTACCGGCTTTGGCATGCACATGTTCCCCCCTAGTAGACCAAACAGCACCATATTCTTTAGCTAATTGTTGTACTTCTTCACGTGAGCCATCATCACATAGGAAAACCTGGAATTTATCCTTTGGGTAATTTTGACCAGTTGCCGCAGCTACAGTGTTTCTCAATATACTAACAGGTTCATTATAAGTAGCAATCAAGATATCTACTGTGGGCAGCTCATCGAGATCGGCCAGGCTTTTCTCAAGAGGGACAAATTCTTTCAAAAACATCAAGCGATGAGTAGTGGATTGAATTAAACCCATGAATTCTGCCAGGAAGAGCAAAGAACCAAAGAAAAATCCAAGAATCAAATGCCCGGGTATGGTGAAAGCAATACGCCATCCAATGTATATAAATTGCAGAAGAATTGCAAAGCCGATAAAGTATTTGATTAGTTTTCGATTTTTACGTACTAAAAAGGAAAAAAGAATAATGCCAATCAAAATGACTGCCAAAAGCAGCATTTTATTTGCAACGATTCTTAAATCATACGGCGTACCAAGCATATTTTTTTACCTAAAATGTGAAGTGAAACAATTATTTAAGGCGACTTTGAATAATGGAGAGGCTGGCAATTAAAACCAATAATAATGAAATTGTAATGACAACAAACCAGGCGCGATTTTCGCTAGCCCAGGTTTCAAAATCATCAGAAAATTTCTGATAAGCTGAGTTTTCTTCTTGAATTAGTAAAATTTCCTCACTTATTTGTGAATCATCGGTAATCGCCAACGCCGCACCCGGATCAATGATCTGAATATCAAACAAAGTGTTTATCTTTACTTCGTCTGCTATGGTGGTATTAAGAATGGTGATTACCCCTGGATTGATATCACCGGGGATTGTCAACCAGCCGTCATTATCAATACTGGCAATTGTTTCATCGGCATTGATAATTGACCAATTTTTGGAAACAAAGCTCAAGTTTTCTTCATTTGGTAAAGAGGATTGAAAGTACTCTTGATGCTGTCCAGATTCGGGAATATTGATGATCTTATTTCCAGTAATCACTGGCGGTTGAATATTCGAATTGGATACAACTTCAATATCATCAATAATGAAGCGTTGCAGCTCCGAGACAGTTACATTTATACCTAATGAAAAAGAATCAATCGCGCTGAGATCCATGATTTCATCGCCTTTGGCAGTATTCCAGGTTGGAACAGTGAAACTTTCAAATGGTATAAAAACGTAACCATGATAAAAAGCTGGAATTTGTAGATTTCCAAATTGAATGTCTTGCTGAATGAAGTTGCCATCTTCAGTTTGTAGGAAGAATTGCCCGTTATCACCGACTGCCCAGAACTCATTGTATTTTTCTTTAAAATTTACAGTAAATGATAGTGGCGATTTAGATAAATTATATATCCAGAGACGCATGCCAATACCTTCTTGCCAATTATTTTCACCAGGTTGCAGCAAATGGTATATTGATCCGCTGGTGGTATGGGTGTTTTGATTGACACCTATGCTATCAACACGCAGAGCTTGATCGCCGCTGATTAGATAGCCTTTTTCAATCGACACACGCATCAATGCGCCATCTTCCCAGACAGTATAAGCAGCGCCTAATTGGGTATTGGTCAGGTATGATTCAAAATCATCAAAAAATATTGGTGGTTCATCTGCTTGAGGGTCTGGAGTAAATGCAGCGCTAAAGACCAATAAGAAACAAAATATTAGAATTAGTGATAATTTTTTTTTCATAATTTTTTCCATCAGGGCTATATTGTATGCATTTGTAATTATTGTGTTAAAAGCTCCCTACCATTATTATATGAAAAATGATGGAGGAATTGGGTAAATGAGACCTTAAAAATGTGTATTAAATTTGTAAATAAGTAGCTTATTGGTTTTGGAGAATATAAAAACAAAGTGCGAATGTATTCGCACTTTGTTGAATAATTATCTGTTCAATTGAATTAACCGTAGCATTTTAAGCAGATTGCGTATTACTGTCAGGCTAAGACCAAATATAAGCCATAGGGTTAAATCTGGCATCAGACCAAACGGCTCCCGCCAGGTTGGTGCGCCACCATCTAATTGATGAATGAGTTGCGGTAAGCCCAATAATATAAACAATGGCAGCACAATCCCCACAATTGTTTTCAGCCACAGCCATAATTTCCGAGTTATTTGAGGATTCTTCCACCAACGTGATAATTTCACATATAAGCGCAGATGATTTGCCATATCCAAAACAATCAGTGCGAATATCATCCAACCTACCCAACGAAAATTACGCGGCTGTATGGGTTGTCCGTTGAATGCGTTTTCAATGCCCTGGCGAATATCATTGTTTACAGTCAGCATATTTTGCATACTGTTTTGATTGAATAATAGAATTACACCGGTTTTGGATTCGGTATTCAGCATCATAAAGGTCTGGAAACGATTCAGCGAACCACCATGGGCGATTGCTTCCTCTTTTTTCATCCAGCCCATGGCATATGTGCTGTCTATAGATTGTGGAGGTGTGTGCAGGTCAGCCATTAAGTTTGGAGATAGATATAAACTGCCCTCTGCATCAATATTGTTTAGATGAGAGATCAAGTACTGAGCCATATCTTCTGCGGTTGATATGATGTATCCTGAGGGTAATGCGCCGGGATTGTACTCCTGTGGCATGGCCATGGGTTGGCCGAGGAATCGAGTATATCCCTGTGATAGTGCAATCGCCTGATCGGGATGGGTTACCGTATTAGGCATATTCAATGGTTGAAAGATATGTGATGCCAAGTAGGTATCATAGGTCTGTCCGCTGATTTCTTCAATCAGACAGCCGATAATGCGATAATTCTGGTTATAGTATTCAAACTGTGTGCCGGCTTCAGTGACTGGTTGTACATATTGCATGTATTCGGTTTGTTCTTTTAATGTTTGTGTCAGAACATCGACATTAGGGTCTTTCGTACTGCTTAATCCACTGGTGTGGTTAAGTAAATGCCGCACAGTGATTTTTGAAGAGGCTGACTCATCCGCAACTTTGAACCAGGGCAGATAATGCTGCACCGGCATATCCAGGTTTAGCTTGCCTTCCTCTACCAGATGCATGGCTGCCAGTGCCGTAAAGGATTTGCTGATGGACCCCAAATAGAACTGGGTTTGAGGTGTCACCGGCACTCCGGGGCTTGATTCCCCATAGCCTTTCATGAAGAGGATTTCATCCTCCTGAATAATGGCAATCGCCATTCCGGGGATTCGGTTTGCGTCTACTTGCTGTTCGAGAAATTGATCAATTTCTTTGATATTAATTTGTGAAAGTGTCTGATTTGCATTGACAATGACCATTGGTATGAGAACACTCAATATCAGCAGTATAGCTAACAATATTGCCAGTCTTTTTATGGTTTTTACCATGGGCGTATCCTTTTTATAGAAGATATAGAAAGGATACCCAACGGCTGTCACCAAACGTTCTCAACTTTGTATCAATTTTGTCGCAATTTAATTATTATTCCTGGGTTTGAATCACAATACCGCAGTAGCCACATTCAGCACTGGCTGAATCAATCCATTCAATTTCTGTGGATCGAATTGGCGCACCGCAGTGCGAACAGGTTGCGGGTAGGTGTTTTGGCTGGTTTATTTCTGGAGAAAGTGCGTTTTCGGTTATTGGCTGTGGTTTGCCAGGATTTTTTTTGTGCACAGCATAACGCAGACTAAATTCTTTTGTCCGCTGCTGCATGCCCATTTTTTCGAATAATTTCAATGCCAAATTCGCCTGCTCCCGGGATTTCTGAAATTCACCGGCATCCAGCCAGCGATGCGCCGCCTGGGCATGCAGGTTTGCTGCTTGCCGGTATCGTTTCTCCTGGGCTTTTTGTTCGGCCAATTCGGAAAAGAGTTGTGCACTCTCTTGCGGCGATTGTTTGCCTTCCATGCGAAAGGCGTTCTCAAATCTGGCTTGCTGTAAATTCCTGACAATGGATCTTCGTGGAAAAGGACGGCGGGGACGTCTGAACATGGATGACCTCAATTTAAGTAGATAAATCAATTATAGGTTGATTATGTTATCAGGTCCGTAAAAACATGTAATGGTATTGTAAAAAAACTACATTTTTGTGGAAAATGTAGTTTTTATAGATAAACCTGTATCTACTATTTATGAGACGGATTAGCGCCAGGCGCCCAGAATAAGTCCAAAAAGCAGGAAGTTGAGCAGATGATTCCCAGCTTCGATAGCCCATATTTTTAAGCCGTGACCGGCAAATAATTTGTTTACAAGATTGGTGGGTGCCACAAATAACAGCCAGAGTACTAGGCCGATCAGTAAACCGGATAGCGCGTTTACGCCGCCAAATATTGGTCCGAGCCAATTAACCATCAAGGCCACACCGATCGCCTGTACCAAAGAAGATAGGATTGTCAATCCCCAGGTTAGCGCCATGTTGCCTTCCATACCGGGTTCTGCATCTGTTTTACCAATACCCTTCCACCAGATTGGGAAAAATGTTCTTGGGTTGTACCATAACGATCCACTGACCATACTCGCAATCACACAGGCAATGACTGCCAACCAATTAATTAAACTAAAATCCATTTCAACCTCCTGAGGTGAAAAACAAAACCCGCCTTGCAGCCCGATGCAAGTACGGGGCAGTTCAATGGCGAGATCAGCAATATTAAGATAATTATAGTCTTATTAGGTAGTCGAAATCAAGAGGAATTTATGGTGAGTTACCCAAGCGCAACAAATTCAATACTTCAAAAATAGGTAGTCCGTCATAATCACGGTCTTTTTCCACGCTCAAACCGGCTCGCTCATTACGTAACACATACTTGGCAAATGCAGCTAAGCCGTCTTCTTGTATACAAATGGCAAAAGCTTTAATTTTTGACATCTCCCCCAATTGATAAATGCCTTCAGTGCAATGCCTGAGTTGAGCACATTCCCAACATCCGGTATAGCCATTTTGTTCACAGCAAAGCTTCTGAAAACAGCCTTCGTCCGCGCAGTTATGTTCACAAAGGTTGATTGGCGCTTTACAACCGGAACATTCATGTGCACGGAAACACAGGTGGCAGATCAACCCGCAATAAGCAATACTGTCCATTAATTGTTGAGACGCCATATGAATTACAGTGTATCCTTCATTCTCATCATTTTATTCTCTAATGAGTATAACAACAAACATCCCCTTAGAATTGGGGAATGTTTAGGGTAATTAATACCTTTTGAAATAAATTACATACTGATTGCAGCAAACAGAAATACCAAACGAGCAGCGGCATTTGCGAGGACATGTAAACTGATCGGCAGACGCAGATCACGCTGCCAGAGGGTCAGGCCAGCCAGGGCTGTTCCCAGCAATAAAACGGCCAGGAATCCCTGCGGCTGCCAGACATGGTAACATGCGAAGAAGAAACCACTAAATACAGCAGCCCATTTGCCAAATCGTGAGAGTCTCGGCAGGAGAAAGCCGCGGAAGTAGCATTCCTCCACCCAGGGCAAAATCAAACCGGTGATGACCAGTTGAGCAGTGAACAACCCGATTAACAGTTGTTTGCCATATGACAAATATTGGCTTTGTTCCTCCAGCAGCATCCAGGCGGGTAAGCCTGAGAAAACCGTGTTCATCAGCCAGGTGTTGATCGGTGTGATCAGCATGATCAAGGCATAAATGACAACAAAAGCACCCGCAAAGATAAGTGTAAATTTCTTCCAGGTCAACTTCTCCTGATAGGCCAATATCCCTTGCAGGCTCAAACGTCCATTGCGTTTTTTACCTGCCATAAGCAGGATGCCCAACTGAATGGGTAGGTCTACCAGCACCACCATCAACAGGAATGCCAGCAGTGGCGGATTCCCGCTGGCTTTTAATAAAGAGTGGAAGATAAAAAACGCCAAGGCCGTAAACACGCCGGGCAACAAATGATACAGAAATGATTTAATGAGAGAATGTTGGGGAATGTTGGTATCCATGAAATGCTCCATTATAGGTTTGTTGTTGTATTAATTCTAGCCGGGACCACCAATTTGGTGCTCAATTATTATAGAATTTATTTTTCAGTTTAATATTCCCAGCGAAATAGTAAACGAGCTCATTTGCCAGGTTGGACTATCCTTTATAGGAACCCTATTTTGTAACATTCAGATCAAGCACTACGCACCAACCGGAATCCATTATCGCCGGCATAGTTTACTCCATCCGCACTGCGCGATGTAATGCGAATATTCTCAACATTTTCCCGCCAACTACCCCCACGCCGCGAGCGGGATAGCTCCCAGGGTGTGGTGGTTGTTGGCGTAGGCGGTCCGTATGGATCAATCTTGTCACTGTTGGCGTAGGCATCGCTGCGGTACCAGTCCCAGCACCATTCGAACATGTTGCCGCACATATCGTACAAACCCAATTCGTTGGGCTTTTTTAATCCCACTGGCTGAGGCTGATCTGTATCGTACCAGGCAATTTCATCAGCATTGTCACTGCCTGCGAAAATATAGCCCTTACTGATATTTCCACCGCGGGCAGCATATTCCCATTCTGCTTCCGTGGGTAGGCGATATCCGTCAGCGTTAAAATCACATACGGTAAACTTACCTTTACCGCTGAAGCAAGGCATTAGCCCCGCTTTTTCACTGAGCCAATTGCAATAAACTGTAGCATCGTACCAGTCAACATGGATGACAGGCTGCTTGGCACGGCCCCAACCACGGTCATCTACTTTGACGCGCTGGGTGTCCTCACAAAACAGATCATACTCCTCGAAGGTGATGGCGTAGGCAGCCATGCTGAAAGTACGGGTCAGGGTAACTGTATGGACTGGTTGTTCAGTGGCCAATCCATTATCAGAGCCCATTTGAAAGGCGCCTGGAGCTACGGAGACCATCTGCGGCAGGATAGGCTGAAAAGGTACGATTTCGGGTGTGGGTGTATTGATCCCGGATTGCTGTCTGTTACAACCAGCGATTAATGCGGCTGTACCAGTCATACAGGCAGATTTGATAAATCCGCGACGAGTGAACAATGTTGGGTTTACGGCATGCTTTTCCACACGATTTTCCTTTTACGCTGCAGAGGGGAATTGTTTCAGTTTTGGATAGATGACCGCCAAATAAATCAACCAGATTGTGCTAAAGAGGATGTATAAAAACGACATAGGTGTAATGAAGAGACTGAGCACGCCACATACGCCGGAAATTATGCCAATGATGCTTAAAGTGCGAGGAAATAGTTTTAATGTTAAAGAGGAACTATTTAGAAAAAGTGCCCAAATCCCCAGACAGAAAAAGCCACCATATACCAATGCGCCAGCTAATAAGGTGATCGTTAAATAAGTAGCATAGACCTCTTGCGTATATTGTGGCAGAAGATTGAGCAATAAGGGTGTGTTTAAATATCCGATAACCATATTAATAAGGAAAAATACAATGCCAACGATACCGACAATGTTTCCAATGCGCATCAGGTTTGATTGACGTGATTCAACAACGCTTGCTATGCTATATATCAATAATGAGAACCCAATGATACCTACTAAGTATTGCGCATAAAATCCCTGCAATAACCATGAACTGGATGCAAATGCCAGGGCAGCTTGTGGATTGTATAGCCCGCCCTGATTTGCGTCCAATCCCTGTGAAGGCAATATGAACATCAGAAATGAGATAAATAGAATCAAAAAAAAGGCACTTAGTGCAGCACCAATCCGTCCAGCAATCAAAGTGTTTTTCATACTGCTCCTCTGAATGTTAAATTACATTCCTTTTAAACCAAGATAATACATCATACTGGTGGCAAAGGCACCAGCTGAAAAGATAATGAAGCGAAATCGGTATCCCCGGAAAATGACTTTGAATATCTCCGAGAGTATCATCAGGCTGCGCAAGAAGTAAACAACGATGATAATAATGATCATGGTACGCATAAACGGCAGCGGCTGAATCGCACCGGCAGCGGAAAATCCATAGGCCGCCCAGATACCAAAGAGAAAGACCAATGCAACCGTCGCCCACTGTGGGAAATTGGAACCCTTCTCGTGCATTTCAGCCAGTTTATCGGCGCCGAAATAGCGGTACCAGGTAGGCTTTGC
Source organism: Chloroflexota bacterium (assembly GCA_016838895.1). GTDB lineage: Bacteria > Chloroflexota > Anaerolineae > Anaerolineales > Anaerolineaceae > UBA5203. The sequence goes on from JAEKNU010000052.1 coordinate 17,479, forward strand.
CGCCAACATCATGTGAAGGGTGGTAAAGAGGCTGTTGGCTAATCCACCCAGGATAAAATACGTGCTTGTGTCTACTAGTTTTGTCCATTCCATTGGCAGCTCCTTTTATAAAAGGGATAAATCCATTTCTACGCCACAATTGGAACAAAGATGGTCGTGGATGCAGATCACCCCGCCGCATTCGGAACATTGCCATCTTTGCTGTTCGTTGAGCAGGTGTTGGGCAAACCCAACCTCGCGCAGCCGCTTTCCATTCTCAATTAGACTGGTCTGGTAGCGTTGGCGGTAGGATTTATCCAGGCGTTTGACCAACAGGCAGGGAAAATCATCACATTGGGCGCAGTGGGTTAATCCACGTTCGGTGGCACAGGTTTTTTTGTTGCATACCCGGCAGTGATTGGGTTTGGCTGCATCTTCACCCAGGCAGCCCAGACAGGGTTTCTTCTTACGTAAATAAGCATAGCAAGTGATGCAGGTGATGCCGCAGGGGGCCAGCAAGGATTCGGAGAGGGTATCCGGCATTTTCATCGAGGGTGAGTCTCCATTTTTTGATGTTATTAGTAGTATACATTTAAAATTTTCCCGTGTCATCGTGAACAAAACAATCGTTTGCTTATCGGATCCAATTATTATTTGTATGGAATAAACTGCACGGATATATCCGTGCAGTTTATGATGATTGTTGAAATTAACATTTGGGTACAGGATGAATCAATAATGAAGTTCTTCATCATTGATTGTTTTGGATGGCACAAGAGCCGGCCTAATATTGTTATGATTAGGCGAGTTGATTGGTATTTACCCGGCAAATACCCCAGTCAGATACAGAATGCCAATCACCAATGCACCTGCGGAAAAGACCACAAATCGGCGCGGATAATTCTCGCTGACTACTTTATAGACTTCTATCGGCAGCACCAAACTGCGCAGCAAGTAAAATATTCCAGCAAAAATTAATGAGGCTTTTAACAAGGGAAATGGAGGGATTAATCCCGCACCGGATAAGGCATATAGTCCCCAGAACAGGAACAATAAAATTGTTCCAATGGTGATTCCCAGGGTAATATGGGAGCCTTGTTCGTGCATTTCAGCCAGATTTTCTTCACCGATCAAACGATAACCGGCGGGTTTAAACACCAGAGCAAAGTGGGCAAAAGCGATCATGAAGCTGGCAACTCCGCCTATAACTAAATAAGGGTTTGCATACATCATCATGGATTTTTCCTTCAGAATAATTTGTAAGCCCCAGTGGCAATTTAACATTAATTCACTGAGGGTTTGCACCACCCCTTTTTTCTTGTGGCGGCGCATGTAGGTTCATTAATATATACGGGGTTTCTGTAAATATGTTGCAATTAATGTAACACAGTTTTTCGAAGACAGTTCTTAGCGGTTTTCCTGATGTGTCAGGATTTACTCATAATACACTACTTACATATAGTACGCCAAGAAGTGCTGGAAAATCAACAAAAGAATAAAATCCACTCATTTTAATCCTGGAGAATCCGCAAAATACCATTGACAGAAGAGCAAATCAACGAGATGATTAACCAGACCATCACTATATTGACATGTGAGCAGGTTCAGGTAATTATACGCCACTGAATCAACACAGGAATCTGCGATAACGATAATACAGTAGCCTGGTCTGTAAATGGGTGGAAGAAGAGAAGTAGGAAGTCAATATTAAATTTACATGATGAGGATAATTATGAAAAAAATAATGCATATTCTTGTATTTGTCCTGTTAATGATCAGTTTATCAGCCTGTGGTAAATCTTCAGAACCAGAGATTACACCGACTGAGGTCGTATCCATGGATGCTATTCATACGGCTGTTGTGCTTACCCTGACAGCTGAAGCGGCTAGTTTTTCACCAACCCCGCAACCAACATCGACTACAACATTAACACCAACTCCGGTTCCATCTCAAACACCAGTTCAAAAATCGGCTACCCTGGTCTCACTAAATCCGGTCGTTACAACCAGCAACAACACTGCAAATGGCTGCAATGATTCAGTGTATGTCAGTGATGTAACCATACCTGATGGCACGACATTGGCAGCGGGAGAAGCCTTTACCAAGACCTGGAGTCTGAAAAACACGGGTTCCTGTAATTGGGAGGCAGATTACAAGCTGGTTTTCATCAGCGGTGAAAGTATGGGGGCCAATGATACCGTGATTGGCACCGTTGTCAATACCGGCTTTAGCGGATCTGTTTCAGTGAAAATGGTAGCTCCCTCTACGGATGGAACATATTATAGCTATTGGCGCCTGGCGGATAAGGCCGGCAATCGGTTTGGCGGACAGGTATATGTGATGATCAAAGTATCTGGTAATGCTGGCACCACCACAGTCACGCCAACTGTAACAAAAACAGGGGCAGCTAAATCTTCTACATCAACACTTACCGGTGTACCGTCAACCTCAACCCAAACCCTTACCAGCGCACCTTCTACAGCTACCCAGACCGTAACAGAAACACCCAATTAATAACAATTTGAAGTAATAATTAAGGCCGATCACTTCATCAAAACCCGGTGATCGGCTTTCTTTTTTTAGAGAGACTCTGAATCAGTGTCAGACGGTGGAATGTCTTCCTTTTTCTGGCGTAAAGCAGCCAAATCCCAGACATACAGCAACAACCCTGCCTGAATCAGGATTGTCCACACGAACAATACACTCAGCCCAGCGGCAAACCAGCGTATCCAGGCGGGCAATTTTCCAATTACTCGAGCTGTGCTTGTCTGCGCTTCATCCACCAATATCTGATAGGATTCAACAATCGCATTGGCATCTTCCAGGCTGGTTTCAATCTCACTCATACTATCGGAGAGGGTTTGCAAACTTTCATTAAGTTGTGTAAAAGCGGATGAGGTCTCTTCCAGGTTTTCCTGTAAACGAAAGATGTTGTCCGGTAAATCGGTCAGGCTTTGATTTACACCAACCACGCTGTTGTAGAGCGGGGTCTGATTGGAATATTTGGATCCCAGAAAGGGAATTGCAGCCACGAATGACAGGGTATCATCCACCAATTTGGCGCTACCTTCCAATGAGGTAAGCGCGCTTTGCGTGTTCTCAACGATGTCGCTGAATTCATTCTCCATAGTGTCTGATATGGAAGCGGCAATCGTGGCGGTTTTGTCTACAGACCCAGCCATATCCTGGGTTGCTTCAGCAATCAGGGTGATATTGTCCTCTGCATCTGTTAGCGTATTATCGGCTACATCCAGCAGTTCTTCGGTTGAATCTAATGCACGCTGTGCAAAACTGGCCGTATCTACCAGGCGATCTGATACAGCCGGTACAAAGCGCCACACCAGGATAATTCCTGTCAGACTGCATAATATCCCCAGGGCTGCCGCCAGGCTGAACGAATAGCCAATAATAGTATAAAGAATTCTTTTCAAGATTGCCCTCCTCATAGAAACATTCAGTGTACATGTATTTCAGCACAATTTTGCAATACTCATAAATTTAGTGAAGCCTACTTAATATTATATAGAACCCGCCTAAGATTTATGTCAGATTTGCCATGTTGATAAAAAAAGAGCGATCTAATGATCGCTCCTTTTGGATACGTTAATCGGGAAATCTATTCGTAGCGCAGGGTAACGTTAATGGTTGAATCATCCAATTGGATGGTTTGTACAACCAGGGATTTGCCATCATCGCTACCAGTGAAGACCAACTGGAACATCGTTTCTTCATTGAGCGTCAGTATTTCATTCTCTGTAAAACCCTGGCTGGTGAATTCTTTTTGGTAGAAATCAAAGGCATCAGCCAGACTGGTTTTGGATTGAAAGATCACTGTACCTTGCATTTCCGTTAGCCCTTCAGCGTCAGGCAGTATGGGGAAATCGGTTTCTACAGCAGCTTCAGCAGAGGCGGCTTCTTCCTGAGCAGGCTCTTCTACCGCTTCTTCAGGGGCGGCTTGTTCTTGTTCTACCTCAGCACCCCCGGTGTTATTCGCGTCGTTATTCCCGCCGCCAATTGCACAGGCGATCATGGCAATGGACAAAATGGCAAATGTAAGTAGTAAAATTATTTTAGACTTTTTCATACGCTATTTCCCTCCGAAATAAGTGTTCAAGAATTATATACAGGAATGATTAATAATACTACCCTTGATTAATAGTTGGTGAGGAATGTAAAGTATACCTACTGGCAAATATTGGTCAGGTCTTCTGCTGGAGAGAGAATTACCTGATCAACTGATGCTTCATCAATAATGTATACTCGTTCAGGTTTACAGGTTTCTGGATTTAGTTCTTTGAATAAATAATATTTCCCGTTATTTATGGTTAATAGGCGAAATCCTTCATATACATAATAAGAATCTCGATTACTACCGGAATTTATTATTTTTCTATCATTGATTGTATGAGGTGACATGGAATGTAATTCAACTATATTGGCATTATTAAGAAGATAATATTCTCCGGTAATAGCGCCAATATTGGTTGTAATCTTCAAACCTTGGTAAAACATAAAGCAACCAGCGAGTATAACTATTCCAAATAATATTTGCTTAATTGGCTCGTAATTTTCTTTTATAAATGGATTTTTGACTTCATGTTTGCGTTTTCTTTTTTTTGACAAAACATTCCCGATTGCTTTTATTGGTTTTGAAAAAAGCAATTCAAGAAATGGGAAAACTATAAAAGTAATCGTACTTATAAATACTAGGAAAACCAAAGGAAACCATGCAACTGCACCATATTCCCACATTGAGAAAGTTACCATATATTCTGGAATATCCATTGCGCCAAAATATCCTATTGCATACTTTCGTCCAAAAATGTAAAAAAGGGCAATAAAAATGGCAGTAGCAGCACTAATTAAGCCAACGATTTTGATTAAATTATCCAGGAATGAGCTGGGTTTATTGTTCTTAGCAATTGATATATATTTTGATAATGGAACATATTTGATGTTTTGTTTTCTCACGAAATACTTCCCCTTTTGCTGGAGATGTGGATAATTTATTATAGCATTCAACTCCAGGTTGAATAAATAAAGCAGTTAACAAAAACAGGCTGACTCATTTGTGCCCTTCTACAGACCGATTTGAATGTAATAAAAATGGAATATCCATGATGAACAAAAAGAATCATTTCAATCCATCCATACACCATCGAAAATCCATTCGCCTGAAAGGATATGATTATGCTCAACCAGGAGCATATTTCATAACGATATGTACACATCAAAAGGAATGTATGTTTGGTAATGTGGTTAGCGGGGAAATGGTGTTGAATGAATTTGGAAAGATTGCAATGAATCACTGGAGATTATTGGGTGATAGGTTCCCAAATACATTTATAGATGAATATGTAATAATGCCAAACCATATGCATGGCATTATCATTATCAATGAACCGGAATATTCATATCCAACGGTAGGGGCAGGGTTTACCCCTGTCCAAAACGGCGTTGGTCCGAATCAGCAGGGGCAACCGCAAGGGTTGCGCCCTACAGACAACGATGATAGGAAATTCCAAATTGAACAACCGCGAGGGTTACCCTTGGGGGATATCGTTGGCGCGTATAAATCATTGGTATTTAAAGAATGTTTGGCGTTATCTAAAAACCAAGGTAAGTATTTGGGAAAATTATGGCAGAGAAATTATTTTGAACACATTGTTCGAAATGAAACTGCCTATCAGAAAATCATAGAATATATCCAGAATAACCCGGCTCAATGGGAATTGGATAAATATTTCGCCCAGACAAGATGATTTCCATTATTCTTTCAAACGTATACAATAACAGGCTGGCTCATTTGTGGGGGACAATGAGCACAGCCTGTCCGGTATTCTTTAACAAAGATGGTCGAGTGAAATCGAGGCCATAGCTATAATCGGTCATCTCGATTCCATGCATCCCCCTAAGAGACTTGATGATCTTGTTAGGCACATAATCTTTTCAGTACTTCATAGGTAATCCGTGTACCCAGTCCCAGATTCTCTAGTGAGATGCGTTCATCAACATTATGAAATCGCGCCAGTTCATCAGGCGTGATAATGGCAGGGAACAGCCCATAAGCATTAACACCGTTCTGCCGAAAAAAGCACGAATCTGTTGCCCCGGGCGTCAGCATGGGAGTGCTGATACTATCCGGGACCAGTTCCTGCAGGACCGTGCTAAGTGTGTTATAAAACTCGCTTTGCGTGTCGCTGATATGGCTCTGTTTGAAATCAGCATGATGCACAAATTCCACCCGTTCATCATTGATCAATTGTTTCAGGCCATCCAAAAATGCCTGCGGATCACGATCCGGCAGCAGGCGGATATCCAGCGTGGCTGCGGCACTTTCCGGGATGATATTCTCTTTGGCACCAGCCTGCAGTACGGTGATACTGATGGTATCGCGCAAGATGGCGGAGATGGTATTATCTGAAGCCAATGTCGGGCGCAGGAAGCGGAAGATCAGTGGATTGTTGAGATGCTTCAGTAAAAACGATTGTGGGAATTTCTTCAAGCTGCCGATATTGGCAAAGAGCTGCCTGGTGATGGGGGTGAGCTCATACTGCGTATTGATATCCATAATTTTATTTAGCGCGCGCATGAGAATTTCGGCGGCGTTGTCGCCATGCGGCATGCCGCTGTGTCCGGCTGTGCCGTGTGCAACCAGCTTGAGCCAGATATCGTTCTTCTCGGCCACGGCTATTGCAAAGACCGGCATTTCATCAAAGAAATCCTGCAATCCAAAACTGCCTTCGTCCCACATGTATTCTGCATCAATCTCCGGCCAGTGATGCTCGATCAGCCATTGTGTGCCGTATTTTCCACCCATCTCTTCATCTGAAGCAGCCAGTAAAATGATATCCCGAGAACGATCCGGCATATGTTTTTTTAACAAGTCCAGCGCTAGAAGGTGCATGATGCCCATGCCCTTCATGTCAATTGCACCGCGTCCCCACACATAACCATCACGGATTTCGCCGCCAAAAGGATCGCAAGACCACTGGCTGGCATCTGCTTCCACCACATCCATATGATGATAGAGCAGCACAGGTTTCTTGCTGCCATTGCCGGGTAAACGCGCAATCAGGTTTGTGCGTCCCTTGGCTGAATCGAATCGTTTCAGCGTAATACGGCGTTCATTAAGCTGCTGCTCAAGAAAATCCGCGCCCAGGGTTTCGTTACCGGGTGGATTTGTGGTGTCAATTTTCAGGTACCTGCTCAATAATTGAGCGGCTTGTTGCTCGATACTTTGCCAGTCAATCATTTTAGCTGCACTCCTAATCCAGGTTTATCCGACGGTGTAGCCCTGAACGTAACCTGATCAACCAGATAGCCTTCAGCCGGATCATTCGTGATAAAGAGCGGACCGATCAGTTCACAGGCTTTGATGCCGCTATTGGCGACAGCAAAGTGCAGCCCGGCAGCACTGCCAATGGAGCTCTCGCCCATTGAACCCAGCATACAGGGCAATCCGGCGGCTTCGGCTACGGCCAACATTTTACGCGCCTGCGTGATCCCGCCGCATTTCATCAGCTTGATATTGATCCAATCCGCAGCTTTGCACTTGGCAATCCGGTAAACATCTGCCGGGGAATGACAGCTTTCATCCGCCATGATGGGGATCTCGACCGCAGCGGTTACGGTGGCCATGCCCTCAATATCCCTGGCGGCGATAGGCTGTTCGATGTATTCAATATTGAAAGGCCGCAACTGACCGATTACTTTGATTGCATTCGCCGAATCCCGCCAACCCTGATTGATATCAAGTCGCAGCATGACTTCACTGCCCACAGCATCATGGATGGCTTCCAGGCGCATCAGATCACTTTGTGTATCACTGCCCAGTTTGACCTTCAATGTGCGTGCGCCCATATCGCTAAAGCCCTTGCTCATGGCAGCCATAACCTGTGGCGCATCCATGGGAATGACCGGATATAGATCCATGCCAGGTTGGGACAAACCGCCCAACAATTGATATAGCGGCACTTTCAGCGATTTACCCATCAGGTCGTATAACGCCATATCAATTGCGCCGATCACGGCAGGCTTGTGTGGAATGGCCTCCTGACAGGCATGCAAGATGGAGGCGATATCAAATGGATCTTGTCCAATGAGCAGCTCACGTACTTGTTCAAAGGCAGCCAGCACAATGGCTTGCGTTTCACCGGTTACTTCGGGGTCGGGGGATGCTTCACCCAACCCGATCAGGCCGTCATCGGTATGGATTTGCAGCAGCGCATATTCCAAAACGGGATAACTGCCGTAAGCCACTGTCAGGGCGGACTGCAATTCCAGATTAAGCGGTTGTACTTCTATAGAAGTAATGCGCATTTATACCTCGGCAACTTTCTTGCGAGTACGGAATATGGCAAAGACAATCGGCAGGGCAATCAGGTGAATGGTGGCAAAGATGGCGAACATGGGGCGGAAGCCCATATTTTCAACCAGGCCGCCAGCTAGTGGGGCACCCAATACAATACCTAAATTTCCTACAGCCATGATAACGGAGAACATGAAAGCCGCGATACGTGGGTCGGAGAAATCCATGCCCATAGCGAAATAGACGGTTTCGTAATAGCCAAATGCCAGACCGAAGAGAAAAATAATCGCCCACATCAGACCAGCGGATGGTGTGATGGCCAGGATATAGGTTACTGCAGCAGTGATCAGCAAGGCAGCCAGAACACTGTTACGCTCACCAAACTTTTTCATCAACGGACCGCCAACTACCGCACCAACCATGGTGCCCACCCCAAAAACAGCCGTATACATACCGACTACACTTAAGGTAATACCCATGCCTTCATTCAAGAAGGCACTCACCATACCCTGTGTGCTGTATAGTGCCAGTGGATAAATAACGCCCAAAGCCAGGAAAAGCAGGAAGGATTTGTTTTTGAAAGCACTATAGGCAGCTTTGGAAAACTGCAACTCGGGTGCGCGTTCTTTCTTCTCCTGTACAGGCATGGCTATCATAATGGTCAGTAATCCAATGCCGGCAATGACATAGAAGATTAGTGACCATTCGCCCCGTTCTGCGAAAAAGCCCATCAAAGCCGCTATAAGTACCGAGCTGAGGGCGCGTCCGCCGACCATTAAACCTTGCACCAATCCGCGATCTTCTTCGGGGGTGGTATCAATGGAAAGCCCGTCAGTTGTGGTGTCGTAGGTGGACATACCCAGTGCAGCACAGATCATCAAGACCAGGTAGAGGCCAAATTGTTCAGCCGGATTGACCATCGGGAAGAGCAGGAATGCCACTGTTTGCAGCACCAAACCCAAAATGATATAGGGTTTGCGGTGGCCCAATTTAAACAAATTAACCCGGTCACTGAGCAGGCCAATTAAAATTTTCAACACGAATGGGATCATGGCGATCCCACCGGCAATACCAATTAGAGAGAAGGGTAGTTCGAAGGAACGTAAATACAGCACATTGAAGGCCGTGAAAAATGTGAGCATGGCGCCTTCAACAAAATAAATGGATGCAAATAATACCAGGCGATTAAGACGTTCTTTGGGTGCAGACATGAGGGGTTTCCTTATTGAGGTTGAATTTTAAATAATTTCAGAAGAACGCCGCCACAACAAAACAGCGACGATAGCAAACCATAGCAAGAACCAGACATTGGAAAACATTGCAAAAGCAGGCAGGTATAAACCCATCACGGCCGGAATGACCAGCAGCGTGCCAGTGATGGCGGTTAGTTTATCCAGCAGATTTTTACTCCACAACGCGCAGGCTGCAAACACGGCGCCGATAAATGGCAGCCAATAGCTAAGATGCTGAACTGCCTTCCAGCTGACTATCCAGGCATTGCTTTGGACAGCGCCGCTGGCGAAGTTCTGTATCACACCCCAGATGATGCTGTTTTCGCTGAAATCCAGCAGCGCGCCAGCCAGTCCGAAGATCAGGGTCAGCAGGCCGAAAAGCGGTAAGCGGCTGTGTACCAGTTTACCCAGCGCAACCCAGCTCAGTATCCAGCCCAACAGGAAAAGTCCATCAAGGATGAATAACGTGCGCATGGCATTCAGATACAGGGTTTGTTCCGCGCCGTTGAGGGGTAGCTCACCGGTCAGGGCAGCCAAACCAGGGTATTCCAGCCCGCTGGGGAATGCGATAAAGGCCATCCCGATCAACAGCAAAACGGATAGCCCCGCGCCAATGGCGCCGATTCGATAGATTTGTTGTGTTTGGTTCATTGTTCAATGTCCTTAATACCGAGATACGCCAAATAGGCGCGGGATAACTCATCGATTAATTGTTTGGAAGGATAAGCAGGTTCATCACGCAGCGGTTCCCAAAGCAGGATTTCACGCATGGTATAAAACATCTGTTGAAATCCCAAACGGGTGGCCAGGTGTGGGTCGGGGTGTGAGATTTGGGCATCATAGGAAAGTAAAATTTTCTGCAAAACAGGATAAAACTCATCCCAGGATCGTTTTTCACGCCGCAGAAAATGACTGTCATTGGTCAGGCGGCTTTTCAGATTCAAAGAACGCAAGACTCCCGTTTGCCTGGAATAGGTGGTTACCAGTAAGGCACATACCTGATGAACGATTTCCGTGATGGATTTATGCTGTATATTCTGCGGACTGAGGAACACCTGAATGTCTTTCTCAAATTCATCGAAGAAGCGCTCATCCAGGGCCTGCAGGAGGGCGTCCTTATCCTTGAAGCGCCCATAAAAGGCGCCTACTGAGGTACCGGCCTCATGCACGATTTCGGCGATGGTCAGTTCCTCAAAGTTTTTGCGTTCCAGAATCAGCGCCGCCGCATCCAGGATGTTCTGCATGGTCTCCTGACTGCGCGCTTGCTGGGGCTGTTGCACCAGATAGTCGTTATCTTGCATGGTTTTCCTGAATCAGAATTAGAATACTGATTCTATTTTATGGATATGGGGTGATGAAGTCAATAGGAATGAGCAGGTTTATGCACAGGATGTGACAATCGGGGGATGGGGTATCGTAATTATAGGTCGTCCTCACCTCAATTATGTTTCATTAAAAAACAGGGCGCAAATACCCCAACAAAACACCTTGTTTTATTTCCCTTGTATGCAATGAAAATATCATGTTATATTATTCTTGATTGTATTCATTGGGGGATGTTCACATTTAGATAGGGGAAAATAAAATGAAAAAGAAATATATTGTGATCCCATTATTGATTGTTTTGATTTTATTGGCACTTGCAATTCACCCACGTTCGGAGAGTGCACAAAGAATTCCTGCGCCAACTTCCTTTGTAAAATTCAGTAATCTGAATCCATTGGCGCCATCTCAGGCCGCCTACCCTCAGGGAAATTTGAAAATCGAGAAGTTCCAGGATGTTCGCTTTATGGATTTGCGGGAAAGTACAGATGTGTTGGATGCCATCATGATGGAATCTTTGACATTTGATCAGGCAACAGTCTGGCCTGTGCAAAATGAAGCCCTAGCGGAACAAACCCTTAACTTGGGCATGAATCCCGGAATGGGTGTAAGAGAAGTCCATCAACAGGGCATCACCGGTGAAGGGGTAAATGTGGCAATTATCGATCAGCCACTTGGACTGGAACACCCCGAGTACCTGGGAAAGATAACAAAGTACTATGATGTTGGTACGCATACACCATTGAATCAATCCAGTATGCATGGCCCAGCCGTGACCAGTTTGCTGGTTGGGAACAATATCGGCACAGGACCTGGAGCGAATGTATATTTTGTGGCTGCTCCTTCATGGAAAGCAGACGCACAATATTATGCGGATGCTTTGTTATGGATCATTGACGAAAACAGGAAGCTTTCGGAAAACGAAAAGATTCGGGTTGTGTCCGTATCTGCGGCTCCATCCGGTGAAGGCTCCCCATTTACAAAAAACAATGATGCCTGGGATGATTCAGTGAAACTTGCTATCGAGGAAGGCTTGCTGGTGCTGGATTGTTCAAATGAACGCCGGGTATTTAACCCATGCTATTATGATTTGCATGATCCGGACAATATGGAAACCTGTGAACCAGGATGGCCGGTTGATGTAGATTATCGAATCAATCGGAAACTGATCCTCATTCCGACTTCCCGCAGAACAGTAGCCGAGACTTATTATGAGGGAAACTATTATTATCAATACACCGGTGTTGGTGGAGCCAGTTGGGCACCACCGTATCTGGCTGGGGTGTTGGCGCTTGGGTGGCAAATCAATCCGTTACTTAGTGGTGATGAATTAATGGATATGCTCTTTGATACCGCTTATGTTCGTAAAGACAAGTTGAAGGTTATCAATCCAGACGCTTTTGTTGAGGTAGTGAAACTTACACTTAATTAAATTCACAGGGTTTTGGCGGAACGCGCTTGGTACAAAGTAGATAATCATCTTATGAAACCTAATCAAAAAAACAATCCTTCAATTCATCATCGAAGATCCATCCGATTGAAAGCATATGATTACTCTCAAGTGGGTGCGTATTTCGTTACGATTTGTACCCATGAAAAGGAATGCCGGTTTGGGGATGTGGTCAGTGGGGAAATGGTGTTAAATGAGTTGGGGAAAATTGCGTGGAATCAATGGGAATGTTTATCCGAAAGATTTCCTAATATAGTCATGAATGAATTTGTTGTTATGCCAAATCATATGCATGGCATTATCATAATCAATGAACGGGATAACACAATACCAATGGTAGGGGCAGGGTTTACCCCTGTCCAAAACGGCGTCAGTCAATATCAGAGTGGGGTACCCCTTGCGGGTACCCCTACGGTTGGCGATATTGTGGGCGCGTATAAATCATTGGTGTTTAAGGAATGTTTAGCGTTATATAAAAACCAGGATAGATATTTGGGTAGGCTTTGGCAAAGGAATTATTTTGAACGCATTATTCGGAATGAAAAAGCCCATCAGAAAATTGTGAATTATATCCTGACGAATCCATTGAAATGGGAAGAGGATAAATATTATCATGATTAATAGGATTTATACCTGTTCCAGCATTTTTCGAAATTCTCTGCAACTGTCAACGATGGAAGTTCCGCCATGTAATCCACCACCCATAATATAGACGATATCATTCCCGTAAAAAGACATTAATTCAGGAATGGTTTCCAGGGTCGTCCCACCACCCGTTCCCGGAAAGATTGATTTAAACTGTCCCATGGGGCGTTTTGCAGTTTCCATGGCGCCACGGCATTCCTGCTTTGTAGAATACAACCTGCCGATGTAGTTGGGCATAATATAAATATCTGCGCCAACCAGCCGTGGAATAATGGAAAAAGCAACCTTGCCAGAGAACCCAGCCTGGCGACTAGCAAAATAAATACCCCCAAAAGCACCATGAACCAAAATAGGTAAAGCAAGCTTATCGTTTTCACGCAAGAGTCGCACTGCATCCCAGCCAACCAGGCCTGGAAGAATGAGCAAGGCACCTGCACCGACCCGTTTCGCATAGAGGGCACGTTTTACAATTTGATCTATTGGGCCGGAAATATTTGCTGCGTATAAACTGTGTTCCCCAGTAACTGAATTTGCTTTCATGATCGCTTCAGAACATCTCGAAACACGATCTTCGAATTTTGCAAAGGATTGATTGGTAATACCGTGATCATCTTTTACAAGATCAGAACCGCCAAGGGCAAATTCATAGGCCATATGGGAATAGCTCTCCATGCTGAGCCCCATAGGTTTTAAGGTAGCACATATTAATGAACGAGATGGCACTCTACACAATGCCCGAATGCCATCGATACCAAAGCGTGGACCTTGAAAATTGTCCAATACTTCCGCTGGAAATTCCACATCTTCCACTCGGATATCACGTATTTGGGCAATATTGCCATAAATTACATTGAGTATCTGGACAATATCCGGAGATATTGTTTCAATGGCATAACTGATTCTGGCAAGATATTGTTGATCATTTATTTTTTCAAAATGTTCTACTTTTCCCTTGATCTCATTCCAAAATTTATTATCGGGCAAGTACTTTTCAGGAAATTCAATTGTTTGTTCACCACAAGTACTTTGGGCATTGTTTAAAGCTTCTTGCTCAGATCCAAAAATAGAATAAGTGACTGTGAATCTAATACCAGATAATTCTGTTAACGCCTCTTTGTAATCCATATTCTTCCTCTATTTGTAAATGTAAATCTTATAACCGATACTGTTATGCTGGTTTTCTGATCTCAAGGATTAAACCTTGTAATTCTTTTGTTGTATCAAAGTAAGCCCATTGAGAATTTCCATGAACTCCTCGTCCACTGGAAATTATTTTTATCCCCTTGCGGGAAAAATCTTCGCTTATTTGGTCAAATTGTTTATCTGTAAATCGGATGTGGTGAAGACCAGGTCCTCTTTCTTTTAGAAAATCATTATAAATATTCTGGCCTTCACCAGGTTGAACAACTTCTAATTGAATGGACCCAAAATCACAGAAAGCTACCTTCATGTTAAGTCTGGATGGATCACCATGGTAGGTTGTTCCGACATCAACACCTTCAGGTGGATAATCAATTACTTCAAAACCGTCCATTCCAATTAATTCTTTAATAGATTTGAGAAAAGCATTCAGATCATAGACAACAATACCAACTTGATCGGGTTGTCTTTGCAGGTTTTCCATTGTATCTCCAATGATCTGCCGATAAATTATACTAAGCTAGAATTTCTATAGCATCACTTGTTTGCAATAATTTCTTCGGCGATCTTAAAAATCTCTTCTCTTACAGCATCTTCACCAAAGCCTGTTAAAAGAGCCACGCCTTTTATCACGGGGATATTGATATCTCCCGGGATTGGGCTGGTAGTTACTACAAAGTCATACCCGCCACGATCCACGTAACTTTTTACAGATGTAGATACTAAACAAACTACCTTTACATTTGCGATTGGTTCCAGAATATCAGTAATTTTTTGCTCAATCATGGATGAACTTACAACACCAGATCCACATACAGCCAATACAGTCAAAGTTACTTTACCCATTACATATCTCCAATTTTGTTTTGTTTTTAATTATGCATTTTTTTATGAAAAAACACTATTGAGATACTTTACCAGATTTTCAACGTTATCTGCGTTACGAAGGGTTTTTAAGGTTTCTTCTTCC
>JAEKNU010000053.1 GCA_016838895.1 Chloroflexota bacterium
GTGAAGGACTTGGTATCCCGCTAATTCCCCACCTTAATTTGGTCGATTCGTGGTCTTGACTTTGGGGTTCACTATATATGGCTTATTATCAAGTGGTGTAATAATTTTATTTCAGTATAGTTCTCTATCAAGAATAATCTGAATTTAATTAGGCAATTACTATATTATATGATCTATCCCAAAAAAGAATATTCAACTAAAATGGTAGATAGTAGATAGTTTTCAACTGTTTTGGTAGATAAACCGTTAGTAGGATAAAAACATTGTGAAATATCTTGTATTAATTGCTGATATTGCTGCATCAAGGAAAATAATAAATAGAAGAAAAATCCAAGATGATTTACTTAGAATTCTTGGAAAACTTAACTTGAATAATGGTTCAATAATCTCACCGTATACAATTACACTGGGTGATGAGTTTCAAGCAGTTTTTTCAAGTGCTCAGTTTATCTTTCATGATGTATTCAGAATTCTATCTGAACTATTTCCTGAAAAAGTGAGATTTTCCTTTGGAATCGGGCGTATTTCAACTGAGATTATTCGAGAAAGCTCCATTGGCATGGATGGTCCTGCCTTCCATGTTGCACGTGATGGAATAGAAAAATTAAAAAAGACGTCTGATCGATTTTCGATCAATGGAGTAACAGGTAAAAATGCGAATTTAATTAATCAATCTTTACAAATACTTTCTCATGAAAGTAATAAATGGAAAGAATCTAGATTAAAGACATTTAATTTATATATACAAGAACAACCAGTTAAGAAAATATGTGAAAGTATAAATCTTACAGATAAAGCTATCTATAAAACTATTAACATGGGAATGCTAGACATATTCAAAGAGCAGTTGTTGGAAATAGAAAAGCTGATTTCATATGAATTAAATTTATAGAACAAAGGAATTTAATCAGAGATAGACCAACAAATTTATGATCATAAAACAGTTTTGAGTATGAATGAATGCTATATTGTGTATGAGTTCTAATTTGGATGGTAGGTATGGAATGGTAGATGAGAAAATAATTAAAATATTCGACAATGTCAATGATTTACAAAAATTTGCCGAAGCAAAAAATGGTGCAATATTGGCACTGAATAGCGCAGTTTTATTAGCATTACTGAGCATATTTATTGACAAATATATCCAATTAAATATTGTTTCAAAAATATATCTCAGTCAGATGTTCCTTTATTTACTGGCATCAGTTATTGTAAGTTTAATTTCATTAATGCCAAGACTTTCCTTCAATGAAAAACCAAAGAAATACATTAAAAATGAAAACTTTTTATTCTTCATGAATTTAGCTGATTACAAAGTAAATAGAGTTTTATTTGAGATATCAGGAGAAAATAAAAGAAAGGGATTTTCAAAATTCCAGAAAAATATTGCGCGACAAGCAATTATAAATTCTCGGATTACAAGATATAAATTCAGAATGTCATCAGTTGCCATAATTTGTTCATTATCTGCAATTTTCACTCCACTAATTACATATCCAGTATATTTTATAGAAAAACGTAAACATGATTGATCTGATAAAGTCATTCTATCCAGATAATGGTAAAGAAATAGTACATAAATGAAACATATTAATAATTTATTTATTATATTTCTGATCCTTCTACTGACCGGTTGTACGAACCAGCCGCAATTTGAGGAATTAACCTACGCTACTGATTTTACGGAAATCAGTGCGTTGGATGGGCGCACCTGGCAGATTCTCTATGAGAACCGCGAACCATCCACTTATGACGGTATTGTACGGCATACCTCTGGCTGGGTGGATGCATCGGTGCCATTTATGTCGCATGATATTCTGATGACCACGCGTGATTATGCGGATCCTGAAATTACAAAAACCATGGTCTTTCAGCATAAATTCTTTTATCGTTCTGATCATGGGGGATTAAGTGGCAGAATCAATCTAATTCATGCCTTGCCTGCCTCGCTGGAAATCTATGAGCAGCTTCAGCAAATTGATAAGTGGGATCACGTGATTATCAATGGTCGCGAAATTCTGATGGTCAAAATTTTCGATGCGGAAGGCAAAGATAAAGGTTATTTCAAGGACATGGGCTGTAACACTTTGCTCATTACAGGTGTAACCATTATTGAGCCGCAAGTTTCGGCGCCCTGATTTCCACTTGTTTTCTATTTAAAAATTAGATTTGTCTCACCTTGTCAGCGATGCTGCGCACCTCAGCTTTGATCTTCTCTTCATCCAGCGTCAGAATTTGACGATCCTGCATCATCATTTTTCCGTGAACCATGGTATGGCAAAAATCAGCGGAGGAGGCGGCATAAATTAGATGTGAGTAGAGATCGTAATAGGGTGTCAGGTTGACAGCATCAAAATCCAATACAGCCAGATCAGCCAATTTACCGACTTCAAGGGAGCCGATTTTATCGGACAAGCCCACAGCACGTGCTCCATTGATGGTTAACATCTCAAACATTTGCTCGGCGGGCAAAACCGTAGGATCCTTGGTGATGCCTTTCTGAACCAGGGCGGCGATTTGGGCTTCGTGCAGTAAATCCAGGTCATTGTTGCTGGCAGGCCCGTCAGTACCGAGACTGACATTTACACCTGCTTTTACCATATCTGCGATACGTGCAATCCCGGAAGAAAGCTTAAGATTGGAGGAAACACAATGTGATACGGAAGTACCGGTTTCTGCCAGGCGTTCGATTTCCTCATCCGTGAGGTGCACACAATGTGCCAGCAGGGTTTTTTCACCCAGTAAATCCATATCATCCAGCACCTGAATTGGACGTTTCCCGTGTTTTTGCTGTACTTGCGCCAATTCACCTTCAGATTCAGCGGCATGGGTAATAAAGCCGATTTGTTTATCATTACTGATACGTAAAATATCTTCGAGCATTTGTATGTTGGTCATATATGTAGAGTGCGCCTGAATACATAAATGAATCAATGGATCATTGGCGTAGTGATCAAGAAATTCAACGGCTGCTTTGTAATTAACATCCCGACGGTGTTCAAATCCGGGGATATCGGCAAAGGAGGGACCATTGACCATACGGAAGCCGCTGGCTTTGACGGCGTCAAAGGATTCGAAATATTGCCAGTACATATCTGCGGCACAGGTGGTGCCGGCTTTGAGCATTTCGATAACAGCAAATTCGGAACCGGTAACCACGGTTTGTGGATTAATTGCCGCCGCTTCAACTTGCCAGATTTTTTCGAGCCATGCTTCCAGTCGGAGATCATCCACCAATCCGCGAAATAATGTCATCGCCCAATGCCCGTGCGTATTGATCAACCCCGGGATAATCACTTTGCCAGTCAGATCAAGTGTTTGCATACATGTAAATTGAATATCTTGGGCATCAGTTGTACCAATCCAGACAATACTGGCATCTTTTACGGCCAGCATACCATTATTGATAATGCGATGATCCGCATCCATGGTGATAATGATTGCATTAGTAAATAGGGTATCAACATTTAGTGTTTGCACGATGATTTACTCCTTTGTATAGCATAAGGTGAGTGCCTGAATGACACTCACCTTGCTCAGTAAAAAAAAATAATACTAGTCTTCTTCCTCAACAAATTGTTCTTTTCCGGAGAGCATAAGGCTGGCAATGACGATGAGTACGAGGAAAGGTAATACGGACAGCCATACGGCTGTTTGACCTTGATCACCGGTGAAACCGTACAGGGTTTGTCCTGCCAAGCCAGCGGCGACTAAAATGCCAACGATCAAACCACCGAATGAACCCACCATCATTAAGATGGAACCGAGGTTCTTGGCGCCACCAGCGGCGACATCTTCTTCTTTCATGATGTCGGTCCATACCAGGCCCCAGCGTTTTACACGTGGGTAAAGTAATGCCAGGAGAATCGGTCCGAGGACGACGGCAGCAGCGAAGTTGTTGACAGTAATGGTGACGGATAGGAAAGCGAAAGGTACGATGCTGGCCAAGTCTAAATACCAGGCGATGATGATACCGCAAGCGGCAGCTGCGGTTAAGGCAGCGATTTCAAAGGCAACCAGTTTTTTGCCGCTGTTAGTGGTCTGTGACATATCATCTTTACCAACCAGGCCGAAAAGAGCGCCCCACATTTTGTAGGGAATGAAGCCCAGGAAGAAGTTGCCAAAAAATCCAAAGATTGAACCAATGCCTAATGTACCACCGAAGAGGTCACCAATCAGATTACCAATGGCAGAACCCCAGGCGCCAGCTGGTCCAAAAAGCAGGCTAAATACAGGTGGAAAGACATTGGCAGGGCGTACTTCAGTAATACCGGGAACGATGGGGATACCGCCTTTGAATACAATCAGGAAAGCTGCATAAATTGCTGCTGAAAGGGCTACCAGGATGATCATCCGGGTATTCTTCCACATAGTAAATACTTCTTTCATTGCTTTACTCCTTTATGAAAATAGATATGATGGATAAAAATTTCTTCTTTGCTTTAAACCAACCTTCATAATTTTGTTCGTGGTTCACCTCCTGTTGAGATTCAATACAAGCACAATAATTTCTCCTGGAAAACTACTCGTGTGGTTCATGCATCATCATGACTGCTTTTTCACACTTACAGTCCAATGTTTCAATTTTTTGTAAGGTAGCAACTAGTAGTGCGACCAGGTTTTGACGGATCCCGTCCATTTTGTTGCCCACAAATTGCATGTCCTCTTCCAATCCGGCGGCCCAGTTGATCGAATATGCAACAGCAGCAAAGTGCATATTAAGCTCACGCGCCAATACCACTTCAGGTACGCCTGTCATGCCAACTAGATCACCGCCAAGTTTTTCATACATGCGGATTTCTGCGGGGGTTTCAAATCGTGGACCGTTAGTCGTTACATAAACAGCACCTGGATGAAGTTTCAGGTTGTAGTCTGCTGCGTTTTTCAGTATTTCACGGCTCATCGCAGGGCAGTAGGGTGCATCCATGCCGGTATGTGCCAGGCCGGATTTACCGCCGTTATAAAATGAGAGAGGACGACTATTTGTGAAATCCAAAAAATCGGATAACACTGCCAGCCCCATGGGTGGAATTTCACGGTTGATGGAACCAACTGCGTAGGTTGCCACAACGTGTTTGATGCCTACTATTTGAAGGGCTTTAATATTGGCCTGGAAATTGATCATATGCGGCGGGGTAGTGTGGTCCAATCCATGGCGAGCCAGGAATACCAGTTCGAAATCATCTTTGTGGCCAATATTAACTACAGCTGTGCCGTATGGTGTTTCGATCTGCTTTTGCTCAAATTCAAAGCCGGGAATTTGATAAATACCTGTTCCGGTGATGATTGCTGATTTCATTTTTCGCTCCGATTTATGCGTAATAGCGGTGCAAATCATACGGACTGAGAATGCCGTATTGTGTCACAACACCCGCCACCATATGCGGAGGGGTGATGTCAAAGGCAGGGTAGTAAGCATCAATAGCCTGATCGGTAGTGGGTACACCACGGCATGATTTCATTTCCATCGGGTTGCGTTCTTCAATTTCAATGGATGCTCGATCCGGTTTTTTGTTATCCGGTCCCCACGAGAGGACGAAGTAAGGCACACCATGATAATGAGCTGCGATAGCATTTTGGAAAGTGCCAATTTTATTGACCACATGTCCATCCAGGGTGACCAAATCCGCGGCGGTGAAATACTTTTGCACCTTGCCCTGAGAAATGACATGGGTTGGCATATTGTCTCCAATGATTTGAACTGGAATGCCCAGTTCATGTACACTGGGTGCAGTCAGGCGGGCGCCCTGTAAATAAGGACGTGTCTCCGGGGTAAAGACATTGAACTTTTTTCCGGCTTTTTTGGCTAACGCTAATGTAAGAAGGAAGGAGGTTTCGGCAAAGCACATGGTGAGGATGCCGTCCCCATCATCAATCAAACTGGCGCCGTATTCACCTGTGGCGGCGTGTTTTATCAAATTCGCAGCACGCTGATCCTCAATCCAGAGCATGAGGGCATTTTCAATATTTTCACCTATCTCCAACGATTCCTTGATGATCTGCATTATTTTTTCCAGGCGGCGCGCAACGGCGGTGTTGGTCGGACGCGTCATCGTTAGACGTTGACGAGCAGTTTCAAGGATCTCGATTTGTTTTGCAGCAGGCTGATCAGCACATTGTCTGGCGGCCATAGCCATGGCGTACATGGCGACATTACCGGGGCCACCACCCTGAGTGACCATTTCTTCTATGGCTATGGCTGTTTCTTCAACAGTTGAACAATACACAAATGATTTTTCAAATGGGTATTTTCGACGGTCTCCAATGACAACAATGCCATCTTCATAACGGGCTACATTTTCCAGACGCAATAAAAAGGGGAGCATCTCATTGATTTCTTTAACGTCCATATTGATCTCCTCTTAGAAACGGGTTAAACCTGCAATATGACCGTAGCCCATTGCATAAAAAACAACAGATCCTGCTACAAATAACACCGTAAAAGCCAAAATGATGTAGTCTACAGTGCGCATATTTAATTCCAGATAGCTGGTGCGTTCTTCACGAGCGCCAAATCCTTTGGCTTCCAGCGCCATGGCGAAGATATTTGTATTGCGAATCGTGGAAATGAAGACTGGTACAAGCAGAGGTAAGAATTTTCGTATTCGTTCCAACAAATTACCGGAATCCAAATCAAGGCCGCGGCTGCGCTGCGCCTGACTGATGGTCAAGGTGCTGGAGGCAATGGTTGGCACCAGACGCAAGGCGGTAGAAATAGCGAATCCAACCCGATAAGGCAGGCCCATCATAATCATGCCCTTTACCAGCTCCTCATTACGTGTTGTTGTAATTAGAATCATGCCGGCTGAAATCATTAAAGTCATTAACATGGTTCTGGCAATAGCATAGGAAAATGATTCAACTGTAATGAACCAGAATAGAGGGGTAACCCCTTTCGAAAAAAGATTCCAAAGAATCATGCTGGAAACGGTTAAGACGATTAAGATATAGCGGATACGACGTAAATTAACCAGTGCACCGCACACGATGATCTGCAACATAATCAGAAATGCGACTGGCAACATCCAGAGCGGATCTTCAAAAAGTAAAATTGCTACAAAGGTAAGTAAAAATACGGTAATTTTTGTCCGCGGGTCTAATCGGTGAATGAATGAATTATTATCGATATAAAGTTCGGCATCCATTAGTCCTGCGCTCCTTCCATGCAATTTGACATTTCATTGGGGGTCAAGAAGGTAAATCCCAGGCTATTACTAAATTCAACAAAGTGAGGAGGACGAAGAGAAGCCTCTCGCAACTCATCATCATGAGAGAAAACCTCCCTAGTAGAACCACGCAGAATAATTTTTCCATCCTTCATTACAAATACACGTTTGGCATATTCTGCTACGACCCACATATGATGGGTGACAAAGATAATCGTGCTGCCTTGTTCGTTCAGACTTTGCACCATGTCCATCATGCTGCGCTGTTCTGCGTAATCAAGTCCGGTGGTAGGCTCATCCAGGATAAGCACATCGGGTTTTACCGCTAATACAGATGCCACTGCAACGCGTTGTCTGCCGCTTTTTGTGAGTGCAAAGGGATCCTGTTCTTCAAATCCTGCCAGGCCTACTGCCTCAAGCGCCTGTTTGACACGCGACTCGATTTCTTCCTCGGGTAGTTTACGCAGACGTGGTCCAAAAGAGACTTCATCGTATACGGTCTCTGAAAAAATCTGATGATCCGGATTCTGAAAAACGTATCCAACACGTTGTCCTAATTTGAAAACACCTTGTTCTTTGGTAGGTAAATCATCCACCAACATTTCTCCGTTGGTGGGTACAAGTAATCCGTTCATATGTTTTGCAAGAGTGGTTTTACCACTACCATTTTGTCCTACAATGGCAACCATATCGCCTTCATAAATTTCCAGACTGACACCATCCAATGCTTTCACACCATTATTATAGGTATGTTCTAAATCAGTGCTTCGAATGATCGATTTAGTTAGTTTTGCCAATTCTTGTCGTTCTTTTTCAGCAATTTTCTGATACGCCGGTGTTGATATTTTCCAGGAGGTTTTATTAAATGCTTCGGTCGCCTCTTCCGGGGTTAATGGGAGTTGTACAGCTCCCATGTGCTTAAAAAATTTGGGGATGCCTAATGGCATCACCCCGAGATCTTCCATCAAATCCACATCGCTGAGCATCTCATGAGTAGCGCCAATTTTTACTAATTTACCGTCCTTGATGAAAGCAATTCTGTCAGCAAATAGCGCTTCTTCTGTTTCATGTTCAATAATCATCAATGTCAGATCATCACGTTTGCAAAGGCGATGGGTGATTTCAAAGACAGCCATTTTGCTGATCGGATCAAGGTCTGTGGTGGGTTCATCCATCACCAATACTGTTGGCTTTAATGCCAAAACCGAAGCTATGGCCAGCTTTTGTTTTTGCCCGCCGGATAAGGTAGAAGGAGGGCGGTTTCGAAAAGCTTCCAGACCAACATATTCAAGATTTTCATTAATTCTGTTAATGATTTCGTTTCGATCAACCGCGAAGTTTTCCGGTCCAAAAGCTACCTCTAATTCTACGTTGGTGGAAAATAATTGAGCTTCAAAATCCTGAAAAACCATACCAACAATTTCTGCCATTTGCGCGACACTATGTTCACTCGTCAGGCGATTCATGACAGTAACATCACCTTTGAGTTTCCCTCGATGAAAATGAGGGATTAATCCATTAATGGTTGCAGCCAGTGTACTTTTGCCCGCTTCACTGGGTCCCATGATGACCAGAAATTCGCCACGAGAAAGTTCAAGATTAATGCCTTCCAGCGCGTAAGTTTTCTGACCACGGTATCGATAATGAAGATCGTGAATGCTAACGATCGGCTCGGTCATCCAGCCTCCTATAAAAAGATATCAATAATTTTATGTTTCTCCAGACTGATATGGCGCTTTACGCATCAATGCACGCCAGATCGTTTCTTCGTTTTCGATGGTCTTTTCCATGGAACTCATTGCCAGACATACGTATATGGCATGAATGAGTCCATATTGTGCAATACGGGATGAGATTGTTTCGGGCATACTTTCCTGTGATACGGAAAGCAATACAACATCAGCCAGTTCAGCAAGTTGGGAGAGAATATTACCAGTGATGCAAATCACGGGTACGCCGGCACGTTTGGCCTCAGCAGCAGTACGACGTGGATCATCAGAATCACCAGTCTGCGAGATAACAATTAGCGCATCGTCAGGGGTTAACAAAGCTACCTGCATGACCTGCAAATATGAATCCGTCTGGACCTGGCAATTCAGGCCCAGACGGAAAAGGCGGTTATACATTTCGTGTGCCATGGGCCCCGATGTACCTACACCAGCAATCATTATCGTCTTTGCTCTGGCAATCAGATTTACTGCTTTCTGGAATGTATCCGTATCAAGGATTGCCAATGTGTCATCCAGTGCCTGTTTGCTGCCAAGCAAAACCTTACGAGCAAGCGTTCCCGGGTCGTCTTCAGAGGAAATTCCGTTGTGTATGAGCTGCGGTGTGTGAGGTAGGGTTTGCACCAATGCGAACTTGAATCCTACCCATCCATCATATCCCAGGGAGCGGCAAAAGCGGACGGCTGTAGCGTCACTCACTCCGGCTTGTTTGGCAATTTCAGCTAGTGTAAGGCGGACTACTTCTTGGGAATGTTCCAAAACGTATTCGCCAACCTTTCTTTCTGCAGGTGATAAAGCTGGAAACAAACCGCGCAATCGCGCAAGCGTATCCCCAGATAAATCAATATTCTTTGATTGATCCATATACTCTTGATCCCTGACGAATTTTCTATCAATAATATTTACTTAGAATGTTAAACATACCAATGAAAATGTAGTGATACTACATTAAAAACATTTTAGTGAAATATCACAACAATGTCAAGTACCCCTTTGGGTAATAATGATAAATGAAAAAAGGTCCCATATGAATTGGAACCTTTCACGTTAATATAATTTTGTTTATCTTTATAGATTTCCGTACGTGTTGAATTTTTTTCCTACCCTTACCATTTCCTCGTCAGATAGGATTGCCGGATCACCAATACATTTTGCCTGATAATATAAACGACTGACCAATTCGATTTCCTCGGCTACAGCAAAGGCAGACGCGATACTACTGCCAACGGTTACCAGACCATGATTGGCCATCAGGCAGGCGTTATAGTGCCCGATCGTTTTCAGAATATTATCAGAAAGTTCTTTAGAGCCGTAGGTGGCATAGGCTGCCAGGGGAACTTTGTTTCCGGATAAACCAACCAGATAATGCACTGCAGGCAATTCCCAATTCAGACAGGCAATTGTAGTTGCGTAAACCTGGTGTGTATGAACGACTGCATTGATATCAGGGCGAACGTTGATCAAGCCTAAATGGAAACTAATTTCGCTGGAGGGTTTCAATTTTCCATCAACAATATTGCCCTGCAGATCAACAACGACGACATCTTCAGCACTCATCTTACAATAATCCATACCACTGGGTTTAATGGCAACCAAGTTTTCATCCCGATTGCAGATACTGAGATTACCACCAGTCCCTGTGGTTAATTTAGCTTCAATAAGTTTTTTGCCGTATTCAACAATGTCATTTCGTTCTGCTTCAAGGCGCATTTACTACTCCTGTTTTGAAGGGTTAAGCTCATTGGGTGAAATCATTTGGCATGTGCGTTTCACCTGCAACAAGGTTTAAACGCAGTATATCATCTTTGTGTTGCGGATACTGATGGATTAATTTCTGCTGGTCGGCAGCTTCAAAAATGGCTCCGGAAAAACCGGGTGCCATGCTGCAGCCAAAAAGAGCATATCTTCCACCCGGATTGAGAGATCCAGCCTGCCACACCTTTGCGGGCACTACAAATTGGATATGTTCGCCATTTAATGGATTGCTGCCCATAAGCACTTCCTTACTTGAACCATCAGGGTATAGAAGAATCAGGTTAAAAGGATCACCACCATAAACATGCCAGATTTCATCATATTTGAGACAATGAAAACATGATGCACTGAAAGGTGTTTCAGTATACATGCCGATCATGGCCGTACCGATAGGCGTACCATCTGGATTTTTATTTTCTGATACATAGGTGTTTTTGTATAATGTGCCTTCGACCGGAAGTCGTTCCAATTGAAAATGCTTCAAAATAGCCAGTGCATCAGGATGCATTTGCTCTTCTTCTGCTTTTGACAATGGATTATTCCATACAGACATCTGATCTCCTAAACGAGTTTGCTTTTATATTAAGTTGTTACCTTCACCCAGGCAGCATTCTGATTTGCACTCTCATAGATGGCTGCACAGATGGCTGTATTTACATATCCATCATAAAAAGTTGCATAGGATTTTTTTTCTTCAGGCGAAGGGGATTCAATTTGCTGATATACCTCGTGAAAGAAACTGCTGAATGTAAAGGGATAAGCGCCGCTAAAAGCATAAGTTTCTGTTTTGGTTCCTTGGGCTTTCAGACCTGTGTGAAGTTGATTTGGATTTTCCGCATGCCACCATACGGATTGATTCTGACCAGTGACTTCTATGAAGAGTGCATTGCTCCTGCCATGGGAAACTTCAGATAGAAAAATACTGCCAATAGCATGATTCGAAAACCGCAGGGAGATAACCGCAGCATCTTCCGAATTCACATTCATTTTTTTGGCGTCCATGATGGATTCCGCAAACATTGTGCCATCCTTGATATAACGTTGCGGTGTAAAATTTACGAAATTAGCCGAGACTTCTGTAATTTCCAATCCAGTTAAAAATCGTGCCAGATCAATCCAGTGCGAACCGATTTCGGTTGTAGCACGCATTGGGCCGGCTAAATCGGGTTGGTAACGCCATGAATAATCATTGGGCAGGATATGGAATTCCTGTAAGTAAGAACCATGAATCAACAATGGGTTTCCAAACGCAGCAGATTGAATGATATTTCTTGCAAGCTGGCAAGCATCATAAAAACGCACATTGAAATTGACCGCATGAATCAGATTCTTTTGCACGGCAAGCTGCAATAATTCTTTTGCCTGATTGGTTTCCAGGCACATGGGTTTTTCACAAATCACATGTTTGCTAGCCAGCAAGGCTTCCTTGATCATTTGATAGTGCAGGGCAGGCGGGGTACAGATATGCACAACCTGGATATCATCTTTCAATGCATCGCTGAATTTGTGCGAATGTTTAGTACTTTGGAAATTTTGGGCGAATTGTTCGGCATTACCCGGATTGTTATCAATCGCCACCGCAATGGTATGCCCCAATGCCTGAATGGCCTGTGCATGATTTTGAGCGATTAATCCACATCCGATGATGGCAGCGCGCATATCAGGTTTCCTTTTCAAAATTCCAATTTATATGCATTATTATACATCGCTTAAATTTGCGAACAAAGTTAAAAGGAACAGGTTATGTCTACTGAAAATTGATATCCAGTATTGAAATGCGAGTCGGTTTTTAAGAATTATGGGATATATATTGAAAGAAGCGAATTGGTTATACACAAAGGAGACAAAACATAATAAAATATAATAAAGCCTTATATTTACCAGCCAAAATAAATAATACAGTGTATATAGAAAAAAATCAAACAAGATTTGATCAATGTTTTGTTGCGGGGGAATCATTTTGAAAATCAAATTATACATAGGGAGAACGCTAAATCATGGCAGCAATACCAGCAGAAGTAAGTACGGCTTGGGAAAATCGGAAAGGTCCAGTTGTTTTGACAACAGTTGATGCTGATGGAAATCCAAATGCAATATATGCAACCTGTGTATCCAAATTCAGTGAAGAGATCATCCTTGTTGCGGACAACTATTTCTCAAAAACGTTGGAAAACATCCTTGCGGGCAGCATGGGGTCGATTCTTTTTATCACCAAGGATACAGATTCTTATCAAATCAAGGGTAGTATAGCCTACCATAAAGATGGCGAACTCTTTGATAATATGAAAACATGGAACCCGAAAAAGCATCCGGGACGGGCAGCAGCAGCCTTGAAAGTGGAAGAAGTTTATAAGGGCGCAGAGAGATTGTTATAGGGGCTTTACAAAACACCATAAGTAAATAAGGGAATATTTTACTAAACGATTTCCTGAACCCGACCAACTTTACCATCCACCAGGCGGACTTTAATACCGTGTGGGTGGCTGGGGCTTTTGGTGAGGATATGTACAACGATGCCTTCGGTCAATTGACCGCTGCGCTGGTTTTGTTTTTCCACAATCATCACCCTTGATCCGGGTTGGATATCTTTGCGTATAGGTATTATCATAATATTCTTATCTCCGCTGGATAAGTGTACCCGATTTATATCATTTTTGAATCCTGAAAGGGTATTGGAACTGCAGGGGTATTGGATTACTCTGGGTCTTGGCTGGTTAAATAGATCAGCCGTGAAATTCGCAGGTCATCATAAGTTAATTTTCCGCCCAACTTTTCAAAGACAGGCTTGAGTAAAGCCGTGCCGAGTTGATCAAATGCCTGAATCGCTGCCTGTTGTTCTTCCGGGGATGTGTTTGTCAGGGAGCGAAACTCATCGCTATTTCGCAGTGAGTTTCCTGCCACAGCGTATTTTTCCAGATGATTGATAATGGTACCCATTTTGACATGATGGCGTTCCATTAGTTGTTGGATGCTATCCCCAGCATTGTAAGCCTCACCGACAATGATATGACGTTGCCCTGCAGTTGTTTTCAGGCGTGAGGATTCTTTTGTTTTTTCTTTGAGTCCTTTTTTCTTGCAATAGGCGCGTATTACTTCCAAGAAGGTTTCGCCAAATTGATTCAATTTTGCCTGCCCGACACCATTAATGTTTAATAAGCTCTCCGGGGATTGTGGATAATAGGCACACATTTCTACCAATGTTTTATCTGAAAAAATGACGTAAGGCGGTACGCCGCTTTCATCAGCCAATTCTTTGCGCTTCTGGCGCACGAGATAATAAAGGGCATGATTGTATTCCAGTTCGGTTTTACGGGCTTTGCTGTTACTGGGGCGTGCTTCGGCTTCCTGCAATTGTCCCATGATGGTGGCGCGTTTTTTGAGCGAGTCTTTGGCTTTAGGTGTCAGCGTTAAGGTGCGAAATTCACTTTCCTGGCTGAGGTAACCAAGTTGTATTAATTGACGGGAGAGATGCATCCACTGTTTTTGATCTAGATCCGCACCAATACCGTATGTAGATAATTTGTTATGTTCATGTTGTAATATTTTTTCGGCTTTCGAGCCGCGCAGAACATTGGTGATGTGGGCAGCGCCGAAACGTTCTCCGCTGCGCATTACGCAGGACAGGAATTTTTGGGCAGGAATGGTGATGTCGATCAGCTTAGGCGGCGCAGCATTGCAATTATCACAACTTTTGCAGTTTTCCGCAGTGTATGTCTCGCCAAAATATGCCAGCAATGGCTTTCGGCGGCAGTTGATTTCATCTTCTGCATATCGCACGATTGCGTCCAGATGCTTGGCAGCGACTTGCTTTTCTGCGCCTTCTTTCTGCTTGATAAAGTAATTCAATTTGGCCACATCCGAATAACTGTATAAGAGCAGGCAATGCGCGGGTAAGCCATCCCGGCCGGCGCGGCCAATTTCCTGGTAATAGCCTTCGATACTCTTAGGGAGATCATAATGGACAACAAAGCGTACATTGGATTTGTTAATACCCATGCCAAAAGCGATGGTTGCCACAATGATTTGTACATCATCATGGATGAAAGCATCCTGGTTGGCTCGGCGTTCAGCATCCGCAAGTCCGGCATGATAGGGGCGCACAGAAAAACCTTCCCTTGCCAGATAAGCCGATAATTCATCCACCTGTTTCCGCGAGAAACAATAAATAATGCCCGATTGATCTTTGAAATGCTTTAAAAAGCGGCTTGTCTGTGCAATGGGGTCACTCTTGGGAGCTACTTCAATAAACAGGTTTTGCCTGTCGAAGCTGGCAACAAACTCGTTGGATTGTAAGAAGTTGAGGCTCTTGGTAATATCACTACGTACACGCGTGGTGGCTGTGGCGGTTAGCGCCAGGCAAACAGCCTGAGGGAATTGTTGGCGGACATTGATCAATTGGCGGTATTCTGGGCGGAAATCATGACCCCACTCGGATATACAGTGTGCCTCATCGATGGTTATCAAGTCCAGCTTGAGATTTGAGAGAAGCGAGAATATGCGCGGGGTTAGCAGTGTTTCTGGGGCGACATAAAGCAATTTCGCAGATCCGTTTTGAACGGATTCCAGATTTTCCTGATAGGCTTCAGGTGAGAGCGAGCTATTCAGGAAGACAGCCGGCACACCGTTCACACGTAATTGATCTACCTGGTCCTTCATCAGAGCAATCAAAGGAGAAACAACCAGGGTTAAGCCATCTTGCAGCAGCGCAGGGATCTGGTAACAAAGTGATTTACCACCGCCGGTGGGCATGACGGCCAGGGTATCATTGCCAGCCAGAACGTTCTCGATCACTTCACTTTGCAATGGTCGGAAGGTATCGTAGCCGAAGGTGTCTTTAAGAATGAAGGCGGGCGTTGTCATCAGATAAGTATAATGCCTCCCAAAAATTTGTGCCTGTAGTTTCGACGGATATTATAAATGCAAACGCTGGTTTATTATTTTGCAAATTGATAGATAAGACAAGTGCAAATAAGGTCGGTCGCGACTCTTAATCGTTGAGTATTATTTTAATTGCAGGCAAATATTTAGGAAGGGGATAAAAGGGTGATGCACAGATTTTTTACGAATCGCGCCTGAGAAAAAATGTAATGTATCCTATACTCGCCATATATATCCTCGCCCAGGAACCGTCTGTATTTTTTGCGGATTGGATGGATCGGGTTCGATTTTTGTGCGCAACCTACGCACAAGCTGCGCCAGACTGTCATCGCGCAAACCTTGTCCGTAGATTTTATCTTCGGGCCAGATGGCCTGGATTAATTCATCCTTGGTGCATAGTTCAGCGCTGTTGGCTTGTAAGGCAGATAATAGACGGAATTCCTGTGCTGTTAATTGTTCCGTATCCATTCCAGGTTGCGAGGATTGAATCCAAGGATGATCTGTTAGCCCACTTTTCTCCAGTAAATCAGGGGTTGTTTGGCTGTGTTTGAATTCCTCAAGCCGACGCAGGACTGCGCTGTTTTGCAAGAGTTGATTGGCGTCTGGAATACACCCAGCAGCAACAGCTTCGCAGGCTGCTCTCATAAAGGAGGGATATGCGCCAGACGCGTCGATGATCTTTTCTGTAACGGTATCATCCCAGGTTAGTTGGTTCCGTGCAGTGTACGACTGTACACTCCATAGTGCATCAGCTTTGGAAAGGGCTCCAAGATAAATGGTATGCGCATAGCACAACTCCGCAATTTCATTCTCGTGATCAATGGGTGTGCGCGTGCCCAAAATATAGGTTAATTGATACTTAAAGGTATCTCGTAAATAGCGTAATTGACTGGCGATGGTTTTTGCCTGTTCATCCTGAAAAGCATCAAATCGATCAATGATTAAACATATAGGAGTAGAACAGCGTTCTACCTGATCTGAGATGAGGTTGAGGATGTTTTCCAATGGATCAGATGTGTTTTCAGAATTCCCCAGTGCTTTGATGATCAGATGTAGTAAGTCGTTTGCATCTGAGCTCAATGCTGCACGGTTTCCATCGATCCAAAAGTAATTGTTATCCTTGTTTTTGCGATGGTAAAGAAAACCAAGCAGATTGCTTTTGCCGGAACCGCTTAAACCAACAACTGATACACAATTGCCGCCCTGAACAGCATAGCTGATTTCTGCGATTTCTTTTTGACGATAGGTTGTTGGGTATGTTTCCCAAATCGATTGCATAGATCAGAATTCCTTGATGAAGAATGGCTTGAGCAATTGGTTGGTTGTATTATATACTAAATCAAATGATGGTTGAATTGAGGTTTTTTCAATGACAAGGGTTGCAAACAATAAATCAAAACAATTGATCCGTGTTGGGATACTGATCATTGTGTTATCCATGATCATGCTTTGCTATCTTAGTTATCCGTATTTCCATCAAACGGACACGTATCCATTGCGACCTGATGTATACTTCTCAACCGAGATTGTCCCATGAAGCAGATCAAGGTTATAGGCATCCTTTTCATCTGCATCTTTTTTGCCTTATTTATGTATGGCTGTGCTTCTGCTGCACCGGCTGCAGAGGCGCCTGCCGCTGAAGAAGCAGCCGCTGAGGAATCCGCTGCAGAGGAAGCCGCCGCTGAAGAACCTGCTGAAGCGAATGCACCGACAACTGTGCTGCCAACTCAATTACCAGTTGAAATTGAATCAACCCAACAACAACCAACACCAGCATCAACAAAGGCAAGCGCACCTACAGCTACAGCACGACCGACAGATAATTTAATTCCTGTATTACCGGTCGTCGAAAACAGATTGGTGGAACTGGAATGGCCCTCAACAATGCGATTTGGCGAATCAGACATTGTCCGCATGTCGCTGGTGCCTGATGAGGAAGGTTATCAGGTTACCGCAGAATTCCCGGATCATTCCACGCAAACCCAGACCATTATCGTAAAACGAAGCGAAAATTATTTGCTATACGGCATTGCCCGATTGGATGGAGCAGGGTTTGAAATTGCTCCAAATCAGGATCAGAAGTATATTCTGCCAGAAAATGAGACTGTTCATTGGCGCTGGTCAATTGCGCCTGAATCCAGCGGACAACAACGTCTATCCATATCACTGGTATTACGCTGGGAACCGGAACCTGGGACTAACGGATTGATTAGAGAATCACTGGCATTTTCTAGGGCGTTGAACATTCAAGTGAAAAGCGTATTAGGCATGAAACAATCACAGGCGATCTCGATCAGTTTTGTGGGGTTGTTTGCCGGCAGTATCATGACATTGAGCGGTGTCGTTATGCAGGGCAATCGCCGCAAAAGAAAATCAGTGATTGATGAAATCACGTCCAATGCCGATTTAGCTATTGAACTTGTTGGGAAAATAAAACTCTCAACAGAAGATTCAGCATTATTGTGCGCAATGTTTGAAAAACATGCCAGGGTCATTGTTGAAAATGAATTCCTTTCAGGGTATTCCGGTGCAAGAACCTTTCTTGTGCGTCCGATTTTTCCGGATGGAAAACAGGATGCGCAGACCATTGTTAAAATGGGTGCGCGCAGCATGATTCTGCAGGAATATGAAAATTATGAGCAATTTGTAAAAGATCGACTGCCGCCCATCACCGCCAGAATTCAACGCTTACCAATGAGTGTCCCTAAAAGTTCTCAGGCAGCTTTACAATATACTTTCCTGGCTGAACCAGGGCAAAGCCCACTCAGTTTGCGAAAAGCCTTATTACAGGAACCGCAGACGCTATTCATCAGACAGCTCTTTGATACATTCTCACCGTACTGGTGGTTACAGCGCTCTCCTTACACTTTTCGCATGGCACAGGAGTATGATGCTATTTTACCGCCGCATCTGATATTGGAACCGATCGAAACCGACCAGAAGCCGGAAATTTTCTTATCCGCAGATATTACCCCGGATGATTTGAATTTACAACCTGGACAAATCATTCAAGCGAATACGTATAAACATGCTGAATTGCGTGCCGATGGTAACTCGCTGTCTATATCAGGGTATGCGATTCCCGGTAAACCGCGATTAAGAATTCGCTGGCTGAGTGCCACTCCTCCGAATAAGACAAAGGCACGCGTCATACACACCCGTGAGAGCTATTTACAGGCAATGACCTCAAAATTTTCATTAAATGGATTGCCTAATCCATTGGAAAATTTGAATGCAACCATGCAGAAAACCGTCAATGGAGCGAAATCCATTATTCATGGGGACTTGAATTTGGAAAATATCCTGGTTGGACCGGGCGCTTTGGTTTGGTTAATTGACTTCGCCCAAACCGGAGAAGGCCATTCGTTACGGGATTTTGCCCATCTCTATATGGAAATCATTGCTCATGTACTTTCTGCCAGAGGGTATACAGCGCAAGAATTTGTACAAATGATAGAAACTCATTCGGAACCACTGCTGGCTGAAATTGAGCAGATTGCCCGGCGCTGTCAGCTTGATGTGGAACAGGATCACGAATTTGATCTGGCTGCCGGGATCACCTGTTTGGGCGCAATTAAATTCGAAACCGTCCCAGAAGAAGCAAAACAATATTTATTCCTTGCGGCTGCCTATTTGTTATCCCGATAATCACAGAAGTAGTTGAAATTAATGATGACAGACCCTAAAGGTTTCATACGCCGTTTTGTATAAAAACTATCATTTTTCATAAATACGCTCAAGATAAACAATTTTTTGGAAACCTTTAGGGTCTTTTTCAATACAAAATTAATTGTCAGAAGAATATCAACGCTTTGTCAGCCGCTTATCAAGGCGGCTGTTTTCATTTCCTGTATCTTGAATATAGGAAAAAACAAGTTAAGGAGATGAAAAATGAAAACAAGAAGCTCTTTTGGATTGATTGTTATTGTATCTTTGCTGCTGAGCAGTTGTGCGGCGGCATCACCGGCTCCTGAAGCGGAACGTTTGAATGCAAATAATGCGCCTGCAGAAGAAGCACCATTCTATGATGAGGAACCAGCGGCTGAAGAAGCACAGCCAATGGAATATGAAGCTGTACAGGCCACCAGTGTGCCATTGAATAATCCATCTGCTGCGGAAGAGTCGCGTCCCATGCCGACCCAGGCTGCAACAGGTGATGTGGTCATGGACCATGGCAATGAGTTCCAGGATTTTGGGCTGAACGAATATGAAAACACGCGCAATGACCATCTATCCACCTTTGCGCTGGATGTGGATACGGCTTCTTACAGCATGACCCGCCGCTACATCAATGAAGGCAACCTGCCGCCAGCAGAAGCCATTCGTGTTGAGGAATTTGTGAATGCCTTTGATGCAGGGTATGAAGCGCCCCGTAAATCAGCCTTTGCACTCTATGCCGATGGCGCTCCTTCACCTTTTGAGGATGACGGCACCTATTTGATTCGTTTTGGGGTGAAAGGCTATGAAGTGCCCGATTATGCCCGCAAACCGCTGGTGCTGACCTTCGTCATTGATGTTTCCGGCTCTATGAAAATGGATAACCGTCTTGACCTGGTCAAGGATTCGCTTGAATTGCTGGTGGATCAGTTGGATCGCTTTGATTCTGTTGCCATTGTGGTGTACGGTAGTCGTTCTTACACCGTGTTGGAACCTACCCGAGGAGATGACTACAATACAATTATGCGGGCAATCAATAAACTGAAATCGGGCGGGTCAACCAATGTGGAAGACGGTTTGCGTATTGGCTACAAAGAAGCCATGCATGCCTATGATCAGGATGCTACCAACCGCGTGATTTTATGCTCCGATGGCGTTGCCAATACCGGTGAAACCGCCTGGAATGCGCTCCTGAATGATATTCATGGGTACGTAGATCAAGGCATCACCATGACCAGCATGGGTTTCGGGATGGGGAATTACAATGATGTGCTCATGGAGCAATTGGCCGATAACGGTAATGGTAATTACTATTATATTGATACGCTGGATGAATCCAAGGAATTGTTTGTAGAAAACCTGACCTCCACCTTGCAGGTGATCGCCATGGATGCCAAGATACAGATTGATTTCAATCCGGATGTGGTTTCATACTATCGCTTGATTGGATACGAGAATCGCGATATCGCCGATGAGGACTTCCGTGACAATGCCGTGGATGCCGGAGAGATTGGTGCAGGACACAGCGCCGTAGCGATTTACGCAGTCCATTTTGATGCCTACGCTGAAGGTCGCATCGCCACCATGCAAATGCGCTGGGAAGATCCGGATACGCATGAGGTGGTGGAGATCAGTGGTGATTTGAATACCCGAGATATGCTGGATCGTTATGAAGATGCCAATGAGTACTACCAACTGGCGGTAACCGTAATGCAATTTGCCGAGGTTCTGCGAGAAAGTCCCTGGGGGCAGGAAACCAGTTTGAGAATGATCAGCAACTACGCCGAAGATGCTGCATCAACCATTCGAACGGAAGAAGTTGAGGAATTCGCAGAGTTGGTCTGGCAGGCAGCCCGCATACGCTAGCCTGGAGGGGAAGAAGCCCGGTGGACGAAAGTCCGCCGGGTGGTCTTTGTGGTTAATGACAATATTATTCACAGCATTTTCTCAGATCGGTATTATAATCATTTCAATCTTATGGAGATTTGATGCATGGTGAATAATCGGCTACTTCAGGAAAAAACAAAATTCTGGCACGATGCGGGTTTAAACAATCTGGAACTATTTCGCGCCACTTATCATACATTTTCCTTCGCGCCGCACATTCATGATACGTATGCCATCGGTGTTACAGAATCCGGTGCCCAATCATTCACCTATCAAAGAACCAAAAAGAGGTTAATGCCGGCGGGTAGTGTAGCTGTCGTGCATCCCGGTGAGGTTCATACAAGTCAGGCGGCAAATTTAAGCGGTTGGACATACCGCATGTTCTATCCCGCTGCGGAGCTGCTTCAACAGGTTGCCACAGAATTATCAGGACACCCTTGCAGTATTCCTTTTTTCTCATCACCCGTCATCCATGATGCGGATCTGGCCAGACAAATTCGCAATTTTCATATGATTGCAGAAGACGCAAATTCAACGTTGTTGCAGCGAGAATCAATTTTGCTGTGGGTTATTGGCTGTTTGGTGCTGCGCCACGCTGACTATCATCCGAGCCCATGCAAAGCCAATCCGGAACCTGATTATGTCAGGCGTATTTGCCGCTACATGGATGAGCACTTTGCTGAACCATTGACGGTTGATCAACTTGCCCGGCAGGCTGGATTTAGCCCGTTTCATTTTTTACGAATATTTCGTAATACAATCGGTATTACACCTCATGCTTATCTTACGCATGTGCGCATTGAACGATCAAAACAGTTATTGTTGCAAGGAAAATCTCTGGCGGTGATCGCTGCCGAGACTGGTTTTGTAGACCAAAGCCATTACAGCAAATATTTCAAACGCATGATCGGTGTTTCCCCCGGCAAATTTCACTAGAATAGCAAAAATATACAATACTTTTGATTCGATTCTTTGTATGATACATAAGAATTATGATTGCATGTAAATTTCCACCTTACAGCTCCATACGGGATTGGTAGATATATGCAAGCCCAACCATTTAATTTAGCAAATATGTGGACCAATCGCATGTGTACCATTTGGCCCACTTGATTCAAGGAGACAAATTCTGTGTATAAATACAGCTTTCAAAATGATTATTGTGAAGGTGCGCATCCCAGTATGATTGATGCATTGTCAAAAAAAAACACCAGTCAGGAAGTTGGTTATGGTGAAGATCACTTCTGTTTGGAAGCGGCAGAGAAGATTCGTTTTATCGTTGGAAACCCGCAAGCTGATGTGCATTTTGTTTGCACCGGAACTCAGGCAAATCTGATTATGTTGTCATCGTGCCTTAAACCGTTTGAATCCGTGATTGCCGTTGAATCAGGGCATATTTGCGTACATGAAACAGGTGCCATCGAAGCAACGGGGCATAAGGTAAATCATGTAAAGGGGATTGACGGGAAAATTACGGTGCCCGAAATTGAAGAGGCGGCTGCTATTCATTATTTTGAACATATGGTTAGACCACGCATTGTATATCTCTCACAGTCCACTGAGCTAGGTACGATTTACTCCGCTAAAGAATTACAGGATATATCAGAGGTATGTAAGCAGCTAAATCTATATCTATATCTGGATGGTGCCAGACTGGGGTCTGCATTAACATCAGCAGCATCCGATATCCAAATTGAACAACTTACCAACCTGGTAGATGCATTTTATATCGGAGGTACAAAAAATGGTGCTTTGCTGGGTGAAGCGCTGGTGATAAATCATGACGCGCTAAAACCGGATCTGCGCTATGCCATCAAGCAACGGGGGGCATTGCTCTCAAAAAGCCGCATTTTGGGCATTCAATTCCAGGAATTATTCAAAGATAATTTATATTTTGAGCTTGCCAGGCATGCCAACCAGATGGCAGAAAAAATGCGGACTGGCTTGATCAATTTGGGATATGGCTTTCAGACGGATTCCCCTACCAATCAACTCTTTCCGGTGCTGCCCAATGCTGTTATTGAAGGATTACATGAAATGTACCATTTTTATGTCTGGGAAAAAGTAGATGATCAACATTCGGCGATCCGTCTGGTGACTTCATGGGCAACCCCTGAAACGTCAGTGGATGAGTTTCTTTGGGATATTAAAAGTATTAAAGCGTAGGTGGAATCAGGGAAATTTATATTCGATATATTATTATTTGTGAAAATTATTCCGAGATTTGCACCGGCATGGAGAGAAAGAAGCCCACTGGACATTAGTCCGCCGGGTGGGGGAGTTAAATTAGTGATAATTGCAATGAGTTTTTCTCACCATATGTCAAAGATTCAAATTCCCAATGATCAACATCTAAATAACAACGACTTAGACATAATGAATTTTCCCACCTACTGTTTTTCATCCTGGCTGGACCTTCACGATATCGATCAAAAATAGCTTTTAATGGCAAAGAAAGAGATTTATGAATTTCTCTTGTATATTCTCCTAAAATCGTTCTCGAACAACCAATTAATAAATCAGTTAATTGAAGTAATAAGCAATCTTCATAATCTTGACTATTTGATTTGTTTTGATCACTTGATCTATCATCAATAAGGTCATTTCTATCAGATATAGAGCAGTATGATCGTAGGCTTATTATCCGGTTTATTATTCTGTTCTTATCTAAATTTCGATGATAGTGTTCATGTCCATCAAAATGTATTTTCTCTATATGGATTGGATTATTCTCATTCCCTAAATAGTGGATTCCACCAGTAAAACCCATCCGAAATGTTGTTTCGATTTTGCTTGCATGATCAGGATAGTGTTTCATTAAATTATGTTTGTCTTTTTCACAAAACAAAATAAACTTTGCTCCATGACATTTTTTGGGATAAAATGTATATTTCTTTCTGCCATGATCTAATTCACCCATAAAAATTGGATGTGCTAGGCTTTTTTCTTTGGATCTTAAAGAGGCAACACCA
This sequence comes from Chloroflexota bacterium, assembly GCA_016838895.1. Lineage (GTDB taxonomy): Bacteria > Chloroflexota > Anaerolineae > Anaerolineales > Anaerolineaceae > UBA5203. The sequence goes on from JAEKNU010000053.1 coordinate 24,043, forward strand.
ATTTGTACCCAAGAATTGGCACAGTCATAAATTCTTCCAATTTTTTTTACGTTCTTTATCCCTATTTTCGTTTTGTAATTAGTGTTCTTAGAAACAACAGAAAGTTGTTTGACTAGGCAATCCTTTATATCTACTGGCACAAGCAACATACCATGCCAATATCCTCCTTCAAGTGATTCATCGTGAAATAGTTCAAAGTACATTTTTTATAGATATTAAAAGCAAATGTTTGTCATAATATTAGAACCAATAGTTATGATAGTAATTCATATTCTAAAAATAATCTTGTAATTAAAGGCTCAATGAAATCTTTAAATTCTCTAAAACTTGAAAAACATGATGGAGCATCTGTGATTCTTTCAATTCTTTCCAAAAACTTGCCATTTTCAAGTAATTCATTACTGCTTGTGATATCAAATCTTTTTATAAATTCAATCATAATTACAGTGATTTTTTCTTCTAAATCATTGTCAATGATTAAATTTCTTTTTATCCTGGTAAATGATCGATTTTGCCTATTGATATTGTTTAATTCGCTCTTAATGTCTTCAAATAAATTTATCATTAATTTTTCACTTGATATTGTTGTTTCTTCTAATTCTGCTATTTTAAATTTTCCATAGTCTTTAAGTAAAGAAGCTTCTTTTTGATTTTCTTGATAACCTTTATAGGTTTTTAATAGTCTGTTGGCTAAATCTTTCTGAAAATCAATAATTTTTTGATACCTTAGATCACGAGGATAAGGTACATGTCTAATGTTTCCCGTATCAAAAGAATAATCAGTTACATCATCTTTCACTATGACAACTGGTTTATCAAAAGCAAACCTCATGCCTAATTCAAACATTACATTTGGGTTTTTGCCACTGACATCACAAATAATTACACCATTATCAAAAACATTTTGAATGATTGTTTTTTGAATAATAGTTGTTTCTTCGGCTTCACTAACAAGTTTAATTTCAAATTCTACCTCTTCAATTGATTTGACCGCCTCTGTGATAATACCGCGAACATCTTTCCAATGAGATTCAGAACACCCATCGATCTCAGATATAGGCATTACAAGACCACAGATTGGTTTATTTTGAGTTCTAATCTTCATTTTTTCAGTATTAATTTTATTTTCAGCCATAATTCCCCACGCAAACAGTTATTTTAATTAACCTAAAAATATAAAAAGTAAAATCGTAAAAAAGTTCAAGCTTATTTACACATATAACTAATATTGTAGAAATTATAACATTTATACACTTCTTTTGAAAATTAAATAATTTTCTTCCCAATAAACTCCCTGACCTTGTCCTGCGAAAACACCCAGTACTCCTGTTCCCCATATAATTTGATAATCTCATCCAGCGCTCTTTGAACCAGTTCCTTGTTATACTAGGTTTTGAGTTCGGCTACCACGATAGGCAGACTACCCAATTTACCCGTTTATTTTCTCTATAAATAATTGCCAGTCCTGTTTTTCCACCATCCAGGCACTGATTGGCAATTTGCTGCGTTTTCCATTTTGATTCAGGAATACTTTATTATCTTCAATTTCAAATTCATCAGGGGAGGCAAAGGTATAGCTTGTTTTTCCAGGCCCTAAAATGGCATAGATGATCAGTACGTTTTCGGTTATTTCAAAATAGATTCTTGTGAGGGTTAGAACACCAAAAAGAATCAACAGAAATCCGGTTGTTAAGAGCATGCTGCCATTGTTTTCATTCAGCGCCATGGCAAAATATATGCAGCTCAGCATTATGCCAACCACAATAAATATGATCCCCATTGATTTTTTATAACGGATTTTCATCTGATATGCTCCTGCCTATTACTATTTAGTAGTTTTTTGGAAAATTGATTCCCCTGGTTAATAAGCTTGATTCCCCTGGTTAATTAGCTTGATTTCCCCGAGAAATAGCCATTACTATAACTATACACAAAATGAAAGAAAAATTATAAACACCAGCGTTTAAAATTTCCTCTGTAAAATACCGGAGACGTTATTCATCGATCTTTGGATTACCCAACTTTTCTACAAAGGCCTGCCATTCTCGCTGATTCGCCATCCAGGCAGTCAGACTAATTTTTTTGAGACTTTCATTTTGATACAAGTAAACAGTTTTATCAACAATTTCCAGGTCTTTTATACTTTCGAATTGATGGGTGCTCATCGGTATGCCAATGATTGAATTGATGATCAGTTTGTGTTCATCCAGTTTGAATAAACATCCGGCAAGTAATTGAATACTAATTAATATCAGTCCAATACCAAAACCAAGAATGATGATAGCCGATGTGCCTTGATCGAGAGTAAGCAAAGCATAGATAGAAAAGATAATGCCAACGACGAGATAAAACAATCCAATTGATTTTCTGTAATGGACTTTCATACTTTTCTCCGAACCGATAATTAGGGCAGTTTATTGCCTGGCAAGTCTATCATAATCGATTCTATTACATCGGGAGCAAAATGATTTATGCAGCATCGTCAATCATATCCATAAATATTTGCCAATCGTTTTTATCAGACATCCAGGCTGAGATATAAGTGGGTTGACGTTTCCCATTTTGATTTATATACACTTTGTTTTTTATTATTTCAAGCTCTTTGAGAGAACGAAAACTGAATGTTGTTTTTGTTGGACCAAGAAGTGAATGCAATACGATACAATCTTCATTGACAACAAAAAAGACCATTTTGAGAAATCGGCTGCCGATAAAAATTAATGCCAGACCCGATACAAGAAAGGTCAAAACATTTCCACCGTTGAGAAGTGCGAGTCCAGCAATCGATGTGAATATAACGCCGATAATGAGATAAAAACTGCCCATTAATTTTTTATAATGAATTTCCATGTTCCTTGCTCCTGATTTGATGATTTCCATATTATTGATTTCCTGTTCGTTTATAAGCTGGCAGATAAGTCTGACGGGTAACCCATGAATCACTTTTCGTGTGAGAATAACCAGGTCAAGCCTTTGGCAAAGGCTACTTCGGGGATGTCATAGTGCCCTTTTCCTTCATATATTTCACTGACCCAATTAAAATTCTTATAATTGCGATACTGTAGTTTATTAATAAAAGTAGAATGGTGTTCTACTAGACGGGTTTTATCATCTACTGAACCAATTGCCATATAAAGGCTTTTCCCAGAAAATGAAGAGGAGGCTCTTTGCTGATTAATTTTCTCTTCCAGTTTATATGCTTCAAGTTCTTCATAGTACACACCGGAAATGGAGATATATTTACTAAATGTTTGATTCCCATGATAAACATTATCCATTAGGGCAAATGTTGAAAAATGGGCAGAACTGGAATAACCGAAAAGCACTCTGTCCATTGCTGATTTCCCGACTGAAAATTTGGATTCGACTAGCGGAATTAATTCCTCTTTGAAAAACTTAAGAAACTGTTCCGGACGCGTCCTGGTAAATTGATCGCGTTGTTCTTCGGTATATCCAATACCGATCAAAACAGAGCAGGGGATTTTCCCTTCTGATGTCAATTGATGGACAATATTACACATACCAGGACCACGAACCAGATAGTCATCCAACAATCCTGGAGCATCATCAAAGAAATAATTGGCATCCAGCAAATAGATGCTTGTATATGTAGATACCTGTGTCTCTTTGTATTCGTCCGGCAGCGAAATTTTAAGGGTGATGTTTTCCTGTAGTAGATTAGAAAACATCGAAAACTCCTGGATGCTCAATTTTGTCATGATTTGTTTTCTCCGAGAGCGAAATAATAGATTTCTGATGTGACCACCAGAGTTATATGTATATCATACCAAAATGGATCAGTGACTAACATTTGAAAATATGTTGTTTATTGATTTATTAAAGTAGACTAAAATGATTCAACTGTAGAATCAGAACACGAATTTTAATGGAGGGAAAATGCGCAAGTGTAAGATAACCATTTTGCGAAAAATGTATAACGCAGACTATGCTAAAGCATATACTCAATCCGATGCAGCGATGTGTAATTCTTTTGAAGAAGGTCAGGAATTCATCGTTGAAAATATGGTCAGGCCGCCGGATGATTTTTGCGCATGGGCATGGGTAGATATTCAACGCTCAATTCAAACATTGTTGCGCGGTGGAAATTTCAGTGATACGGGTTGGATGAAAAAGGACAACGAATTAATCGTCTGCTGCTCAGATGGAATCCGTCCAGTGGTGTTTAAACTGGAACGGATTGATACTTAGAGGGCAGAATTAATCAAAGTGCATGTCGAAAAATTCAATAACTTTTTCTGGATGTTCAGCGATGTGGTTGTAGGTTGTAAAGCGATGGTTGATCCCTTCCAGCCAGACCAGCTCTTTCTCTTCTGATAAGAAGTTATCAAAAATGGTCTGCGTATCTGCAATGGTTGTCCATTTATCGGCGGGTGCCTGGAAATGCAGTATAGGAACATGCACGTCTTTCGCATAGGCAATAGGCGACATGACTGACAATGCATGTCCACCGCGTTTCTGTATGAACCAATCTACAATCGGGGCGAGGATCAGGCTGGCAGGGGTGTAAACAGCCCGCAAATAGCTTTTGACAAATACCTCAGCAGAGACTGGTTGAATCGCAACAAGGAATTTCACACCTTGCATAACCGCTGCGGCCTTGCTGAATGCAATGATACTGGCATCCGCGCCCATGCAGAAACTGACCAGGCCGATTTGTGTATGCTGTAAATCCGGATGTTGTTTGAGATAACGTACCGCACCGGCTGTATCCTGATATTCATTAAGACCCACAGCGCTGATGCCCGCAGCACTTTCACCGTGATTGCGGAAATCCATCATCATCACGGAATAGCCCTCATGATGAAGCACTTGAGCTGTTTTTAGCAGGTCAACATCCTTGAAGGCCAAAGGGGGAAATCCCTGATTCTTTGAAATGAAGCCGTGCCGATTGAATGGGAACGGGTGAGTGATTAGCAAAACTTTCTCTTTAAACTTCGTGCCAGGAATCAACCAGCCTTTAATGGTGAGGTTATCCAGGCTGGGAAAGGAAATATCCTCGTATTCCATGCCGTAATCTTTGGGTGTGCGCACGATGGGTTGACGATGGGAATACATGACAACGCTGGAAAAGATAAATCCGGCGAGGAGCAGAAAAAGCAGAATAACGGTGAGTATGATGGATATCCAGGTAATTAACATATTATCTCCATAAAGTTTTGAATGAACCGACGTTCCAGACTTTATTTTTTCCTTTGTTTCAGAAAATAAAATATAAACACCAATAGGAGCAGAACAATATTTCCAAAGAATGAAAACCATGTTTGATTTCGACTTATTGAATCATCCACAAATGGTGGCTGAGGTTGAACATTGCCAAACGGATTTACAGTAGGTGGAATTGAACTCTCTGATGAAATATTCGCAGTTGGTGTTTGTGTTGCGGGTGGCATGTTGATGGGGGTAGAGGTAATAGATATGGTGCTGGTTAAGGTTGCTGCTGACTTTGTGGGTACAGGCGCAAGGGTTGGCATATGCATTTTGCCTGCGAAGATATTGAATCCATACTCCACAAAAAATGCTGGGTACGTGTTATATAGAAATTTCAAGTATTCGATGATATTTGGGTCATTTGGTCTCAGGATTAATAAGGTATCAATTTCTATTCCACATATTTGAGCGTATTTTTGGGCATCCTCCTGTTCGGAGAGAAAAGCATCCACAGCATATGGACAAACAATATCTGTATATCCAAGATGCCAATCAAGATCATCTGGCAGCAGGTAAATCGCATTTTGATAGGCGTTTACACTTTTATCAAAAAAATGAGGATATTCGTTTGCACTGATAAAACCATGCCGATCAGTAATTAATTCTTTATATGCCATCCCGAGTCTCCCCCAAGCTTCGCCGTCTGCAGCGTTGCTTTGTATATTCAAGGTTTCTCGTACGACACGGCTCCAGATTGAAGGCTCGATCATATTAATTTCAATATTCTCATCTGGTTCAAAATCTTCGTAATGCCACGATACAGTGTTTTCATCAATTACACAATCATCAGGTTGACAATTCCTTATAATTGTTTCATCCAGTTCGTATGGGAGCTTAATAACGACATCTGCGGAACCGATCGTGTCATACCAACCCTCCCCAGTTTGCAGAATATATTTATAGCGAACAAAACTGTCATCTGTTTTATATCCGTAAACTTTATATTGCACTTCGATAATAACCTGTTCTCCCGGTGGAAAACTGACATCAAAATAGGCCCAACAATTGATTATTGCAGCGACTGATTCTCCCTGGGTTGATAATTGATTATTGTAAGTTGTTGTTTTTGTAACGATATTGGGTTCTTCATCGTTGATTTTTACCGAGAGATCCTCAAGTGATGGATAACTGGAAATGGGTTGACAATAATCTTCACCATTGGATACTTCATAGCCAAGATCATATTCAGCCATATTCATAGGAAAGCGGACTTTCATTTCTTCGGTTTCATTTCCCATGTTTCTCATGTAAAAGGTTGTTGTCACAATGGCGTGACCGCTCCAGTAATCGCTGTGTTCAGGAATGGCCATGAGAACCGTTTCTGCTTCCATGCGGACTTTGGTTTGGTTCAGGTTTGGAAACAGTGTGGAGCCTACTGCTCCTGGTTCAGGCGCAGCATCAGCATTCACCTTATGTGAATGTGTACAAAAAAGTAGATATCCGATAATAATTGTTGTTATGAAAGCTGCTTTATAAAAATTATTTTTTAATGCCATATTACTTTTTCCCCAATTTTTTATTCCTGTTCCTTTAATATTCCTAACGCTACACCTAAAGCGGACACGGCAAACATAGCGCAAATAACAGACCAAATCCAGCGTTTCTTTTTTGCGGTTTCTATGGTGGCTGCCACAAGCCCTATACCAAGCATACCATTTACTTTGCGAACCGTTATATCTGCTTCCGGGATAGAATGGCCTGTCTCCACTAAAGACCATTTCAAGATTGCTCCGCCATCAATGATTGGAATCGGTAATAATCCCCCAAACACAATGAATGCGTTCGTGGCGGTAGCTGCGTTTGCAATATCCCGCATGGCACTTGATTCCTTACTGATGCGTTTTGCCAATAATGCAAACGGCAGCAGGAGCATATTGAATAGCGGACCGCCCAGGGCACGAATTATATGCTGCCGGGGCGCTACCTGTTGATCATTTACATCATAATAAACCAAAATGGGCATGCCCCAAACAATTCTGATAGCATCCACGGGTTTGCCAACACAATGGGCTGCGGTGGCATGAGCAAAATTATGTCCCCATTCTGACCCCAATACTACCGGCATCGCCATGGCGCCAATACCCAGACTTTGTATTAAAGTACGCTGGGGAATCCGTTTCAGCGCCAGATATGACATTAACAACCCTGTGAATATTTGGCTAAAGGGGAGCCAGGTTTTTCCTTTAACAACCACGCGTGATGAAAAGATATTTGCCACAGTTGTAACTTCATCATCGGGTTTTACATAGACTGGTTTGATCATAATTGAACCTCACAAAAATAAATATGCCAGAGAAAGTAGTGACAATCTATAGCAACGATTTGAATAGCATGATAACCATATTATGGCATAAGTGAGGCCGCATTACACAAATTGTATTTGTTTTTATCCTGTACTTGATTTTGCTCTGAGTGGTATTGATTTATCAGATTAGAAATAGGAATTGTGAATATCCAATTTTTTCTAGATATGGATCGGTATTGTTAAATAATGTGCTCATATCCACACTTACTACATTTATAATGATAAAACTTAATTGTGCCTTCACAATTTGGACAGGTCCAACGTTTTTGTTGATTTTCCAGAAAGATGGCATAATCGGGAGAATATTGTTGCGAAAAAATTTCCGGAATCTCATGTCGGTATTTGAACAGAGGATCACCCTGATGCGGATCGAGTAGTTTTTTATAATAGATTTTGCATGGGTATGCTGCACAGGTCACGCAAAAGTCCAGATTTTTATTGGTATAACAACAAATTCTTATTTTGCAGGCCCATTTACTTTTACGATTTTGTTCCTTGCTCTCGGACGCACATCCCAGGCAGGATTTTTGATAGGATGGGCAGGCGCCGCAAAAAACGCCACATGGAGCGAGTTCATTGGGTATTTGGCTCATTACAAATCCCTCTTTCTAGTATAGCATGTGCAGATATTGGTCTTTACCAGCATAGACGCCATATATGTCAATTCCTGACATGATTGTTGCATTCGACAAAATGTATAAAACGTATCTATCCTTGTACATTTCTGCTCCCCTGATGAATAAGTGATTAACAATCACTTTGCCTGATAGCGGGCAGCTTCATCAAAATAAGTAATATCCGCATATCCGGCGAAAATTTTTCCAGCGTGTTTCACGCCTTCTGGAATAAAGTAATGATCGCCGCGAGT
>JAEKNU010000054.1 GCA_016838895.1 Chloroflexota bacterium
CGCGCTTCTCAAATTAATTTGGGTTGGTCTTTTCCTAAATCTTAGCTCTACCCCGTTTTATTGAGATGATACGAAATTTTCTTCTGATGCACGAATCCGCTCCCATGAAGTGGAAGAACTAAATTGGGAATCGATTTTTGAAATTCGTTTCATCGAGATCTCGGGTGCTGAATCAAAACATTTCATGCGCGAAATACAGGCCTTAGAGGGTGTGCACAAAGTCTCCCTTCTGGCACCTCAATTGGCTCTGCCTGTATAGCTGCAGCAATCATTGCGGGCTTTCCTCCATAAGTAACCCTTCGTACTGCAGTTTCTAAGCGAATTTTTTCTTTCCCTTCAACAGGTTGTTATTCTTCGGAGAAATCCTTTTGTCTTTGCTATCTGATCTTGATTTTCAATACAATTGGCGCTATGAATTTAAATATCGCCTGACGCTTCAACAATATCTACAGGTTATCAACGCCTGCCAGCCTTTTGTTCAACCCGACCCATTTACAAAAGCCGTTCCTGCCATGAAATATTTAGTGCGCAGCCTGTATTTTGACTCTCTGGATTATCAGACCTATAACGAAAAAAACGGGGGCAATCAAAGCCGGATGAAGTACCGTATCCGCACATACAATACCCTCCTGCAGTCTGATTCAGTCATTCGCGTTGAATTAAAATTTCGCGAGGGCGTGCGGACTGGGAAACACGGTAAGATTATCTCCGCGGGTGCTTTTACCCATTTCATGAAGCGCTATCATTGGCATTGTGAACCCGATCCCGTTTTAATTGAGTTCGAAAGACAACTTCATGCGCGCATATTACGCCCTAAAGTGCTGGTTGAGTATTTCAGAGAAGGGTACATCTCCCGCAGAAGAGAAGACCTGAGGATCACGTTTGATCATCATGTGCAAAGTGCACAAACCAAAATGCTTTTTCCTGGGCAGGCTTTTTTCCGTCAGCATCATCCGCATCAGATTATTCTGGAAATCAAATGTCATGACAAACAACCGGATTGGCTCAAAAAAATTGTAGAAACTCATAAATTAAAGATTGAATCCAATAGTAAGTACTGTCAAGGTATCGAAATCACCCAATTGGATTTTGTGAACCATGCGCTCAGAGTATAAATGAAGTTCGCTAAACGTTATATCACTTATTTTGTTTTATTTTTCTGGTTGATGGTATTCATTGGCTTGTTTTTGGTTACGCTGGTAGCGAACATAAAAGTTGATATCCCTGATGCAAATTTGGAAATGGTTCTCCGCGAAGCGCTGGATCAGCCGGTTAAACCACTCACCACGATTGAACTCAGTAAAATCACCGTGCTGGATGCATCCGGCAGAGGTGTTTCCTCTTTGGAGGGTATTGAGCATGTATCCAATCTGACGATTCTCAATTTGGAAGAGAATCAAATATCAGATGTCAGTTCACTGGCCAGTTTGAAGAAATTAAAAAAGCTAAATCTGGGAAATAATGGTCTGATCGATTTGGAGAAAGCGAACTTTGGGGCGCTGGAAGGGATTCGATTAGAGCAGCTGGAACTGTCCTATAATGTGATCATCACCGAGAGCGACCAGGCGATCTGGTTGAGCGATATTCAAATTTTGAAAATCTTCCCTACATTAAAAGAGTTGAACCTGACTGAAAATCAGGTTTCCAATCTTTCTGCGCTGGCTGATCTGACAAATCTGAAAGTGCTTATTCTGCAAGATAATCTTGTTGAGGATATCTCAGCTGTAGCGCAGTTGAAAACGCTTAAGTCCCTGCATCTTGGATACAACGAAGTAAGAGATCTCTCCCCGCTGGCGGATCTGAATCAATTAACCCGCCTGGATCTTTATGGCAATGGAAATATTGAAAGTATCCTGCCATTAGCCAGCATGCATCAATTGAAATATCTCAATCTGGATGATGTGCCGATTGGAAATGAGATCACAAACCTGGAAAATCTTTCCAATCTGGAGGAGCTAAGCCTGAGCAATTGTCAGCTTAGCGATGTTGCTGCGCTGCAAAACCTGAAAAAACTGATCAGTCTGAATCTGCGCGATAATGATATTGTCGATCTTTCTGCACTGGCAGGGCTAACGAATCTTGAAACTCTGAATATGCAGTCTAATGTGCATGCGCAAAACATATCAGCACTTGGGCAGTTAACCAATCTGAAAAAACTGGACATGCAAAACGTGCCTGTCGGCGAAGATGTTTTTATCCTGGAGAATTTTACAGACCTGAGATTTTTGGATGTTCGCAACTGTTTGCTGACGGATACCAGCGCTTTGGGCCATTTGATGGCCAACGGGGCGCTACAGGATAATGTGAAAATCGAACGTTTGGCAACGGTTGATCTACGTGACAATCCAATATCAACCGCTGATGGGGATGATTATGCCCCTGTGCGCGAATACTGGGACAACGTCACAGACAGGCTGCCGTTCTATCTGCCTGAATATACAACTTTGGCAGCCCCGCTATTCTCTGCGAGCAGTGGATATTATGATGCGCCTTTTGAATTAACCCTCTACTCAGATCTTGAAGATGCGGAAATTTACTATACCCTGGATGGTTCAGAACCGACAAAAGACAGCATGCGATATGACGCTGCGATTCTGATGCAAAGCCGAGCAGGGGAAGCCAACGGTATCTCTGCCATTGAGGATATTTCACCCAGATGGACAAGCCCGAGCAGTGAGATCTATAAGGCAACGGTTATTCGCAGCCGTGTTATAGCAGACGACGGCCAGGCCATCAGTCCAATTGTGACGCATACCTATTTGATTGGCAGAGATGAAAATTTTTCACTGCCAGTGCTTTCCTTAACAACCGATCCCGCCAATTTATTTGACAACACCTTTGGTATTTATATCATGGGCGATATCTATGACCAATTTTATGACCCTGCTTCCGCATTGAACCCCTGGGAAAGAGAAGCAAATTATAGTCAGGTGGGACAAGCATGGGAACGGCCTGTTCATATTGAATACTTTAGCGTGGATGGAAGTCCAGGATTTGCACAAGATGCCAGTTTGCGCATTAACGGCGGTGCCACCAGAGAGCTGCCGCAAAAAAGCCTGCGTATTTATGCGGCTTGTGATAAAGGCTGCGCGGCATCCATTGAATATGAATTGTTTCCTGGGCTGAGCGGCAGCGCGAATGAGCGTACAATTTCGGCGTTTAAATCTTTCATCTTACGGAATTCCGGGCAGGATTGGGAAAAAACCATGTTTCGGGATGCCTTTGTTCAGAACGTGGTCAGACAAACAACGAAGCTGGATATTCAGGCCTATCAGCCTTGTATCGTGCTGCTGAATGGGGAATACTGGGGCATTCATAACATACGGGAGCGCCTGGACGAATTTTATCTGGAAAATCATTATGGCATCCATCCAGAGGATGTTGCCATTCTATCGACCAATGCGCTGGGAGATGTCACCGTTGAGGTTGGCAGCAGCGCTGATGAGCAGGATTATCTCGAGATGATTGGTTTTGTTGAGACGCATGATTTATCCATTCCTGAGTATTACGACTATATCAAAACGCAGATGGATGTGGATAACTACATTGATTATCAAATCGCACAGATCTATTTCGAAAACTATGACTGGCCCCAGAACAATGTCAGTTTTTGGCGAAAAAACAGCAGCGCTTTAGAACCGGCACAGGATTATGGTCATGATGGCAGATGGCGCTGGTTTTTGTATGATATAGATAACAGTTTTGGCTTCAGAGGCGCTGAGACGGCATCAGAAAACAGCCTTGCACGGGCAATCAATCCCTCCAGGGAATGGTCTGGTTTTCTGTTCAGATCTTTACTGGAAAACCAGGAATTTCGAGAAGCCTTTATCACTCGCTTTGCAGATCATCTCAACAGTACTTTCCTGCCGGAAAATATGATTGGGGATATAAACCTCATGGAAAGGGCGCTAGAACCTGAATTTGAAGAGCATATGCGGCGCTGGCGGGGGGATTCCTATTCTTATGAGGCGTGGCAAAATTCAGTGGATGTACTGCGTACCTATGCAGAAAACCGCCCATATTTTGTTAGAGGACATGTTCTGGACTATTTTGATTTACAGGAAATTGTGAATGTTTCCCTGGAAAGCGATGATCAGATGGGCTATATTCGCATCAATACGCTGGATATACAAGAACAGACCCCCGGAGTGATGGATGCCGGAGCATGGAGCGGTATTTATTTTAAGGGTCTGCCGGTGGAAATTACGGCGATTCCGTATGCAGGATACCGATTTGAAAAATGGCTGGGGCTGGATGGTGAAGATATGGGGAATGAACAATTGTCAATCACCTTGACAGATGATTTGAGGCTGAGGGCTACTTTCACAAAAGAGTGATTAATTTATTATCGAATACGGGTTTTCGTGTGGGCGGGTTCGCAATGATATGTTTGGGTTATTTCGGGCGGGTGTTTGATGTGTTGAAATACGATATGTATCAGCCCCCCTCAATCCCCCCATAAAAGATGGGGGGAAGAATGGCACACCTCGATTTTGCTCGGAACAGCGCCTCGACTTTTCGGTTTCACTCAGGGCTGGTTTATTAAGTGTTGGTATGACAAGACAAATTTATCGGTTCCTGCCCCCTACACCTCACTGATTGATGTTGGTCCGGCTATCTATCTCGGCCTGGTTGTGCTCATATCTAGCGCCGGGCACAGCGCGCTGTGCCGCTACACGTCGATTTTACACGGAAACCATGTGCGTGCTACTATTGATATATAATTGTGAAAACGATTCGCCAGAGGAGAAATACCAACTTATGAAACGAAAAGCACTCATCGCCAGTATTGCATTGATCGTGATTGGCTTTATCAGCGCACGGCTTGGGGATACTATTTCCACAGTTAATGAAAGCGGTATGGTACAAGACAGCATTTTGATGCCGATTGGCGCAGTACTATTTATGCTTGGGCTGTTGACGCTGGTTGTTGTCATCGTCTGGTATGTGATTGGCTTTGTCAGAGGCAAATTTAAGAATGAACAAGTATAGTGAATCAATAAAGCCTGTTTATTTAAAAAAGCGTGATCGTTTGATGATCACGCTTTTTAGGTCATCACTGTAATTTATATATATAGTGATGTTTTTTTCTTTCACATGCCTGCGTGTTAAATCAGCAGTCCATCCATTTTCCATCGGCCTGGCCGGATTCGATGAGGCTATGAGCAAAACGAACGCCAAGAAGTCCATCCAGAGAGGTGGGGAAATAGAGTGCCAGCGGGTCGGCTTTTACACCTGCCTTGCGGGCGACAATGGCTTCTGCGGCGTCAGAATAAATATTTGCAAAACCTTCATGAAAGCCTTCGGGGTGTCCGGCAACGATACGGCTGGAACGAGCCGATAGCGGCATCGTACCCGGCCCATTAATCGTTCTGGTTTGGGAGGGTGATTGAAATGGTTTGAAGGTTAGTGTTTGCGGAAATTCCTGCATCCATTCCAGACTGCCTTTGGTAGCACTAACCCTGATCCGCAGACAATTCTCTACACCGGCTGCGGCCTGGGTGACCCAATAATTTCCCCGGGCACCATTATTCAAGCGCAGTAACGCGCCGGCAAAATCATGTACCAGGCGACCCGGAACAATATTTCCGATCTCCCCTGACACCTGGGCAACTTCCAATCCGGTGATGAAGCGCAGCAGATGATGGGCATGGCAGCCAATTTCACCCATAACCAGGGAAGGTCCGCTTTTTTGCGGGTCAAATCGCCAGGAGACTTCGCCTTTGGCTGGGTCAGGGTCATTCTCATCTGCCCTGGCACCCTGAACATACTCCACCTGTACCAAACGGATTGTGCCAAGCTGATTATCCATGACCATTTCTTTGGCCTGACGGACCATCGGATATCCGCTGTAATTATGGGTCAGGCAAAAGACCAGACCGCTTTCTGTTACTTTTTGATGCAATGCTTCGGCTTCCTCGAGGGTGTTGGTCATGGGTTTATCGCATATGACGTCGAATCCATTCTCCAATGCTGCCACGGCATACTGATAATGGCTGTCATTGGGTGTCATAATCGCGATGACATCTGCGCCGTCATCGCGCGCTTTTTCCGCGTGCAACATTTCCAGAACATTGGTGTAAGCACGATCCGGGGCCAAGCCAATTTCCAGGCCTGCTTTTTTTGCTCGCTCGGGATTGGAGGATAGCACACCGGCGACCAGTTCATAACGGTCATCCAGGCGGGCTGCCTGGCGATGCATGGCACCAATAAAAGAGCCCGGACCTCCACCAATCACAGCCAGTCGTAAACGGCGTCCAAGTATTGATATAATCGGATTGAGTGTCATCTAGTTCTCCTCCAAATAATTCTTTATTGCCAGAACAGCAACTTTATGATCTTCTTCCTGAGCCAGCCCCGAGACAGTGATTGTGCCTATAACACCGCTGCCTTTAAGGATGATCGGGAAACAACCGCCATGTGGAGCAAACTCGCTTTCGGATATTAAAAGCATCTCTTCGATGCGTTTGCCTTTACTCTTGAGCAATTGTCCGATGTAAAAGGAACTATGGCCGGTGCGCTTGACCAGGCGAATTTTACGTTTGATCCATTCATCGTTATCGGCGCTGGTGCCGGGGCGGCTGGCATGGAAAAGTTGATGGTCGCCTCGACGGATATCAATTGTTATAGGGAGTTTGTTGCTGGTGGCGTAGTCAACCAACCAGCTGCCAATTTTCCAGGCGGTGTCTTCATTAAATTTATCAAACTGGTGTTGTTCTTCTTCTAACAGTAATTTTTTTAGTATGTCATCCATTTATGGGTCTCCTACATGATTAACGCCATTTATCGCAGAAATTATTGAATCTCAAACTTTAATATCATTATACAGATTTTCTTTTGGGCTTATCATCCGTAAGGGATCGAATATGTATTACAGCACGTTGGCTTCAAATGAGATGCGTTTTTTGGCTAGCGTTTCACCCCCACCTAACCTCCCCCAAATCTATCGATTTAGGGGAGGGACTTTACATTATGAATTGCATTGGTAGTATGAATCGTGCCCCATATTACACTCGCTGGGCACATCTCGGCTTCGCTCGATGCAGGCACGCTCAGTGCAGGCATCTCGGTTTTACTCGATACAGGCACGCTCGGTGCGGGCACTTCAGCTCTCTCTCGATTGAGTTCAGGGTGATACCCATTAGGTTCGCAATGACCTGCTCGTGCTGATGATAAATATCCCGTGTGGCGCTATGAATTATTGGTATGTGTGATACTGATATCAGCATCCTGTTCTGCCAACCTGATTGGATCATCTGTTTATGAAAATTTTTTGAAGGCAATTATTGAATCTTTTGAAATAAATATACACTGGCTGTTTTTTTGTAGCCAATCCCTTTTTGAAGTTTCGTGAGATATTCTTTTGTTATTTGCGATGAAGATTTTGGTTCAAAATACGCATCAAGATTTGATATGCTGATGCTGTATTTCCCCTTTCGTAAATGAAATACAGCGATTAACTGATAATCATCATCTATGGCGGCAATGCCAGCATCACCATGACTATTGTTGGCCAAAAGCAATCCGCCATTTTTCAAGTATTGTTTGCAAAATTGTCCAACAAATCCGGCGTATTGGGAAATCAAAAGATCAAAATGATCTTCCACTTCATCAAAACCATTCCGATAATCTGAAAAATGAAATTTAACATGTGCCTCTTGTGTGTATACTTTGTTTTGAGCAATGAACGGATATACCTCGGGCTTGCTGAAGAACAGGTTGGCTTGCTTATCATTGTCAACATAAACAACATCGGAAAAAATAAACGAGGGCGTGATATGCACAAAACTTCCTGGGTACAAAACCCGTTGAATATTGAATCTATCATTGATCATTTGAAACATATCCAGGCGTTCAAATTGCCTATCTCTAAAATACTTATGATACAAATCGAGAGCAGTTTTTGCCATTTGGTTTCCCAGAAATTTTAGCTTAATAGTAGAGGATGTTGATACGCTGAAATGATGCTATATGCTCATTGTATCAGTAATAATTTTCACTTACTGTACTTGTTTGGGTTGTTTGGTGGGATTAGAGTATCACAGCATGCTGTGCTCAGTGCGGGCTTTGTTCTATGCGAGCACGTTGGCTTCGAATGAGGTGCGTTTTTTTGGCTGGCGGTTCACCCTCACCTGGCCTCTCCCAAATCTATCGATTTAGGGGAGGGATTTTATTTTTTGAATCATGTCCCTTGTTACACTCTCTGGGCCCAGCGTGTTATGCTGCTACCACGCGTTTTATCACGCTGCTTCGGGCAATTTTGCATAAAATTAATGGGGACTTTGTATCAATTGCGCTACAATGTTGTAACTATTTACAACATTCTTTTTCAATTCGATGTAAATGATGGGATTTCATTTTCGACATGGAATCCTGATGATATTTGTTTTATCAGAATAAACATTACCGGTTCTCGTCAGGTAATGCCGAGGAGTATCAATGAGCGCAGAATGGATTATGTATAAAGGGAAGAAAATTCTCTACGTTAATTATGGCGGATTAAGCCCAGCAGAAATGTTGGAGCAGATATTATCAGCAACAAAAATGATCGTTGATGAAAACTCTGATCAGATTCTGTCCCTTTCCGATGTAACGGACTGTTTCGTCAACAAAGAATTCACCGATCTATCAAAGAAACAGGGTGCTATATCGCTGCCACTAACCAAAAAGGCAGCCATTGTGGGTGTTACAGGGATAAAAAACATTTTACTGAAAGGTGTGAATGCCTTCACAAACAATCCAAGGGTGCCTTTTGATATGTTAGAAGAAGCCAAAGATTGGCTGGTTGAATAGGTTAATTCAAGTTCATCCGCAAAAGAAAATCTTCATTAGCGAAATGACATGTTGACTTTTACCCGAGATATGTGTATGTGAATATCAGTTTGTGTAGCACATTTCATAACCTGATTTACGCAACCATGATTTGATTGCGTCCGTTATTCTTTGCTTGATACAATGCATCATCAGCGAGCTTGACTAAATCTTCTGGGGAGATGACTGCGTCTTTGGTGGTTGTCACCCCAACGCTAACCGATGTTTTCATCGTTTCCTGATCCCATTTAATTTCCAGTTCTGAAACAGATTTTCTGATTCGCTCAGCGATGGTTTGTGCTTGTTCCTGATCCGTTTGAATAAGCAGGATCATAAATTCATCTCCACCAAACCGTGCAAAATAATCAATTGACCTGATTTGCAAAGAACAATGCCTGGTAAAAACCACTAATAATTCATCCCCTGCCTTATGTCCATATTTATCATTTATTGCTTTAAGGTTATCCAGATCTAACAGCAATAGCGTAAGTGGATCCTTATAGCGTTTTGTTCTCTGTAATTCCCTGTCTAATTGATCAAAGATGTATCTGCGGTTACTGATCCCTGTAAGCGTATCCGTATTAATAAGAATGAAATTCTGTTGGCGCATTTGATTGGTTTGCCTGGAATTGAAAATACCAACAACATTGGCCATAAGATAGGCTGTAAGTACTGTTATGTTTTGGTATGCATCCACCACCGGCACCCTGAAATTTATCCATATTACTACACTACATATTGTCAGAAAAGAAGCCAAATACATTCTGTAATGTATTGGTATGGGTAATAAAAAGTATACCCAAAATAAGGTCATAATATCCCATATGATGATAGGTACATAATCATCAATTCTGGTTACATTAAAATAAATCAAGTGACTTATAAAGAAGATTCCCCACACGAACGTGATACGATCAATTTTTTGGGGAAGCGATTGTTTATGAACCAACCAAAAGGCAATAAGGGAAACAAGAATTGCGGCTATTCTAACTTGAAAATTTATGGAATGCATTCCATTTTCATGGTTCAACGAAACTTCCAGTTGTAGGAAAACAATGGCCAGGATTGTAGCAAGGAGTATTATTATTTTTGTAAAAATTTTGTCACGAGCCAATGATTCAGCGCGAAAATTGTTCTCCAACTCATTCGGTTTTAGCCGAACAAAGAAGAAATCATCTAGCGTTCTACGGATTCCCTGATTTTTTTTCATTTCTGACAACCTGCTGTCTTACAATTAAAAATACAGATAAAGGATACGATTCAATTATGACGCATTAACAATCAATTTGGTCATAAAAACATGTAAAAATCGCCTGATCAACGATTGAAGATGGCGTTGCAAGCCTGTCTCAAAAATATATGAATGTGTTTATTGATAATCCAGATCTTGGAAATTGTTATTTAGTTGAGTTGATGCTGAGCCGTTGCTGTTGAGTCACACCGTTTCAGACTGCTCATCCTTGTTGATTTGCTTTTTAGCATGTGAGTATTCATATAGTGCTTCAGCCATTGATGGCCTGGAGGAGATGCTGTTTTCATTTGACTTTTCTTTATCAGCAGGATTTTCTTGTACAAATGGATTGGGGAAGAGCGTTTTATCTTCAACCATAAACCCACAACTACTGCACCACATTGGACCGTCAAGCATACGATATTGATTTATATCAGTACTACCACATTTTGGACATTTACCCATAGCATCCTTCCTTTTTTTGACTAAGACTGCTGCCTAACATAACGCTGCGTGCCGCGATGCTTTTACGGATTTCCGTGTACGATTTATCAGGTCGCGTTTTTCAACTTGTGCTGATTGCGTTCTTTTTGACGATAATTTCTGAGCAAAATTGTTCCCATTACTGGTAATATAGCATTTAAACCCAAACCAATCAATAAATGTGGGGTAAGGAAAATATTTTTGATAATATCATGATGCCAAAGATAGAGAATGGTCACTAAACCGACAGGGATATTCAGCACAAGGCTGACGATTAACCCGGGACTATATATTTTTTTGGCTTTAATGGCCAGTAAAATATGCGCAATTCCAGCGAAAAAGGAAAAATAGGGGATCCACAAGCCGAAGCGATAATCAATGGTGGATAAAAGACCGCAGACAGGCATGAGTATCCAGATCAGAATTACATTTACGAAGAAGATAAACGTCTCATTCACAGGTTCTTTTTCGGTTTGTAACTTTAAAATTTTTGTATTGAAGTACTTGCCAAACCCACCCGGAAAGATATACTCTTCGGTTTCATGCAGCATGTACAAGGGTGTTTGCAATAAAAGGAGAAAGACGATGAAGTCGTATTCTCGGACAAAGACGAATAAAAAAACGAACAAAAAAATGGAAATAATGAATCCTGCTTTGGCCCAATCTTTTTTTAACCATGCGTAATATTCGGACAACCTCATACCCGTTCCTTATTGTTTAGACAATATATTTATCTATAACAATAACATTTTTTGACCTGTTCTTAAAGAGTCAATTTTCATTTTTCCGCTGTGCTATACACTTTTGATAGGGTTGCATATAGTATACGAGCGCAATTTGACATGTTTTTTTATTACTACAAGGGTTGATTATTAGCAAGAAAAGGCCGAAAATATATTCACATGAAATTTACAAATTCAGGCAGACGCCATGGGTTCTTTCATTATTATTTTTAAACAAATACAGTATAATAAAGGATAATTACGCCGAAATTTAAATATCTTTTTATCAGTACGCCAATTTATTCATTGTATTAAACATTATCAATTTAGCATATACCGCATCAACAATTAATTTTACTTATCGAGGAGAAGATGATGCGCGAATTCTTGCGTGAGATTATTGCCAAATGTAAAGGTATTATCTAATTAATTTCCCATGAACTAAAATCAATATATTCATTTTTATTCACTAAGGAGCGTTCCATGCGGAAATTATCAAAATCCGTATTTTTATTTGTTACCCTCATTATGGCTTTAATATTAAGCCCCGTTGCAACCGTACTGGCTATAAATTATGAAGCGCAAATTAATGTAGGTTTTGACGACGGCTCCCTATTGGTTGGAGAAGATACGATTCTGACGATTGAAATTTTAAATACGAATCCATTTATCCTTGAAAATGTCTCCTTTACCAACTCGCTTCTAGTGGGTACAAATACTGGATTGGTTGTTCATGCGGATGGTGTTCTAACAAATACATGCGGCGGTACTGTAATTGCTACCGCAGACACAACCAAGATAACCCTCAGCGGCGGAGAAGTACCAGCAGCAACTGCTACTCAAGGGCGCTGCGAGATGACAATACGCGTACTGGCAACTTCACCTGGTACAAAAAACAGCTACGTACCATCCTATGGAAACCCACCTTCTAATGGTGGTGTAGGACTTTACTCCACAGCCCGTGGTGGTCTGGACATTATCACCAATGCCACCCGCTTGGCTTCCATCACAACCTTAAGTGTAACTGCGGTTGAAACACCATCAATGAATAAAAATTTTTCGCCCAGCACCGTCTGGGCTGGTGAATCGACTCAATTAGAGATAAACCTGACCAATAACGATGAAGACCACGCATTAACCGGTGTGACATATACGGATACGTTACCCTGGCCTTTTGTGGTTTCATCGCCATTAACCACCTCGCTCAGCGGCTGCGGTGGTGGAACAATCAGCACTTCAGTTGGGAGCAATACCATCACGCTGAATAATGGAACAATAGCAGCTGATAGCTTATGCCGCGTGCGGGTACGCGTGGTTTCCTCATTACAAGGAACATACACCAACACAATTCCGGCTGGCCCAGCCGGCGTAGGGTCAGTTCAAACTGACCAATATGTAACCAATCCTGCGGATGTTACCGCTCCGGTGAATGTGCAATCGGTGGGCATTTCCAAGCAATTCAGCCCGGATTCATTTGCTCAGGGTGATACCAGCACACTGACCATTACCCTGCGCAACCCTTCCGGCACCACCTATACGAATATGGCATTTGATGATATCTTGCCGGGATCGCTGGTTGTATCCGGCACACCGGCAGCATCACAGTGTGGCGGTACTGTTTCGGTACCATCCAGCAATACGATCAGACTGGTTGGCGGAGTCATTCCCCCAGGCAACACCACCACACCCGGTTCCTGTACGATCGTGGTTACAGTAACCAGCCCAACATTTGGCGGCCCATACACCAATACCATTCCGGCAGGCGCATTAACCGGTTCTGTAACCAACCTTTTACCTGCTAGCGACAATGTTACGGTAGTTCAGCGCACCATATTAGTCGATAAATATTTCGGTGCTGATTTCGTTGAAAACGGTACGACGTCTTTATCAATACGATTGAGAAATCAGGCCAGTACGGCCTTTACTGGTGTTACTTTTACAGATACCATGCCGGCAAACCTAACCATCGTTGGCACACCGACAACCTCAGCCTCCTGCGGGCCAGGTGCTGTGGTTAGCAGTACTGGTACTTCCCTGACATTGACCGGCGCTATGATTCCAGCCGGTTCAGTCAGCACACCGGGAGAGTGTTGGATCTATGCAACCGTGACCTCTTCAGTCGTCAATACTGGTGGTTATACCAACAGCATCGCAGCTGGAGATATTAATTCGGATCAGGGCATTGATAATGCAAATGGTGATTCCGATATCGTGCGGGTTTACCCCATTAATGGCAATGCTACTGTTGCAAAATCTTTCCTTACATCCACCATTTTGCCCGGCAGCAATTCCACCTTACGGATTCGAATTACTTCCCCCAGAGATACAGGTCTCAGCCAAATCCACCTGATTGATAATTTGCCCGGCGATATGGTAGTCACTGGATCCCCCATAACAAACTCCTGTGGCGGTACGTTAAGTGCCGTTATCGGATCACAACTCATTGAATTAACCAACGGTACGATTACCAATCCAAACAGCACCTGTACCATTGAAGTACCCGTAACCGCTTATACTCCCGGAACACTGACAAATTCCATTCCGGCAAATTCATTATCCACATATGAGGGACGCACCGATACGGTTACCCGATCGGCAAACTTATATGTGACCAGTTTCAGCATGACAAAACAATTTGCGCCGGATCTAATTGCTCCGGGCGGTCTTTCATTACTCACCGTTTTCCTGAGCAATAGCAGTTTGCAACCCATTACCGATGTATCCCTATCCGACTATCTTTACAATATGGATTATTCAGTAGATGGATACACCGTACGTGTGCATAACCCTGGTGATCCAGCTTATGTACCCAGCACAGATTGCACTGGTGGGATTATAACAGCCGTAGATGGCGATGATGAATTTTCTATGAGCGGTGCTACGATTCCAGCAAGCGACGGCAGTGTGGATGGATTGTGCCGGATTAACGTTTATGTAGAAGGGCAGAATACCTCGGGGATTTTGCGTACGCGCACCAATACAATTTCCAGGTCCAGCGTCAATGGAACGATTAATGGTTCCACCAGTATTCAACCAATTCAAAATGCAAGTGCATCATTGGGCATTGAACCTCTGGAAATTCGTGTCGATAAAGCATTTAGCCCATTATCAGTCTTTAATGGCTCCTATTCTACAATGACCATTGAACTCCAGAACCCAAGTAGTGCGGCTACATTGTCACAAATTGCTTTTACCGATAACATGCCACCCGGAATGATTCTGGCTACTCCGACAGGTTTTAATACGGGCACTTGCGGTGGTATATTAACGGGCAGCCCGGGTGATGCATCGTTTTCATTTAGCGACGGTAGTCTACCTGCCTCAGGAACCTGTACTTTATCAATACAGGTGTCAATGACCGTGACCGGTAACCTTACCAACACCATTAATATTGGCGATGTGACCAGTTTTGAAGGCGCAGTCAACTCGAACCAGGAAGATGAAACCTTAACCAATGCGGTTCTTGCATATATTGTTAAATCATTCTCCCCCAATCCCATTTTGGTTGGTGAGGAATCAGTTTTATCCATTCAAATCTTCAATACCTCTACTTCTACGGATCTGACCGGAATGGGAGCAAATGATAATCTTCCAGCTGGTGTCACCATAGCAGATGATGGGGGAACAACAGACCCGATATTGGAAAATACGTGTGGCACATCAAGTACACTAACAACAGGAATTCACAGTACTGGCCCATATAGCGGCAGATCCTATATTGAGTTAGTCAATGGAACAATTCCTCAAAGCGATTCCTGTCTAATGCGAATACGAGTTACCTCCAATACCGTCGGAGCCTATGACAACATCATTACAACTGACGATGTTACACCACCAATTGATCCAGACGATGCCGAGGATACCCTTTATGTAACATCTTTCAGCCTGGGTAACCGGGTATGGGAAGATAATGGCGCCGGCGGCGGCACTGCCAATGACGGTATACGAAATGGCAGCGAACCAGGGATGAGCGGTTTGGATGTAAACCTGTACGAAGATGCCAACGACGACGGCACACCGGATGGAGTTGCCATTGGCACAACAACAACCGACGGTGATGGTTATTACCGTTTTGACAGTCTGGCAGCAAATACATATATTGTTGAAGTGGAAATTCCGGGTGGATATATCAGCAGCGCCATCAATGGCGGCGATCCGGATTCGGATACCGACAATGACAATAACGGTGTTAACCTAATAAACCCCGGATATATTCGCAGCAATCCTGTTACCCTAGAATATACTTCCATTGAACCGACGGATGACAATGATCCGGTAACCAATCCGGATACCGGGGAAGGCATAAATGAGCAATCCAACCGTACCGTTGATTTTGGGTTTGTCAATGCCTACAGCCTGGGGAACCGGGTCTGGGATGATAATGGTGCCGGCGGCGGTACTGTCAATGATGGCACACAAAATGGCGCTGAACCCGGTATAAGCGGCGTAACGGTGCGCCTGTATTTGGATGCAGATGCCAATGATGTTCCGGATGGATCGATGATTGACTTTACCGTTACGGACGGCAACGGATATTACCGTTTTGATGATCTGTATGCCAGTTCATATATCGTGGAAGTGGTAACGCCGGCTGGCTATCGAGCTACGAACAATGCAGTCAGCGATCCTAATGGCGATGTTGATCTGGATCATAATGGCTACGTGGTTAATGGCGTGAATGTACGCAGTAATCACGTTACGCTAGGACCAAATGCAGATGAACCTGAATCACCAGACGATGACGATCCAGTAACGAACCCGGAAAGCGGGGAAGCACCGGATGATCAATCCAATCGAACAGTTGATTTTGGTTTTACCAACGCCTACAGCCTGGGCAACCGGGTCTGGCATGATAACGGTGAAGGCGGCGGAACAGCAGATAATGGTATCCATGACGGTACAGAACCCGGTTTTGGCGGCCTTACCGTAAACCTTTACCAGGATTCAGATGATAATGGAATCGCGGATGGCGGAGTTATCAGCAGCACGACAACCAACACGAACGGCTATTATCGCTTTGATAATTTAAGCGCAGACACCTATATTGTTGAACTGGAATTGCCCACGGGCTATCAGGTAAGTGCAGTAAATGGTGGTGACCCGGATAATGATACGGACCTGGACAACAATGGTGTTGTCGCCGGCGCAGGCGTAATTCGCAGCAATCCGGTAACACTGGCAGGCGGCCTGGAACCTGTATCACCAGATGATGACGATCCAGCAACCAATCCATTAACCGGCGAAGCCCCGGACGCCTATTCCAACAGAACGGTTGATTTTGGCTTATATGCCGCACCGCTCAGCCTGGGTAACCTGGTCTGGGTGGATAACGGCGCCGGTGGCGGAACAGTAGACAATGGTATTCATGATGGTACTGAACCGGGATTGAGCGGCGTAACCGTAAGGTTGTATCAGGCAGCCAATCTTACGACTCCACTGCGGATCACAGAAACGGATACAAACGGTAATTATTTGTTCAGCAATCTGCCAGCCGATGATTACGTGGTTGAGATTATCATTCCCACCGGTTATACACCCAGTTCAGTGAATAATCCGGCCGATCCAACCGATACGACAGACGAAGATAACAATGGCGTCACACTAAATGGTTCGACACTACAAAGCAATACGATTGTTTTAGATGCCGATAATTTAACCATTGATTTCGGCCTGATTCAATTCGCTAGCCTGGGAGACCGCGTATGGTATGACACCAACCGCGATGGCGTGCAAGATGCCGGAGAAGATGGTGTTACCGGTGTAACCGTGAATTTGTTCACAGGTACGCCAGGCTCAGGCACGTTGGAATCCACCACCACCACAACCGGCGGCGGGTATTATTCCTTTACTGATTTAGCGCCGGCCAGCGATTATTATGTGGAATTCATACTGCCAACCGATTACAACTTCAGCCCCAGCGGTGCCGGAACGGCATCCACGGATAGTGATGCTACGACCGTAGTCGGACCTATCGGACGCACAATCAATATTGATCTCGAAGCATTTGAGAACGATATTACCTGGGATGCCGGTATATATTTGCCACCGGCTTCCATTGGTGACCTGGTCTGGTACGATGACGGCAGCGGCGGCGGCACAGCCAGAGACGGTGTTCAGAATGGAACAGAACCCGGAGCCAGCGGCATACGCGTGGATTTGTTCCGCCCCGGTTATGGCGCAGATGGTATTCCATCTACCCCGGATGATAATTTATCCATGGCCAACCAGCTCACGGATGGCAGCGGTAATTATTTATTTGATGAACTACTGCCCGGCGATTACTACGTTAGCTTCACCCAGCCAGCAGGCTACGCCTTCAGTCCATTGGATCAGGGCGGCGATGATGCAACCGATAGTGATGCAAACCGTACAACAGGTGATGCGATTCTGACCACACTGGATGCCGGTGAAGACGACTTAACCTGGGATGCCGGTTTGTATGAACTGGCTTCCATTGGCGATTATGTCTGGCTGGATCATGGCGGTGGTGTACCCGCAAATGCCTATAATGGCATACAGGATGCCAGTGAGGCTGGTATTCCTAGTGTAACCGTCAACCTGTATGACAGTGGAGATACACTTATTGGTTCAACAGTAACCAATGGTTTGGGACGTTACCTCTTCAGCAACATTGAACCGGGTGATTATTATGTTGAATTTATTCCACCAACCGGCTACTCGATCAGCCCGCAAGATGCAGGTGGTGATGACGCAACGGATAGTGATGCCGATACAACCAGCGGACAAACCATACCAACCACCCTGGATGCCGGTGAAAATGATCTGACCTGGGATGCGGGCATGTACCGATATGCAGCCATCGGTGACCTGGTGTGGGATGATAACGGTGCTGGCGGCGGCACTCCCCGTGACGGTATTCAGAATGGTAGCGAATCAGGTGTTGCCGGTGTTACGGTTACTTTATACAATTCATCCGATGTGCAGGTGGGCACACCAGTAATCACTGGTGCGAACGGGCTGTATGCGTTTACTGAACTGGTTCCTGGTGATTATTATGTAATCTTCAGCGATTTACCAGCCGATTATCAATTCTCTGACATCGATCAAGGTGGTGATGACGCATTGGACAGCGATGCCAACACCACTACCGGACGAACCATAACAACCACCCTGTCCCCCGGTGAAAACGATATCACCTGGGATGCAGGTATCCATTTGATACCGGCTGAAATAGGTGATTACGTTTGGTACGATTCCAATGGTAATGGTATTCAGGAAGGTGGCGAAACACCTGCCGACGGTGTAACGGTTACCTTATATAATTCCACGGGCACGGTTGTGGATACAACTGTAACGAATGGAGCCGGTAACTATCTCTTCACTGATTTGAATCCCGGATATTACTATCTCGAATTTACAGCCCCTGTGGGTTACAATTTCACCCTATCGGATCAGGGCGGCGATGATGCAACCGATAGTGATGCAATCATTCCATTAGGCCGCACAAATCTAACCCAATTAACCCCAGGTGAAAGTGATTTAACCTGGGATGCCGGATTGTACACCAATGCTTCTCTGGGCGATTTTGTCTGGGAAGATTGGAACATGGACGGTATACAGGATACGCCTGACACTGGTATCAATGGGATAACTGTAGATCTGTACCACAACACATTGGGCTATGTGGATACCACCACCACCGCAGATTTTGGCGGTAATCCTAGCTTACCAGGATACTATTTGTTTGAGGATCTGGTACCTGGTGATTATTATGTTATTTTCACTTTACCTTCAGGGTATCAATTCAGCACTCAAAATGCAGGTGCAGATGATACGGTTGATAGTGATGCCAATACAACCACAGGGCAATCCGATACTGTTTCCCTGGGTTCCGGTGACACCAACCTGACTCTGGATGCCGGATTAATTCCCCTGTTCTCACTTGGCAACCGGGTATGGTTTGATACAGACAATGGAAGCGATATTGATGCAGGAGAAGTCGGCGTTTCCGGTGTAACCGTACAATTATATGATTCAACCGGTACCACTGAAATCCTTGTTGGACCAGATGGTATTCTCGGCACAGCAGATGATGCTGCAGGCGGTGTAACAACAGATGCCAACGGATATTACCTCTTCAATGATTTACTGCCCGGAAATTACATGGTTGTGCTTCCTGAGAGCAATTTCAGCGGCGCAGGCGTACTGACAGACTATTATTCCACTGGTACCAGCCGTAATAATGACGGCAGCATCACGGAAAGTGTGGCAGCGCTGGCGAACAGCAATATCGATTCAGATGATAATGGCACCCTGCAAACCAGCGGAGCACATAGCGGTGCTGTTACTACATCAGTCGTCAGTTTAGGCGGTGTCAACCCGGCTTCTGAACCCATCAATGAAAGCGATTTGGGACCAGGAGGACAGGGTGGACGTCCCGATAATTATGGCAACATGACGGTCGATTTTGGTTTTTATCATGCTCAGATTGGTAATCTGGTCTGGAATGATGCCGATAACAGCGGCACCGCGAATAGTGAATCGGGCATTGATGGTGTAACCGTTCAGTTATTAGCTGGCAATGGCACTACCGTGTTAGACAGTACCACCACCAGCGGCGGCGGCATATACAGCTTTACTGATTTGCCAGCCGGTAATTATTATATTCGCATTCCAGCTGCAGAATTTGAAACAACTGAAACGCTGCGTGATTTCCGCTCCAGTACAGGCGGCAGCAGCGAACCGGCACCGAATCCGGATACTGATACGGATGATAACGATGACAACGGTAGTGAAGCCAACGGTACACTGGGTCTGGGTGGATACATACAAACTGCCGTGTTTGCTCTCTCTCCCGGCAGTGAGCAATCCGTGGTGAATGCCAGCGGCCTGACCATTGAAAACCGCGTTGACCTGGGCGTATATGACGCCCCGCAAGTGGATTTAGCTGTCACCAAAACTGATGGACAAACATATTTCATCACTGACAGCACACTGAATTATACAATAGTGGTAACCAATAACGGTCCAGCGGATGCAACAGGCGCGGTTGTTACAGATAGCTTACCGGCGCAAATCGATTCCTGGACCTGGACGTGTGCATCATCCGATTACGGTTGTGATGGTGCTGCTGCCAGTGCTGCTCCATTCAGCGATACAATCGATTTGCCATATGATTCAGTCACGCCAAGAAGCGTTACCTACAATGTGGCTGCACATGTTTCCGCTACAGCAGACATTGATAACGACCTTGTTAATACAGTTGTAGTAACAACGCCCGGTTATACGGAAACCGATAATACCAATAACAGCGCCACGGATACGGACCAACCCGCTTCTATCACAATTACCAAAGATGATAACGTGGATATTGTGGCACCGAATACTGTGGTTACCTATGAAGTTGAAATTACAAATAATGGGGATGTCCCTCTGACAAACCTAACGGTAACAGATACGATTCCAAATGAAATGACCTTTGTACGGGCCTATCAGGGTGCTAATGATACACCCCCAACCAGTATCAGCGGAAGTGATTTAACATGGGATTGGTTAGATACCACCGATCGACTTGTCGGTACAAATCCAACAATTAATTTGGCTAATTTACCATCTGGCGAGGTCATCCGATTTAATATTGAGGCAAGAGTCGCATCCAGCCTCACAGTTTCTTCCTTTACCAACACAATTGACGTGGAAGACGGGAACACCGGTGCCAACGACGAAGGCGACGATACGGATAATCTGCTTAATGCCAATATCAAGAATCTGACCGGCACCTCAGAAGCCGATTCAGGCAGCGGGTCCATTGTGGATCCGGAACCGGTGTTTATCGGTGAGATCATTGAATACACCATCACCCTGGATATTCCTCCAGGAACAGCCAGTAATTTGCAGGCATTGGATGTCATGGATCAGGGCCTGGCCTTTGTAAGTTGTACTGGCATCACAAGTGGTGCATTAACAACCACTGGTGACTTTACTAACGCCTGTGCGAACCCGACAGTTTCAGCAGAACCTGTCAGCAGTCTGGAAAGTATCAATCAGGGCCGACGAGTATTGTTTGATTTAGATGACGTGACCAATGGTGGTGCAGGGATCGACACACTCACCATCACGTATGAAGCCATCGTACTGGATATTGCTTCCAACAGCAATGGTGTGGATGATTTGAACAACGCGCTCACCTGGTCATGGGATACCATCAGCAGTATTTCCGATGAGGCTACGCCGGTAACTATTGATGAACCACAACTGACGATTTCCAAGAGAGCGCAACCGACTACGGCAGCCTACGGCACACCGATTGACTTCACATTGGAAATATCACATGCCGCCATTAGTACTGCTCCAGCATATGATGTCATTTTGACGGACATTCTACCAACTGGATTGGCGTATATCCCCCTCAGCGCAACATCCACTGGACTTGCGCCGAACGATATGATTAATGTATATAATCCGGCCACA
The DNA here is from genome assembly GCA_016838895.1 of Chloroflexota bacterium. Lineage (GTDB taxonomy): Bacteria > Chloroflexota > Anaerolineae > Anaerolineales > Anaerolineaceae > UBA5203. Next base: position 21,679 of record JAEKNU010000054.1, read on the forward strand.
TCCACACTGACTTTCGAATGGGATGTTTTCCCGCTGGCCGCCACTTCAACCATCAATTTCCAGGCAACCTTTGTTGGACCCTCACCGGTTGAGAATGAAGCCAGTGTGGAATGGACCAGTATTGAGATTGATCCGCAACTGGACGGTACACCGGTTCAACTTTCACCCTATAATATTCACTCCACTGAGCGTTGGTACGATCCACTGGATCAAACAATCAATGATTATGGTGTTAGAGATAATGTAGAGATACGTACGCCTGCTATGTTACCGTTGACCGGGTTTGCACCGGATGTTGCCAGTTTGATACCTGCCCAACCATCAGAAAAGGCATATTTTGATCTTGAACCCATGTACATTGAAATTCCAAAATTGGAACTTTATCTTCCAATTACCGGGGTTCCGTATGTGGATGATGACTGGGATTTGACATGGCTGGCTGATCAGGCTGGATACCTGGAAGGTACCACCTTCCCAGGTCAGCTTGGCAACACGGCCCTCACCGCCCACGTGGTGTTAGCGGATGGTACCCCTGGTCCGTTTGCAGCATTGAGCGAACTCGCCTGGGGTGACCAGATTATCCTGCATATGGATGGTCAGAAGTATATTTATGAATTGCGGCATAACCTAACGGTTTACCCGAATGATTTTTCAACATTCTATTATGATGGGTATACCTGGCTGACGCTGATCACCTGTGAAGGCTACAACGAATATGCAGATGATTATCTCTATCGAACGTTGGTGAAGGCGGTGCTGGTCAGTACTGAGCTGGAATAGGTTTGTTATATATGAAGGAAGAGAGAGGCTGCCGACTGGCAGTCTCTTTTTTTGTTGGGGGGGTGAGTTGGTGGTAGGTCAACGAATAGCCCACAACAGGTATGAATGACTAAGTATATAATGGTGCGCTCTTCGTTCCCAAATGCAATTTGTTGGTGGGTACATCGAGCTCACCCTACATAAGGAATATTAATTCTTTTGATTATTGCCAAAAGCGACGGAATGGCATCACTGCCTACGGCTGCAATCGCAATTTGCTGAAATTGGGGTGTGTTTTGCATCGGCGCCAAAAGCGTCTCGCCCTACTTCTGGATAAATTTTTGGGGAAATGCTATTGCGAATTATTGTCAGACAATTGATATAATATATATATGGAAAATTGTTGCGGCATCAGCATTGCCAGTACAGTTTTTTATTCTGGTATATAAAGGATTCAAACCATGATTAATTTATCCACGACCGTATTCGGACAGACCTTCAAAAATCCCGTTATCCCTGCAGCTGGACCCAATGTTGGCACAGGTGAAAAAACACGTCTGGCAGCCCTGGGCGGTGCCGGCGGACTGGTCACCAAAACCGTTTCCTTACATCCGGCGGTTGTACCCAAGCCCAACATGGCAAAATTCCGCCGCGACAGCATGATCAATGCCGAATTATGGAGTGAATTAACCCTGGATGATTGGTTATCCAATGAATACAATATCGCCCTTGCAGCGGCGAGAGAATTTGATCTGCCATTGATCGCCAGTATTGGCTACTCCCCGGAAGAGCTGGCCAGCCTTGGCCCCCTGCTGATGGAAAAAGGCATTGAGCTGATCGAGTTTTCCATTCATCACATCGGCGATGAAAGCATCACCGAGGCGGCAGAGGCCTTGCGCAAGGCGGTTTCCATTCCGATCATCGCCAAATTGAGCCCGAACATTGGACAGTTGGGGCATACCGCACAACTGCTTGAGCCCTATGTGGACGGCTTCGCATGCATCAACAGCTTCGGCCCAACCTTGAGCATCGACATTGAAACGGTGGAATCTCCTCTCGGCTCCGCAGACGGCATGGGCTGGCTATCCGGACCGGCCATCAAGCCGATTGCCCTGCAAGCCGTATATGAAGTGTCCCAGGCCACAACCAAGCCGGTCATCGGTGTTGGCGGAGTGTCCAACGGCAAAGATGTGATTGAATTTATCATGGCAGGTGCCTCGCTGGTGGGGGTTTGCACGGCCGCTATTTTGAAGGGACCCTATGTCTACGGCACCATCGCCGAGCAGGCCGCGCAGTGGCTGGAAGATCATGGCTATACGGATATTGCCGAGATCAAGGGCTTGTTTGTGGAGAAAATGAAGCATAGAGCGGTTGTCAGTGGGGAGCATCTGCGGGTGGTGGTGAACAACGACAAATGCAAGGCCTGCGGCCGCTGCGAGATTGTCTGCCAGTACGATGCGCTGACGGCCAAGCCCAAGGAAAAGGCTTTTATTAACCAGGCTAATTGTGCGGTATGCGGGTTGTGCAGGACGGTCTGTCCGTTTGACGCGATTGATCTGGTGGTGGGGTGAGTGGGTGACTTGGTGGGGGTCGCCCGTACATTTTTATTTAATTATTAATTGTCACAATATTCCTCATCCTCCAGCCAATTCAGAGGATTGCTTTCGATATATTGGGCAATTTTGATATATTCTCCTTCATCGCGGATGATACGTTCGTAGTAGTCGCGTTGCCATAAGGATGTGCCGGTGGTGTTTCTTAATTCATTAATGCGTCTGGCTGAAAATGTTTTGAATGCACGCACGATTTCTGATAAAGGATGTCGTTTGGGGGGTATAGATTCCGATTCAGCGGGAATTCCATCCAGCGTAGGGGGAGGTTTGAAACCTCCCCCTACGGCGCTCGACGGTTCAATTTCACGATGAATTCCGTCCGGCGTAGGGGTAGGTCTGAGACCTACCCCTACACGCGTGTCACCACCAACCAAAACAATTACGGCATGCACATGATTGGGCATGATACAAAACGATCCTGATTCAACATTGGCATAATGTTCGGGTAAATCAAACCAGGCGGTTTCTACAATTTTGCCCATTTCATTCAAACACATTTCCCCACCAACAACATTTCCAAACAAACATTCTTTTCCGTGCGTGCAAATCGTAACAAAATAAGCACCGGGTTGGGAGTAGTCATATCCTTTTAGGCGAATAGAGCGGCGGTGGTGGGTTTCTGGATTATATTTCGCTGATGTCATTATTTCCTGCCCAATATATAATTCATTATATACAATTTGAAAGTGGTGCAGGGGTAAACATGGTATCACGGTGTAATTATCCTGCAATATATTCCTCATCCTCCTGCCAGTTGAGAGGATTGTATTCAATGTACTCGGCAATTCGCATATATTCTTCCTTATCGCGGATGATGCGATCGTAGTAATTACGCTGCCAGAGAGGGGTGCCAGGGGTGTTTAACAATTCATTTATACGCCTGGCGCTGTTCATTTTGAAATATCCGATGACCTTTGGTAATAACATTTTGCGGCGTATTTTTGGATCATTAACGTCGATTCCCGTCCGACGTAGGGGTAATTCATGAATTACCCCTACGTCAGTCGGGATTTCAATAATTGTATGAAAATGGTTTGGCATGACAACCGCTGATCCGAGTTTGATCTGTGGATACCTAGCAGGTAAGGATTGCCAAATCTCCCAAACAATCCGCCCCAATTCGTTCAGCACCATTTCCCCATCATCCACATTTCCAAACAGGCATTCCTTCCCATGTGTGCAAATGGTGACGAAATAGGCGCCCGGCTGGGAATAATCAAACCCTTTCAGGCGGATGGATCGGCGGTGGTGCTTATCAGCATCGTATTTCGATGAGGTCATTATTCCTATTCTATTTATTCCAATTTCCACAAATCGGTTTGCAGGGACAATTCAATGTGCCCGACAGGGTATGAATTGTCCCTACGGATTCAGTGATTTCACATGATTGCAGACTTTTAATCCTTTTGTTTCCAGATGGGATCACGAAGGATCAGTACAACCACCAGGGCAAAAACAATTAGCCCGGGGATGCCAATGCCAAATGAATAGGTAGGATCGTCTGGTATATATATGACACCCATGAAGTAAGAAAATGATTGATTGACCAGGGCATGCAGGAAAGCGGCGATCCATAATCCTTTTGCTTTGAGGACAGCATAACCTAACAGAAATGCCAATCCGAGGCAAAAGATCACCATTAACAGGGATCCGAGAAAGGGATGACCAGGGTAGTTATAACCCATCCAAATGACAGGCCAATGCCAGATACCCCAAATTACACCAACAAGGGTTACACCGCGCACACGCCCCAGCCCGATTAATGCAGGCTGCAAATAACCACGCCAGCCGTATTCTTCACCAAATGAAACCATTAACCCAAGGAATGGTCCCAGTAAAATGGTTTGTACGGTAACAATCGTCATGAATAACGGGGGCGTCATGCCAGCCGCCATACCCTGGGCTATTAATGCGCTCAGGTCAACCGGTTGTCCCATTTTGAATAACCAGCTCAATAGTGTTTGCAGGCCTGCAAAAAGAACAATTCCGATGCCAAATAGCAACCATAGTTTCCCTTTCCCCGCGCCCATGCCTACACCGGCAAAAGTATTTTTACCACCTACTGCTCGAAGAACAATAACCAAAATCAAGCCTAACAATCCGGGAATCAACATAAACGGGCTAATGGTTTGAACCATATCAGGGCGAATGAATGAAAAAATGACGGCTGCGATATACAGCAAAGAATATAACAAGAAATACCAGGTGAACCACCGAGATTTTGAGTGGTTGTTTTTGATATTTATTGGGCTGTTTTTGAAGAAAAACATACCCAGTAAAATGGCCGAAAATGCCGGAAGCAGCATTTGTAATTGGAGAGCGAGCAACGAAACCGGACTTTGTAATCCGCCACTGCGGAAGAGTACTAAATCCAACAACCAGGTCAGTCCAAAGGTCAAACCAATGAATGTGCCAACCTGGTTCCAATTTACTTTTGTGGCAGCAGTATCTGGCAAAGCCGCTATGATATCAGATGAAATTTGACTCTCCATAATCTTATGATTTCCTAATTTAAACGTATTTTTTGCTCTCTTAATTATAATGTCGTAAATAGAAAGATAACAGCTTAAACCGGCGCCGGTGAAGGTTGATTTTCATTAAAATAGGGGAATACCCCGGTTTAAATCGATATTTCATATCAAGTTCAATCGCATATGGATGAATCATTAATCTAAAAAATATTCCTCATCCTCCAGCCAGTTGAGGGGGTTGTGTTCGATATAATGAGCGATTTTTTCATATTCCTGTTCGTTGCGGATGATGTGTTCGTAGTAGTTGCGCTGCCAGACGGGGGTGTTCAATAATTGGTTGATTTGTTTGGCAGAAAATGTTTTGAATGCACGTACAATTTCGGATAATGGGTAACGTTTGGCATGTGGTGGAATCGTTGAATCTGATCGAACATCATTTCCATCCAGCGTAGGGGGAGGTTTGAAACCTCCCCCTACGGCGCCGGTTCCAATAGAATTTTCTATATTGAAATCATCTTTATCAATTAATACGATAATCGCATGCACATGATTGGGAATGATCATATTCCGGCAAACGTATAGATCGGCGATGATGTTTTTGTTGGTTTGTCATTGATTACTCCTTGCTATTGCCACATTGATATTTTATACAATTATGTGTTTTCAACCAATCGGATTGGGTTCATGATAAAATCGATTGATGAACGAAATCAAACGGAAATCAGCAGACCAGCTCAACTATGTGGCATTGGCCGGGGGTGTGGGCGGCGCGAAGCTGGCGCATGGATTGGCGGCCCTGTTACCGCCGGAACAGTTGACGATTGTGGTCAATACCGGGGATGATATGCAATACATGGGTCTACAGGTTTGCCCGGATGTGGATACAGTGTTGTATACACTTTCAGGTTGGGCCAATACGCAAAGCGGTTGGGGCGTAGCGGGGGATACATTTAACAATCTGGGGGCGCTGGCCGCATTGGATGTTGATCATTGGTTCCGCATCGGCGATAAGGATTTGGCAACGCATATGCTGCGTACGCTCTTGCTGGAGAGCGGTTTGACTTTAACGCAGGTCACGGCTGAATTAGCCCGGCGCATGGGGATTGCACACCCGATTTTGCCAATGAGTGATGCCCCCTACCCCACTCTGCTGGAAACGAATCAGGGAGTGCTGGATTTTCAGGTCTATTTTGTAAAAAACCACTGCGAGCCAGTGATAAAACGAATTTTCTGGAATGATGGAAAGGAAGGCCAGGCTTCGCCGCAAGTGATGCTGGCTTTAAATGAAGCAGACTGCGTGATCCTGTGCCCGTCGAATCCGTTTGTGAGCATTGATCCGATCCTTTCCTTAAAAGGGGTACGCGACCTGCTGCGCGAACGTTTCTGCATGGCATTAAGTCCGATCATTCAGGGCAAGGCCCTAAAGGGTCCGGCGGCAAAAATGTTTAGCGAGCTGGGCGTGGTACCATCTGCGCATGCGGTGGCGGATTACTACAAGGATTTCGTTTCGCTGTTTTTTGTGGATGAACTGGATCAGGCGGAGATGGCAGCCATTGCCGAACTGGACATGGCGGTCGAGGCGATTCCATCGATTATGCCGACACTGAAAGAACGAAAACAAACTGCCAGCCTGATGCTGGATTCCTTTTTTCAACATTTTACTGGAGTAAGTACATGAAACAATGGGCCGTTATCCCGATGAAGCCGCTTAACGATGCAAAATCTCGTCTGAGTACTGTACTCAGTGATCAGGAAAGGAAAGCATTGGTGATTGCCTTGTTCAAGCATACGCTCGATCAATTCAGCACAATCCATAAATTTGACGGGCTGTCGGTGATCACTGCCGACCCTGTGCTGGCGGGGATTGCCAGATCAGATGATGTTGAGGTTTTTGAAGAAACTGAGCCCTCTAACCTGAACCATTCCCTGCAGGCGGCCATGCCTTTCTTCATTAAAAAGAAGGTCAATAGCTTGCTGGTTTTACCTGGGGATTTGCCATATATCAATACACGTGTTTTGATTGATATGGAGCATGAGATGGAAAAGAGCAATTTACTGATGATTGCCCCGGATCAGCATTTAAGCGGTACCAATGCATTGTTTTTCAATCCGTTGAAAAAAATGGAATTTTTCTTTGGTGAGCATTCTTTCATCAAGCATATCGAGAATGGCAGAGCAGCAAAATATAGCATCAAGCTGTATTTTGCTGATGCGCTGAAAATGGATATTGATACGCCGGAAGATATGCTGCAGCATCAGAAGATTTTGAATTATCGCCTGGGGAAACCAGATCAGGATGTTGAAGAGACTGCCTGACATCAATCAGATTAATTCACGTCATTCCTCATTTGCAGGGTTTGAAAAGCAGGACGTATAATTAGATTAATCGCTTATCATTATTGACCTGAAGGAGCAGCGGATTGAACAACACCTCGAAACAATTTGATGTGGTCATTATCGGCGGCGGTATTACCGGCAGCATGGCCGCCAGGGAATTATCACGTTATCAACTGAAGATTGCCTTAATCGATAAAAATGCCGATATCGGCGCGGAAACCACAGCCGCCAATTCGGCTATTATTCACGCCGGATACGACCCCGTCCCGGGCAGCCTGAAAGCGCAGATGAATGTGCTGGGCAACCCGCTCTGGGATGAACTATCCGAGCAGCTGGATTTCGCCTACAGCCGCCGCGGCGACTATGTAGTGGCCGTCGGGGATGAAGAACTTGAAAATCTGGAAAAACTGCATCAGATCGGGATTCAAAACGGCGTGCCAGGTATGCAGATTATCACCGCGGATGAGATGCGCCGGCGCGAGCCGCTGATTAACCCCAGGGTCAGTGCGGCATTGTGGGCAAAGACCGGCGGAGTATGTGATCCGTTTGGGGCCAATATCGCTGCCGCTGAAAATGCGGTGATGAACGGCGTACAGGTCTATCGGGATACCAAATTCACTGGCTTCCTGATGGAAGGTACACGCATCACTGGCATCAGCACCAATCAGGGTGATTTCAAATGCCGCTGGGTGATCAATGCCGCGGGTGTGTATGCCGATGAGGTCATGCATGCCGCGGGTGTACACCCTGAGTTCAAGATCACCGCCCGGCGCGGGGAATACTTCATTCTGGATCGGGCGGGCTGCTCGATGGATCAGGTGCTCTTCCCGGTGCCAACCGATGCCGGTAAAGGCATTGTGGTAACCGCATCCGTGCACGGCAATGTGATCGTGGGACCCAATGCCAATTTGATAGATGATAAGGAAGACAAGGCCATCACCCGTCCGGGGATGGATGAAATCTGGAGCGGCGCGCAGAAACTGGTGCCCTCGATCAAGAAAAGTGACATCATCGCGCTGTTCTCGGGTATGCGCGCGCACGGCAATGCGCCCACCCCTGGCGGTGTGGTGGATTATCAGCATGACTTTATGATTGAAATCGCGCCCGGTGTGGAGGGATTGATCAACCTGGCGGGCATTGAATCCCCCGGGTTGACCGCCGCCCCGGCGATTGCGTTACGTGTGGTGGAACTGCTCAAGGATGCCGGAGAGAAACTACTGGAGAATCCCGCTTTCAATCCGATCCGTAAAAATCGTCCGCGCTTCCGGCATTTATCGCATGCGCAGCAAAAGACATTAATCGAAGAGAACCCCTTATACGGACGGGTTGTCTGCCGCTGTGAAATGGTCACGGAAGGGGAAATTGTGGCGGAGATCCACTCCCCCATCCCGGCCACGACCTATGACGGCATAAAGCGCCGTACCTGGCTGGGGACAGGACGCTGCCTGGGCGGCTTTGACATGCCCAAGGTGGTAGATATCCTGGCACGTGAGTTAGGTGTCAGTCCTTTTGAAATCACCAAGAAAGGCGCCGGATCAGAATATCTGACTTGCTACACCAAAGATGGAGTCTGCCATGATAAAACTGAATGACATTGACGTATTGGTGATCGGCAGCGGACCCGGCGGGATGGCAGCGGCATTAGCCGCCAAAGAAAACGGCGCCAGAAATGTAGTGGTTGTCGAGCGCGACAGCGAACCAGGCGGTATTTTACTGCAATGTATCCATCACGGTTTCGGGATGGAGATTTTTAAGGAAGATTTACCCGGCCCCAGCTATGCGCAGCGTTTTGTGGAGCAGGTCTATGCGGCCGGGATTGAGTTTATGCTGGATGCGATGGTGATTGATATCAAGCCCAGCCGTGAAGTGGTCATCTCCAGCAAGACATTGGGCTTGCTGACCCTGCAGCCCAAAGCGGTTGTACTGGCCATGGGCTGCCGCGAACGCTCGCGGGCGCAGATCCAACTGCCCGGCTGCCGTCCGAACGGCGTATTCACCGCCGGAACGGCACAGCGCTGGGTTAATATCGAAGGCTTTATGCCAGGAAAGAAGTATGTCATCCTGGGATCCGGCGATATCGGCATGATCATGGCGCGCCGGCTGACCTTTGAAGGCGCCCAGGTGGAAAAAGTACTCGAAATTATGCCCTACATCAGCGGCCTGACCCGTAATTACGTGCAGTGCCTGCTGGATTACGACATCCCGCTGCAATTGCAGCATACCATCAAAAATATCATTGGTACGGATCGCGTGGAAGCCATCGAATCCGTGCAGGTGGATGACAAATGGCAGCCCATCCCGGGCACCGAAGAGATCAGCGAATGCGATACCTTGTTGCTCTCGGTGGGATTGATCCCCGAGAATGAACTCTCCAAGCAAGCCGGCGTGGTTCTGGACGCCATGACCAATGGCCCCGTGGTGAACCAGTTTTATGCCACCAATGTGCCCGGCTTTTTTGCCGCCGGGAATGTGGTACACGTCTATGATCTGGCGGATTGGGTCACCACAGCCGGATACAAAGCCGGTAAATTTGCCGCCAAATATGCCAATAAAGGCAAGGATTTAATCGGCAAAAGCATCCCGGTGCTGGGTGGCGAGAACGTGCGCGCCGTGGTACCGCAGCAGATCTCAGCCGCGGCGAAGAAATCGTCCAAAGAGATTGAACTGCAATTCCGCGTGCCCTCCCCCATTGAAGAGCCTGTCAGGGTGGTTGTACGCGCCGGAGATGAAGTGCTTGGCACGCGCAACTTCCGCTATGCGCGTCCGGGCGAAATGATGGACGTGACCATCAAGCGCAAGGACATCCCCGAGAGAGCCGAATCGGTTACGGTGTCCTGTGAGCCGCGCAAAAGGAGCAAATAAGCATGCCTGAGATCAAAGAAATTTACTGTGTGACCTGTCCGAAGGGCTGCAAGCTCTCCGTGTTGATGGAGGGCGAAAAAATCCTCGAAGTGAAGCACGGCTGCAAACGCGGAACCGACTATGCGCATGAAGAGTTGATCCATCCCAAGCGCATGGTGGCCACCTCCGTGCAGTTGGACGGCGGCATGCATCCATTGGTGGCGGTGTATACCGATAAACCAATTGACAAAACACTGATCCATCCCCTGCTGGCAAGACTGCGCGAGGTGCATGTGCCTGCGCCTGTGAAAATGGGGGATATATTGCTGGAAAACGCCCTGGACAGCGGCGTGAATGTGCTGGCCAGCCGCAGTGTGGAACGCAAAGGGGGGTAATTGGGGGCCGACGATTGATAAGTTTTCAATTATTACACGTCCATCATCCTGGATGGACGTGATTTCATTAATTTTTTGTGATAACATTTTTATAGTTCGTGGCTAAACAGTAAATACTGGATTGTGATCAAGGCATCTTATCCCTGAATATTTCAAAATAACTTATATTATATTCTATTGGTATTTTCGAATCATCAAAAACAGTGATGGAACGTTTACAAGAATTTAATAATAATCGTTTACTTGTCTATCCATAATTAAAACCAAACGATGAAAACGATGAAAACTAATTAATTTACATACTTTTTCTCACAATTA
>JAEKNU010000055.1 GCA_016838895.1 Chloroflexota bacterium
CGCTTCTCAAATTAATTTGGGTTGGTCTTTTCCTAAATCTTAGCTCTACCCCGTTTTATTGAGATGATACAATTTAAGCGTACAAATTTCAGCTTTTGCGCCCTTGATGGGTGGTGATCCGCGTAAAACCTATCAATTAATGGCCGGATGGTGGGGTGAAATTCCACAGGAAGTGGAAATTCCATTAATTCCTCTTGAAAAAGGAGAATGGTTTCGTGATGTATTCCCTGGTATCATGAAGACCACAGGGCAACTGGCAAAATATCGCAAACGTATCCCGGTGTTTCTCGCAGAAAATCAACAACGCTGTTTATCCGTCAAAAACCAGATCCAAACATGTGAAAACAAACGCTCCCTTTTGGCAATTTGGGAAGATCAAATCAAGCCTTATTTTGTTGAATCGATAAACATTGTGATTGCCGCGTCATCCGATATACAAATCCGCACTGAAAAAGAACTTGCCAAATGGGTCAGTCCTGAAAATACTAATACGTTGTTATCAAATCTGGGCGGAATAGATGGCACATTGGAAAGTTTAGGCCCCATGCATGGTTTGCAGAAAATTCTGCAGGGTGAAATGACTCGCGAGGAATATTTATTACGCTATGGACACCGTGGAGAGAACGAAGCTGAAATTGCCTGGCCGCGTCCTATGGAAGACCCCCAGTGGTTGGATAAACAGTTGCAAGAATTTGCAAAAGTTAATTTTGATATTGATAAAGCACTCGAAAAGCAAAATAAATCCTACCAACAAGCCTGGCAGCATCTGGTACAGGCACATCCCAGGCAGGCAAAACGACTGGGAAAACGTTTGCAACAAACCGCAAAGGCAGCCCAAATCCGTGAACAAGTACGTTCCGAGTCTGTCCGTGGAAATGGTGTGCTGCGTGCGTTCGCACTCAAAGCCGGCGTGTTAACTAACCTGGGTGAGAATATCTTTCACCTGACAATTGAAGAAGCACTTGCACTTCTGAGTGGAGATGAGCAGGCTGTACAATACATCCCACGCCGTATTGAAACCTATCAACAATATTGCAGTTATCCTTCCTATCCGCTGATGATTTGTGGCCGCTTTGAGCCAGAAGCCTGGCTTTCGGATCCTGATCGAAGAATTGATTTGTTTAATCCGGGTGGCGTAGAAACAGAAGCCATTTCGGAAGCTTTTGATGAAAATATAATTCAAGGTTTTCCGGGTGCATTGGGTATTGTCGAAGGCCCCGTTCGTAAATTGGAGCATCTCAATCAGAGCGATCAATTACGACCAGGTGAAATTTTACTAACAACCATGACCAACATCGGTTGGACCCCTATCTTTCCCCGCGCAGCCGCTATTATTACCGATCTGGGCGCCCCGCTAAGTCATGCAGCCATTGTTGCCCGTGAATTAGGTATCCCGGCCGTTGTAGGCTGTGCAGATGCCACCGCGCGTTTGAAAACAGGTGACCGCGTTCGTGTGGATGGTGGAAAAGGGATAGTTCACCTGCTGGATGATTGATGGTTTATTCTGAAAAATATTGATTGATAATCGGCTGAAAATCTGCATCGCTATATTGTGCTAACAAGTCAAAAAAATCTTGCCGGGTCATGATTTTGCCTGATCCGGCACGATAATAAGCCTGTAGAAAGGCAAAAAAGGCTTCATTCCCCATGGTTGTGCGTAATTCATCCATAAATTGTGCGCCGCGCAAGTAAATAGCATTGATATAAGGTCGAAACGTATCATATTGATAAACTGTGCTATCCACCCACCCTGTTGGTTTAAAGGGCTCCACGCGAAATTTCCACCACCAATCCTCATTGCCGGGATAATATGTTTCATAGAAAATCAGCTCGCTGTATATGGCTAATGATTCGTCCAACCAAGGCTGCTTGGCAGCATCATTGCTAACCGCAGCAAACCACCACTGATGCGCCGTTTCATGTGCTGAAATCGCTGTGAGATAATTCTTTTCTCCGCCGTTGTAACGCTCGAAATAGTCAAATCCTAAATAAAACAAACCATCATATTCCATGCCGTCATAAAAATCTGCTTCTATCAGATACAAATTCTCCTGCAATGGGGCACCGTATACCGCACTGTATAAATGCCAGGCAGAGATGGCAGTGGATAATGCCGCCCAACCAGCATTAACATCTTCCGGAAATACATACGCAACCACATTCGGTGTTTTGTCCAGCGCAAGCAGTTGATATTGATCACTGGCTGTCCATACAAAGGTACGTACCTGTTCTGCATGGAATTGCCAGGTGCTATCAGATTGTTGCCCTGGCACACTACCGATGATCATCAAGTCCGGTTTTGCTTCTTTCAGTTGAATATTGACATCAAAATCCGCTACATCATAGACCAAATACTCGCCAATCGGATGATATTCATTCACCATCCATGCCGATTCCCTATCATAGGGTGGAATAAATGCATACCAATCACACACGTTAATCTGGCGCTCGGTATACCCTAATACCCCTCGCGTTTCAGGCAATTGGATTTTATATACTAATTCAATATGAATCTGTTTGTCTGGTTGTAAATTTTCAGGCAATTGTAGATCGAGTTTTACGCCATCAATTGTGTATACTGGCACAACCTCATCATCGGAGATTGCTATTTGTTCTAAGACAAATACGCCTTCATCATGGTTGGCAGGAATCACCAGGGTAATATTGGAGAAAGTTTCCCCGGTCAGGTTCAGATAGTCAATTTTCTCATTTATCTGAAGTACTTTTTCCTGTTCATCGAATAAAACATCCAATGTATATGTCGTTGGTTTTGCAGGTTCGGTTTGAGTTTCTTGTATAATTTCTGGCACTACCGTTGAAGTGGGCGTCTCGGTATCCATCAGCGTGGGGACAAACGGCAATGCAGTTTCTATTTCAACCAGTGTGGGTGTAGATGAAGATTGCTGTAAAGGATAAGTACAGCCAACGGTTAAACATAGAAGAAATAGCACGAGTGTAAATTTTCGAATTCTTTTCATATCGTTTATCAGCCCCATTTTAGTAATTTTACTATGTTTATTACGGGATATCATAACAAAATCAGCTTCAATAATGAAACAATTGCCCCTCACTGAAATCATGAGGGGCAACGCTCAAAGAAATAATTTGCGATCAACAGTGCTTAATCAACTGGCAATCGATTTTGCAAATCGCTTTCTAGAAAGGGTCCGGGCTCAGCAATTAATTCCTTAGCTTCCCTGACTGCATTGGCTACATTCCACAAGAGTACGCCGCGCACCTTGCCTGAATCGAGATAATATACAACAGCTTTCTTAAAGGGCTCTCTCCAATCAATATACGTCTCTAATTTTGAGTTCACATCACCAACAGCCAGGTAACCTAAATCGAAAATATCTGAATAAAAATAGGATAAATGCTCATATGATTCATTTGCACCGGCCATGTTTCTTCCAGCCTGTTTACCCATCATTCTGGCATTATCTTCATGTTCCACATGAATCTGACTACCTAATAGTGGTTGAGTAAATTCTGCAACATCACCTGCGGCATAGATATCAGGATAATTTGTGCGCAATTTTTCATCCACAACAATACCCCTGTTTGTATTAATGCCTGAGCCTTTTGCTAACGCTACATTAGGGATTAATCCAATACCAGCAATCACCCCATCCACTACAAGTTCTTTCTGAGAAGCTGTCTTAACCATTATTCCTTGCTGCGCTGTTTTTACATCAACAACACTTTCCCCAGCCATTACGTCCACCCCCTGATCAACATAGTATTTGGTTATTAATTGCGACATTTCCAGCGGGAAAACGTTTGCGCCAATTCCTTTTTCAGGAAACAGCATACTTACTTTTTTCCCATTCATTTGTAAGACCGACGCCATTTCTGAACCAATAAAACCGCCCCCAATTACCGCAAAATGTTCACCCTGTGAGACAACTTTCTGCAAGGCTTTGAACTCATCAAACGAATGCAAATAGTTGATCAGTCCTTCTCCGAAAGGTAATTTTCTGGGCGTTCCACCCGTTGTCAGAAGCAGCGTATTATAGGTATACGTTTCTCCTTGTGCATCTTTGACAGTCTTTTCCTGCGGATCAATGGATACAACCTCGGTTCCCAATTTCATCTCAACATGCTGAGCACTTATCGTGCGCCAAATGATATCCTCTGATTTTCCCTTCCACAGATCTTTCGATAATGGAGGTCGATCATAAGGTGGATATGGCTCTTTACCAAATATTGCAATGCTACCCGTTTTATCTACTCTTCTAATTCCTTTAATGGCTGCATCGGCAGCAATTCCAGCGCCAACAATTATGTATTGATATTGATTCATCAGTTAGCTCCTTACTCAAAAAGCAATCAAACTGTATTTCCTTTATCGTTCTACACTTAATTATAAGTATTATGATCATATAACTCAATTTTATGACAAGACGTTAATGATTTTCATAAATGAGTAATGATTGGTAATTCGCTGAATTCAACAACAAAAAGCCCCGCATTTCCAAATGGATTGTCGGGGCATTCTATTCTTAGAGGTGTTTTTCACTATTTGGACAAAATGAAGAGGGCAATCAGGATTGACGAGGGCTCATCAATTTCATCTGCTTACTTTTGATTAAATGCAATAATCTTTTTCATTGCCCAGGCTGCACCATTTTCATCATTAGTCGGGGCAATCCATTCAGCAAAGGATTTTACTTCGTCCGGGGCATTGCCCATCGCAATGGGTAGACCGACAATCTCCAACATGGGGATATCATTAGTCTGATCCCCTATCGCCGCAATTTGGGAAAGATCCAACCCCACATGATTTGCATAAAACTTCAATGCGTTGCCTTTGTTGACCCCCACGCAGGTCATGTCTACACAGTTATATCCTGAATAAACAAAGTGCAAACCGGGAAACATGGCTTTCATTTCAGCTGCATCATATACCCTCTCGCCCAATTGATTCATACTCATTTTCAGGAAAGGATTGGCATAATCATTTACTGGATCCAGACTTTGTGTGCAATTTTGATAATATTCCCTAATACCGGGTGCTAACCCTTCAATGAAATCATTTGACGCAAACCATACCTGGCTTCCATCCAGATACTCACCGATCAAACCAGTATTGTTGCTTTTCGCCCAGGAGACAATATTTTCAATGTGTCCATTTAATGAAACTTCACGATAATACAAAGTGTCTCCATCTTTACTATCAACAAGCAAAGCTCCCCCTGAGCTGATGTGGGGTAAATCAACCCCGATTTCATCCATTAGCGTTTTCATGTAAATATGATTTCGTCCGGAAGAAAATATCACCTGAATCCCTGCGGACAGGGTTTCTTTTAACGTTTGTTCAGTTACTGGCGAAGTTTTATGTTCAGAATTAAAAAATGTGCCATCTAAATCAATTGCGATTAATTTAATCTGTTTGTTGGTTGTTGCTTTCATATAAACCTGCTCTGGTTCTGTAATGTAATGAAGAGGATTCTCCATCTTATTGGGTAGATGATCAATGAACTCATTTTGATGCAGAATTGTCTTCGACATTCCCATAAAAACAAGTTCATTGAAATCAGATTTCAGTATTTAATTCATCCTATCATGAATCTATCTCCCTTGATAGGGAGTCCCTTTTTCATAATATAGAATTCAAATTTCAGGTTTGAATTTAAGGTTATAATTTAAGAAGAAACAAGTGGGTTAACCGATCGTACAGCATGTTCAACAATCCTTACACCCCATAATAGCAGTCACTATTACTGAAATATATGGAGAAAGAAAATATGATAGAGACAACAACAATTAACTTCGGCATGGTAAATGCCTTCCTGATTAAGGGAGAAAATGGATTTATATTAATTGATACTGGTATTCCCCCGCTTATTTCAAAACTTGAAAAAGAGCTTCGTAAAGCCGGCTGCACAAAGGATGATTTAAAACTGGTCATTATCACGCACGGCGATATGGATCATGTCGGAAATGCAATCACGCTTAGGGAAAAATACAATGCTAAAATTGCCATCCATGAAGCAGATTACCCCATGGTCAGGGATGGCAAGCCGCTAAAACGTGCTGCTACCGGATTTATCTGGAAGTTGATGTCTCGTGCTGGCGAAAAACCCGGCGATCCTAACCCTGCCTTTGAAGTTGACCTGTTCCTCACGGACGGTCAACGCCTGGATGAGTTCGGTCTGGCTGCCCGGATCATACATACACCTGGCCATACACCCGGCTCCATCTCTATTCTCACCGATGATGGTCAACTCTTCTGCGGAGATATCTTTGCCAACCGGCGCAGCCCCTCACTAGCACCATTGATTGAAAACAGTGAACAAATCCTTGCCAGCCTGCAAAAGATCAAACAAGCCCAGCCCAAAATCATTTTCCCTGGGCACGGCAAACCCTTCTTTGGTGTAGCACTGGAAGATATAAAGGCATAAATAAAACCCCTGCCGCATTAATTGGTAGGTTTTCTGCATTGGTTGAAAAATAAACATAAACCCTATCCCGGTATAATCTCAATGTCGGCTTTATCCACACCCAGCCTTATTTCATGCGATAATACATATAGTAAACATCCTTCTCCTGAACCATTCATGTGAGAAGTTAAAGGAAATAGAAATATGGAAAAAGATAAAAAGATCGCCCTGTTAATCGATTGCGACAATGCCAGTTACCAGGCCATCGATGGGGTATTTAACGAGCTGGCCAAATACGGCGCCACCAATATTCGCCGGGCCTACGGTAACTGGAAAGCACGCAACCTGAAAGGCTGGGAGGAGCAATTACACCCTTACGCCATTCAGCCCATCCAGCAATTCGCCTATACGCAAGGCAAAAACGCCACCGACGCCGCCATGATGATCGACGCCATGGATCTGCTTTACACCCAACAACTGGATGCTTTCGCTTTGATGACCAGCGACAGCGACTTCACGCCCCTGGCCATGCGTCTCCTCACTAACGGCCTCAAAGTATACGGCTTTGGTGAGAAGAAAACACCGCCGCCTTTCGTGAATGCCTGCTCGCAGTTTATTTATACCGAGAATCTCATCCAACCCCCGGAAACTGATGAGAAAACCAACGGCCCTACCCTTGATTTAAAAAAATCACGTAATGAACTACGCAGCGATACCGCACTGGTTAAGCTGCTGCGTAATGCTACAGAGCAAACCGTTGATGAGGATGGCTGGGCCAACCTGGGAAGAGTTGGTCAGTACATTTCTAACAATGCCTCCTTCTCGCCTATCAACTACGGCTATAAAAAAATGAGCGATCTGATAATTGCCAGTGGACTGTTTCAGGTTGAAATGCGTAGGAACAACTCGGTCATGTATATCAAAGATAACCGCAAGTAATTTCTGCCTACCCCCAGGCATCCCCCTGGAGGAAAACGATTATGGCAAGCTGGATAGCAGAAATTCTCCTTGATCTGCGCTTTATTAAAAATCATACCCTGCAGCCAGGCTGGTATAAAATACTGAAAGTATTTATCCTGTTTGGGTTTCTGACGGCATACACCTTGATCTTTGGCTGGCAGCGCTGCCTGTACTTTACAATCACTTTTATGTTATTGGGTATCATCCATCATATGGTTTATCGCATAAAAACGGCGCGTTGGCAGCAAAGCTGGCTGGATTTTGTAGTGTATGAAGAAGATGGCGAGCTGAAATACAAACGCATTGGCAAATATTATTACATGGCTGTTGTGATTAACATCCTGTTTTCAGTCATCCTCAGCCAGATTTTATCTTAATGAAAGATTGATTGAAAACATCCATCTATACAGGTACAAAAACATTTTTCCCAAATCATTAAAAGTAGAAAGGAATTACGGTGATGAACGTTGCCTTATTTATTCAAGACAGTTTAAAAAATATATGGGTCGTCCTGGGCTTATCATTATTTATTATTATTATCGGCTGGGTGCTCGGCAAGATATTAGCAAAATGGATTACAGCGCTGCTCAATCGTACTCCGACGGTCAATTTATTAGTTAACCGATTAAAACTCCCCAATACGGATTTATTGAATCATCGCATACGCCAATTTATCCGACTAATGATAATGTTGATTTCCATATGGGGCGCCTGGAACACATTAAACAGCCTTCCGGAAATTTCCGATTTTATCAACCAGACGTGGCAATCCATTACAACTTTCATAAAACTACCCATTATTATATTTATTTTTGATCTTGGCTTAATTGCCTTTGAAACATTCTTGCTAATAAAAGTATTGGGTTGGGTAAAACTTGGCTTTATTGCCCTGGCAAATACGATTGAAGCCGAACAAGGCAAACGTCTGAAAGGATTCAAATTCCAACGGGTGCAGATATTCACGGACAGCCAATTAACCAGTTTTCTGGTCGTGGTCAGCAGATACGCCCGCTACATTGTCAATGTGATCTTGATCCTCTTTTATCTAACAGGTGTTTTTAGTATTTTTCCAAAAACGCGCGGTATTGTTACCTCGGTTCTGGGCAGCATCTTTACAGTCATCGAAGATGGTTGGTTAGGTTTTGTCGATTATATACCCAGTTTGCTGAATCTCATTGTGATTGTTTTATTCACATACTATGGAATAAAACTGATCCATTTCATATTCCGAGAAATTGAAAAAGGCACCATCACTTTTGCCGGATTTGTCCCTGAGTGGGCCATGCCAACCTATCAGTTGGTACGCTTCGTCGTCATCGCCCTGGCATTGGTAGTGGCCTTCCCCTATCTGCCTGGGTCTGCCTCCCCCGCCTTTCAGGGCATTTCTGTCTTTGTAGGCTTGTTGTTTTCGCTCGGCTCAACCTCTGTGGTTGCCAATATCGTCGCCGGTATCGTATTGACGTATACCCGTGCTTTCAGGGTTGGTGACAGGGTAAAAATCGCCGATACCATGGGGGATATTATCGAAAAGGGCTTGTTGGTCACGCGTGTGCGTACCATTAAAAATGTTGAAATCACCATACCGAACGGCATGGTGATGGGCAGCCATATCATCAATTACAGCGCCATGGCGATTGGCAAACGTCTCATACTGAACAGTACCATCACCCTGGGTTATGATATTTCATGGCGCACAATTCATGAGACGTTAATCAAAGCCGCATTGGAAACAAATGGTATTCTCGCCGAACCCCAGCCTTTTGTTTATCAAACCAGCCTGGATGATTTTTATGTCAGTTACGAAATCAATGCCTATACCACCCAGCCCAATAAAATGGCAGCCATCTACTCTGATCTGCATCAAAACATTCAGGATGCCTGTAACGAAGCCGGCTTTGAGATCTTGTCACCGCATTACGGCGCATTGAGGGACGGCAATCCATCTACTATATCAGCCGACAAATTACCTGCCGACTATCAACCCCCATCTTTTGAAGTTCATGTTCGCGAGGATAAATCATAACCAGCGAAGTGAGGTTTGTGAAATGGATACTTTTATAAAAACAATACTCTATGATCCGATCATTGGCAAAATTATCGCCACACTTGTTGGCATCATCATCATCAATTTGCTGGTGCGCTTTTTACAGCGTATGTTATCCAGCCGCCTGGAAACAAAAGAGATTCGGTATAAAGTGCGCCGTGGATTGTCATTTTTCGGCTACCTGGCCATTGTTCTCTTAATCATTGGTGTCTTCAGCAATCAATTAAGCAGCTTCACTGTGGCTCTAGGAGTGGCTGGCGCAGGCATCGCCTTTGCCCTGCAGGAAATCATCGCCAGTGTGGCCGGCTGGATCGCCCTATCCTTCGCCCAGTTTTATACCATCGGGGACCGTGTACAGCTTGGCGGCATCAAAGGGGATGTGATTGATATCGGCGTGTTACGCACCACTGTGATGGAAATTGGTGAGTGGGTCAAAGCCGACCAGTACAACGGACGCATCGTACGCATTGCCAACAGCTTTGTCTTCAAAGAGCCTGTTTATAACTATTCAGCGGATTTTCCCTTCGTCTGGGATGAGATCAGTCTGCCGATAAAATACGGCAGTGATCATAACCTGGCGCGTAAACTTATCCTGTCCGCCGCGGATAACACGGTAGGAGAATACGTCGCAACCGCTCAAAAACACTGGAAGGAAATGAGACTCAAATATTCTGTCGAGAATGCCATCGTTGAGCCGACAGTTTTCCTGATTGCCACCGATAACTGGATGGAGTTCACCCTGCGCTACGTGGTTGAATTTTCAAAGCGCCGTGGTACGAAAGACCTGCTCTATACGCGCATTCTGGATGATATCAATCAAACA
This sequence comes from Chloroflexota bacterium, assembly GCA_016838895.1. Taxonomy (GTDB): domain Bacteria; phylum Chloroflexota; class Anaerolineae; order Anaerolineales; family Anaerolineaceae; genus UBA5203. Next base: position 10,211 of record JAEKNU010000055.1, read on the forward strand.
GACGGAAAAGTATCCATGGCATCGGCTACTTTTCAGTTGGTACAGGCACCCCCTTTGGATGTGCGCCTGCGCAATGAATAAAAATGATAGAATCAACGAGGGATCCTGATGAAAAAACGAACCGAATTAATCGCCTTTATCCTGATCAGCATTGGCACACTGGGCTTACTGCTCAATGAATTTGCCGGCCTTTGGGGACGCCCAGTAACACTCTTTTTAGCGGCACTGAACTTTATCGGACTGGTGCTCTGGCTCATGAATAAACAAAATAAATAGATTTTCCAAATCCCGGATGGTATAAGCAGGGTCTGCATTAATGTGTTTCAAAACCTTTCTGAATCCTATGTCGTGTTTTAATCGTATATCGAAGTACAAGGAAAATAATAATGCAAACAAACACATTTGAATGGCAAAAAACACCTCAATTATCAATTTTCCAATTCCTGCTAGCCACTTTTATTCCCAGCGGTATTGGATTGATCGGTTTTCACTTTGTCTTGCCCGCTATGGTTAAAAACGGCACCCCCGTACTGATTGCCTGGCCGGCGATTGCCAGTGTGATGCTATTCGGTTTTGTGGTCGTAGCGATTTACATGCTGCGCCGCGAAGCCAAAACCATGGGGATCTCCCTGTGGACACGCATGTGCCTGAAGCCGCTCTCTTTGAAAGAGTGGGGCATTTACCTGGGCATCGCTGTGGTGGGTCTGGCTGCCATTTCCGGCATTCAAACGCTGATTCCGGGCATGCTGAAGGCCATCGGATATACCATTCCGGCTTATATGCCCTTCTTCCTCAACCCCGCCATCGATGCCACAACGGCCTCCATGGACGTGGTTTCCCCTGGCTTGCCGCTACAGGGCGCCTATCCTGTCTTACTGCTGTTTGTTGTGGCGCTGCTGCTTAACATCCTCACTGAGGAGCTATATTTCCGGGCCTGGATGCTGCCAAAACTTTCCCATTATGGCAACAGAAGCTGGGTGATCAATGGGTTGTTGTTTGCGCTGTATCACGTCTTCCAGTTATGGTTGTTCCCCGTCCTGCTGGTTTCCAGTTTACTGTTTGCATTTATCTTTTATCGCACGAAAAGTATCTGGCTGCCCATGACTGCACATCTGATCGGCAACTTCCTGCTATCCATTCTGGGCATCCTTTTCCTGATTGCAAGTTAAGGGTTTTCAGCACCCCAAAGGGGACCTCATGCCTCAGGCATACTCAGCACAATTTGCACACCTCTATAACCGCAGATGGACCGAGTTTGCCAATCATGTTGCCCCGTACCTGACCCATTTCTACGCCGATACTGAACTCTCCAAAACCAACAAACACGTCCTGGATCTGTGCTGCGGCACAGGCCAGCTTGCCCTGCACTTTTTGCAGTTCAACTACCAGATCACTGGACTGGACCTCTCGCATGCCATGCTGCAGCATGCCCGCGAGAACACCCGTCAATTCGTGGAGGCCGGTCTGGCGCACTTCGTCCAGGGGGATGCCGCCAACTTCACTTTCAACCGCAAGTTTGGCCTGGTGCTCTCCACCTTTGATGCGCTCAATCACCTGCCCGACGAACAGGCCCTGCGCGACTGCTTCGCCTGCACAGCAACCGCCTGTGAGGGCACTTTCATCTTCGACCTCAACACCCGCCGTGGATTAAACAACTGGGACGGCAGCTTTATTCAGGAGAATAGCGCAGAACTGACCCTGCTGTAAGAGGGTCAATACGACGAACAAACCCGCAAAGCCACCGCCACCTTCACCGCCTTCGTGCGCCAATCCAACGGCAGCTATGCGCGGATCAATGAAACGGTGTACAACCTGCACCTGAACATGCAGTCCGTACGCCAATGGCTGCTGGATGCAGGGTTTAGCAGGGTGCACTTTGCGCGGATAGAAGCGCTGGATATTGCGATTGATGAGCCTGAGATGGAAAGTCGGGTGTGGTTTGTGTGTGTGAGGTAGGGAGGGAGATATTGGACAGATTTAGCTATTTTCACAAGTTCAATTCAACCTTCTTGCAAAATTTGTCAATTATCACTTACCAAAAACGAAACAAATTAATTTATAATTTCAAACCTAAAATCTCTCATTGGATACTTCTTATCATATTCCGGACATACTAATTTCGCCACAATTAATTCTTCAAATGGCTCCCACCAATAATATGCTTTAAATCTCAGTTCAATAATATATCGGCCATATAACAGATTGTATGAATTCGCGGGAATCGTAATAAAATTCAACCTTTCATTTTGATCATCAAAATTTAATATAGAAATATTTATTAACTCTTGTGGCGATATTTCAATATTATCTTCATTAGTTAGCTGCCATTCAAGATATGCTCCGTTATGGGGATAGATGAAATCTGGATTGTCTTCTTTATATACATTATTTACAAGGACCCTACAATTTGTAAATTTATATAACGATTTGTTTCTAATATGTATATGAACTAAAGAAGTCCTATCAGGCCCCCAATTTGATACTTCAATCATTGGCTTCTCAATAATCAATTCTTTCCACTTATTTACATTTATGCTTCGATGCAATATTGCAGAAGATTTGAAGAAAAAATAATAACTGAAAATAACTACAAACCCAACAATTAGAACAATCAAGTAGGATAATAAAACTTCAAAAGTTTCTTTCTGTATTTCAACATTTTTCACTATAAGAGCTCTAACAAAAACAGTTAATATACCAAGAGCAAATATAAATGATATTTGACGAATATCTCCACCTAGGAATTCTAATTTTCCTTTTGTTTCGATATATGCTATACGAATTCGCGTCATGACAAATTTACAGAATTTTTCCATAATGTAATTATACATTCACTGGTAATTAGCTCAATTGTTTTTAGGTAAGAAATTGATTTGCAGGTTTGCCAATTTATTCTCCTCAAATCGACTTACAACCCCCACCTAAACCAACTACATTGCAAACCAATCGAAACCACCCCCATAGGGAGCGAACATCCCTCCCCGCAGTACAGCCTGAACTGCTCCCCGCTTTCAGCGTAAGCGTAGGACGTGATTTAGCCGATTCCACTCAACTTAAATCGGTGTGCCATTGCGAAACCCATCATTGCCAATATTTATCGGGTTTCGGAGCCTGATCATCGCTCCCGCCACAACTCGTCCGCTCCTCAATCACGACCTATGCTGCCCCATTTTCTTTCTGACTCCAGGACTGGTTATCAGAAGTAGTGTCTGAAGTTGGCAAATCTGTCACTATGTAAGCTTTATGCAAGTATAGGCTACTCGGATAGGTTATAAAACGGGCACCTTTATTAGTATCTATTTATGATTGAATACTATTATAAAATATGGGAATTAATGCTAAACTAATGGAAATGCTGTAATTTTTTGTATCTCTCTTGGTTGAGATACAGATGATGATACTGCTATTCCAACATGATGTTTCGGAACATTTTTTTACATTTATTGATTATTATTGGAAATAATAAATAGATTGATTTTGTTTAATTTATCAAATTATCATTGTATACGGCTATTTGCTAGTTAAGCTCTTTGCCCCAAATTTTTGAAATACGTTCAATGGAGATGCTATGGACATCGGAAATCGTTTCTCGCTTGAGGATTTTCTTGCATACTTTTTCCCTGGAGTTACAGGTGCATTGGGAATATATGTTCTCATTCAAATGACACCAATGCAAAGCAGTTTGCCTTCTTTAACAGCTGACTTTTCATCAGGGTTTATTTTCTTTGTCTTAAGCTATATCGCCGGCATACTTTTCTCTAGTTTTGCTGAACTCGCCTTTTCAAAAATCAAGAGTCACAAGGATGAGATTCCTCTTAACAATAAAGTCAAAGAAATAATCACCAAGACTTTCAGGGAGACTTTCAAAATTTCCAAAGACACCACAATTAATTGGTCAAAAGACCATTTTTATTTATGCCGATCGGTTGTTTATGAACGTATGCCAAGTATTTTGTCATTGATACAAAGACAAAGTAGTCTACGACAATTGAGAATTAATCTTTTACCGGCTTTATTTATATGGCTTCTTGTAGGAATTGGGTGGGGCGTACAAAGTATTGATCAAAATGCTATTGTCCCTGGCAAAATCATCATTGTTATGTCAGTATTGATATACATAATATTTTCTGCGATAACAATAAATCGAGCAAGAAGTAATGAGCAGCGTGAGGTACGCGAAGTCCTCACTGCTTTTGGCGCTAGTTACAAAAAAAATCAGGAAAATGATAAAACCAAAAACCACAAAGGCTAACAACGCATGTACCGAACAAGTGCAGGATATTCGCTCACATTTTCTGAATAACGTTTCTACAATATTCATATTCCATCACGCAGGGAGGATAAGGAAACCAATGCACAAAGCAATTTCACTCTTATTCCTAATCATTATCAGCTTGAGTTTTATTAGCTGCCAGCCCCAACAGCTTGTTGAGCCAACCCTCACAATTACAGATACAATCATACCTTCCTCAACACTGACGGATACACCCAAGCCTCAATCCACCCGGACAAAGATCCCGACACTAACAATATCCAACACCCCTAATCCAACGAATACATTGGCCCTTTCATCTAAAGCAAACGGAGCCACACTCACTGCAATTCCCAGACAAAAAACATTCCAAGCAGATTATGATTTGTACTCCACCCAAATGAGCAGAAGCTATGATATTGTTCCCAAGACCCTGGAAGCAAAAGGAGCGAATTGTCCTACTTATTTTCACTACGCTCCTTATTATGGACAATATATGGATGCAGACAACTACATTACGAATAAGGATGTATGGACGATTATCAACTGCATGCCTAATTATGATAATGAAATTGAAGATAAAGGATTTACCAGAGTTTACAGCTACGATAATTCAAAAATTTGGACCATTTCTTATGAAGTGCTGGATTTGTATGATTCCTTTTATCTAAATGCTATTTATATCGATTCAAATGGGGAATTTATCTATTTCACACCCAAAGTTGATGGTGATGTAGATGGCTTTTTCGAAGAATCTTACTTTGGCAGCGGTAGTCCCATATTCCAATTGGATTTGCAAACCGGTGATGTAGCAACAATCACAAGATTAACCAATGATTTCGAATACTTTGATATGGTGTTTTCTCCCGATGCTGAAACAATCATTCTCGCAACATCAAAACACCCGCACACTATTCAATTCATGCACACAATGAATGGACAAATTTATCAAACCGTGGAGTTAAATTCAGAAATTACTCGAATTGGTTCATTCGTCTGGACAAAAGACCAAAAATATTTAATTTACATGGCAGGACACGATGGCTGGGAAACCGTAAAAAACGGTATTTCTATCTACCGTCTAGATCTTGATACATTGGAAAATGTGGCTATTGTACAAAATGACATGCGTATGATGGTACCGATCAGCTATGCAGATTATCCGTATTCATGGATTGAAGGTGACATTCTATTTTTGAAATCAATACATTATATGAATTTTTTCTCAGGATATGAGTTTTTCCATTGGCAACTAGACATCCTCACTGGCGAAATAACTGATTTAGGTGAAGATTATTATTGGTATTGATAATCTGTCACGTGGGATAAACTGAGCAGTTCTATATCTTAACAAACAGCACTCATGAGAAATCATAAATATTTATCTTTGTCAGATTTCAGAGAATGAATCACTTATATATTTTTCCCATTCTACCTCACTCAGACCTACAAATAAAATTCCTAGCGCACCTTTACCCGTTTGACTTTTTACCCTCAATCCTTCTATAAGGTATAAAATAAATTGTGGGCTATACTCCTCAGAAAGCATCATTCCCCGCCGTGTGCATTCATTTAATCAATAGGGTTATGGAGAAATAAGTCAATGAAAAACGATTCATCTGCGACGAAATCACAAGAGTACGATTCTTTGCGATCTGAATCGATGCAAAATAAACAGTATGTTTTCGAGCGGCCATTACTGATTATCACTGCTTTCGGAATCGCTGTCGTGCAATTTAATAATGATACAGCGGTGAGTTTATTACCATGTCTACTGATCATCGTATTACTGATGAATCTTTGGTTCACCGTAAATCGTATGAAGAGCCTCGCCAGAATTGTTGCATATATTTCAGTTTTTCTTGAACCTAAATCAGAAATGAAATGGATCGGATGGGAAAATTCATTACGAGTTTATAGAATATGGGGTAAGAAATATTCAAAGAAAGAAAAAGAAGATAATCTTTCAAAATTAATTGACGAATCTGCAATTCCGGATGCAATGACGTTTTATGCACCCTTATTTTGGCTGCATGTCGTGATGATGTTAATTGCCCTTATCGTGTCCGCACTCCTCACATTTTCAATACCCGATCTCATTCATATCATCCCCTTTGGCATCACATTGGTTGCCAGTATCATATTTGCAATTTTCTGTATGGGCCCATATCATCCAAAAAAAATGAGGGATTTAATCGAGGTTCAAAGAGCGACCTGGATAGCTGTTTTTAAAGATGACATACAAAAAAAGAAAAAATAAAACCCTATAGTCAAATCATTCATAATACTTTTTTCATCAATACATCGTGCTATTTTCCATTAATCGCCATCTGCCTCACATTCTCACTATACCAATTGACATCACCCCTTCATTTTTCTTATAATTAAAATCCCCATGGGGAACGTACATCTCACCCCACAGCACAGCCTGAACCGCTCCCCATTTTAGCCGTAGGAAAGGAGTACTGGTTTATGGAAAACACACCGTATGTCTTTATCAGTTATTGTGCCCAGCAGACCGAGCTGAAGATCTTTCTCAGCAGTCTGTTAGAGGACCTCGATTTCTCGTGCCTCACCCTGGAGGAAAGCCGCAATGCCTCCATTGACGAGGCGCGCAGCCTGATCACCCGTGCAGATTGTTATGTGGGTCTGCTCACCCCGGACGTGAAAACCCATGACGGCCGCTACGTCTGTCGTGAGTCGATCAACATCCAGCTGGGACTGGCTTACAGCGCAAAAATACCCATACAGCTTTTCGCTTTCGATAACGTGGATGTCTCCAACATCGTCTTCCCCCTCACCCACAGCATCGCCAAAGTGCAGCGCTTCAAGACCAAGTTCGGCAAATCAATCATATTCGATGCGCACAACATGCGCTTGCTGTTCAAAACCCTGCTTGATTTCAAGAAGCAGATCACCCTGATCAGCGCCATACAAGAGAAAGCACACGTTTAATAAACCACCCCGCTTTTGCTGGCGATCGTTCGCCATTAAAACTGCCCCTTGACAAAACTTCCTTATATCGTATAATTACGATATAAGGAAGCAGACATGGCGAAACAACAAGCTACCACCCGACAATTAACCCGCGACGAACAGCGCCTGGCGAAAATGTTGAAAGCATTGGGCAACCCGGTACGCTTTCAGATCATGCAGATTTTGGCCGAGAAGCAAATGTGCATCACCGGTGAAATCGTCGAGTTTACCACCCTGGCACAGTCCACCGTCAGCCAGCATCTTAAGGTGCTGCGCGAGGCCGGCCTGATCGAAGGTGAAGTGGATGGCCCTGCCACCTGCTACTGTCTCAACACGGATGGTATTTTCTGGCTCAAAGAGCGTATCGGTGCCTGGCTGCCGCAGTGCTGTCAGGTTGAAATTGATTTGAAAAAAAGTTAACATAAATTTTTTTACATTTATATATCGTATTTTTACGATAAAAAGGGAGAAACATCATGACAATGACAAATGCATCAAAAGACTATTTCGAGCAGAATGCCGATCAATGGGACAATCTGCGCAGCGGCTTTTTTCAGGAAGAGGTCCGCCAGAGTGCCATCGCCAAAGCCTATCTGCGCCCGGAAATGATCGTGGCGGATATCGGCTCGGGTACCGGCTTCATGGCGGCCGGATTGGCGCCGCTGGTACAAAAAGTACACGTACTGGATGGCTCCGCGGCCATGCTGGAGATCGCCCGTCAGAACCTGAGTGACTTTAGCAATATTGAATATCAACAGTCCGATGGTCAGGCGCTGGACCTGCCCGACGAGAGCATGGACGCAGTCTTCGCCAATATGTACCTGCATCACGCCCCTGATCCACTGGCCGCTATCCAGGAGATGGTACGCGTGCTCAAACCCGGCGGACGTTTAATGATCACTGACATGGATACACACGAGTACACCTGGCTGAAAGAGGAAATGGCCGATGAGTGGATGGGCTTTGCGCGTGATCAGATACGCGCCTGGTATAAGGCAGCCGAACTGGTCAATATCCTGGTGGATGCCACAGGAGAATCCTGCTGTGCTGAATGTGAGATCGAAAACATCACTGACCCGCTAGAAAAATACGCCGATATCAGCGTCTTTGTAGCCACCGGCAGCAAACGCCTGTCCATGCGCGAGACGGTGCAGTCGCAGTATGGCGCCATCGCCGAATCCGGCAAAAGCTGCTGCGGCAGCAATCCCGATCATGAATTAGTGCTCACCCGCAACACTTGCTGTGGAGAGGATACCACCCTGAACAGTGGATTCGTGGTCGATTACACCCCCGGCGACAGAGCCGTTGTCCCTGAAGAAGCCGAGCAGATTTCTTTGGGCTGCGGTAATCCATCCGCGATCGCGAATATGAAAGCAGGCGAAATCGTCCTGGATATCGGCAGCGGCGGTGGGATGGATGCCTTTTTGGCAAGTAAACAGGTTGGCAATAACGGCAAGGTCATTGGGGTGGACATGACCCCGGCCATGTTAAAACGAGCCCGAAATACAGCCCAGCGCAATGGCATTAACAATGTGGAATTCCGCGAAGGTACCGCCGAAGCCCTGCCGGTCGAGGATGCCTCAGTGGATGTGGTCATTTCCAATTGTGTGATCAATCTCAGTGAGGATAAGGGTCAGGTTTTCAACGAAGCTGCCCGCGTACTGAAAATCGGCGGACGTTTGGAAGTCAGTGATTCGGTCAGCAATAAAGCCTTTCCGCTGCAAGCCAAACTGAACAACAACGACTGGTCAGCCTGCATCAGCGGCGCCCTGCCCGAAACCGAATACACAGACCTGATCCGCCAGGCAGGCTTCACGGATATCAAAGTGCTGCGTAGCGCCATGGGCACCGTGGTGGATGATGTTTCAGCATATAGTGTGCATGTCTCGGCTGTCAGAACCGACAACGCGGAACCCTGCACATCAGCCTGTGCAATTTAAAACAGTAATTAGCGCCTCCCCCATTTGTGCTGGGGGAGGCGTTGTCTCAAGCTAGGTGACGTGCACCCTGATGGGCAATTTACCCTGAAGGGCACATTGCCCGTTGGGTATAGGTTGGTGGGGGAGGAACTACTGATTGCGCAGCCAGGCTAACGCTTCGCCTTCATTATCAAAGGAACGTACTTCCTTCTCATAATAGCTCTCCGATAAATCCAACACTTTCTGATCAATCGCTGCGCCAAAGATGGCCGCAGTGGGCATCATCGGACGGAAATTCTTGATATTGCGCAGACATTCATCAGGGGTAGTACCGCTAAGGTCAATCAAGAGCTTGCCTTTATAATCTTCCAAAAATTTTGATAATGACTGCACATCATCCGGAGTAAAGGGATCCGTATGTTGGCAGCGCATAATTCCTTTCTCAACAGGGGTAATCGTAAAAGCCTTCATCTTATACTCCTTATCAACAGGTGATGAATTGAATAATAAATCATCGCTAAAGGGAACAATAATAAGTCTGGAACATGAATAAATTTTCTTCTATGGGGGAACGTTGTCCTTCTTCACAGGCAGGCAAAAGGGATAAAGCTCAATGGAGCTGGGATGAATTCAATATAAATATGTGAATATATTCCATTATACGCTTAAATGGGCTGTTGTGCACATTATATTAATGCATATATCAAATTTTTAACCAATATATTGGGATTTATACCGTATCGCGCAATACAACCTCAGGCTGGAAAATTACATTCTTTGAGACGGTATCATTGCCGCCGCGGATGCGCTCGATTAACATACGTGCCGATTCACGCCCCATATGGCGCATGGGCTGTGAGATAGTCGTCAGGCGCGGCACAATCATGCTGCTCATGTCTATATTGTCAAAGCCGACAATGGCCATATCCTGAGGGATTGTGTAGCCTGCCATAATCAAACCGTTGATCGCCCCAATGGCCTGCATGTCAGAGACAAAGAAAATCGCCGTGGGAGGATCAGGCAATTTAATAAATTCCAGGGCAATTTGTTTGCCGCCTTCGAATCCCAGCGCCACATTGCGGAACAAATCAGGGTCAGCTTGCAGCCCAGCTTCCTCAATACCGCCAAGGAAACCTTCTCGCCGTTTGCGATTATATAGCGCCTTATCATCGGTGCCTACAAATGCCAGACGGGTGTGTCCTTTTTCAATCAATAATTTTGCAGCCAGTTGTCCACCCTTTTCATTGTCCACGGATACATACGGAATAGTAGAATCCTTACTGTAAGAGGCACATTGCACCACAGGATTAGTTTGTTCCAGCATGAGCAAAAACTCATCATTAATGGTCGATTCAATGATGATCGCGCCATCCACAATTCGATTCTTCACTTTAACCAGACAATCCGTCTGACGCTTTAAATCTTCATGTGTCTCACTCAGCAAAATATCATAGCCATTTTCATAGGCCACTTCACTAATGCCGCGTACCGTTTCCATATAAAACAGATTGGAAATATTAGTCACCATCACCAATATGGAGCGTGATGCCGAGGTACGCAAATTGCGCCCCAACATATTGGGCACATAATTAATGGAGGCGATCGCCCCTTCAACCTTTTCGCGCGTCTTCGGGGATACCTTGGGACTGTTGTTAATTACCCGCGAAACAGTAGCCACCGAAACATCCGCGATTTTGGCAACTTGTTGAATATTGGTCAGGTGGTTTTCTTTTTTTCTCATGGCTTTATCACATTCGTTTATATTTTACACGCATTAGGCCATTCGCTGTGCTCCATTTTACAACTGCTTTTTCTATGCTGCCGCCTGGTATAGCTGAATTCCATCACACAAATCAAGCAATTCATGCAATGGAATTCGAGCATTCATGGAGAAAGAGACAAAACCTACTTAGATCAAATCTTCCAGTGATTTAATGAAATCAAAACCCACTTGTTGACGGCGGTCAAATTCTGCCAGATCAGGTTTCGTATGGCCTGGCATAAGGAATGGTGCACATTGTTCGTAGGCAAAGTATCCTTGATAATTGATCTCTTTGCAGGCTTTCATGAACGGCACCCAGTTTTCAATGCCGTCACCCGGCACAACTTCCTCGGAGGCATAAATCTGTCCGCTGGGTCCGGATTTCATAATCACACCCAATGTATGCGAGTGAATCATTTTATCGCCGACTTTCAATACCGTATCACGGATATACTCGTCCTCCTGGCTTTCGAACAGGGGTAAATCCAGGCCGATTTTTACATTCGGCATGTTCACTTCGTCAACCAGATCAATCAAATCCTGTACGCAGTTCACCACAGGTGGATGACCCTGCACGGCCAGCTCCACACCGTAATCGCTGGCAATCTTCCCGGAATCAATAATGCCAGCCCGGATGGAATCCCATTCCACCAGGTAATCTTCCAACTTGGAAACTTCCAGTGTGCGGGAATGCATGGCAATGTTGCCATACCCCTGATCCCAGTGTTCATTCCAGAAATAACCGATAAAAGCCGGTAAAATGCGTACCACCGGGCAATCCAGGTCCTGGGCCAGTTCACAGCATTCTTTTACATACAGCAGCTCTTTTTCCATCTTGGGAACCAGGGCATGGTCTGTACGCATGTAATTGGTTGCGGCATCAATAGATACAAATTTGATATTTTTATTATTTGCATAATCCAATAAACGTTTGCGCTGATCCTTACTGTAATCCAGGGGGAAACAGAGCGGTCGATGCGGCCAGATATCTACAGCATCATAGCCCATATCGGCCGCTCGATCAACGATTTCTTCCATGGTCAAAGCACGGCCTTCATAAAAGTAAGCACCATAGTTAACCGCGTCGAGGCTTTGCTTTATTTTGTACATAGTTCATTCTCCCTTTGAATCTTAATTTGTGATGTATTCTGTCCTGGCTTTCACCGCACAGATTGGTAATAAAATGGTCTTCCACAATAATTTACCTGTCAGGTGTTCATGCTACTGTCGAATGGATGGCTGGCGGGTATACACTGCCAGCAGCACCAATAACAACATGCCGTTAATCAGCAGTCTGCCAATTTCATCGGTGTTAAACATCACCAGCAGGCTGTTAATCACTGTAAGAATAATGGCACCAATCACTGTGCCCCAATTGGATCCCCTGCCGCCAGCTAAAGAAGTACCTCCAATCACCACAGCCGCCACAGAAGGCATCACGAAGGATGCCGCTGTATCTACATAAACCACACCGTTATAGGCACACAACCAAAATCCGGCAAAGGCACTCAGCACACTACACATTACATAGGCTAAGGAACGGATCAGTTTGCCGCGCACACCGGATAATATGGCAGCATTGTAGTTATTGCCGCTGGCATAAAGCTGACGGCCAAAGGCGGTGCGCCGCAAAAGGAAATGCAGCAATATAATCTCGGCAATCCAAAGTACTGCCAGCCAGGGTAAAAAATCACCAATACGTCCAGTACCAATGGCTTTGGCCAATTCAGATGGCACTCCTTTGGGGTGTCCGCCAGTAAAGATCTGCTGCAAACTGGTTAGTACGCTGGTCATTGCCAGGGTCATCACTAACGGTGGGATTTTGGTAATCAGGATGCCAATGGAATTGATAATGCCAAAGAAAGCACCTGCAGATAAGACGATAATAAAAGCGGACAATAAATTGGCGTCCTCTCCGTTGATGAACCAGGCCGCCAATACCGCGCCCATGGACATCACCGAACCCACTGAAAGGTCAATACCCTCACCACCGGAAAGAATAACCAGTGTTTGTCCGGCTGCCACAAACCCGAGCAGGGAAGACATTGCCAGAATGTTTCCGATGTTGGCTGGGGAAAGAAATTTGGGATTTACCAACACCCCGGTGATCAGCAGCATCATGGTGATGCTGAACAACACAATCATCTGTCTGCCCGATGCGGAACCTTTTGAAAATTTCCGGGCAATGCTTTGTCCAATCTGATTAAGCTGCATCATCAGGTGCCTCCTCTACTACTGATTGGGGTTTCACCCGCTTTTTTCCTGTGCGGTTGGTCAATACTGCACTGGCCAGCCCGCCAATAATAATGAAATTAGATAACAACTGCTGATAGAAAGTGGATATTTTCCAATCCGGAAAATGATTGGATAAACCAGTGAAGGCAAAAAAGACGATGTTGTTGACCAGGGCAAGGAACAAAGCACCTGCGATTGCCCCCCCAAGGTAGTCGCGCCATTTACTGGATTGCAAGGTCCCGCCGATAATCACTGCCGCAATGGAAGTCAAGACGAACGAATTGCCTATACGGGCATTACCCGAAGCCGTCAAAGCGGTCAGGCATAAACCTGCAATACCGGCCACAAATCCGCTCAGCGTATAAGCAGCCAGTTTGATACGATCCACTGCAATACCGGAGGCATATGCATTGCGTTCATTGGATCCAACAGCCGAGATATAGCGCATGAACGGATAACGAGCAATCAGCAGCATAAGCAGCACTACAACAATCAATATCCACAACGAAGTAGGCAATCCCAGCCAATTACCACCATACAATTTGTAAATGACGGGTGGAACCGTACCACCGGGTTTTGGAAAGACAAGCAGGGAAACACCTAAAAACAGGGATGAGCTGGCGAAGGTCGCCAAGAGAGGCGGCACACGGACATAACCGACAATCAATCCATTGGTAAAACCAGCCAATGTCCCGGCAGCCAATGCGATTGCCCAACTTAATCCAAGCGGGTAGCCGTGAGTATTGGCCAGCGCAATGGCGATCACATTGGTAAAAGCCATAACATTACCGATGGAAATATCAATCCCACCGGATAGCATAATGATCATCTGCGCAATTGCTGCAATCACCACAGGCAAATTGGTACTCAGCACAGAACTTAAATTATTGCCAGAGAAAAAGCCTTTGCCTTGCACCAGCGCATTGATGATGATCACACCCAGCAACAACAAATAGCCTGATTTTCCTGCCAAACGAGGAGATACTTTCTTAAACCACATAAGGCATCTCCACATTACTCGCTTCATCAACACCCAACATAGCCTGTATCAGGTTCTCTTCTGTGCGTTCCGCACCGCTTAATTCCCGCACGATACGGCCTTCATAAAACACATATATGCGATGCGATACACGCAGAAGCTCTTCATTCTCAGTAGACGAGAAAATAATGGTCATGCCGCGCGATGCCAGTTCCTGCAATAGTTCGTGAATCTCATTGCGCGAGACAATGTCCACACCCTTGGTAGGATCATCCAGCAATAACAATTTTGGCTGTGCTAGCAGCCAACGCCCAATGACCAGTTTTTGCTGATTCCCACCGCTTAAGCTGTTGGCTGGCGCATCCAGGTTCGCCGCCACAATATTTAATTGATTGATAATTTCATGTGCTTTCGATTTTTGTTTCTTCTGATTGATTGGTGAAAACAAACGCAAGAAATTTGTATTTACCAAAAATAAATTTTCTTCCACGGAGCGATGAGGGAAAATACCTTCTTTTTCACGATCACCAGTGATAAACCCTATCCCCTGCTTTACAGCATGCGAGGGGGATTTCATGGTGATGAAATTTCCATCCAGCATAATCTGCCCATCCGAAAAAGGGATGGCCCCATATAAAGCCCGTAAGAATTCGTATTGTCCCTGCCCCTGCAAGCCGCCGATGCCCACGATCTCATTCGGATACGCGCAAATAGATATTGCCTGCGTTTTACCTGGCACAACAATATGTTCAACTTGCAAAACAGGAGTGAGTTTTTCCGTTGAAAGGATAGCTTTCTTTACCCCGGCATGTTCGTCAATTCTGCGTCCGGTCATATAAAACACCAAATCTGATTTTGTTACTTCATCCAGATTGACTTCTGTTACCGTTTGTCCATTGCGTAAAATGGTTGCGGTTTCACACAGGGCAAACACTTCATCCATGCGATGAGAAACGAATAAAGTCGCCAATCCCTGGGATTGTTTCTTTATTAAAACCTTGAATAATCGTAAGACCTGATCATGATGCAAGGATGCTGTGACTTCATCTAGAATTAAGAATTGTGGATTTCTGGCTAATGCTTTGGCTACCTCCACCAGACATTGAATGGATATATCCAAATCTGTAATCAATGCATCCAAGGGAATATCGACACCTAATTCCAATAACACTTCAGACGCGCGTTGATTAATATACTTTTGCTGCATGAACCCCATACGTCCAGTTGGTTCCTGAGCCAGTAGAATATTATCTGCAACGGTCAGGCGCGAAATTAAACTTAGGTCTTGATAGGTAACGGCAATACCAAACTTGCCGGAATTTTCGGGGGAATGAATTTGAATAGCAGTCTGGTCTAGCTTTAAATCTCCACGATCTTTTTTAACCAGGCCGCCTAGTATTTTTACCAGAGTACTCTTGCCCGAGCCATTGGCTCCCAACAATGCGCGAATTTCACCGGCTGCCAATTGCAATGACACATCTTTTAATGCCACCACGGCACCAAATTGTTTATAAATATGATCGGCTTGCAGCACAGACATAATGACCTCTAAAAAAGTTTGAACAGGGGAGGAGGGGAGACGCATCGTCTCTCCCCTCCTGGTGAAAATGAGTTATTCAAATAAAGCAGCGATTTCCTCGTCACTTAAGCAATTACTGAATGTATAGGTTTCAGGAGCATCTGTTGTCTGCTCAATCCACTCATCCAGATTGTCGTTGGTGATGACAAGATTAGGCTGCAAGAGAAGAGCGTTTTTAGATTCAGCATCTACAGCGGTAAGGACTTCGTCATTCAAAGTATTGCCGGCCATTAATTGAACAGCTACTTTAATGGCGGTTACACCAATTCCCGGAGGATTGGCAACGATAATACCGTTTAATTTGCTATCGGGGTTGGCTTTGTTATAGTCCGACCACAGGCGCAGATAATTGATAGATTCATCGCTGGAGATCACTTTTGGCAGCGCTACACCGGCTTCATCATATGCGCTGATGATGCCAGGGGAACATTCCTGATTAAGGATGCCGTCAATTTGTGGGTAAGCGGAAAGCATGGTCAACATCAACTGTTTGGCTTTGCCTTCGTCCCAATCATGATCAACTTCTTTGAGAATCGTGATATCAGGATACTGGTCCAACACTTCATGGTAGGCCGCGGTACGCATATCACTGGCTGGGTAACCTGCAATGCCATTGAAAATCACAATGTTGCCTTTGCCGCCCAACTCATTTACCAGATGCTCCGCCTGTATACGTGCCCAGCCTGCCTGATCAGTTGTCACGCTGACTATACCGCCGTGGCTGATAACCTGATCAATACCCAAAACCAGAATTCCATTTTCAATGGCTTTGTCAATCATCGGATTCAAAGATGTTGCAGAAACCGGGTTGACCAGAATCACATCTGTTTCGCCGCCATTGATCAATTGGCTCATCTGTTGTGATTGTGTCGTGGCATCATCGTTAGCAGAGTATGCTGTATATTTGCTAACCACACCTGCAGCTTTTAGTTCATCAATATACTCACTCATTTCAGATTCCATCTGAGCGCGCCATGCATTTCCGTTACTGCCGTCCAGTAATGCAATGGAGATATCACTGGTTTTTCCAGCAGCTTCGGAGACTTCTTCAACCTGCTCTACTTCTTCAGCAGCGGCTTCAACTGCCGGCTCTTCAACTGCGGGGGCTTCTGCTGCAGGTTCATTGGTTGTTGCCGGGGCAGTATTACACCCGGCAAACATAAGACTGAAGACAAGTAAGACAGACAGAAGGGTTACAACTTGCTTTGAAAACTTTGACATTGCTTTTCTCTCCTTGTGTTGATGATTGGGTTAATGGTTTATTGACATAAATGAATTATAATGTAATCAATTACATTTTGTCTATTATAGCAAATTGAATTCTCTTGTCAAGAAGCAATATATTGCCGAAATATGGCATTTTCTTGGCGAATTTACGTCTATTTTTGTGCGATAATAGTAATAACTGTTTGTTTTCCCGTTATTATGTCAATTAATGTAATGTTATCGTTTACATTTTTCATATATTTTTTTCTTGTTTGCCCCTGTTTTTGAACGATGCTGCGCTTCTTTTGTATAATATCTGTAGATTGATTTCGCTTGAGAGGAGCACACTTGAACACTTTTACCGCATCTGTTATTCTCCCCATACATGATCCTGACGGCAGATTATTTGAGCTACTTTGGCAGATACTGCCGGATTTAAAAATGCTGTATTCACACGTCTTTGTTAGCTTATCCCCTGTCACTGAAAACAATCAACAAGTTCACATTCAAAAACTCCTCAATGAATCTTTTTTTCATCTGGTCAATAATAAACCTGGCACTCAATGCGGGGATCATTTCCTGGCCGGTTATCGTCTGGCTGTTCTGCACTCAGATTCAGAAACCATGCTGCATTCCTGTGATCTGGACAAGGTCGCTCACGCGCTATTAGGTAAACACCGACATACTTACTTAAACGATCTGGCATGGGCAAATCAACAACAGCAACCCGTTCTTTTCCAACGTAGTCCGGCTGCCTGGCAAACCTTCCCTGACCATTACCGCATCATTGAGCATTACGCGATCGACACCGGCAAACTGCTTTTCAATAAATATTACGATTTTGCCTGCTCACATTTTGCAATGCCCGCCCAAATCATGCAGCAAACACTACCTGATATCAAAGGACATGATTTTCGTATTCTATTGGAAATCATCCTGCTGGTTCGCAATCAATTGCTCACCCGCGATGTGGATTGGCTGGAATGGGAAGATCCCTTTGTGCTGAACGTGGATGCCGACACCTTGCTAGCGCAGCGCGATCACGATCCACTGGAAGTGCAAAATCGCATGAGCTATATCATACCGTTTCTGCAAATTCTGTATGATTTCATCCCAAATTTGGAAAAATGACCTTTCCTCAAAAACACCTTACAGGCACCTGAAATCTTGCCAAAAACAATGAAATATATGATAAAATACAATAACTCACAAATGATATTGTTAAACTCACATATTCGCACATTTAGTTTTGTAAAGTAAACGAATAATATCGCAATTACCAAAGATAGAACCTTTTGCTTATCACATTGAACACGGAGTACCAAGATGAAAAAAGTTGACATTACAGTCAAACACCAAGTAGGATTGCATGCCCGTCCCGCCTCACTTTTTGTGAAAACATCGCAGCAATATACATCCAAAATCACCATCACATTCGAAGACAAAACTGTTAATGCCAAAAGCATTCTCAGTATATTGGGTTTGGGCGTGACAAAGGGCGCCAAAATTTCCATTGCCGCCGATGGTGAAGACGCAGATACTGCCCTCAATGCATTGAAAACACTTGTTGAAAATAATTTCGGAGAATAGCATTGCTGAGAAATATTTAAAATAATTCAGGGAAAGGGGTAAAACCTCTTTCCCTTTTTTTGTACCTAAACAGGGTTGTATTTAAGGTTTCAAAATTTTCTTCATCACCAGGTCAGATTGCAATTCTTCCCCCATACGAAAAGTGTGCCTGTCAAATACTTCATATCCCATTTCTTTATAAAACACAATTGCCGCGGAATTTTTTTCCCAGACCCCCAGCCAGACATACTGTTTTCCCATTGACTTAGCAATTTTTTCAGCATGTTCAATAAGCAGCTTACCAAATCCACGTCGTTTGAATGCGCGTTTTACATAAATCCTTTCCAATTCCAGTGATTGCTCATCGTTAATATCGGTTTGTGCCGGTGTTTGATTTATTTTGATATAGCCAGCCAACATATCATCGGTAAACAAAAAGTAAAACCAACTATGCGGATTTGCCAGTTCAGCACGAACTTTTTCCAGATCAAATGCTTCCTGCAAATATGCATCCATCGTTTCAGGGGTGTTCAATGCACGAAAAGATTCATCATACGTTTTACAAGCTAAATCACGTAGTATTTGTATTTCATTGGGTTCACATAATCTAATTAAAATATTCATTATCACCTATTTGCTTTTCTCATTGATCATTTAATCATAATCAGAGAAATGAAAATGTCAAACAAGAATCAGATTTAATATACTTATTAAACCAAAGCCAGCTAATAATATCCCGGACACGCGATTAATCCATTGCAAAGCAGTGTGGTCCTTGAGTACTCGCAGCTTTAAGAAATACACCCCTGAGCTTAACAACAACCACCACAACGCTGATCCACAAAACACGCCAAGAACCAGCACAACGGGTATCTGCCAGCCCACTTTTACAGATGGCACCAACCCCACACCGCTGAAAATTGCCAGGAAAGATAAAATCGTAGCCGGATTGGAGAGGGTCAGCAGAAAAGTTGTCCCGTAGATGGGAATCAAACCGGCCCGCTTCACTTGATTATCCTCATTGTATATGAACGGTTTTCGTACTGTCATCCACCCCAACCATATCAAAAAAAGAGCCCCACCCAATTGCAGCCAGTATTGAACAGGAGTGAGCAAAGTGAACACTGCACTCAATCCAAAAGCAGCCAGACTGCCATATAGCGCATCTGCACTGGCCGCACCCATGCCGCTGACAAATCCAGCCCGCTGCCCCTGATTCAATGTGCGTCGAATGCATAATAGGCCAATCGGACCCACCGGAGCTGCAATAGAAAAACCAAGAATTAATCCTTTAATCCAGAATTCGAGCATACTGCGACCTCAATATAATGATGAACTTATTTATAATTGGAGATAGCTGAATACACCATTTGATATCAAATGTATATCTGACACAATCCTTTCGATATGAAAGAAATGAGGCGTGATGACTTCTAAAATAAAAAACCTCGATCAAACCGGCAGAAAAATCCTTTCCATCCTGCAGAATCAGGCTCGTTTATCCTTTAGCAAAATCGGAGCTCAGGTAGGTTTATCTGGTCCGGCGGTTGCTGAACGGGTTAAGCGTTTTGAACAGGATCAGATCATCACAGGTTATACTGCTGCGATTGATGCCAATGCTGCTGGTTTGCCCATACATGCCTATTTACGATTACAAACGCCTGCCGAGAAATACTCACGTGTCATTAAAATCCTCGAGGACCTTCCCCAGGTGTTGGAATGCCATCACATTACCGGTGATGATGCTTTTCTGATCCGTATTGCCGCAGCGACTATGTTCGAGCTGGAGCATGTGATTGGTTGTGTCAGCCCATACGGGACAACTTCAACGTCCATGATATTGTCCTCGCCGATTGATCGTCCAATCCACATACTTCAATCTGCGTAAAATGGTGTGTTTGTTTATTGCTGCAGGATGAAAAAAATAGTACTTGACAAATAATCTGAAAATCTCTACACTATAGAAGTAACACGTGTTACCCTCTCTTGGAATACATCTATGAAAAAACGTGCCACAAGTTTTGATGTCGCTCAACTCGCCGGTGTTTCCCGAACCACGGTTTCCTTTGTGTTAAACAATGTGCCTGGGGTAAATCTCTCTGATGCAACGCGTCAGCGTGTGTTGGATGCTGCGAAACAATTGAAATATCACCCCAATGCCAGTGGACGCAAACTTGTCAGCGGAAGATCATACACCATCGGATTGGTGCTGCAGCAAAGCTCCGATCAGATTTTCGCGGATGCCTTGCTGATCCGCGTATTAATTGGCGTGGAACAAGCCGCTGAGCAACAGGGTTATCACGTCTTACTTAAACCGCTTAATAAAAGAAGCAGCACCGGATACACCAATTTAGTGCAGGAAAATAATGTGGATGGCATTATTCTTTCCGGACCTCGGGAAGATGATACCGACATTATTCAATTGCACACAGATGGCTATCCGGTTATTTTAATGGGTCAGATGCCCGGTACAGATATTCCTTTTGTGGATATTAATGCACAGGCTGGCGCTGTAACTGCTGTTGAGCATTTGATCGAATTAGGACATTCACGCATCGCCATGATTACAAACGCTTCATTGGAATACGTTTCGGCTCAACAGCGTCGTGCCGGATACAAAGAAGCACTAGAAAAACATAACCTGCCCTACGATGAAGCCCTTGTCCGTGAAGGGGACTACACACCAGATAGTGGGCATATTGCCATGGCAGACATATTAAAAATTAACCCGCGCCCCACTGCAGTATTCGTCGCCAGTGATGTTGTCGCAATGGGTGCACTACAAGCGATCAGAGTCAATGATTTACATATTCCACAAGATATGGCTGTGGTCGGATTTGATGATATTCCATTAGCCGGATATTACACTCCCGCACTTACCACGATCCATTTACCAGCCTTTGGCCTGGGATGGGCCGTCGGCGAGCGTCTCGTTAACATTATTCAGGGTGAAACACTAGATCAAAACGGCATTTTTCTCGAATCCAGATTAGTGGTTCGAGAATCTAGCAAATAAAAAATGGTTTCCATACTTCTTATTGGTAGTTTGATAGTAGTTAACACGTGTTAATTAATTAAGGAGGTGAAACCTTACAGGTCGATGAATATTCAAATATCAGTTTTTACAAACTATTGCACCATAAGATTCATTTGGAGGAAAAGATGAACCAAAAAATATTTAAACTGTTTATTTTCGTCACCATCATCAGTATGTTGATGGTTGCCTGCGGCCCACAAGCAGCCGCCCCGGCAGCAGAAGAACCAGCCGCAGAAGAAGTAATGGCTGAAGAACCGGCAG
>JAEKNU010000056.1 GCA_016838895.1 Chloroflexota bacterium
TCCCATCTCTTTTCAGTATAGCAAAACAGACCTCTTTAATAAGGTCTGTTTTTGTCTACTTTATAGGTTCCAGTTTACTTCAACCATCTTTTTTATATATAACGTCATTCCTTAAAATTGGGAAACCCATGTACTACATATCATGTTTGGCTTTCATCAATTGGATATGAACTGTTGTTCCATGTCCCACTTCACTCTCTATATGAATGCTGCCGTATTGTGCTTCGATCAAGGATTTTGCAATGGAAAGCCCCAAACCGCTGCTGCCGTGGACGCCACGCGCATCTTGTACCTGATAGAATCGTTCAAATATTTTTGGTAACGCTTCTTGTGGAATACCGGCACCTGAATCTGATATGATCAATGCTATCCCTTTCCCAACAGTTTGCGCTGTAATAGTGATGTTGCCATTTGCCGGGGTATGGCGCATGGCATTATCCAGCAAAATCATAATCACCTGCCGCAGACGGACTTCATTTGCATAAATATAAGTTTGCAGAGGTTGTACTTGCCAGTTTAAACCACGCTCTTCCATAATTGGGGCAAATTGATGTTCAATATCTTTCAGCATCCCTTCAAGTGAGAATTCTGCCAATGCAATCTGTAATTCCTGTGTATCCAGTCGGGTAAGCAGGAGCATATCTTCTACCAACCCGGTCATATGATCACTTTCCTGAATCACATCACGCATCAAGGCAGCCGGTTCCGACTCAGTTGAGGTATGTCGTAAGGCAACTTCCGCGCTGGCACGTATTAAGGTCAATGGCGTACGCAATTCATGACTGGCATTGGCGATAAATTTTTGCTGGTTATCCCAGGCTTTTTGGGTGGTCTGTAAGGAATTTCCCGCCATCCACCAGCTTGCGAATCCCAATAGAATAATAAACAAAGCACCGATCACCAGCAAACCGCCCAGAAATTGATTGAGTACGCGAAACTGGTCGGCAGTGGTTTTCCCTAGCTGAATCACCTCGTATGCACTACCTTCAGGAAATTGATAGGTTAATAAACGTACAGGCGTGTCGTCACTCATGCGGCTGCTGCGGATATCATATCCATCTTTCAGCGTGTCTCCCACGGCATCCAGATCGGGTTCCATTAAGAGTGGATAAGGATTGGGATTAAATAATAATTCTCCTTCACGATTTAATGGCATAACAAAAATGGTGGATAGCTCCCCTTCATAAGCTTCTTCCAGATAATGTTCATATTCATTCAGGGCATGTTCTTCCTCCAATTCATCGGCTTCGTTATGACCGGTAAATTGCAGAAAACGCTGTTGATTTTGTGCCATCCATTCTGCTTCGGCATTTTGCAGTTCCGCCGGCGGTAATTCACCTGAGGTACGGAAAATCAAAGCCATCTTAAAATTCAAGGCAGCATCATTGGTGTTTTGGAAAAAATAAGTCAGCAGACTATAGGTACTGATCCCCACCAAACTAACCAGCAGCATGCTAATTAGCAAATACAGTAATGTTAATCGCAAGCGCAATCCACTAAGCATGGTCTGTATCCAGTGCGTACCCCACGCCCCTCACCGTTCGGATGGGATCAGATAAGAGGGGAAGGTTTAATTTTTGTCGCAAATAGGATATATACACGTCCACCAATTCCGGCTTGACTTGTTTATCATATGACCATACATAATCCAGAATTTGTTGACGGGTGAGAGCCTGTCCGGCGTGGCGCATAAGCATTTCCAGTAAATCCCATTCGGTTTTGGAAAGCTCAATGCGCTGATCCGCCCTGCGCAAGCTGTGAGCCACAATATCCATCACAAGATTACCTATGCGCAATTCTCCGTCATTGACAGCTGTTGGTGAAAAACGCCTGCCTAGCGCCCGAATACGTGCCAGTAATTCATCAAAGGCAAAGGGCTTCACCAGATAATCATCTGCCCCGCTATCCAGCCCTGAAACGCGGTCTTCAATTTGTCCGCGTGCAGTCAGCAGCATCAGCGCAATCGGTAAATGCGCAGCACGGATCGCCCTACAAATGGAAGGACCATCCCTGCCAGGCAGCATCCAGTCGATTACCGCCACGTCATGAATACCACGTAACGCCAGTTCCAGGCCGCTATCACCGTCATGTGCAATATCATAAGCGATATGCTCTTCATCCAGCACCTTTGCTATCAGACGAGTTAGCCTTTGATCATCTTCAATAATTAAAATGCGCATTTTTTTCTTGAATCCTCTTTATAACAACAGTATACCTGTTGAAAAGACGAAAATCTATGTAATTTATCTGAAATGCACAAATAATTGGAATTTCATTGGAAAATTGGGGTTGTATTCCAAGCTTTCTTTAATGCAATTTGTTTATATTTACTTAGAGGAATATTTTTTATATTCAATAAGGAGTAAAAAGATGAACAAAGGACTAATAGCAATTGTCTCCTTTTTT
Source organism: Chloroflexota bacterium (assembly GCA_016838895.1). Classification (GTDB taxonomy): domain Bacteria; phylum Chloroflexota; class Anaerolineae; order Anaerolineales; family Anaerolineaceae; genus UBA5203. Next base: position 2,407 of record JAEKNU010000056.1, read on the forward strand.
CTTACAGCAATCATCCTGATTGTGGGTGTCAGTGTGGTGAATGCAACCACTGCCCTGAAAGCAGCTAAACAACCTGCTACGGTGCAGGAAGCATCCATAAGTAATGAGGAAGTATTAATTCAACAGATGAATGAGCGTGAAGCAGCATATCAACAATTAATTACTGAAGCAAATACGCGTATTGAAACCCTTAACAATCAATTGACAGCCAATCAAAGCACAGCGGCTGAAGTACAAATGGTCAGCTTGCTTGCCCCTGACCAGGCTGTCAATATTGCTTTAGCAGCCGTTGAGGATGACGATGCATTGACCCAATTACCGGAGCTGGTAAATTATGAAGGCCGACAGGCTTATGAAGTGAAAATGACAAATGGTGTGTTGTACATTGATGCTGAAACTGGTGTAATTCTTTTCAACAATGTACCTGAACGGATTAATGGAGAACAAGCCGCTGAAATTGTAGGTGTATATCTGGGGGGCATGGACCCACGTTACGCTGTTGTGACGAAAACCATTCTTAACGGTACAGAAATCTACAAGGTCGTTTTCAATAACTACACCGTTTTCGTTGATCCATATGGAGAGGTGGTTAGTGCGCAGGTATATCGATATATCAGCGATGATAACAACAATGATTCAACGGGGTCTTCCAGCAGTTCCAGTTCTGATGACCATGATGATGATCATGATGAACATGAAGAAGATGATGATGATGATGATTAATATTAAAAATTACAGGTATAAGGCAATCCAATGAGCACAGCAAATAAAAAGACATCCAGTACTGTAAAAATATTACTAACCTTCATGTCCATCACAGGGATTTTGGGTTTGTGGATTGTGTTTGCCAGCAAAGCACAAATAGACACAGCGGCGGCATATGAACAACCACAACCTGTTGTTTCAGGAGAAATCTATTTTCCAGAAATGCCCACCCTGATGCCGATAGTGGATTTAAACCAGCACATGGTGCAGTCACAACCTACACAAACACAGCAGGAATTACGTAGTGTTTCTGTCCCGACCCCTTTGGTACAGCAGTCTGTACCGTCTGTGGGTATTCAATCCATTATTATTGGCAACCCTTCTGGTGGTAATTCATCCTCTAGCGGTGGAGGCGCATCCAGTGCGGCGGCCCCTTCTACAAGTACGAAGACATCATAATCATGGAAAGTATGCATTTTAAAGCCATGGGCACGGACATTCATGCCCTGATGGATATGGATGAAGAAACTGCCTGGCAGGCGTTTGAGCAGGTACCGCTTTGGTTTGAAGAATGGGAGCAATGCTTAAGCCGCTTCCTCGAAAGTAGCGAATTGAGCCGAATTAACCGCCAGCCTGATCTGCGTCAGAAGGTGAGTGTTGTTTTTGGAGAAGTGTTGAGCCTGGCCCTGGAAACGGAAAAGCGAAGTGAATCATTGATTACCCCGGCAATTCTGCCAGCATTGCAGCAAATGGGATATGACCGATCCTTTGATTTATTAGAAGATGATGTGGCGGAAAAAACACCACAGGTAAAGACTTCTGAAATTTCATCAACAGGGTTGATCTGGGAAGAGGCATCAAGACAATTGGTTTTGCCTGCAGGAATGCAGCTTGATTTTGGCGGTGTTGCTAAAGGTTGGGCGGCGCATCAGGCCGCACAACGGCTGGCTGCGTATGGTCCTGTTCTGATTAATGCTGGGGGTGATATCGCCATAAGTGGGATGCGCCTAAACCAGCAGCCTTGGTTGATTGGTGTTCGTAATCCTTTTGACCGGGAAATGGATTTTGGTATGCTTCCAGTGCTGCAAGGAGGTGTGGCAACTTCAGGTATTGATCATCGGAGCTGGCATCAAAATGGAAAATTACGCCATCATTTGATTGACCCACAAACGGGTGTCTCTGCAGAATCGGATCTTGTACAGGTGACCATTTTAGCGCCAGATGTTATGCAGGCAGAGCGTGCTGCAAAACAAGTCTTCTTCTATGGTTCACAGAAAGGGATGGCATGGCTGGCTCAACATCCGCAATTTGGAGCAATCCTGATTCGTGAGGATGGTGATATATCGCAAACGAACAATATCGCTTTGGAAGGTTTTGAGGAATTAAGACGATGAATCAGGAAAGTGAATCAGACAATAATATTCTCGGCCAGGTAATCTGGTTATTTTTAGGTGTACTGGGTGGTATCGGAGCAGCCTACTACTTCCTTCCCCAGGTAATGCCGAGCATCAGCGCTTCATTATCCGGTGTAGACGTAAAAGCATACTGGTATTTGTCACGCGGCAGCGCCATTATTGCCTATGTTTTATTATGGCTATCAATGCTGATGGGGTTGTTGCTGAGCAGTAAACTCAGTAAAACCTGGCCTGGTACGGCAAAAGCGAATGATATTCATAAATTCATCAGTTTGCTGGGCTTGTTCTTTGTCATTTTTCACGCCCTGATTTTGATGGGAGACGTTTATCTGGCTGCTAATTTCTGGCAGTTATTTATCCCACTTAGCGGCTTCCCCTATCGCCCGGAATGGGTTCTGTGGGGACAGGTTGGTTTGTTCCTATGGATAGGTTTGATATTATCATCTTACGCTCGAAAAAGGATCGGGCGAAAAGCATGGCGCGTACTGCATTTCGGTAGTTTTCTGATGTTTATATTTGCCCTGATTCACGGTATCGGTAGCGGCACGGATACCGCTTTACCTGCCATGCAAATCCTTTATTGGATCAGTGCAGGATCCATAGTCTTTTTAATTTTATTCCGTATTATTACAGCCATTCTGCCAGAACCCGCAGCAAATAGCACGCAACAAAAAATACCGCTCAATGAGGGTGTTTGAAAATATGTTAGGTAAATTCTTATTCGTATGGGTTGGGTGCTTCCGGTTTGCTGCTGCTGCCTTGTGCCCTGACAGCATGCCAATGCTCTTGCACTGACAATTGCGGCGCAGATAATCCATCGGGAAAAAACTGTCGCCAAATGAGCCATATCGTCAGAGTGTTGATGATCAAATAAAATACAGTCACCAGGGAATCCAAAAAGATATCAAAGGTTGAGCCGCAATTATAGCCATGACACATGAATGGCATGACTGCCAGTAAATTGAAAATCCAGAAAGCGCTTTGCATAAATGCCAAAAAAGCAATCGCGAAACCAGCCGGCTTCCACTTCATACCCCATAATATCGCTGAGATGATTGCCACGACTGCGATGAAAATGCAATCTGTTAAGAAACGCGTCTCCCATTTCAGAGTCAGTACATCCGTGGCTTGACCGTCAACTGCAATTGTAGACATGACCAGATAAAACCCTGCGATTCCCAGCATGATCAGACTGCTGATCAACAATAGGACAGCAGGCAGCCAATGCGGTGCATTGCGCATCCATTTACTTATTTTCTTGATTGGATTGGTTTCAAAGGCATCGTCAGCAGAATACATTTGATTAGTATATCGGTAAATTCATTTATTTCCAATATTAAACAGCAATGCTGCCGAATCATCAGCAGCATGACTTGTCAAGTTCAATTATTCAATACTTCTAATGACCTTGGCCGTAAACAGAATCGCCAATCCCGTGATCACAGCAAAAATGCCTGTTTCAACCATGCTGGTTGAAACCCCCATGCGCTGCATATTTAATGCCATCACAAAAACAGCGATCACCAGGGTTGTGCCTTTGAAAAGAAATACAGAGCCAAGTAAATAGCCCCAGTTTTGTTTGCGCAAAAGCAGTACCCCAGCCAAAATACCCAGCGGCACAATCAAGCCCAGGTCCAGGGATTGAATCACCAAAGTAGCAGCTGCTTCCAAACCAACCGGGGCCGTGTCCTGAAAAATCGCCGGTAGTATTCGTCCAAGCCACATCAGTGCGATAACGCCGCCGACACTCAAACAAAAAATAGCCAGTCCTTTGCGCGGATATGTTTCTTTGATGTGTTCTGCAAGTTCATCTGGTTTAATACTCATAAATGAGAGGGTCACCGCAAACAAGCTCATCGAAAAAAGTGCTACGTAAATCAGGTAAAATTCATTAAACGCAGAAAGAAAGCTATACGAAGCGTACGTGTAAAGGAAATACGCCAATGTACCGGTTAATAGTACCCGACCGCGCATGGAACCTTTCGCGGCCATCAGCATGCTGACGATCAACAGCGGTACACCCAAAATTAAGGTAACAATGTCCTGAGCGATAGCCTGTGAATAAAACGAGACCGTTTCGTATCGATAAAGACCGCTTCCGTATATACTGACTTCTTCACCGCGTAGGGTCTCAAAACTATAGGATTGTCCTGCATACGGGAAGAAAAAAGCGCCCAATACAGCCACGACAGACAAAACAATAATGATGATTGTCAGACGATTAATTGTTTTTTGATATGGAAACATTGCAAGAACCTCCTGAACCAGATAAGGAAAAAAGCAAATGATCAATTTGCAGGTTCAATCGAAAGACATCTGATTTTGATAGCATGCATGCAATATGTCTTTCCTGAAATCACATTACGCTTTGGTTACACTGATGTTCTGCACCAAAGCCATCATTACTTCTAATGCCTGTTTTTCAAATTCATCCGGGCAATTATGCATCAAGGTTGCCCGCAATGTGGAAATCGCATGCGGCAGGAACCAGAATAACAAGGCAGTATGTTTGGCATCAAATCCTTTCAGCAATCGAAAATCACCGGATTTAACCCCATTTTCAATCAAATCTATCATTCCTTTGAAATTTTCATGTTCAAAAAATTCATCCATATTCGCTGGAAACAAACCGCCGGCGCTCATCATTAATTCATAATATTGCGGGTAGGAACGTGAAAATTCAAGATAAGTTAATCCGGATTCAATCAACAAGGCATCAGGCGGCAAATTTCCTTGCATACGCTCTGCTGAAAAATTGGCTTCCATTTGGAATACCTGTTGGCGCAATTCTTCCAGAATCTCTTCCTTATTGGTGAAGTACTTATATAATGCAGCCGGCGAGTAATCCACTTTTTCAGCTAATTTACGCATCGAAAAAGCCAATAAACCATCTTCCAGAATGATTTCCTGCGCGGCCTGTAATATGGATTCGCGCGTGCGTTCGTGCCTGCGTGAACTGGGTGTTTGATCTGACATTTTATTCCTCGTTGTGAACATTGTTTATATATTACACAATGTTAGTTTTATTGTCAATGGTTTACCATAGTGAACAGTATTTCGAGAAATCATACTAGCAATCTACCCATCTCTGATGTACAATGCGCTGTATTCAAGGAGAAAAACATATGATGGATAAGAATGATCCATTTTTTGACGATGAAACCAGACCCGTACGGATGCGATCAGGGCATACATTAAATGAGACGCAACCCATGCGTCATCAATACGATCAGGATGATGGGGAAGAACCTCTAGCACAATATAAACATATTGATGTTACCGGGATGGAACCAACTCGACGCAAAAGAACCCGCAGACGCAGAAGACTTGGCTGTGGCCCTTTTGTTTTGCTTTTACCGATATTGTTGATATTGATTGTTTATCTGTTATTACCCTTGCGTACCAACATCTTGATTCTGGGTATGGACAGCAGACCAGATGAAGGAAATGTCAGCCGCACAGATACCAACATCGTACTGTCGGTGAACCCCCTAAAACCTGTGGTAAATATGCTTTCAATCCCGCGTGATTTGTGGGTATCCATTCCGAATGTCGGTGAAAATCGTATCAATACGGCCCATTTCTTTGCTGAAGCCAATCAGGCAGGTAGTGGTCCATCAGCAGCCATGCAAACCATCCGCCAGAATTTTGGTTTGACCATTGACTACTATATGCGCTTGCGTTTTGATGGCTTCAAGGATATTGTGGATGCCATGGGCGGTATCACCCTGGATTTGGCAGAACCCATGTCCGGCTATGATGCCGGCACACATCACCTGGATGGCGAGCAGGCCTTGGCTTTTGTCCGTGACCGCAAAGGAAGCGATGATTTCTTCCGCATGCAGCACGGGCAAATGATGATTGTAGCAACGGTCAAACGCATGATGAATCCATTATCCTGGTTGCGTCTGCCCTGGATTATCAGCGCAGCAGCCGATTCGGTAGATACCAATATCCCGGTTTGGGAAATGCCGCGCATTGGGCTGGCCATCTTGCGTGGTGTCATTGGCGGAACAATCGATACCCGAACTATCTCACGTGAGATGGTTTACCCGACCACTACAGCAGATGGCGCAGCCATATTGTTGCCAAATTGGCAAGCGATTAATCCAATGTTGATGGAGTTATTTGGCGAATAGACATTATACAACATGAATGCGCGAAAGAACCTCTGATTTATCAGGGGTTCTTTTTTTTATCTGAAAGCCCATGAATGAAATCCATTAAGCACTTAAGTGCTTGAGCCAATTTATGCAATCAGATAAGATGGGAACCATGGTTATGAAAAAAATGGAACGAATGATTCTTTTTCTAGTCATTGCAGCCATTTGTCCAATATTGGGTATGATAGGCGGATGGTGGATCTTTTATAGCCAATACCCTGGGGCAAGCATCCCGTACACCGTCGCTCTTGGGGGTGGTCTTGGCATCCTGATAGATGCACTCTTTATAAAAAAATGGATGGCAAAAGCATACCAAGCATTATTGTGGATTTGGGTATTGATTTATCTGTTTTATTCAGTGGGGATATACGGCTTTTTTATGGGTGTTCCCGTTCCTAATATGTTGTTAGGTATTCCTGCTGGCATCTTGTTTGCATCACGTTTATGCGCACATCAAACACCAACCGATGAGGTGCCTGAGAAAGCGCGAAACTGTGCCTGGTTCACCACGTTGATATTATTGTTTGCCTGTATTCTCTCCGCCGTGATTGCATTGAATGATCCTTACACGGCCGGGAACCTGGAAGGTATGTTTGCTCTGCCTTTCAAAATAACTTTAGGGATGATATGGGGGTTGATTATCATCGGGGGGACCGTGATTTTACTGGTTCAATGGTGGCTGACCCACACAGTGGTCCAGCGAACCTATCAATGGCTTGACGCTTAGGGGGACAGAGACATCCTAGCATTTGCTGCAGGGTCTGGCATAAATGGCATTGCATCATTTTCTTCGGCGTAATGATGCGACCATCAATCAGGAGGGAAATTTATGCCTGACCCAATGCAGCGAAATTTATACTTCTACTGCTTAACTTATTTTCCCATAATCTACTACAATAAACATAATTCTTTATAGCTTACCAATGTGGAGGGAATTATGTTTTTTATATTTGGCACCAAAAACAGACAAAAGGAAATATCCTCGGGCAACTTTTATTGTCCTCATTGTAGGGTGCAAAGGGCGTATAAGCTAATGCAAGTCGGACAATATTTCAGTTTATATTTCATTCCCCTGTTTCGAATCAAGGATTTAGGTCAATATGTGGTTTGCCAACACTGTGAGCAGTCCTACAAGCCTGAAGTATTGAACATGAAAGTACCAGTAGAACAAATCCTAACTGCCAGAGATCGGCTGGTGTTATCCATTCAGAAAGAGCTGCAAGAAGGTATGCCAGTTCATATGATGAAGCGAAAACTGATCAGCCAAAAGATGGATGAACCTACTACAGAACAATATGTAAGTGAGGCCTTGGATGGAAAGACGATTTCCTGCACTGAATGTGGCTTTGAATATATTGCCGGGGTGCAGCGGTGCTTGAATTGTGATCGAGAATTGGAATGATTAATTGAATGAACCTTCCCGGAATATTTAATCCTGCTAAATTGAAAGCTTCCTTTAGGGGGCTGTAAAAATTATTTCGCCATTCGTTCGTAAATATATATCGCTGAGTATGGTCGACAAGCCGCAACAGGATCAGTTACAACAACCTGCTGGAATACACTTGGGATTTCTCCGCGTTCTTCCATCCCAGGCAGCGATAATTCTTCAATTAACAAATAATCGGCTTCTTCACGCCATTGTGCTGCCAACTCATCATTCCAGTATCCATATAGATTGATCAAATCAGAATCTCCACCATCAAGGTAGTTAAAATGATGGTCAATCTGTGCAGGGAAGATCTGAATATCCTGCAAATACAGCAATGGCAGGGGGGCGGTTTGATTCTCCCAATAAACAGTTGCACCAGCCGGAATGAGTGGTTTAAGTGTACTTCCCAAGAATTCATACCCTTCAATCATATTGTCTGTACATAATTCTTCAGTTTTTCCACCCCCTGGCATAGGAATCGGCGATATAGCGCTAACAAATATCAGTACAATAACAAGCATTAACCAAACAGATGAAAATTGATTGTTTTTGAATTTCATAAATAGCAACTGAAAAATGATCAGTAAAAATATAATGACACCCATCGCGAAAAAGGCTGGTAGCATACGCTCAAGATTTTCATACGGCCAACCAAATTTGTTATGCAGCAAGCGCCAAATTTCTGTTTGTCCGGGAAGTATGTGCATATTCTTGATTCGGAAAAATGGGATATCAACAACCCATGTCAATAAATCACGATAACTGGCATAACCAAATCCAAACGCAAACCCGGCCAGCAGACTTGTTCCAAGCCATTCCCGCCATTTTTTGACTTTTTTCTGCCCGGATTGCAAACAAAGTGCTACAAAAATGAGCCCAATTGGACTAAAGAAAGCAATATAGCCCGTGTAACAAAATACACAAGCATCCTGTAAAACGGAAGCCCAAAGATGAGCCAAGGCTAGGGATAAGAAAACACTTCCGGTAAAAATGGCATCTTTAAAATGAATGTTAGATTTCCAGTCTTTCTTTGGCGCCCAATATATTATGGAAAGGATAGTACCTGCCATCAGAAAAGCGTGAATCCGAAAGCTTTCAACAAAAGCGAACCCTCTACTCCAGATATTTAAATCAATGGCATTAACGTTTTGCGATATGGACCCCTGTAAGAATTTTTCCCCAAGAAGGAATTTTGTTATTACGCTGGGCAACCAGGGTGCCCATATGCGCATAATATTTGGCCAGTAGTACAAGTGGAAACTACCTAGCAATAGGGTGCTTAATATCACGGATAGCCACCCAGTTTTTTTCCCAAATTTCCAAAAGATATAGATTATCATGATGGGGACGATGATAACCAAATTTTGGCGTATCAGAACGACAATGCAAGCCAGGATAACGCCAATGGATATTTCCCAAACTTTTCGATGCTTCCCTAAAAGGAAAACCATTGACCAGATAATGAACACGGCTGATTGAATCTGTGTTGTAGCTGCAACGTAGTAAGTAATCAACCCGGAATTTAATACAGAAACCCAAACTAATACAACTGCCCACCATTTGCCAACGCTTCGATTGGCAGCCATCCAGAGACCAACAAGCATAATCATATTTAATACAACAGAAAAAAAGCGTCCCGTTCGTAAACCTGGGGCAAAGATATATTGCATTAACCCAGGTAAAGTAAACGCAAAAGGCATTTTATTCATCCAGAATCCGTAATCCTGAAAAGGAATATAAATGCCTTTAACCAGATACAACCCTTTGATTAGATAAGTACCCTCATCCATGGTAACATCCAGATGAATGGCGAAATTGATGGATTGAATTAAATAAACGACAAACCCTGTTAGCAGCGCTGAAGGAATAAAGGCTGGATGATTAACAATTTTCTTTAGTTGGTTTGTTATCTTATTCATTTTCACCCAATTGGGAACAATCTATATTTGTCATATCTGATCTTGTCAACAACCTGGCCGTATCATTTTCAAAAATGATTAATGCATATGCATCTTGATCAGGACAGGTAAAAACGATTGCATCAGCGTTCTCCGGTAATTTATCAGGATAACTATTCATCTGAAGTCTTCCGTTTATGAAGTCGTTTTGATTGCCAAGAATAACAAAAATCAATCCGGGTTTTTTTTCTGCCCAACCAGCAATATCCAATTCATAATCAATATCATTCTGGTAATCTACATAACGTGGATACAATAATCTTCCATAAATGACATTTAGTTCGTCTTCTTTTGCCGCTTTGATAATCGGATTCAGGACTGTTTGATCCAGGGATGGGTTATTCCTCACTAAATTTTCGATAATCTGCTCTTTGGTGGTTTCCGGATAATAACGAGTAAATCCATTCAATCCCAGAGCTATCAATAAAACAATACCGAAGAATATGCCGGAAACGACAAGACCAGAGAAAGTAATATAAGTTTGCTGCTTAGAAATCTGTTCACGTTTAATATCTTCATTTGATTTATAGGTCAAATTTAATACTTTCTCGGAAGTAATCATCAGAATTTGCATGATGCCCAGAGCAATATAAAAATAGAATACCCAATCCACTGGAATGAGATATCTTCCTCCGGATGTCGTAGCAATACCATTGCCTAAATAATATGTCATACTTATTGCCAGCGGCGTTAAACCCGCCAGTCCCCATTTACGCCAGCAAAAAGCAATTCCCATTGCAAGTACAAATAAATTACCAATAAGCATGATCAGGCCAGTAAAAGGCAATTTTCCATCCCATTCAATATCCCAGACTGACGTGATTATGCTTTCCCGTAATAAATATTTCAATGAATGGAAAGATGGTGTTATTGGCATACTCAAGCCAGTACTGACCAAGGTATGGAAGAAATGACGATTCATTGTATCCAATAGCGGTGTGATAACAATATACTTCGCCCTACCCACAGCATTTAGTGGCTGGAGGATAGAAGTATCACTTTCAACTGAAACTGCAATCGAGGGGATTTTTACCTCAGCATTAAATTCAGGTGAGTCAGTCGACAATTGAACAGGCTCTTGAGTAGCAGCGCGGATTGGGTCTATTCGTTGTGCTTTTATTGAGCCTTTCATTGCCATCATAAAAGTGAAAGGTTGGCCATAGTGTATCTGAGAATAAATCAGCCACGGTGATGAGCTAATGAATACCATGAAAAAGAATGCAATTACCGTTTTAACCCATACTTTTTTCTGTTTCCACAGCACCAGCAAAGAGAAACCAATCACCATGGGTAAAAAGATCCAATTGTTATGACGCATCAAGGTAGCTAAAGCAAGCACTCCGCCACTTGCCAGCGCAAATTGCATTCTGTTCTTTTTTGAGGTAAACCATCCCCATAGGAACAATGATAATAAAATCAACAGCACTGCAGTGGGGAATTCGGTCATCATAATTTTGGGTGTGGAGGTTTTCCAGATCCAGGATTGTCCCTGTATCGAATTTATAACCCTGAAATTTGCATAAAGTGCTACAAGCAGACCACTGCCAGGATAATGCATTCGGGAACCCAATAAAAACAGTAGTGCGGGTAGCATAGCAAATATTACAGTTTGAATTTGCAGCATCAAATCACTATTTTGTCCGGCAATCAGATGATATCCAAGTAAGAGAGCAGAATATGCCGGCTTGTCAATGGTGCCCTTCTGTTGGCCCAATAACGCACGTTGTGCAGATAAATCATAATATTGTGCGTCTGAATTTGGATAATGTTGATAATTGGGTGGATAGGGTCCAGGATTAAAATGATTAAACTGCATGGGTTCTTGAACCCATAGTATTGCACTAATTACCCAGATTGCTAGAAAAATCAGCCAGGTATATTTTTTAAAATATGTTTCAAATCCTTTACTCTCAGGAAAGCATTTTGGAAGAAATATCACCAGGAAAATTCCAAACACCCATCCCCAGTAATTTTGGCCACTTAATATGGGAACACCTGTTTTTTCCCAAAATCGAACAATCGGTGATATACCCCAATTGGTTAAAACAATGGTAAGCATGAGCAATAGGAGAAAAGAAAAAACAATGCCGGTATAAAGGAGTTGCTTTTTGTCCCTTGTAGTGTATTTGCCAATAGGACTGATTATTTGATGTCGAATTGCCAGGAAAACAAGCATTTGCCCGCACAGCAAATACAACCAGATAATTAATGGACGCAAGCGCTCTAAATATGCCTGCAGAGGATCGACCCGGTATGCTGGTAAGAATACAAACCAACCTATAAGAATAAAAAAAACACCTAGGAAAATTACCATTTTTTGTGTATGACACGAAATAAAATGGTTTATCCTGTGCCAGAGTGGTTGCTTATTTTGTACTACCCAGGTAAAAACCAATAAACCCAGAAAACTAATACAAAAAATGATTGTGATAAGCAATCGTGGGGTTGAAAATCCGAGGAAAACAATGTTTTCAGGATCACCAGGCAAACTCATTAACAACCAGGCACAAATTACACATTCCAGTGCAGAAAGAAGAAGAATAATTTGAAACCATTTCTTAATGGAATTATCGTTGGAAAACTGATTAATCGATTTCATAATTTCTATTTACTCAAACAAGGATTCTTCCCAATAGTTGAGTATACCGTCCAGATATTCATATGACAAGGAAACCGGATATGAAGCTTTTTCGTATTAATTTTTGATATGTTTCCCTGGCTAAAATGATACAAATATATGCACTCCCTTATAACTAGCATATAAGCCTTATTCCTTTGTATAATATCTTTATTACAGAATGCACTAATAATGCAAAATGTGGAGGCAGTATGGAAAAGAAAGTGTTGGTTGCCTATGGATCAAAACATGGGTCAACCGCAGAGATCGCTGAGAAAATTGCTCAGGTCATCCGTGATGCTGGGTTCGATGTGGATGTTAGCACTGCAAAAGCCGTTCAGAATCTGGCATCCTATCAGGCAGTAATTCTTGGCAGTGGCGTTTACATTGGACAATGGGTAAAAGAAGCCGTTAAGTTTGTCAAAGAAAATGAATCAGTGCTAAGCAATCTACCTGTTTGGATATTTTCAACTGGCCCTACTGGCGAAGGGGATGCTTCGGAGTTAGTGCAAGGCTGGAAATTACCAAGAGGTATACAGGAATGTATGGATCGCATTCAACCGAAAGGTGTGGTTGTATTTCATGGGGCAATTGATACCAATAAACTAAGTTTTCTGGAAAAATGGATGATAGGTAGAGTCGGTGCTGCAATGGGCGATTTCCGTGATTGGGAAAAGATATCCAATTGGGCTGTTGGTGTCGCTACTCAATTGAAAGAATAAGCCTGTACTGTTTATTGCATAGCATGTGATGTCCCTGTTATTTGGCAAATTGCCAATATCATTAGATGGGACATTTTTCTTGCAAAGTATTTAAATATACTTAATGGGAGTGTCATGATGAAAAAGAACATATTGCAAGTCGGCATTAATTTAGGCGGTTGGATATCTCAGTATCCTGCATATGAACACAGACATTTTCAATCATTCATCATCAAAGATGATATTACACGAATCGCAGATTGGGGCTTTGATCATGTACGGTTGCCGATTGATTATCCTGTACTGGAAAATGATGAAAATCCTGGACAATATTTGGAACAAGGATTTAGCTATATTGATAACTGCGTACACTGGTGCGAAGAAAATGGCTTGAATATTATTATAGATTTACACAAAGCACCCGGGTATGCTTTTGATGATTTAGGCAAAGCATCCTTGTTTAATGACATCAGGATGCAGCAGCGCCTGATAAATATCTGGCAGGCGATCGCGAGCAGATATGGCGAAAAGCCAAATCGGATTGCGTTAGAGTTACTAAATGAAATCACACTATCCAGTAGTGACCCATGGAATGCGCTGTATCCCAAACTGATTGATACAATCCGACCACTTGCGCCGCAAAGTCTGATTATTATTGGCGGAAACCAGTACAATGCCGCTGATCAAATGCAATATTTACAAATCTTGGATGATGATAATATTCTATACACTTTTCATCATTATTCACCGCTGGTGGTTACTCATTATCATGCACCCTGGTTAAACTTTACTGAAGAATATCGACATATGATTTCTTACCCTGGTCAAGGGAAAGCACCCGAACCTGGTTTTATGGATCGCTATCCGCAATGGAACTATAGTGACGAATTTAGTGATGAAGTTTATTTTGATAAGGTCTATCAGGCCGAAAAAATACTGCCCGCATTGGATTTTTCACGAAAAATCAATCAACCTGTATATTGTGGTGAATTTGGCGTGATTGATGTAGCCCCATTACAAAACCGCCTGAATTGGACCCGTGATTTCATTGAATTGTTAATCGAAAGTAAAGTGGGCAGAGCTTTATGGTCTTATAAAGCATTGGATTTTGGTTTGGTAGATGGGGATGGAAAAGTTGTCTCTGAGGAGTTAGTAAAGATCGCAGCCATGACAGAAGAATAAAAACTCTTTTTTCTGTAACAAACGGTTTAAGAAAAATGGTTCAAGCTCTAAAAACACGGCAATTAACTTTTTTGTATAGGAAACACCATGAAACAAAAATGGCATGAAAAACTGCCCTTACAACACTCAGCCAGCCTTCTTTTCTGGATGACAATATTGATTGGGTTGTTGAGTACAGCAACTGCCGTATTTAGTTTATTCAACCCGGCGTTGAGTTACCCCACTCAAGATATCAAACTTGCATTTTTCCCCAGTGATATTGCCATGCTCATTGTTGGATTTCCATTATTACTCATCTGCATTATTTTGCTGCTGCGCAGCAATTTTGCAGGTTTGCTTTGTTGGCCTGGTGCATTGTTTTTCATCATGTATAGCTATGCCCTCTATTTGTTTGGTATTCCATTTGGACCTTTATTCTTAGTATATCTTTTGATTGTATCTCTTAGTATCTTTACGCTGATTGGTGTTGTGACGTCTATAGAACCACAATCAGTGAAATCCCATTTTCACGAAAATGTGCCAATCAAATTTGCTGCTGGCGTATTGATCGGCCTGGCTGTCATGATCCTGATGCGAGAAATTGGATTAATTGTGAGTGCCTTATCCACAGGCAGGGAAGTCAGCCAGGTAGAAATGTCATTATGGATTACTGATTTTGTCTTTGGCAGTCCGCCATTAATTATTGTCGGTGTATTACTCTGGACGCGTCGTGCATTTGGCTTTGTGGCAGCACCCGGATTATTATTGCAATATGGCATGCTCTCCATTGGGCTGATCCCTGTATTGATTTATCAGGCGATTGCGGGTGGAATTGATTTTGATATTGCTGGGTTGATTGTCGTAATCGTCATGATTTTACTTTGCATGATCCCATTTGTCTTACTCATCAAGGCGCAAAAATAATTTTTTTGCATTAAATTTTTCATTGCCAGAAAAATGATAGTGTGCTAAAACTGGTACTGATGGTATGGAAAAGTATTCCTGTATAAGCTGTCCAGTGGGGATAATATGTTTTCCAGAAACGTAGCTGATTTTAAAGAGGGATAAATGGAAAAAGAAAAGACATTCATTAAAAGGATGCATCTATTGCTGGCAGGGTTGTTGCTGAGTGTTTTAATGCTCACGGGATGTAACACGTCATTTGAAAATCAAGTTTTAGCTGATACGCAAATTACAAAAACGGAAACTGTTCAAGTCATGATAACGCCACAAACAGATGAGTATTGGGATGAAGTAAATTTAAATGATGAAATACGAATCCGCCAACTTGAGAAAGGTGTTTTTGTCATTACGCATCGATTTCCGTGGGCAGCAAATTCACTATTAATTGAAATGTCAAACGGAGAATTTGTCTGGGCAGGCTCGACATACACACCAGAAGCAGCATCTTTGATCTTGCGCTGGTTAGAAAAAAATTACGGCGAACGGATAGTGACCGCGATTGATACCGGGTATCATGTTGACAATTTAGGAGGAAACGCAGCATTGATTGAAGCGGGATATACAGTTTATGGATCAGACTTGACCTTAGATCTTCTTGCGGAAAAAGGTGAAGAAACCCGTGCCAATTTGATCGATATGTTGAAAACAGAAACAGAAAAAGTGTTTGCGGACTATCATAAAAATATTTTGTATCATGCACCAACCCATATTTTTCCGATTGATGCTGGCCTGGAACTGAATTTTGATGGGGAAACTGTGCAGGTCTATTATCCAGGGCCATCACAGGCACCCGATAAAGTTGTGGTTTATTTCCCTACACGGAAGATTCTTTTTGGCAGCTGTATGATTCTTAGTGCAGATCATATTGGAAACGCAGCAGAAGCGGATATTCCTTCCTGGATTAATGCTATTGAAACGTTAAAGCAATTTGATGTTGATTTTGTTATCCCTGGTCATGGTGATCGCCTGGATACCGGCTTAATCCAACATACGATTTCTGTATTACAAGAAGGCCAGTAAGCGCTTCTATTGATTATTTAACAAAAAAACGGGATTCAATTGAATCCCGTTTTCATTATTTAAAACATATTATTAAAGTAAGCCACTGACACCATATAAATTTGTTTCGGATAATTCCGCTTTACTTAAATCGCAACCATTCAGATCAGAAAAACTGAGATTTGCGTGGAATAAATTTGTATAATCCATGATCGCATTAATTAATTTGGCTTCAACAAATTTTGCACCATTCGCATGAGCTTCATATAAATCAGCATCTGTTAAATCAGCCTCACTGAGGTCAGCATTGGCCAAATTTGCGCCACTCAAATCCGCTTTGGTCAGATTGGCTTTTACAAAATTACAATTATTTAACAAGGCTAATGACAAATTGGCTCCGCTGAGATTACTGCCGCTGAAATTGACTCCACGCATTTGTGCTTTACGAAAATTCTTACCCGATAAATCCATACCATTAAGATCTCTTTCCGCTAACCAGGCCTGTTCCCCTTTTTCCTTATTTGTATCTAGCCAGAGGGCATGTTTTTGCAGGATATCGTTTAGCTCTTTTTCGTTCACGTTATGAACCTCCCGGTTCGAAAAATAATTCACAAAACTGATGGTTTTATTGTAACACCTATGATTATAAAAAAAATACCGTAAATGAGCAAATCAAAGGGAAGGAAAACGCAATAAAAATGCATTAATATTCTGTAAGAAATGAATAATGTATCATAAAAATTGATTATTCATGTAAAAAGTAACAGAAAATAAGGATCAAAATTGCAATACACTATAACGCATTACGATTTCATCATCTTCCCACTCGTCGGTTTTCATAAATCCAAGTGCTTCGTATAAACTACAAGCGGGGTTTTGCGGCTGCACTGACAGAGCAAAATTGTTGATTTTATACTGATTCGTTATATTTTCAATAATTGCTTTAATAGTTTTTTTACCAAAACCTTTTCCCTGCCATTCAGCATCAATATGAAAACCACCCAGCCAACAACTACCATCATTATGATCTATCGCCCACATAATAAAACCAATCACCTGATCCCCTACACTTATTGCTAAAGGCTGCCATAATTCTCTATAATGGCACAACAATAGATAATATGAGGTTTCTGCAACAAAATCAGTTTGAGTTGACTTCACCCTAACTCTGACTACTTTTCTCCAGTTACTTTCATTGATCGGCACCAGGGTAAGCTCGGCACTTGAATTTGTATCTGTCATAGCCAATCCTTTTTATCTAATCGTTAAAGCGTACCATCAACATCATCCAAAACATAGCAGCCAGCTCGCGTAGGATGATCCTCAATCTCAGTACCCGCTTTTAGAAAGCGAGTTATCCATAGGATGAGTAAATCACCACCGGCAGCGA
Organism: Chloroflexota bacterium; assembly: GCA_016838895.1. Classification (GTDB taxonomy): domain Bacteria; phylum Chloroflexota; class Anaerolineae; order Anaerolineales; family Anaerolineaceae; genus UBA5203. The sequence continues at coordinate 19,908 of JAEKNU010000056.1, forward strand.
AAATGAACACGAATCCATAAATCAGAATTGCGCTATTTCCCACAATAATTGCAACAATGGCCGGTAACAATCCAAGAAGTATACCCGGCAAAGCCGAACCCCAGCGATATCCGTTGATATTCATTGGCTCTGTGCAATGTGCGTATGGGGAAAGGGTTTTCACTTGAAATCCAAATGAAATAGATGAAAATGGTTTTTTACCAATCAATGCCCAGCCAATTTTATGCAAATACTCATGTACAAATATCCCTGCGATGACAAGGAGTATAAAGATAACAAAGTTTCTTGAAATAAAGGAGATACCAACCAATAAGGTCTTAAATCCCCATATTCCGCTAAACAGAATCGTCAGTGGCAATATCAGTAATGAGGCTAATCCTACAGTATATAAATTTGCATCTTTCATGCTCACGGATAAATCACGTTTATTGTCAAATGTCATGGTGAGTATTGGGTTACCTCGTATTTGAGTGATTCTGGCTTTTACTTTCACCTTATTTTATACCGAAATTTGCCAAATAATGTACTCAGTTTTAAGTAAAATTGTAAATGAGCAGGTGGGATTCTAATTTGTTCTCAAAGATTATCCAACAATATCAATTTTCTGGGGAATTGGCACAAAAGTTGCAATTTATCAGGCAACACAATGAGTAAATCAATTTCAATATTTAAGGAGAATATGTGATGTGGGAATCAAAAGCGAAAGGCTTGTTTACAAAAAAATTAATTAGCGCCTCTGATATAAGCGGTAAGGATTTTTTAATTTCCAGATATGATAGTTCGTTTCATACGAATGTTCAAACCGCTTATGACAACGGTATTCCTTGTATGTTGTTTTATGAAAACAACCCGGAATTGCTAGTTCTCAACGGCTTGAATGAAGACAACTGGCCGGATGATAAAAATGAGGATTTACAAAATATCATCAATGCCGTAATGGTGGGTGGTGTAAATGGTGTTCCCAGAGCAGTTCAAGGCGTAATGATCGATTGTTCAAAAACCATCACCAGCGATGGAAAAACGTTAACCTCAAATTGGCTTACGCAAACTGGTAAGAACTTGATGAACAAAGTATGGAAATACTTAAAAATACCGGTTTATTTGTATATGAATATGAGTCCGGTGCATACATATAAAAACAATCTCAACGATATCGAGACATTATATTCATTTATTTCCGGTGCACAGGGTGTCTCAACGGTAGATTGGGCTACGATTAATAATAATGGATATCCAATTGATACAGAACGTCCCGTTTTACCTTACGATGACGGCCAACCCTGGATGTTCTGGTTTTATCATGTTGATAGCAATGTGAATATTGATATTCTTCATTACTTCGATAAAGCTACACTTTATTCATCTCTAAACTACACACCCAGTTCAAACTCCGGAAATAGCGGCAATTCAGGTAACAGTGGTGATACCGGCGATACGGGTGTTTACAGTTCAGAAATATTGACTGAATTACAGAAACAAACGACTTTGCTGCAGCAAATGCTGACAATTATGCAAAGTAACTCATAAACCGTTCTATTCGGTTTTAGATAAAATTAAAATAATTATCAGGTAATTCGGCTGATTTATATTTAATTCCCTGAATCACATAATTACTCATTGTTCAGTGTTTAAATAAAAAAAGACTGCCCATAAAAATTCATGGGCAGTCTTATAATATTTAACGCGTTATCAAACTGTTCCGTTCTGGCCCGACAGATATCCACTTGACCGGAACATCAACAAATTTCTCGATGAACGTTACATACGTTCGGGCAGCTTCAGGTAAATCCTGCCATTGACGGACTTCTCCGATATCTTCCTGCCAGCCGTCAAAGGTTTGATATTCTGGTGCTGTTGATTCATCCACAATTAATGGAGAAACAGGAGAAGCAGTCGTACCATACCCAACACAGGCATCAAAAGATGATATACCAGACAAAACATCCATTTTGGTTAATGCCAACGCATTAACACCATTCAAGCGGCAGATCTCACGTAGTAAGACCAGATCTAACCACCCCACCCGACGTGGACGCCCTGTGGTTGTGCCAAACTCATCCCACTGTTGTGAGCCATCTCCACGAAGACGTAAAGCCTGCTCATCAAATAATTCAGTTGGGAAAGCGCCGCTGCCCACGCGAGTCTGGAATACCTTTGCGATACCGTAAACTTGCACATCTTTCGGGATGGCGATACCCAGGCCAGTCATTGCCCCAGTTGAGAGACAGGATGAACTGGTATTGTAAGGATACGTACCATAATCAATATCCAGCATGGCGCCCTGTGCCCCTTCTCCAATCACCAATTGATCCTCGTTTAAAGCATCCGAAACAATTTTGCTGGTATCAGCAATATAGGGTGTTAATATGCTTGCATATTCCAAATATTCTTTAACAATTTTCTGAACGTCAACAGGTTCGCTATTATACAAATTTACTAATATATGATTGGTCTCATTGAGAATATGGGTGACTTTTTCTTTAAATAAATCAGGTTTTAGCATATCCAGATAACGTACACCAATGCGATGGGCTTTATCGGCATATGCTGGACCAATGCCCCGGCCGGTTGTGCCAATTTTTGCATCACCTAAATGTGCTTCTCTGGCTAAATCCAATGCACGATGCGCTGGTGTGATCATATGGGCAGCATAGGATATTTTTAATCGGGAAGGATTGATCTCAATGCCCGCATCTCTCAATTCACGTATTTCATTAATCAGAATTTGAGGATTAATTACCATCCCATTCCCCATCACACCAATGGTTTGAGGGTAAATGATCCCTGAAGGAATCAGATGTAATTTATACACATCATCGTTAATTCGTATGGTGTGTCCGGCATTATCTCCGCCATTATAGCGGGCTGCAATTTGTGCATCTTTGCTAAGCAGATCAACAAATCTGCCTTTGCCTTCATCCCCCCATTGCATACCAACAATAATCTGTAGGGCCATTTACTACCTCTTCTCACGCAAACAACCGGAAAGCTTCCGGCGTTTGAAAATTACATATTTTGTGTTTTCAAGGAAGGTTTTTTTCAGTGCAAGTGTAGCACACTTAAAGCAGTTCTTGAAGGAATTGCAGGAAATTTGTATAAACAACCTGTAATCCCAGACCGATTCCCATGCCAATTACCCCAAACAAAATACCGCCAGCCATACCCAAAAATGGACGAATCTTATACCAGATGGTTCGATATTTATACGGAGATTTATGTCCGCCGAGCATTGCAGCCAAACAGGTGCAAATAGATAGGAGCAGCATATAAACAAATGGCGGTAGATGAAAGATCATCGCGGCAATACATAAAAAGCTGCCAATCAGTAATCCCAATGGAGCACTGATCAGGGTCAGAATGCCGCCTTTGACTGTCAGTCCCACACTGATACCCAATGCTGCTGCACCCAAAACCCCTAAGACAGTTTGATTGAAAACCCCACCTGCCAAACCCAATGTAAATGACACAGCCGCAATAATAATCGCATCAAAGATGGCTAACCAGATTGAGGAATAGAGTCTGGCTGCCTGAGTTGCCAGCTCAACCGATTTATCTTCCTTTTTTAGCAAAGAAGAATTCTTATTGATGTTCTTTTTTGGGACTGATTTCTTTTTTACTTTGGGTAGTGGCGCGCCACAGGCAATACAATCTTTTTCATTATTAGGGTTACTGCTTTGACAATATTCACAAACAAGACGCATAAATAGCTCAATTTATTTAGGGAATTGTTTCAATTTTACAGGAAAATCCATATCAGGATAAGAAATAGTAAGTATAATTTATTTCATCATTGTTACTTTACCTATGTTAAGCAAAAAGTGGTTAAAATGGGGCATACAAGTTATGCATGAAGAATGGGTTGGAGGTTATATGAAACGTTCCCAGAAAATTATTTTCCTGATCATTGCTCTACTATCCTGGATATTAATGGTTTCCTGTTTAAGTGCTACAAACGTGGGTGACAAAAACACCCAGATTGCAGATCCTACCAAAGCACCTGCTATTGAACAAGTTATTGAAATGGATTGTGACAGCTTATCTGGCGGCCCGCTGCGCGTAAAAGGCTCAATGAATTACAGCAATGAGTTTGTTACTGAAACCTATTACGTAGAGCATGCCGTGATGCTATTTGATATGACCGGTTTTGTGCTGCGTGATGAGGAATGGGAAATCCCTGTCAATTCTCAAATTTTAGGTTATCTGGATCTGGATGAAGACAACAACACAGGCAGCTATATGATGCAATTACCCAGAGTTCCTTTGGGAGCATTCAATGATGTGGATCAATCCGGGACATTTAATAGCGGTGTGCAAATATTTGCGATTGGCTATGAACCAAACTTATATGGTGGCCCTTTTGCTGTTGGCGATGATTTAGAGCGGGGTTGGCCAGGCTATTTGGCATCCGTCAAAACCGACTCAGAGAATCAGGATGAAGTAATCGGCGGAAAACTACTCATTTGGGCTGCCGATGCAGAGGAATCATTTCCCAGCGGTTTTGGGGATGATGGCCTGTTGTTCACCGCCGACGATCCGGTACAGACAATCTCTTCCGGCTATACCTTGGTGGATATGGATCAGACACCATTTGCCTTCTCTCGCGATGAAGAGTTGGTCATGGATTTATACGAACCGGATGATATCGCAATTAAAGACTATACGGACATGAGTTACACGGAAGCCTTTAATACCATGCTGGAAGTTATTCGTAAGGAATATGCTTTCAATGGTATTGAAGGAAAACAACCTGAATACGAAGCCTTGTATGATGAGATTTATCCACGCATCGTTGCCGCAGAGACAGATCATAATGCGGAGGCGTATTTTGCAGCGTTACTGGATTTCACCCTGGCATTCCACGATGGTCATGTTGGTGTAGATGGTGGCGACCGCTTCATTGAACAGATATATGAACATATCTATTTCGGGTATGGTTTAGCAGTCCGCGAGTTGGACAATGGTGAAGTCATTGTTACTTTTGTAACCCCGGAAAGCGGCGCAGCGAATGCCGGTATTGGCTTGCGAGATAAGATATTGGAAATAGATGGTTTACCCGTTAGCGATGCGATTAACAATGTGGTCAGTGTGATTGGCCCATATTCAACTGATTTTGGAAAACGCTGGGATCAGGTGCGCTTTCTATTCAGGGCTGAATCAATGGATCAGGAAATTGAAGTTAAAGTTCAGCAATTCAATGGGGATAACAAAACAATAACATTAACCTCTGAATATGAGGTTGATAGTTTTTATGCTGGCTCCCCATATCTATTCTATGATCCGGTAGCACTGCCGGTTGAATTTGAACTATTGGAAAGCGGGATCGGATACATCCGCATGAATTCGAATTATGATGATTTAAACCTGGTTGTTCGTTTATTTGAACGAGCCCTAAAGGCTTTTGAAGAAAATGAAGTACCGGGCGTGATCATTGATATGCGTGAGAATTCCGGAGGCGCATCACTGGGTGTGGCTGGTTACTTTACAACACAGGAAATTCCCCTGGGACAGTTAGAATACTACAGTGAAAAAACCGCACAATTTGAACCGGAAGGTCTGCCTGATAAGGTCATCGCCAATGAAAACCAGTATCACTTTGATAGACTGGTTACGCTGGTTAACCTGACTTGTTACAGCGCTTGTGAGATCGAAGCCTATGGTCTCAGCCAGGTACCCGGTATGGAAGTGATCGGCACCTTCCCCACGGGAGGTGTGGAAGCAGAAGTTGCCCGCGGCGAGTTCCTGCTGCCAGAAGACATTACCGTACGTGTTCCAACCGGCCGTTTCACATTACCGGATGGCAGCGTCTTCCTGGAAGGTCAGGGGGTTCAGCCCACAATTGTGGTGCCGATCAATGAAGACACTGTCTTCGCTGAGGATGCCGTACTGGATATCGCCGAAACGTATATATTGCAATAGTATGACAATGAAATTATTTTTTTTGGCTGACATAAATAAATGATTTTGTGTCAGCCTTAGTTTCATTATTTGCTAGTAGCTTTATACAAGAACAAATAAGGCTTACCTGGATGTTGAAGTAGTACTTCTAGTATGGCATTAAAATACAACGTTCCTTTCATTTCTTACTTACAAATTTGAGGGGTGTTGTTTTATTTACAAAATGTTTGTTTCAGTATAAGATTCAAAAGGATAAACTTTACAAGTATTCGTACAGGTGGGTGATAAAGATTTAAAATACCTTTTATTCGTTGACAGCTCTATCCTCACATAGTGGCAGATCCTTCACAGCATAAATAAGAAGCTATTCAGATTCAGGGAGGTTGTATGCAGCGAATTATTCTAGGTTTTTGTTTGGCAGGCATGTTTATATTGTTAATAACTGCCTGTTCACTTCCATTCAGACAAAGTGCCGATACAATGCCAACACCAACAGCCATTCCGACCCCATTGGCAGTTGATCAATTGGGTGTCTTGCAGGTGATTGGCACTACATATCAGACAGTGGATACATACGATGAAAAATTTAACCGCAATTTTGTTCTGTACGATTTAAGTGGTTTTCTGGATCAGAATTTGAATTGGCAGATGGAACCGGAACATATGGTGATCGCGCATAACGAAATGCAGAATGAGAAAATTTCTTATATACTTCATTTGCCCATTACGCCCTATGGTGATTTTCACGATGTAGACCAATATGAAAAATCAACCAAAGGTGTGCAAATCTTTACTTATTGGCTGGTCAGTAATTATGCGAAAACAGACTTCCCGGAAAAATTTGAACAGGTGCATGGCTGGCCGGCAACTGACCTTTCTGTACGATTTAATGAAGAAGGTACACATATCACTGAAGGTTGGATGCTAATATGGTCAGAGGATAATCAGCAATTGTTTCCTACAGAAGTTGGTGAAGATGGCCTTCTGTTTACTGAGGATGACATTGCACAGCCCATTGAACCAGGATATACAAGTGTTTATTTGGAGAATGGGAAACTCAACTGGGAACGAAGCACAGAAGTGCGGGTATCCATTTTGCCGCCATATGATCAACGGGAATTTGATTTATCCCACAAGAATAATGTAGAAGCATATGATCAAGCGATCGCCTTGATGGAGCAACGTTATCCCAATTGGGCTGATGAAATATCAAATGAAGAACGTGAAAAATTATATAATGAGTTGCATAGTAAGATAGAAGCCGCTTCTGTTAATGGGGATGAACAAGCAATTGCGGATGTATACGGTGAATTAATTTCCATGCTGGATAATGGCCTGATTGAAATGGAGGGAAATCAAATTCAGATGGATATTCTAAAAAAAGCGTATCCGGCTGATTTTGGCATCCTAGTTGATACGATGGCGGATGGTGCAGTACGGATTACCGATATGCGCTTCAATAGTTCCAGCCGCGAAACAAACCTAGCAATTGGGGATACGATTCTTGAAATCAATGGCTTGCCAATTGATGCGGCGATTACTGCGCAAGAGCTGTCATTCTTCCCAATCGGAAATCCATCCCTTACGCGTAAATTACAGGAGATATTTTTATTCCGAAATGCCGAAGATGAAAAAATGAGCATCAAGGTACGTAATATAAAGGGAGAAGAGGAATCCTATACCCTTTCTTCAAGTCCCGATACCATGCAAATGGAATATAAATTAGCCGAAATAATGTCAGAATATCGGCGAAGCCATACACCGGTTGAATTTCGACTGATCAATGGTTTTGGGGTCATTCAGGTTTTTGATATGGATTACGATCGTGAACTAACGGTTCAGATGTTTGAAAATGCTGTTTATTCTTTGCAATCACAAGGGGTATCCAATTATGTGATTGATTTGCGATCTACAAGAGGGACAAAGTTCCTGCATTTGGCTGGATATTTTACTTCCGGAGCGATTGATATTGGTACACTGGAATGTGGTACTGCAAATCCACAAAAAATACGCTTGAATGCCCAGGGGCGGTCCATGTCATTTAACTCTCTCAGTGTACTGGTGGGTAGCGGCTGTCGGGGCGCCTGTGAATTGGAAGCACTGGCTTTTAAACGGATCAGCAATACGACACTCTTTGGGGACTCACCAACATATGGTGCTTATGATATTGGCTATCAAACGCAAATTAACTTGCCCAATGAAAAATCCTTGAGTTTTCCGTATTGTGAAATGCAGGTACTGCATACCGATAATGATGGAACAGTGCAATCCATATCGCCGGATACGGACCTGCTATTCTCCTTTACTGAAACCTTACAAGGTCCATCATTGGCGATTGACCAGGTGATTTATGAACAAATGGAGAAAGACTACAAGAAATATAATGTAGAAGATATTAAGGTCACATCACAGGGTGCACTATACCAATATGATGCATTGTTTTACAGAATCAATAATCAAATTGAAGAAAATGAATATGACACATTCAAGTTTCATGAATCTGGGGATAATGATTTTCATATTGTACGTGAAGAATCCGATACGTATGGTTTCTATGAGTTTGAGATATGTAAACCGACTTATGATGAACTATTTCAGGTTACCAGTGATGTGTACATGACCTTTAGCGTAGATTATAAGGATGTACCGTTGGGTAATTTAATCAGCCAGTATTATTTTAATGATGCGAATGATACGCATTGTATGTTCTGGATATTTGGCATTGACCGTTTTGCACGCGGATATCATGAAGTTACCATGAATGTTGATGTTGAGAAGCCCCTAACAATGTTTGATTCGTTATGGGAGCAAGGTCAGTATCACTTCAACTACAAATTTTATCTGAATCCGAGCAGGGAGGAATAACAATGTCAATAAAGTTAAATTCTCTTCCAAAACAATTATTCCATTTTTTCTTGATAGCAACCATCTTTGTTTTGGGCATCAGCGCATGCTCATTATTGCCACAACAGGAAGTGGAAGAAATTTTACCAACGGAAACAGTAGCACCAGCCCCCCCGGAAGAAAAAGTGACCATTAATCATTTGGATTTAGGTGTTTCAGCAGTGTTTGGTGGAATCAATTATCAAACGGATTTGAAAGTTGGCCAGCAGTATCCTCCTGCTGTTGTGGTTATGCAAGATGCCTCCCACATTGTTCTGCATGATAGATCCATGCCTGCACCGGCATCAGCCCAGACGCTGGGGTATATCACTGTTCAGGGTGAATATAGCGAATATTCCCTGATGTTACCTGCACATCCAAATGGCACCTATCACAATATGGATCATAATGGCGAAACACAGCAAGGGGTTCAGGTGTTTTATTTTGCACTGGAAACATTGCAAGGTGGTGGCGCATATTATGACGATGAAGATGACTGGTCAGATTATTTTTCCAGTATTACCTTTGAAGATCAGGCAGCAACGAAAATATCAGAGGGATATTTGATAGTTTGGTCGGATGATGAAAAGCAATCATTCCCTTCAGGTTTTGGAGAGGATGGTATTTTGTTCACCGATGATGACCCTCTAAAATCCGTCAAACAGGGCTACACCTTGGTGGATATGGATTTTGAACCTTTCCGTTTTGACCGCAGCGATGAAGTCAGTATCGGTCTCTTTCAACAGCCGATAAATATAAATCGTGAGCTGGAAAAGATGACATATACAGAAGCGTTTACTGCACTCATGGAGGATATGAAAATTAATTATGCCTTTACAGATGTGGAAGGGAAATCACCAAATTGGGGGGACCTAAATAGTACGTATTATCCCATGATCCAGGAAGCCGAGGAAAAGGACAATAATATCGATTTTTATAAGGCTATTGACGAATTCTCCAGTCATTTTTCTGATAGCCATGTTTCTGTATATCAGAATGATGGCAATGACTATTCAGGAACAAAATATTTTTATGGTTTCGGATTCATGGTGGATGAATTGGATGATCGAGATTTCATCATTTCATATCTGGACGAATATAGCACCCTGCATGATTATGGTATCCGCCTGGGAGATAAACTTGTCTCCATTGCTGGAAAGGCAATTGAGGATATTCTTATTGAGAATGCTGCATCCTACGGACCCTATTCCAAAGAATCCGTTCGCCGAACCGATCAAGTTCGTGATCTGACCCGAGCTGATGAAGGCCGCTTTGAGCAGATGTCATTTCAGGTATCTGATGGTAGTATTGTCAGTTTGTATGCGGAATCCTATTTTGATTATCTATCCTATTTTTATGGTGTGGAATATGATTCCTACTATTATTGGCCAGTTGAATACACCGTTTCGGACGAAGGTGATGGGTATGTGCTGATTACTTCTAATGCAAATGGCGAAGATTTTACCCGTCATATGTTTGAAAATGCATTGGATGATTTGCAAAGGCAGGGTGTGCAGAACCTGATTATTGATATGCGGAATAATTATGGCGGTGAGCTATTCCTATTTTCTGAATATTTTATCGAAGAGTCCTTTAAAATCTCTGATATGGTTTACCCAGGTATAAAAGATACAAATGGAAATGCACTGCAGCACGAGCTATGGGCGCGACCATATGCTCGTCAATATGATTTTGATCAGATCTATGTGCTTATCAGTCAGGATTGTCGCAGTGCCTGTGAGGTAGAAGCCTATGCATTAAGTCTGGTACCAAATGTCCAATTGATCGGAGAAGAAGCCACTGCCGGTGCCGTCGCACTGATTTATGGTGAAGGAATAACCTTGCCGGATGGAATCGAGTTTAATTATTCTATTGCTCGATTTCTGGATGATAATGGCGATATCTTTCTTGAAGGGCAGGGCGTTTCTCCGGATATTGTATTTCCGAAAGCTTTGGGGACGATCAGTACGGACTATGATTGGTTGATGATTTATGTGGAAAACCTTTTTGATACGCAAAACTTATTGGAAATACAGCCTTCATATAATCCGCAGCCGGTATATGTTAATGAAAATCGAATCCTGGATATGTTGACCGCTGAAAACCAGGTGGATTTATATGCCAATGCGGTTGAATATTATCCTCAGGATTTTATCCCCGGGAATACGTATACCTATCACTCGTATATAGACACAAATGATGATGTATATGTCAACACGGAAGTATGTACGTACGATATTTATTTCTTTCAAAGTTTTTTCAATGCCATTAGCACACGCTTTATAATTAATGGAGAGGAGATATCTGACGAGTATGTATATCCACACCTTGTAATTAATTCCAATTCTATTTGTACGCGCTACTTATTGGCATTAACAGATTGGAGTGAGGGACTAAACAAGGTTGAAATTGAAACTGCATTTAATGGTTCCTTGTTTGATGGCTGGCGATGGTTTTCACCAGGAACTTATATTGAATCATATGATGTATTTGTAAAATCAGCCGAAGAATAATTAAGAAAATTCGGGCTAATTCATATTGGCCCGAATTTGTTAAACCTTTTCAAGAAAATCAGTTATGATATAATTTTAGCACCTGCCGGGCCTGTAGCTCAGCGGCAGAGCACGCGGCTCATAACCGCTCGGTCGAAGGTTCGAATCCTTCCAGGCCCACAACAGAACTTGTCAAATTTACAAAAAAAAGGTTCGAACACCCGGAAGGGTGCCCGTCCTTCCAGGCCCACAACAGAACTTGTCAAATTTACAAAAAAAAGGTTCGAACACCCGGAAGGGTGCCCGTCCTTCC
>JAEKNU010000003.1 GCA_016838895.1 Chloroflexota bacterium
TTAACAGCCTATGATAAAAATTAATAGGCTTCAGTTCTTTTTCGTTTGCCCCGCTTTATTGAGATGATACAAAAAATCAGTATAATATACTCATATGGAGGAAATTACTATGAGAAAATTTTCCAGTTTCTTATTCGGTGCAATGATGGGTGGACTTGTTGGGAGTTTGGTTGGAATACTAATTGCCCCTTCTTCCGGTGACAAAACCCGTACCGATATTCAATTACGATTTGATAATATTCGCGCACAGATTTTGAATGCTGCCAAAGAACGAAGAATTGAATTAGAGGGACAGCTACAAAATCTCCGTCAATCGTAAATCTTAGTTGGTTCAGTTTTGAATCATGATTATTTATTCAGAACAGTTTAAACAAAAAATAGCGGTGAAAACCGCTATTTTTTATTTATTTATCAAGAGTAGTTACTTGGAATTAAAACGATATTGATACAGCGCTGGTTGTCTGGTATAGCGAGTCGTACCACTTACCAACATATAGATGGTTTCTTGCTGATCAAAATCCAGATCAATTGTAAGTGAATCTCCAGCGGCCAGTGTATATTTTCGAATGTCCGGATTAGCGGCATCCTCAAATATCGTCACACGAAAAGACTGAGGAAGATTATTTTGTGTCCGAATAAATCCATCCGCAACCCATCCACCATCTCCGCTTTCAAAATCTTCCGAATATCCTATCGCAGGAATCTCAACATCATCAATCAGGAATCCCTCACCATTTACTGCGGCATCGGTAATGTATTCAAAACGCACATAGACTTCCTGCCCTGCGTAAGCCGACAGATCAATTCGTTCTTGAATCCATTCTGTTGTGCCATTATATGCCCAACCCAGGTTATTTCCCACTGGGTCATAATCCGTACCAAGATCAGTCTGTACGAATTCCCAATCCTCACCATCACTTGAAGTCAGAACATATACATAATCATAATCCTCTTCAAGGTCATACCATGTGAAATAGGTCATCTCAACGGGTTCGGAGACATTTGTCAGGTCAAATTTTTGCGTTAAGTGCATATCAGAATCATCACCTTGATTAGACCAGAAAGAGTATTTTCCGGAATTAGCATCGGATGGAATTAGTTTAACCAAATTTGCACCATCAAATTCCAGGATCTTTTGGCCGGAACACTCCAATTCAATCAAATCCACACCATATTGACGGACTGAGCTAGCTTTCCAATCACTTGTACATTCTGAATCAAAACTCGTTGTAGAGCTACGCATTGTAGGATCGTATGAGTAATAATCATAGCGTCCGTCTTCAATATTTTTATCCTGCAAGTAATTTGTTATCGACCAGTCAACAAATACATCATCAGCCAAAACTGATTCGCCCGTGATACCATCCATTGTATTGTCTTCTAATAATGCATTATCAATACTATCAAATCCATTTGCTTCACTACGAATAACTTGTTTGGTTAATTCCTCTCCAAAACGATCCAGAAAATACGTTATGAATAGGAACGATGATCCATAATGAACGGATGTTTTATCAGGGTCATTCGGCCATTCATTCAGTTGTACGTCCGTATTTACAAAATATAATGTATCAAATCCACCCGGATCATATCCATTAAGCAAGGATGCCAATTCAGAAAAACCTTCGTTAACCCAAGATTCTTCATTGGAATCAAGATTCCAGTGAATCATATGCTGGAATTCATGTGCCAAAACACCATAAATATACTCATCACGCAGTGTAACAACATCTGCATTCATCAGGAACATCTCATGTCCATTAGAATATGAGGCTGCCAAAGGATGAACTGAATCATTGGATGAAAAATATCCGGCGGTATTACTACCTATACCGCGGCTATACAAAATATATATATGTTCATCTCCATCAATACCAGGTGTCCACTCAGTACCAAAAAATTCATGATTCGTAGGATAGATATGTTCCTCAAATGTATTTGTTAGTTTTTCAAGTTCATTTTGTTTAAAATTGACACCGTTTTCTACCCAAAAATAAACATGGGGTGTGGCGTATTCCATCGTCGCCTGAATCTCAAAATTTTCATCTGTATCACCATCAATAACCCAGAAATTGGATTGTTCACCAATAGATACAGGTGCTGCAGAAACCGAGAGTACTTCAGGAATATCCTCAAGGCCGAGTAAGCGTTCTGCGATTTCACGCGCATCATTTCTGGATGTTACTGTTGAAGCCTGACGAGCCAATTCATCATATGCTTCTTGCGGTACGTCTTCACCAATGATATCTGTTGATTCAATCAATGGTTCTGGTTCGGTATAAACGGATGAATAGCCTTGTTCAAAGCCATCTGAAAATTCATTGGTTAATCCACCTGCTTCACTTACACCAAATAATGTTATTCCTGCAAACCCTACACAGCAAACCCCAATGCAACATAGAATTATGATTAATATCAGGACGATTAATCCTACAGTTTTCGTTTCCATGAATCCTCCAACAATGCTATTGCTTAGCTTTTCTTTGTTTCAATAGTACGATCCCCCAAATACCAAGGAGAAAGCCAATTCCACCACCAGCGATGATGAACCAAAATTTAAAACCGGTAACCAAATCAACTGGCAATTTTTCCGTATACGATGTAGACAAAGAAATAGCAGGGCTGATACCCTGACTTAATTCTTGCTCTACTTTGATTTGTTCTGCGATCTCAGCTATTTCTATTTGTAAATCTGATACAGATAATAATGTACAGGGTGTATCTCCAATGGCTTGAGGTACAGCTTGTTCAAAACAACTTGTTAGTTTATTTAACATATCGGACAATGTATCCACAACAATAGCATGTTCATATGCCTTAATTATTTCCTCATAAGCAATTTGTTGCCATTGCCTGGCGATATCCTCTGCCAATTGCGGATTCGTATGCCTAACCAACAGTACCCATTGAGTATTACGCCGCTTAAGTGAAGCTATATTATTAAACTCAGCAACTGAAATTTCTGGTACTTGTTCATCTACCGCATTGATAACCAATGAAGATTTGCAAATATCCCCGACCATTTCAATAATCTGATCTTGTTCAATATCAGTGATTATGCCTGTTTTCGAAAAATCGACTGCCAGGTTTATCTCTGCCTTTGCCTCATATTGAGCTGGGATGATCATCGAGAGCAATATACCAATCAGTGCCCCAATACAGGCAAATAATAACGGTATCCACCAAAGTCTAAGTTTTTCTAAAAAAAGCTGCCTGGGTGAAAATGATTCCTGCATCCAAGTCTCCTGTTTATTGATCAGAATTGACACTCATTATACCTTATGGAAAATAAAAAACCCATCTGCGAAAACAGATGGGTACACTTTATATTGAAAACAATCATTTCTCTTTGAAGTTGACCACGATCAAATTTTTCTCACAATCATCAAACGTCTCAATTGCCAGCGGCTGAGAAAGTAAATTGCCCGATAGATCATAGATTGAAATGAAAATCACATTCGATGATTCAATTGTTCTATCTGCCAATAGAAGTTCATATCCACCTGGACCATAAGCGCTGGCTAAACTTGTCAGGCTGATCTGGTCAAGTGGATTGTTGCCTATGGAACCTTCAGCAACAACCAGTAAATCTGGCATCGGACTGCCAGCTTTGTTGAAGACCTGCCCGCCAATGCCCATCCAGGCACAGCCGCTAGCTGTATGAACAAAATTGGGAATATAAACCGGTGAACCTTGCTGTACAGCATACTTCTCTACAACAGGGACAGAAGTTGCCGTTGGCGGCAATGCAGTAACTGTAGCTGTTCCAGTCGGCATCAGGGTCACAATTTGTGCAGTCGCCGTATATTCAGGATCTTCGGTAGGTTCACTGGTTGGCTCAGGTGTCTCGGTTGCAGGTCCTACGGTAATCGTTTCCTGCGGGGTGCCCTGAGCAACCGTTGCAGTAGCCTCACAACCCGGACACAATGTCTCTATGGGTTCTACAGCAGTTGCTGTCCATACCACTACTGTCGGGGTTCCATCATTGATAATGATATCAACCGGCAATATCGAACATGCCGAAAATATTAAAATAAGAAAAATCCAAATGGCAAATTTCTTCATAGTCCTACTCCCATGGTCTTGTTATACATGGGTACTAGTTGCATGAATAATGCCAACTAATACGCCCCTTTACGTCGAATAACAACAATCACGGTTTTAAAAATGATTTGCAAATCAAGCCAGATGGAATAATGCTGCACATAATACAAATCATCTTCGGTATGCAAATACATGGGTTTGTCACTGCGTCCATTAATCTGCCACCAGCCAGTCAGTCCCTGCGGTACTGTAAAACGTTTTCGTTGCCATGTTGCATAATTCTTAACAAAAGAAGGCAACTCAGGGCGTGGTCCCACAAAACTCATTTCCCCTCTCATAATATTAAAATACTGGGGAAATTCATCTATACTGGTACGACGCAATATTTTTCCAATGCGTGTAATGCGCGGATCATCAGGGGTTTTATATACTACATCCCCTTTTTCATTAACTTGCGTAACCTGATCCTGCATTTTATCAGCATCCACCACCATAGTACGGAATTTAATAATTCGGAAAAGCTTTCCATTCTCACCCACTCTACGTTGTGTAAAAAAGACCGGCTTTCCATCGACTAGACGGATTAGCAGTGCGGTAAGTCCAATAACCGGAACAACCACAGGAAAGATTATCAAACCGAATAAGATATCGAAAATGCGCTTATTCATACGTTGGACATCCGTTAATGCTGGAGCACGTAAATCCAGCATGGGAATGCCACCAAACTCTTCTACAGTAGCTTTATGCAGCGTCAGCGAGAAATAATCCGGAATCACCCATACTTTTACTGGCATCTCATGCAACTGATTTACAATCTCGCTCAATCGTTGATGCGCAGATCTAGGCAATGCCAGAACGACATCATCAACGTGATGCATCTCAATCATTTCCTTGACACTATCAAGAGAGCCTAGCACATCCGGCAGATCGCGCTGTTTGCTTTTATCATCATCCAAAAATCCAATCACACGAATACCCAAATCACTTTGTGCAAACAGCTGATCAAAAAAACTTCTACCTATCGTTCCGGATCCTAAAACCAACACCTTATGAACGGCATAATTTCCAAACCATTTCTTTCTGAATCCAATACGATAAACCGACCGCCATATTAATAAAAACATAAACGCAAAAAAAGCAAATAATAGGAACAAGAATCTTGATAAATCTCGATAAGTAAAAAATAAAATACCCGCTAATGAAATCAGTGAAACTGCTGATGACCATAATAAACTGGAAAATTCATCGGCAAATTTAAAATTTTTCTTTCCATCATACAGGGAAAATGAAAACATAATCCCAACCCAAATAAGGGGAAAAACCGGATATATCCAAATTGGTAAACGGATATTAATATTTATTAACTGGATAAAATTCAAATGGCTGGCAGGAACACGTAAAAGTGCCGCTAACCAGATCGCAATTTCGATTAATAAAAAATCAAGGATCATTGAAAATATTGCGAAATTTGTCGAAAATCTGCGAAACATATTTTATCCTTTAATCTTCTATTGGAAAATCCTGGATTTTCAATTTCTGCATTATCACCAACCATATAAATTTAGGATACTTTATATAGCGGCGCCACAACCGTTTTGGCTCTGAAAATAATCGGAATAACCATTCAAATCCGCTGCGCTGAATCCAATATGGGGCTTGCTTTTTGGTCCCGGATAAGAAATCAAATGCTGCGCCAACACCAATCATCACTGCATTACATTGATTATAATGATTAGCCATCCATTGTTCTTGTTTCGGTGATCCAAGCCCAATCCAAATAATATCAGCGCCTGAGTCTTTGAACATTTTTATCACAGTCGCGTCTTCTTCTTCTGATAACGCTCTAAATGGTGGGGAATAAGAACCAGCAATTTTGACTTGCGGATTAATTGCCCGCAATTTCTGCACCAATTTTTCAGCAACATGGGGCGCGCCACCATAAAAGAAATGTTTTACGTCCCGATCGACAAATGCACTACAAGTTTGTAATAATAAATCCGGTCCATAAACTCGTGTAATTTGCTTATGGTCGGCTAATTTGAGCAACCAGACAATAGCCATACCATCCGGCGTCGTCATACTGCTTTCATTATATATTTTTTTTAGTTCAGGCTGGTTTACACATTCCATAATCGCATGAGCTGGTGTCACACAAATATAAGCGGATTCTTTACGAATCACCCAGCTTTCGATCTGACCTATTGCCTGCTGCATGTTGATCGCATTAACAGCGATACCAAGGATATTTTCACGTGGAAATGTCATAGTTCGTTCCTTGTCATCATTTTCGTACATTCGTCTCACTCGGGCAGTCTTCAATTCAAATAATAGTATTTTTCATCACACTAAATTCATGAATCATTGGCAGGGAAATTAACCCTTATTTTGAAACATACCCAATCAAGTAAACAGAATGATGAAGATGTACAAATAATTAACTATATTTACTCTGATAATGCATTTTCAATTTCTAACCAATACTGCTGTTTTTCATTGTTACCTGTTTCTTCATACCATTCACTGATTTTTTGGATTCTTTGAACCCATTCCAGAGTAATTGGCATTTCATTGATCTGTGGAATAAAATAATCTGGCAATTCTTGTCTGCGATAAACATTTGCGCCATATATATGTTGCCCATATGAGCCAGGACCATACAATCCAGGTTGTAAAACTGCAGTTATAGCAAGCTCACCTGTTGTGATTGCATTTTCATATTCACCATTTGCTGCATCTATCTCAGCCCATAACCACACTGTTTGTACGTTGCTTTCAGTAAAATTCAAATACGCCAATTGGCCCATATCCAGGAATTTTTGGGCTCGATCTAAATTATTCTCTCTGAATTGCTTAGACGCCTTGACAAGATAATATAAGGTAAGCGAGTCTTTTTTTGCATGTTCAGGATATTGAATAGCCAGCATTGTATTCGTAGTCTCGGATAATTGTTCATCAAACGCTTTGGTTATATCAGAATTATCTGATTTCCAGGTATCTGCAAGCTCATTTCTAAACTGACTTGCCTTCCATGTATTGCTGAAAATAATACGCTGATCAAGCGCTATACATGATTCATATGCTTTTGCAGCCTCTGCATAGCGTTCATGCTCTTCATAGAATATTCCCAGATTCCAGTAAAATAGAACACCTCTTGGTGCAAGCTCAACTGACTTTCGTAAACTTGTTTCAGCTAGCGTATTTTCACCTAAAGCATCATAGATGACTCCCAAATTTAAATAAGTCGCTGCCCAACTTTGATCCTGCTCTATTGCCTTTTCAAACGCTGTTTTTGCATCTTCCAAATAGGATTTATTTCCACTCTCCTCCGCCAATTGTGCATACAATATACCCATCTGTTGCGGTATGAGCGGCAACGCAGGGTCCCGTTGCTCGGCTATTTGCATCAGATCAATTGCTTGCAAGAGTTGATTATTTTCTGCACTGTATACTGCTTTCTCAAATGGGCTTCCGGCGTAGATATACCAGATCATGGCAGGAAATAACAATATTCCTAATAATAATGGCAAGTAATTCCGTTTTTGATTATTTCTTGATACTAAGCCTACTGGAATTGCAAGCAAAATACATATATTCCATAAACTTACCGGAACCGTATGATGAACACTATCAAATAATCCATGGATTAGAAAAGCAGAAAAACTGCCAATAATGCCTAATCCGAGATAAAACAAATACGATTCAGAATCTTGTAGTAGTTTTAATAATTGCTTAACACCCGCAATAATAATCCATAGTAATGCAGCCAGACCAATAATGCCGCTACTGACTAGTGCATCAAAGTAGATGTTGTGAGCGTAATCAAATAATTGTCCAGGGGGAACGGAATTCCCAGAAAGATAATAGTAGATGTACGCATATGGACCGTGACCAATGATAGGTGAACCTGTTATTGCTTTAAAAGCCGGTCCCCATAAAATGTTCCTGGATTGAAATATTGGTCCATGGGTTGGGTGCGCTTCAGTACGCAGGAGCAACATAGCCACAACAATAATCATGATGGCAATAAGGATTACAATTGGAATCCAGTACTTAGGTTGCTTTAGTTTATTTAGTGATAATTTCAATTTTCCAAATTGTTTTTTATAGACATAGAAAAAGGCAAAGAACAACAATCCACCAGCCAGACCGATCCAACCTCCCCGCGAAGAAGTCAGATAGATAATTCCCAGACCTGAAAGAATATAAGCAGATAGCAAGATCCTGGGAAATTTTTCTTTGACATAAAACAAATGCCCCAGAGCAAATAAAATCCATACATTCATCATTACGCAAATGAAATTTGGCGATGGTAAACGATAAGAAAATGGAGGGATAATCTTCCCTGTATCAAGTCGTAACCAACCGAAATACCAAGCCAGAAATTCCATCCAGGCCAGGATCATAAATACGCCGCCGATAATAAGAATCGATTTACTGATGATCTTTGGATCCCAGCCCCTTTGCATTAATACAACAACAAATATAAAGATTAATATTGCAATAAATATATAGCCAACTTCAACAAAAGCCTGTCTGGGAAGATCACCCAAAATCGAAGTAAACAGCATCACGCCAATCGCAAAGGCTGCGGGTAAATCCAAAGCTGTATTGCGCATTTTTCCGAATGTGAGGGTCGCAATCCACAATAATGCAAGGATAATTGTTGTTTTCGTAAGTGCATTTAGATCAATCAGGTTAAATTTCGTACCGGCGTAAAATAATAAATACACCATAATCGCAACAACGCCTGAAATCTTCAGATAATCCTGAAGCATTTTTCTATCTACATTCATCTATGCTCCTTACCCAAAACGTACAATATAATGTCGATATCATATTAATCCAAAGCAGATGGTAATGCGCCTGCCTGGATTGCAGTATTGTAAATTTCATTCAATTGATTATATTTTTCTGGATCATTGTCCAAATCAAAATCAGATAAGTATTGTTCTGCTAAATCAAATTGTCCATAATTAGATGTTACCTGCATATATCCAGGCACAAGAATATAATCCAATCCATTTGTTCGATATAACCAGCGGCTAAATATCAAATGATATAAACCATGATTTACATAATTATCAAATAACAGATCATTGCAGATCAGTCCTTCAATTGATTTTACAGTCTGATCATCATTTCCTCTGGCAATATCTAATTTTGCTTGCACGGTATCAATTGCGATCCATTGTTCACCAACCCATCTGGCTCGTTGCAACGCAACCTGAGCTTGATGATATTCAGTTTGTTTTATAAATTCATCGGCTTGCTCGACATGAGTTAAAGATCGTTTTGACCTTTGTAATCCATCTTCAAGACTACACGAAAAATTATTTCGCAATTTTGTTTGCTGCCAAAAAGGGTGTGAACATGTATCTGGCGCTAAGGAAATTGCACTTTGATATTCCTGCAACGCATCACTGTTTCGATTCATCAACTCTAGAAAATACCCATAGATCAGATAATGACTACTTTCCTGATTACTGATCGAAATCGCCTTTCGTATGTGATCAATAGCAATCACATGATCACCAGCATACCAATCCAGTATGGCTAAATCTGCCCATAAAAACGATGGGGAATCTTCAATATTGATACTCTTCCTGATGTTTGCACGGGCAAATTCTAAAGCAAGCTCATCGCCATTCTCTTCCCATACGCGCACCCATGCCAAACCTGTTTCAGTATACAAATAGGATGAGATCGAATCACGCTTTGTACTGGATGATATTTTTTCTGCTGCCTGAATATATTTCCCTTGCTCATACAAGTTAACCCCCTGACGAAACGGCAATTGAATCCATATTGAATACACTCCGGCAACCAAAAGTATGCCTATTGGAATAAAAATTCCCCTCACATTGATTTCTCGCCAGACTTTTATATTTTCTAGGTTCATGGTCATGTATATCGCTAATAGCACTAAAAATACCATCATGATAAAAACCCAACCTGAATAATCATCTAGCAAACTATGAAAGAAAAAGCCCGTAAAGGAAGCCAGATACGCCATTCCGGCTAGTTTCTTTTCACTGGGAAGCACTTTCCACTGCCGAATCAACATGCGAATACCCTGAATATTCAGCATCAAGAAAGTAATCAATCCTATAACACCAAATTCGGCAAGGATTTGCAGCCAGGTACTATGCACGTGATTTGGGAAATACCGCGGCGGAATGGTGGCATTGACATTCAATATTTCAAATGGTATTCTGCCGGGTCCAGCGCCAAACCAGGGATGATTCTGCCATATTTTTAAAGCATCTCCCCACATGACTTCACGGCTCGAAAAAATTGAGGTTCCATGAGTTGGATGCGAAACCAAATATCCACCAAATGCAATAACAATTATCAGAAATACAAAACCAATGAGAATTGATCCTGCAATAATTTTTTTCCTATTCCTATTCAGAAATCCTGTCTTATAGAAAAAAAGGACATAACCAAAAAAAACTGCACCCCACATCATCAATCCAAGATACCCACCTCTGGATGATGAAAAGGGCAAGCAGATACCATATAAGAAGTACCAGAATACTAATGCTATGCGAATACTTCTTCTTTTATTGTGAATCAGATAAACCAATCCTATTGGTGCCAGTAAATTTGCAACTGCCATTAAAGCATTAGAGTGCCCTATAAGTGAACTAAAACGATAGATTGATGGCGGAAATATTTCATACGAGGCAATAGAAGTAAACCATCCTTGATAGGCCAGAAATACTTCCAGAACTGCTGAAAACAAATATAAACCAACCACGCCAAAGAATGCAACCAGAAATCGCTCTTTTTCCAACCCATTTGCAAATAAATCTATCAACAAATATAGCAAAACAAAATAGCCGAGAATCGTGCTAATTCGCCATACACCTTGTCTTGGTACAGGCGATAATACCCATGAAGAGATAATTACCAACATGGATACCGCAACAACCCACTCTATCTCCAATCGCGGTAATTTTGCAAAACGATCCCGTCTGCGATCAAAAAAAGTAATGACCGCAAATACAACTGAGACAACTAAAAATGCGATTTGCACCCAATAGACACCATTCCATATCATTCCCCCATAAATAGAAGTAACCAAAGCCAGGACAATAATTGCAATCTGAAGAACTGCTTTACTATCATAAAACGACTTAACCATTTTAATGATAAATTTCATTTAATCCCCCAAAGCATTAATGTTTATCCGCTTTGAAAAAAAATCTAGAGCCGGCGACTTCGATAAAGGCACCTTCGTATCCGGGATATGTTGCAGCACGAATACGTCTTTGAATCTCTTTTTCTTCCATATCCGCAGTGATTTTCTTTAGCTTTTGAAACTCCTTCATACGGTATGCTTCGCGGCTCCATTTTTCATCGCTTTCTGGCAATGGCTGACCCAGTCTGATTGATGTCATAATCTCAAAAAATAGCGGAAGCATAAATGCATAACAGCGCTGAGTAACCGACCACACAGTATCAGATTCAAGTACTGGGAATCGACGGATGGCAATAATTTTGCCGGAATCCACTTTTGGGGCCATGTAATGGCAGGTCACGCCGTATTCTTCCACACCGTGATAAATCGCAAAATTTGTACATCCGCTGCCTGGATACTCAGGGGGACCCGGATGAAAGTTTATTGCCCCAAATTTTGAATTATTGATCAATTCGGCAGGAATAATCCAGGGGCATAAATAGGAGATCAGATAATCCCCTTTCCAATTCTTATATTCATCAGGTAGTTTTGAACCCGGAGTGGCCAACAACATTTCTACATCGGTAAAATGCTGCCTCATAAATGCTTTAGCTAATTCAAAAAAATAATCATCTCGGTCTTTTCCGATAAAGAGAATCTGCATACTACCTCCTAGCCCTTTTCTCATTCCTGATATACAAATTATATCATTCGTATCTATTCTGTAATATAATGAAGTCGCCTAAATAAGGAATACCCCGAAACAAAAAGTAAGGTGATTGTACTTATGAAACAATTATTACAATACATGAAAGATGGAAAGGCAGTTGTTGAAGAAGTACCGATTCCAACTCCGAAAAACAAAACTGCGCTGGTTAGAACAGGCGCTTCTCTTGTCTCTGCTGGCACTGAAAGGATGGTGGTGTCTTTCGCAGAAAAAAACCTGATTGGCAAAGCC
This sequence comes from Chloroflexota bacterium, assembly GCA_016838895.1. Classification (GTDB taxonomy): domain Bacteria; phylum Chloroflexota; class Anaerolineae; order Anaerolineales; family Anaerolineaceae; genus UBA5203. The sequence goes on from JAEKNU010000003.1 coordinate 12,186, forward strand.
GCATCACGGCCAGACCTGGTAAAGCAAGTTCTTGATAAAGCCAAAAGGGAAGGAGTTCTCTCAACTGTTGAAGCTGCTTTCAATAAACTTGACGAACCCATGGCGCTTGGGTACTCTTCGTCCGGTATTATTGAAGCGATTGGCCCAGGTTTAGATGGATTTAAAATTGGAGACAGGGTGGCGTGTGCTGGCAGCGGATATGCTGTTCATGCAGAATATGCTATTGTCCCCCAAAATCTGCTCGTGAAAATACCTGACTCTGTCAGCTATGAAGCCGCGGCTTTTGCTACGATTGCGGCGATATCACTTCAGGGATTTCGCCTGGCGAACCCGCAAATTGGCGAAAATATCGCGATTATTGGCGCAGGTTTACTAGGGCTGATTACAGCAGAAATTGCCAAGGCCGCTGGCTGCAAGGTGATGTGTATTGACCTCATCCCTGATCGTATCTCGCTTGCAGAACAAATGGGACATCATGCTGTTTTACGACCCGATGCTGAGTCAGCATCTTTAACATTTACCGATGGCGCCGGCTTTGATCACATCCTCATCTGCGCTGATACCAGTTCAAATGATCCTGTTGAATTGGCTGGCAATATAGCCCGAGAAAAAGCAAATGTGGTTGCTGTGGGCGCTTTTGGTATGGATATCCCTCGCAAAACATACTATGCAAAAGAATTAAATCTGATTGTTTCACGCTCCTATGGTCCTGGCCGATACGATCCACAATACGAAGAATATGGACACGATTATCCTTTGGGATATATCCGTTGGACTGAAGGCCGAAACATCGCTGCAATTATTGATTTGCTGGCAGATGAGAAAATCAATATCGCTCCAATGGTAACACACCGTTTTCCAATTGAAGAAGCCGCTAATGCCTATCACCTAATCACTGGCAAAGCGAAAACACCTTTTCTTGGGGTTTTGCTAACTTACCCGATACACTCGGAAAATGTTCTGAAAAACACGACACCTTCCACACCACCAAGCACCACACAGGTGCATCCCCGAAAACAAATTTCAATGGGTATGATAGGTGCAGGAAATTATGCCAACGCGATCTTTTTGCCCGCGATTAAAAAAGTCGGCGGCATCAATAAAGTTGCTATTGCATCCAGCTCGGGATTAAAAGCCGCCAATGCAGCAAAAAAATATCAATTTAGCATGGCAACTTCCGATGAAAATGATATTTTGGAAGCAGATAATATCGAACTTGTTGCAATACTTACACGACATGATAGTCATGCTGCACAAATAATTAAAGCAATAAAACATTCGAAACACATTTTTTGTGAAAAACCGCTTGCCCTTACTGAAAATGAAGTCATTGACATTGCTGCTGCAATGGAAAAAAATGCTGACCTGAAGTTAATGATCGGATTTAACCGTCGGTTTGCACCATTAACCCAACGTATGAAACGTTTCTTCCTTAATAATGATGAACCGATGTCCATTCACTATCGCATTAATGCAGGTGCCTTGCCGGATTCCCATTGGCTCAAAGAGCCTGATGTTGGTGGTGGCAGGATCATTGGTGAAGGATGCCATTTTATTGATTTCATGACATACATGATTGGGAAACCACCCATCGCTGTATCAGCCGCGGAAATTCAAAAATCTGGTGCTTCGGATCATGAAAATGTTGTAGCCACCTATTATTTTCCGGATGGATCAATTGGTGTTATGTCTTACCTGGCAAATGGTGATAAATCCATGCCTAAAGAAAATATAGAAGTCTTTATGGGTGGAAAATCAGCAGTACTGAATGACTTTAGAAGTTTGAAACTTTATCATAAAGGATTTGCACGCAGTTTCAAATCATACTTCCGTCAGGATAAAGGCCAGCAAAACATGTGGAAAACATTTCTAAACAGTATTATGCAAAAAACTCCTGCGCCAATTCCTTATCATGATTTATATCAGGTTACGCTGGCTTCCTTTTATACATTGCAATCGTTACGAAGTGGTGCAAAAGAGAACATACCACCGGTAAATACATTAATTAGGTCTGAATGAATTTATGGATTCAACGAATAAAGTCATTCGTCTATTAAAAACAATCTCTGATCTCGGATTAATAAAATCCGCATCCTTTGCTACTTATCAATTGGCAAAGAAAAGCGGATTTTATCGTTTTTTCCCTCCAATTTCTGAGATTAATACTACTGCCTTTACAGCACCACATTGGCTTACTACTTTCTTCCCAATTAGAGAACAAATAATAAATCAACTACATCCTGACCAAATCAAATCAGTATTAAAAACCGCAGACCAAATTGTCTCAGGTGAGATGTTAGCATTTGGTTTGACGCCAATATCAATCATTTTTGATGATCAAACAAAAGCCGCACATTGGAGCCTGCTATCGGATAACTACGCAGATGGAGATGATATTAAACTGCATTGGGAAACAGCCCGCTTTTCATGGGTATTTCCATTAATTCAGGCGCATATTCTCACGAACGATGCAAAATACTTTCAAACATTTCATGTAAATTTTCTGAAGTTTGTTGAACTCAACCCATACAACATGGGACTTCAATGGGCGTCCGGGCAAGAAGTTGCCTTTAGATTAATTGCCTTGATCAGTGCTTTCGCTGGCTTTAGTGTGCCAATCACAGCGGATGGGTCATTCAAGCATGAATTATTGCAGCAAATTTGGCTGCATTCCCAGCGTATACCCCCAACGCTGATTTATGCCCGTGCACAGAATAATAATCATTTATTATCCGAAGCGCTTGCCTTATTCTATGCAGGTGCTTTTTTTGAGTCATTACCAGATGGAAATAAATTGCGAGACAAAGGCTGGCGTATTTTCAATCAAACCATTCATCAGCAAATTCAGACGAATGGCACCTATGTACAGCAAAGCATAAATTATCATCGTTTGATGCTCACTGAGGCAACCTGGTTCAAAAAAATGGCAAATATGTTGTCCAGCCCTCTCCCTCTTGAAACTAAAACAAAACTGCTTGCAGCGACAAATTGGCTGGGACAATTTGTTCAACCCACAACAGGTCAAACGCCAAATTTGGGACATAATGATGGCTCCCTGATTTTCCCATTATCTTGCACAGCATACAAAGACTATCGCTCCATACTTAACGCCAGTCAATTATCATTTGGAGACGCGCCTATCACCACACAAATGGATTATGCCGTCTGGCTTAATATCGCTAATCGCAAAGATCATTCATCAGTGGCAAATTCGACTCTCCCGCATATCACTGGAAAAGCAATACAAATATACATGCGTGCTGAAACCTTCCCCGACCGTCCAGCACACGCGGATCAGAATCACACGGATATCTGGTTTGCAGGAGAGAACATAGCCCAGGATGCGGGCACCTACCGTTATACGGATTTACCACCCTGGAATAATGGCCTGGCTCACACCATCAACCATAATACGATTACCATAAATGACGCTGATCAAATGACCTGGGCTGGCCGTTTCCGCTGGCTGGATTGGTCAAAAGGCAAATATATACTTGATGAGTGTAATGCACAACAAATCACCGCAATTCATAATGGATATCAAAAATTAGGTGTCCTGCATAAGCGAACCGTAAAAAGTAATGGTGAACGACATATCCAGGTGACAGATAATCTGATTCCTCAAACCACCAATGCTATGATTCAAATTTGTCGAATACATTGGCTGCTCCCGGATGGCGATTGGAAAACAAAAGAGAATCATCTTGAATTAAATACGAAAAAAACACATATTCGCCTTTCTTTGAAAATTACAGTTGGTGAAGAAATTTTGCCATTTCCTTTTGCTATTTTACGGTGTGGGCAAGTTCTTCATGGTTCACTGCATACTGCTTTTCCCACACTGGGTTGGTATTCCCCAAGTTATAATGTAAAGGTGCCGGCTTTATCATTTTTGGCCACCATTGAAAAACCGATTCTGCCGCTTACTTTAATAAGTCAATGGCAATTTTCAGTAAAACAGGATAGCGACAGGTAAAGGTAAAAATTATCTATGCATATATTGATCATTCATCAGGCTTTTGCAACATTAACAGAAGGCGGCGGTACGCGTCACTATGAGTTTTCCCGATATCTGGTACAAAATGGACATAATGTAACCATTATCACCAGCCCGATCAGTTACCTGACCGGCGTATCAACCGTTCATCAAAAAAAATTCAAAATTATTGAGCAGCCCGAACCTGGTATGACAATCATTAAATCATATGCCTATCCTGCTTTGCACAAAAGTTTTGTGCATCGGGTGATAAATTTCATCAGTTTTATGCTCTCTTCATTCCTGGCTGGATTATCCGTTAAGGATGTTGATCTGGTTTGGGGCACCTCGCCGCCAATTTTTCAATCAGGTGCTGCCTGGTTAATTGCAAAATTCAAAAGAATTCCTTTTCTTTTTGAAGTACGCGATCTATGGCCTGCATTTGCCATTGAAATGGGCGTGTTAACCAATCCATTGTTGATTAAACCTGCACAATGGTTTGAAAAGCTGATGTACCGTCAGGCTGATCGTGTCATGGTTAATTCACCCGGCTATATTGAACATGTCAGCCAGCGCGGTGCAAAGCGTGTTGAATTAATCCCTAATGGTGGTGAGCCTGCCATGTTTTCTGAAAAGGCAGATGGTTTAGCTTTCCGAAAATCACATCAGCTTGAGGGCAAGTTTCTCATTCTCTATGCTGGTGCACATGGTTTGGCCAATGATTTAGATATTCTGATTCAGGCAGCAGATCAAGTCCGTGATCATAAGCATATACACTTTGTATTTATCGGGGATGGAAAAGAGAAAGAGAATTTGATCAACCATGCTGAACAGCTCAAGTTGGATAATGTAACCTTTTTATCAACTTGCTCCAAAGAAGAAATTGTTGATGTCATTAGTGCTGCAAATGTATGTGCAGCCATTTTGCAACCTATTCCCCTTTTTAAAACAACATTTCCAAATAAGGTTTTTGATTATCTGGTAGCGGAAAAACCTGTTTTATTGGCTATTGATGGTGTTATCCGTCAGGTTGTTGAAGATGCAAATGCAGGTTTTTTCGTTGAACCAGGTGATCCAAATGTCATGGCAAAAACCATTCTTGAAATATCACAATCCCCTGATAAACTTATACTGATGGGTAAATCAGGTCGCAATTATGTAGCAAAGCATTATAATAGAAAAGACATAGCTGATAAATTGGCTATCCTAATCGAGGATATGGTGAAAGAAAAGTGAGTGCTAAAAAAATTCTTGTAGTTGAAGATGAACGCTCCCTTCAAGAGACATTAAAATATAATCTTAGCAAGCAAGGGTACGACGTTGAAGTTACAGGTGATGGTGCAAAGGCTGTTCAGATCGCCAGAAAAATCTTGCCTGATTTAATCATACTGGATTTGATGCTCCCAGGTATGGATGGCCTCGAGGTTTGCAAGAATATTCGCCAGGATATGTCTACACCAATTATGATGGTTACAGCCAAAGATGAAGAAATAGACCGGGTCGTTGGTTTGGAAATTGGTGCCGATGATTACATGACCAAACCATTTTCCATGCGTGAGTTAATCGTTCGTGTAAAAGCGATGCTGCGTCGCGTGCGCATGGTAGAAGATGACGTTAAGCAATCCTTACAGGAAAAAGAAGAGCCATCTATTGTTGTCTTTGATAATTTGACGATTGATCCAATCCGCCGAGAAATATTGATCGATAACAAACCCTGTGCTTTCAAACCAAAAGAATATGAATTACTGGTCTTCTTGGCGCAACATCAACGTCAGGTGCTAAGCAGAGAGCATATCCTTGAGAGAGTTTGGGGGTGGGACTATATCGGAGACAGCCGCACGATTGATGTACATATTCGCTGGCTGCGCGGAAAAATAGAAAAAAATCCATCTGATCCCGAACGAATCATAACCGTGCGCGGTGCTGGCTATCGATTCGAAGGTTAATTTCATCATGTATTTCCTGAAAACCAGATACCTTTCCGTTGCGCTTTTTTTTATCTGTCTCTTCCTGATTGGTATGCTGGTGCTCAATTCTACTGCTTTATTTGATTCCCTTCTATCTACTGAAAATACTAAATTCCTTGAATTATCACAACAAATTGGTAAACTGCAAACTGAGTCTGTCGCGGAACCGGATGAGTTCACTCACTGGCAAACATGGTTAAGAAATATCGAAGCAGGTGAGGTATACCAGGCCATTGTCGTTAATCAAACTGGTTTAGTGATTACCTCAACAAACCGGCAATTTACAGATTCAGGCAACGTTGAATCTACTGTCTTCTTGCAGGCATTTCACGGACAACCTGGATATCAAGTAATCTACAATCAAAATCTACAAAGTAGTGAAATACATGCCTGCATGCCACTGATACAAACGGACAAAATAACAAGCTACGTTTTTTGTCTATTGCAACCAGTTGAAATCAATGAACATATAGTTATTCAAAAAATTACTACTCTTAAACGTGTTTGGGGAATTGCTATTTTTATTATTGTGTTGATTACATTCTCGATTTTAATATTAACGCTGACTCCCATACGAAGCATTACTCAAAGCCTGGATCAAATGCCAATCGGAAGTGATTATAAAAAATTACACACCCATCGTCAGGATGAAATCGGTAATCTGGTTTGGTCAATAAACAAATTATTATCTCATTTCAATGATAAGACCAATGACCTGAAAAATGAATCCATTAAGCGCAATAGCATCCTAAAATACATGTCTGATGGCATGATTATCGTCAATGAAAACGAAATTGTTGAGGAGTTAAATCTTGAAGCACAACGCATATTCGAAATTGATGAAAATGAAGCGATTGGCTTGACCCTGGTCGAGGTTGTTCGCCATCACAAATTAATTGCATTACACCAAACTTGCAAAAATAGTCGGAAACAAGAAAGCATGACCTTTGAAACAATTTCCAATAAATTATTCCTGCGTGGTGTTGCCAGCCCATTACAACCACCCCTTGAGGGATACACATTGTTAATCATTCAGGATTTAACCCGATTACGTCATCTTGAGATGGTTCGCAAGGATTTTGTGAGTAATGTTTCTCATGAATTACGTACACCTATTGCATCGATTAAAGCCTTAACAGAAACCCTTTCTGAGGGAGCCATTGATAACCCACAAGATGCCCGCAGATTTCTTACCATGATGGAAGGTGAAATTGATAATATCAATCAGATGGTTCAGGAGCTATTGGAGCTCTCACGAATTGAAGCCGGCAAAGCGGTTTTGGACCGTATCAGTATTTCAGCCAACGCATTAACTTCAAAAGCTCATCAGCGTATGTATCTCCAGGCTGAACGGGCTAAAATTGATTTAATATGCGAGTGTACTGAAAACCTGCCCCCGGTATATGCTGATCCAGCAAAAATTGGTCAGGTATTTATTAATCTAATCCATAATGCAATCAAATTCTCTTCACCAGGCGACCGAATTATACTTAGTGCTGTTCAAAATGGAAATAAAATTGAATTCTCAGTTGCTGATGAAGGTGTCGGTATTGAGCCACAAAATTTATCTCGCATATTTGAACGCTTTTATAAGGAAGATGTTGCCCGTTCAGGTCAGGGAACCGGTTTAGGATTGACAATTGCCAAACATATCATTGAATCACATGGGGGAAAAATTTGGGCAAAGAATAAAAATCCAAGAGGATCAATTTTTTCTTTCTCATTGCCAATTTTGTAAATAAAATAATCTATTGAAAACCATGTGTTAACATGAAACTCAAGAGTTATTAATGCTTAGCGAGTATACTTTCAATACACCATTTTCAATGCGATTGTTGAATGCCCCATATTGATACTTATCAATCACCTACTTGATTGGTACAATTAGGAAAATGAAATTCAATGGTGTATAGTTAAAATATGGCAGCCACGACAATTAAATTTGATGATAAAGTAATCGCTACAAATAATGCAGATGTCTATTACAGTGCATTTCGGGCTGTAAAAAATGTAACGATAGATATCCCACCACATAAAATCACTGCAATCATCGGTTCCTCCGGTTGTGGAAAGAGCACATTCTTGCGCGCATTAAACCGCATGAATGACCTTATTCCTGGTACCCATGTAAACGGTGAATTTTTGTTCAGAGGCATTAATATTTACGACCCGGATATTGAACCTGTTGCAATTCGTTCAAAAATCGGAATGGTTTTTCAAAAACCTAATCCATTTCCAAAAAGTATTTTTGATAATGTTGCCTGGGGATTGAAAATTACCGGCGCAAGATCAAACATTAATGAATTGGTTGAGGAAGCCCTTGTTCAAGCTGCATTATGGGATGAAGTAAAGGATCACCTTCATGATAGTGCGCTATCCTTATCGGGTGGTCAACAACAGCGTTTATGTATAGCAAGAACAATATCCATCAAACCGGATGTGATATTGATGGATGAACCCTGTTCCGCATTGGATCCCATTGCAACTTTGAAAGTGGAAGAATTAATGCGCGAACTTTCAAAAGAATATACAATTATTATAGTAACGCACAATATGCAACAGGCATCTCGCGTTTCAGATTATACGGCCTTTTTCTCTATGGATGAGGATCGTGCTGGTATCATGGTTGAATATGATAGTACCAGTAAAATTTTTACTGCACCAAGCGAGCAAGAAACTGAGGATTATATTACAGGACGATTTGGATAATCGTAATTTAGGGAAAAGAGGAAACATATGCCAAGAATTACGCTCGATCGACAAATTGGAAATTTAAAAGATGAGATCCTTTTACTGGGTAGCATGGTTGAACAAGCTGTGCTTAATGCAGTAAAAACACTACGCTCTGGCGACATGCAAGCTGCCCGAACAATCTACGATGACGACAGCCTAATTAATGATAAACGATTCGCGATTGAGAACGCCATTTTGATTATCATGGCAACACAACATCCCATGGCTCGTGATTTGCGTTTATTGGCCGCCATGCTTGAGATCATCAATGAACTTGAGCGTATGGGGGATTATGGCAAGGGACTGGCAAAAATCACCATGAAATTGCATGGGCAAGGATTCCCCATCTCACATGCCAAGTATGAAGAAATGGCTGAACGTGGATTAAAGATGCTGCACGATGCCCTGACTGCCTTCATTGAGGGTAATCCCAACAAGGCCAGTATGATTCCACAAGAAGATGACTATGTGGATGATCTCTACCAACAAATTTACCGCGAACTCATGGATACGATGATCAAGGATCCTGCATTTATTGATCAGGCAAATTTAGGCATGTGGGCTGCACACAATCTTGAAAGATTAGCAGATCGAGTGACCAATATTTGTGAGCGTACTGTATTCATTTCAACCGGCGAGATGTTGGAATTTGATCATACTGATGATGAAGAGGATGATGACGAGGATGATGACGAGGAATTGAACGAAGATTCCTGATATCGGGCAAATATCCACGACCCCAATGTACACTTGCATAGCTCCCGGTAAATTCGGGAGCTATCTTTAAAAAGGAAAGGTGACGATGTTAACACAAAGTGACTATAAAGGGAAATTAATTGTCGTTGAAGGGATTGACGGTAGCGGGAAATCTACCCAAATTGATCTATTATACAAATGGCTTAAGTCCAAGGGCCATTCTGTTTTCTTTACTGAATGGAACTCTTCCAGGTTGGTAAACAGCACGTCACGTTTGGCAAAAGATAAGCGTATGTTTACCCCCACAACCTTTAGCCTGTTATACGCAACAGATTTTGCAGATCGATGGGAAAACTCCATTATGCCTCTGCTACGTGCTGGGGTCATTGTATTGGCCGATCGATACGCTTTTACAGCATTTGCACGAGATATCGCCAGAGGGGTTGATCCTCAATGGGTTCGCAATCTTTATTCCTTTGCTCCTCAACCAGATCTTGTTCTTTATTATCGTGTTCCGGTTGAAAAAGCTGTAGAAAGAATTCTGGCAGGCCGAGCCAAAATCAAATATTATGAAGCCGGTATGGATGTAGGATTAGCTGATAACCGAGTAGAAAGCTTTACATTATTTCAGAAACGTATCCAATCAGAATATGATTCAATGGTGGATGAATTTTCTTTTACCGTATATGACGGCACGCAACCCGTTGAGGAGCAACAAAAAAGTTTACGTAAAATGGTTAAAGGCTACCTGCGCAATTGGGAATTACTCCCCCACCCAACCAAGATAATGGCTCAAGATATGGATTGTAATCAAGGCGGTGCAGAATGACAAAAATGCAATATTATGGTGCTGGTTTTCCATACATTGAAAAGGAAGACTTCCCTGGAAAATTAATTGTATTAGAAGGCAATGATGGTGTTGGACGTTCAACACAGATTCAACTATTGCGCAGCTATCTTGAAGAAAGTGGTTATGGTGTATCCGATACTGGTCTTAAACGTTCAGAACTTACCCAACCCGGTCTGGATGCCGCAAAAGAAGGCCATACACTTGGCCCTCTGACAATGAGCCTCTTTTACGCCACCGATTTTGCCGATCGTTTAGAAAATCAAATTATTCCTGCCCTAAAAGCTGGATTCATCGTTTTATCGGATCGGTATTTCTTCTCAACCATTGCAAGAGATATGGTTCGGGGAGCAAGCAGCGACTGGGCCAAAAATCTTTATGGATTTGCCCTGATACCAGATATGATCTTTTATTTAAAAGCCGACGTCAATACCTTGGTTACTCGTATTATTCATGGCCGTGGCTTTAATTATTGGGAAGCAGGTATGGATATTATGAAAGCGGGTAATTTATACGATAATTTTGTGGAATATCAAGGCAATTTAACCGAACAGTTTAATAAGATGGTTAAAGAGTATTGCATGATAGAAATTGATGCAAATTGTCCGGTGCAGGATGTTTTTGAAGAATTAAAAGAAAACATTGCAACTTTATTCGCACAGGACTAAGATGAATTTGAACCATACAGAAAATAAATCCCTGGCGGATTTTATACAGAACACACTCTCGGAAAATATTTCTTCCATTCGAATTGAACTTGATGGTGTGATACAAAATTCAGATATTGAGTTTGTGCATCGCATTCGGATTGCTATTCGACGTTATCGTAATAACTTACAAATATTTAAATCATTCGGAAATCAGGAATTATTTGATAGTTTGCAAGGATTACACCAACACACAAACGAATTTTCTGCATTGCTCGCCCAGGCACGTGATCTGGATATTCAACATCATCTGATTGAACTGTTGTTTGACTCCTATGATTCAACCAGCAAAACGTCACTGCTAAATTATTTTTCAAAACACCGCCAAAACGTACAAATTCTACTATCAGATTTAATTAATAATGCTAACAATGTTCATTTCATTAATGAATATGATATTTCCCAAGATATATCAAAATCAACCGAAAGCGCTATCCTTGTAGCGTCTGGCCCATTGAAGGCTGTCAGTAGCAGTATTGCAATGTCAATAAGTCTGCTGAATCCGATGAGTGGCATTACAGATGCTGAAGAGATTCATCGATTTAGAAAAAGTATTCGGCGTGTCCGCTACACATTGGAGTGTTTTCAAAATCAATTTGATTTTCCAACCATCCAGATGATTGAGAAAAGCCATCAAATTCAAGATTTACTGGGCGACCTGCATGATCTGGACATGTTGAAAACCTCAACAGATCAAATTAATAACCTGACAAAATCCGACATCGAGTTTATGAATCAAATAATCAAAGGAAAGCGAGAACCGTTGTACCAAACCTTCCTTCTTTCGTTGCAATCCGGAGAAATCATGGATTTCCTACATCAATTATTACATCGATTTGAACAAGAAATTAAAGAATCCACTGGGAATAATCATTATGAAAATCGCACTTATCGGTGACATTCACGCCAACTTACCGGCACTTGAAGCCGTATTGGCTCATATAAAAACAATAAAAGTCAAACAAATCTGGAACATTGGTGACATTGTTGGGTTCAATGCCTTTCCAAATGAAGTCATAGAATTATTACGTCGAAATAAAGTGATCAGTATCTCAGGGAATTTTGAACGCAATACACTACGAGCCAAGAAAATGGAACGCACATTAAGTAAAGATGAATTAAAACAGTACACTTTCCGTTGGACATATAAACAACTAACCAAAGAAAACAGGCGTTATTTAAAAGAATTGCCTCGAGAAATTCGATACATTTTTTACGGTAAACGTATACTCATTACTCACGCCAGCCCAGTATCAAAAAAAGAACATCTAAATCTAAACACACCCAATGAACGACTAGAATCAATCGCTACTCATCCGGAAACCAATGCAGATGTTATCATCGTTGGCCATTCTCATGATCCATTTGTCAGAAAAGTTGCCAATACATGGTTCATCAATACCGGCAGTGTTGGACGTTCTGATGATGGAGATCAACGAGCTTGCTATGCAACCCTGGAAATAAACGCAAACACCGTTGAGGTGATCCACTATCGCATTCCCTATGACATTGACAAAGCCATCCAGGCATTAAAAGAGAATAATCTTCCCCCAGAATATGCAAATATGTTAATCGCCGGTCGAGGATTGACCGGCCATGCGAAATATCTTCAGAAAATTCAAAACACTGGAAATTCTAAAAAATCATGAATCCCATTTTGGATTCATGATTTCATCCATTTCACTCCCAAATTCATGTACCTCGCCTGTGTGAATAAATATGGTCCTTTCGCAGATATTCATCACGCGGTCTGCCATACGTTCCAGGTCATGGGCAGCCCAAAGCGTATAATTCACCCGGTCGTAAGCTGAGGGATCTTTGATGATTTCATTAATCAAATCACGATAAACCCGATTATATAATGCGTCAACCACATTATCTTCAGCAGTAATCTGGTTGGATAACTCAATATCAACTGTTAAAAAGGCATCCAATGATTGAGCAAGCATTTTTAAACCAACGTGTGCCATTTCCGGGAGTATTTGAGCTACTGGAAGCAATGTCTCTTTTCCCAATAGAATATTGATTTTTCCAATACCCTTTGCATAGTCTCCCATGCGTTCCAATTCCATAATGATTTCCAAAACAGAAGCCAGTATACGCAGATCACTGGCCAATGGTTGTTGTGTAGCAATTAAGGTCAAACATTGATGTTCAATCGCATATCGTTTCTGGTTAATAATTTGATCTTCTTCAATAATCATCAGTGAAGTGGAAAAATCACGCCCAATCAGCGCTTTCAATGATTTATTTACTGCTACAACCACCATATTGCCAAGGTACATCACCTCATGCTTGATATCGGTTAAACCATTATCCAATATTTCCCTTGCCATATTTTCCTCAATTATCGGTCTAGCCGAAACGGCCAGTGATATATTGCTCTGTCAATTCTTTTTCGGGATTCGTAAATATCATTTCTGTTAGACCAAATTCCACAAGATATCCTGCACGATCTTCACCCATATTGAAAAATGCAGTGTAATCGGAAGAGCGAGCCGCCTGCTGCATGTTATGTGTCACAATAACAATCGTATATTCCTGTTTTAATTGCTGAATCAATTCTTCAATATGAAGTGTAGCAATTGGATCCAATGCAGAAGCCGGTTCATCCATTAATATAACTTCCGGTTCCACTGCCAATGCACGGGCAATACATAAACGTTGCTGTTGACCACCTGACAATGCCATCCCTGATTTATGCATATCATTCTTCACTTCATCCCATAAAACTGCAGATTTCAGTGAACGTTCTACAATTTCCATCAAAGCATCTTTGTCCGTTACACCATGCATTCGCGGACCATAAGCCACATTGTCAAAAATAGATTTTGGGAAGGGATTCGGACGTTGAAATACCATGCCAACGCGTTTTCTTAATTCAACGACATCTACATCGTTTAAATCATTACCATCGATACAAATATCACCAGTAATCTTAACGCCGGGAATCAGATCATTCATCCGGTTGAAAGATCGCAAAAAAGTGCTTTTTCCACAACCGGATGGGCCGATAATTGCAGTAATCTGTTTCGCGGGAATTTCCAGATAGATATCGTGTAAGGCTCGAAATTCACCATAGTATAAACAAAATTCCTTTACATCGAGTTTTTTGGTTAAGTTTTCCATTTTAATTCCCATTTACTTTTGCGGTGATGCGTCGGGAAGTGTAATTAATCACCAGGTTTAATAAAATCATCGTAATAATTAAAATTGCAGCGGTACCCATCGCTTTATCGAATGCGCGTGTTTCGGATGCCAGCATATAGACATGTAAAGCCATGGTACGGCCTGAACTGAGCAAATTTTTGGGTAAACGATAGCTGCCACCCAGCGTAACCCAGAAAATGGCTGTTTCCGCAATGATACGCCCTACACTTAATACAATGCCTGTAATAACCCCAGGTAATGCGGCGGGTAATACAACATTCCAGGTTGTCTGCCATTTGGTTGCACCTAGGCCTAAACTGCCTTCACGATAGGCACGCGGTACCGTTAGCAAGGCTTCTTCTGAAGTACGAATAATGACTGGCAATATCAATGCTGCGCCACTCAATCCAGCCGAGAGTAATGAGAATTTCAACTTCATGAAAGAAACGAAAAGCGCAAAACCAAACAAGCCAAATATAATAGAGGGAACACCAGCCAAAATTTCAACGCCGTTTCGTGCTAACCGAATGAGAAATGCAATTACTTTACTTTCACGAGAAGCGTCAGCGGCATATTCAACCAGATAAATAGCTGCGCCAACGCCAAGCGGGGTGGCAATAGCTATCGTAAGGAAGACCAGGTATATCGTAGTAACAATTGTGGTAGACATACCCCCTTCACCAGAAACACCTCCAGCGGGTCTGGTTGTTAAGAATTCCAGATTAATTACCTGGACACCTTCAACCATGATATAACCAATAATCCATACCAATGCTGCAACAGCCAGAAAACCGCATATCCAAAGAAAACCATAACCAATTCTCTGTATTAATTTCCTCTGCATTAATAAATTTTCCATGCGAACATTTTCCTGTTGTTTATTTAATGTGATCAAGTATTCTGCATGGCTCATCTTGTACGCTCCCGCATTAATCGACGTGCTATTTGGTTAACAAGCATGATCATGAAGAACAACAATATGCCAGTGAAGAACAACGCCGATCGATGATCGCCTGAGGCATAATTGATTTCGACTGCTACATTTCCGGTTAATGTTCTGGCGGTTGCCAATGCAATGGTCAGTGGATTGCCATCAAGCGCCTTTGGAATCGCGATTGAATTACCAATAACCATGATCATCGCCATGGTTTCACCTAAGGCTCGGCCAATACCCAAAATGATCGCTGCAATTAAGCCGGATCGTGCTGCAGGCAAAATAACCCGAACAATTGTTTGCCAATGGGTGGCACCCAAAGCTAATGAACCATGTTTATATTCCTTGGGAACCGCCCGAATCGCATCTTCAGCAATATTCGTCACAGTTGGGATAATCATTACCGCTAAAATGATAGAGGCATTAAGAATACCGAAACCGGAATTTCGGCTTACTTCAATATTTCGAATCACTGGTGCTAATACAACCATACCGAACAACCCATAAACCACTGAAGGAATTCCAGCTAATAGTTCAATTGCCGGTCGGACAAGATCGCGAACCAGTTTAGGAGCCACCTCAGCCAACAAATTGGCTGTGCCAATTGATAACGGTACACCTAATACAGTTGCACCGATTGTACTTAGTATGGTTCCCAAAATCATGGGTATTAAACCAAATTGGCCAATGCCTTCTTCATTTAGTGAGCCTGGACGCCAGATGGTGCCCAAAAGCATATTGTCCAAACCGATATTTAATATCGAATCCATCGATTCTGAGAGGGTAAACAGAATGATCAACATCACGATCAGGATAGAGCTTAGCGCTGTGATTAATAAAACATATCGAACCCAACGATCAAATGCTTTGCGCTCGCGAATTGTTTCCTGAAAACCGGTTGTTGTTTGTAATATATACAAAACACCTGAAGGCAAAATTCCTATCATATGGATATTCAATAATGCCTTTCCTAAAATATCCCCAATTTCAGAGAGCTGCATTACTTCTTCACCGGCAAAAATGGTTGAAGAAACTGAGAAAATCAGAGAAACGATATAAGCGATTAATCCTACCGTTATCATTATGAAAAGCGCACTTTTTGCCCAATTTTTTGTTTGCCATAATCCAATAGACAAAAAAAGCACGATTGCAGATAATGCCATTTCAGCATACGGATAAATACTTTTTTCTGTTGAGGAGAAAAATAAAGATTGTTGCTGAATTAAGAAATAAACAAAAAAGCTAACTGCACCAACGGCTAAGAACATCGCAAGAATTGAAATTAATAATGGCTTCTTTTTTGCATTTGCTTGCGTCATTATTATCATTTTGTTTGTCATAATATTTTCACCATATTCAATAAGATTGAAACGGGGTATATCTTTGAAATAAAGATATACCCATTTCTCTCTGCTAGTTCACATCTTACAAATCAAGGGAGAGAGAATACTATTTAATGGTGATATAATCTTGACCCACAATTTCTTGTCCGGCGTCACCTATTATGTAATCTAGGAAGGCTTTGGCTAATTCGCCTGGTTCGCCATTGGTCATCATGTTCAATGGACGGAAGATGGAGTATGAACCATTCTTTACATTCTCAACAGTGGGTTCAACACCATCGATGGCAACAGTTTTGACGCTCCTATCCAGGAAACCAAAGGAAAGAAAACCAATTGTATTGGGCGTAGTTGCAACGGTTGTGCGTACCTGACCATTGGATTGTTGCAGAATCGCATTTTCACTGATAGGCTCTTCAATTTTTTCGCCAGCGGCGTCTTTGTGAAGCATAACCAATTCAGAGAAAGCCGCGCGTGTTCCGGACCCCTCTTCACGGGAAACTACGGTGATTTCTGCATCCGGGCCACCAACTTCGCTGAAGTTTGTCACCACACCAGAGAAGATGTCACGTACCTGTTCGACAGTCAAGCTAGGTATTTCGACTTCGCTATTTACGATAACTGCGATACCATCATAAGCAATGGTATAAATCATCAATTCAGGATAGGATTCCATTTCAGAATCTTTGATTTCGCGGGAAGCATTTCCGATATCCACAGTGCTATCACCAGCGGAAGTAACACCAACACTTGAACCACCACCCTGAATTTCGATCACAACATCAGGATACATATCCATAAAGGATTCAGCTAATTCTTCGGCCAGAGGCTGCACTGTGGTTGAACCAGCGATCTGGATCTGACCTGCCAAACCAGCGGCAGGTGCTTCTAGCTGGCTTGCTTCAGCAGCAGGAGCTGCCGGTGTATTTGCTGTACATGCACTCAGCATTGCGCTGAAGGTGAACGAAGCAGCAATTAAAGCAATTAATTTACGACGCATTTTTTTATTCTCCTCAAATATCTTTCTAATTAGTTCGTTACTTCTTCACTTGTAACGTGACTTAATCTTATGCCCCGTCTCTTAACGCTGATCAAAACCAGCCTTAAAGTTGTGTCAATGAATTGTTAACAAATTTATTAATATATCAGGAAAATAAATAGCTTTTATGAGAAAAATACCACGACAAATATTTGCTGTGATAAAATTCCTGAATAAAACTATGCAACAAATCAGGTGATCAGTGATTAAATCCATAGCAGAAAAAATACGTCAAAATATTCAAAAAGTAATTGTGGGGAAAGATCAAAGCATTAATTTTGTGCTCACTGCATTAATATGTAATGGTCATATCTTGCTGGAGGATGTACCCGGAACAGGGAAAACATTGTTAGTTAAATCTCTGGCTGCATCGTTGGATTGTTCTTTTCGTCGCATTCAATTTACCCCCGATCTACTCCCTTCGGATATCACCGGTATTCGCTGGTTTAATCCAAAAGATCAAAACTTCCAAACCCAACAAGGCCCCATCTTTAGTCAGGTTGTACTGGCAGATGAAATTAACCGAGCAACGCCGCGCACACAATCAGCGCTGCTTGAAGCCATGCAGGAACAGCAAGTCACCATAGATGGACTGACTTACACATTGGATAAACCATTTATCGTGATCGCCACACAAAACCCGATTGAATTAGAAGGCACTTTCCCTCTGCCTGAGGCACAGCTTGACCGTTTCCTGATGAAAATAAATATGGACTATCCCCTTGCAGAGGAAGAAGATGCCATATTGCTGCGTTTTTATCAGAAAAATCCATTAGAAGATTTACAAGCCATCTGTTCACCTGCAGATATATTGGCCTTACAGCAAGCCCGAAAAAAGATTTTGGTTGATGATAGCCTGCGCGACTATATCATCCGCATCGCACGTAAGACCAGAACGCATGAGGATATTCAATTGGGTGCCAGTCCCCGTGCCAGCCTGGCAATGCTGCAATGTGCCCAGGCCTATGCCGGCATTCAAGGACGCGAATATGTCATCCCCGATGATATAAAATCTTTGGCGCCTTCCATTTTGCTGCACCGCCTGATCATCTCCCCCCAGGCACAATTACGCGGCAGAGGACCAAAGCAACTGATAGAGGATATTATCAACGCCGTTCCAGTTCCTGTAGAATCCTGAAATGTCCCTCCGTTTTGCACTATTCATTCTGATTGTCACATTCCTGATGGGCGGTCTCATGGAGAACACCTTCATCAGTCGTATTGCCATTATCCTATTGGCAACCATTACCCTGGCCTGGTTATGGCAGCGGCAGGCGCTGCAGCATATTTTATACACACGAAAAATTACCTATCCAAATGGGTTTCCCGGCGATAAAACAGATATAACCATCTCGGTGAAAAACGACAAATGGCTGCCGCTCAGTTGGCTGCGTCTGATTGATCATTGGCCAAACGAAATTAAGCCGGAAAACAAAGCTGAGATTAGTGGATATCGTTATTCCGAAGAAAACCGCCTGACAAATATTTTTACTTTGCGCTGGTATGAGAAAATCAATCGTAAATTCAATATCGAGTTCAAAAAACGCGGAATATACCAAATCGGACCGGTAGAAGTAGAAAGCGGTGATTTTCTGGGTCTTTTTTCGAAAACCACCTCCTTACCCATTCAAGACACGATCACGGTTTACCCCGCCCTGCTGCCCATGGATCAGATTCAATGGGATACGGATGATCCGTTTGGCGAGAAATCAACGCATCACAATTTGTTTAGTGATCCTAATTTGGTCAGCGGTATACGATCCTATCAACCTGGAGATCGATTCCGAACCATTCATTGGCCGGCAACCGCCAGAAAAGGCACCTTGCAGGTTAAAACCTTTCAACCTGTTACTGCAAAATCGATCATGATTATGCTCAATAGTTCAACAACCGAACATGCCTGGATGGGCTACTCATCCGATATGCTGGAGTATGCCATACAGGTTAGTGCATCCCTGGCATATTACGCCATTCAAGCCGGATATGCCGTTGGTTTATGTTCAAATGGCTATCTGACACGCAGTGACCAACCATTTTTCTTATCCCCCGGAAATACGCAGGCACAATTAATTCAAATCCTCACTTACCTTGCCATGGTAACTGCTTATACCAATGTCAATTTCGAAAAATACCTGATACGATCCTCGCCGAAAATCCCCTATGGCACCAACCTGGTAATCGTTTCGGCTATGCATTCCGAGCGTTTATCCAGGACATTAATGCACCTGAACACCTATCGCAAAGGAATTATTTTTTATAATCTGACCAATGACAACGTAGAGATTCCTGGGATACGCCAGACCCATTTGCCATTAGAAAAACATAATCTTGAGGTACAAAATGGCGAATAAATTTCAGGCAGTGTTCAACAAAATTGAGCCCTTTATCTGGCAGGAAATAAGCCGAGTCTCAGCCATCTTTTTATTTTCCGGATGGGTTTCTTTGTTTTATACGCGATTAACCAATGCACCTGTTGCGCTATGGGCTGTCTGGATATTTAGCAGTATTTCCCTTGTCATGGCAGCTGTTTTTGGGAATTACTATCGCCATACCTATCTGAATCAAAAGAAATTATTTCACATCCTGTTGCCCGGATTTATCCTGATCTTGATTATTAGTTTTCAGATCATCCGTTATCCATATCAGTGGCCATTCTTTTCTGCATTTCTACATGGGGCAGTGGATAGTGTGCTTCTAAATAATAAACTGCCAATCGATTTCTGGCACTTCTTCTATTTATTGATCCTCGCCTGGCGAGGAATCAACTTTGGTCGTCAGCCCGCCAGCAGCGATACGCAGCAACGCGCATTTATTGGTTTTTTCTTTGGCATTGCAACTTTTCAAATCCTGCTTGATCCCACCAATCAGACGCAAATCCTGGTTTATTTCCTGGTGATCTTTATGATCGGTTTGTTCGGCTTACCGGCGGCCAGAATCGTGACCAGCAGCATGCTGAGAGGCGGCAAACTGCCAAAAATACAACTTGAATGGATCATCACCATGCTGGCCGGGGCACTGCTCTTTATGATTGTCGGTATTGGATCCAGTTTCCTGCTCAATTTATCTGTGGCAAAAATGCTATCCAGTCTACTGATCAGTTTGTTTACAGGAGTATTATTACTGGTATTCGTCGCCATGACACCCCTTGCTTATGGCTTTATGCTGCTGTTCAATCGCTTGATGCAAAGTTTCATGTCTGAAGTGCAGATGCCAACCACAGATATACAAGTCAGTCAGGAAATGCTCAATCAGGCGCAGGAACAAACCCAGGATGTATTTCATCAGAATATGCTTAGCATACAAAATTATGTCATCATCGCCATTACAATCGCGATCATCATCGGTATCTGGGTTACATTAAAACGCAGAGGGTATCAAAATAAAAAGCCAATCACACTCGAAGAAGGCAGCATTACGGATGCCAGGAAACGAACACTAGGTGCAAACGAATTGCGTTCCTTGCGCGATCGCTTGTCTCTCCCTTCTTCACGCGGCTTATCGGCTGTACGGATTCGCTGGATCTATGCCACATTATGCCACTACGGAAAACTACTTGACAATCCGCGAAAACCTGCCATTACCCCATTGGAATATCAAGGAAACTTGAATGCCCTCTTCCCTGAACACCAGCAAGAAATATCAGAAATTACCGCTTCTTACATTGCTGTTCGCTATGGGCGTATCCCGGAAACCTCTCAGGAAATCAAAAAGCTGCAGCAATCCTGGGCAATGCTTGAGAAACAAGCCCGTCAATCCTTGCAGCTAAAAAAGAAAGAAAAACGACAAACAAAACGCAAGCGCTAATCCATCTCGCTGAATTCCTTCAAAATACGCACAATATGTTTAGTTCCTTTTAGGTAAAGATCAATCACCAGGTTTTCATTGGGTGAATGCACTTGAGCACCATCATACCCAACCCCAGCCATCACAATCGGGAGTTTTAAGGCATCCTGAATGATGGCATTCGGGCCTGAACCGCCTATCATAGGTACAATTTGCATAGCCGAGCCATATAATTCTTTGGTACTATCAACCACCATCTGCACAAATGGATCAGAAACAGGAGTTTTGGCTGCTTTTCCTGACCCCAATTCCTTGATTTCAACATCCGTGAACCCCAGCTCATCCAGATACTTTCGCAAAGAGATCATGATTTTCTCAGGGTCCATATCAGGCACCAATCGAAATTCCAATTTGGCACTGGCTTCTGCCGGTATGATCGTTTTTGATCCGGGACCCTGATAGCCGGAATTGATCCCGTCAATGGTACAGGTTGGCCGGAACACAGCCGCAACACGAATATCTTCTACCCCGGATTCAACATAATGCAGATAATCCTTTAAATCAAATAACGCTTTATATTTTTCCGATGGATCAGCCATTTTCTTAAGATAAAATAAGTCTTCATCTGTTGGCGAGAGAATGTCATCATAAAAGCCAGGGATATTGACTTTCTCATCAACACCCTTGACCGCAGAAAGCGCCCAGGTTAATCGCCAGGCCGCATTTTGAAATATGGACCCGCCAATACCAGAATGAATATCCCGATTGGCCGTTTTGACCGATAATTCTAGATACAGGATACCGCGCAGTCCCAGCGCTTGCATAGGCACACCATCATCGTCCACCCCACCGCATTCCCAAACACAGGCATCCGCCTGAATACGGTCCTGATATTGTTCAATAAATTCATGCAAGTAAGGGCTGCTGACCTCTTCCTCGCCTTCGATGATGAATTTCACATTGCAGGGTAATTCACCATCCTGATCAAGAATCGCATCCAGTGCAAACAGACGAGAAACAATATTGCCTTTATCATCGTCTACGCCTCTGCCATATAATTTTCCGTCAATTAATGTGGGAGTAAACGGCGGGGTATGCCATAATGCAAGGGGCTCCGCTGGCTGCACATCATAATGGTTATAGAACAATAA
This sequence comes from Chloroflexota bacterium, assembly GCA_016838895.1. GTDB lineage: Bacteria > Chloroflexota > Anaerolineae > Anaerolineales > Anaerolineaceae > UBA5203. The sequence continues at coordinate 34,509 of JAEKNU010000003.1, forward strand.
AGTTTTTCCGGTATTTTTTCCCTTGCACTCGGCGAAAACTACAGGCGCACCGCTTGTGGGCGCAATTTCAACCAGAAAGCCGCGCTTTTTTAACATCTCCCCAAGCAACAGGGCACATTCTTCCAGTCCTTCTTGCGTCGCGGAAATACTGGGCTGCGCACATAAAATCGACAATTCATCAATGCTGTCAGAACAATGATGATCTATATATTGATCATATCCTTGATAATTCATGAATTCCTTCCTCGGCTGCTGTGATGTATTTTATTGAAATGGAAGCATTTCCAATATTGTAGCACCACCATAGGCAAACAGGAGCATTTTTAAAAATTTGCCCAGCAAACACCAAAACAGGAATCTTGTCACTGGCACCTTCAAACTACCAGCGGTAATTCCGGCCATATCAAATGCCGGATTCGGTATGAATGCAAGCAGAAATATTGCCACGCCACCATATTTTTTCATCCAAAGAATCAACTTTTCATATTTGCTGACCCTTTGAATCAGAACCCGCCCGCTAAAACCTGCCAAATACCCTGACAGTTCACCGATTGCAGCTCCTGTACCTGCGGCAACGGCTACCCAAAATGGATTGAAAACCGCGCCCATTGCGGAAGTAATCAATACACCGGGCAAAGGCACAATCACAGTCGCATTGGCTAAAAGTGAAATCACAAAAATACCCGGATACCCATAAACCTCGAGGTATTGGATTCGATCACGTATTGTAAATAAATAAATAGAAAGGGCAATTAATACGACAACAATCGCGATACGAGCAGCGTTTTGTAATTTCTCTTTTTTTGTCAATAGGTTTTCCAGTTACAACAATGTCTCTAATTTGGCGATCACCATGTCCAATGCCACCCAGTTGCGTCCACCTTCCGGGATAATCACATCTGCATAACGTTTTGAAGGCTCCACAAACTCCAAATGCATGGGGCGAACTGTAGATTGATACTGATGGATCACCGAATCAACTGTACGACCGCGCTCTGCAATATCACGTTCCAGACGGCGCATGAAGCGAATATCAGAATCTGTGTCCACGAAAATTTTCATATCAAACAATTTGCGTAATTCGGATTCGGCAAAAATAAGAATCCCTTCAACTAAAATGATATTTTTAGGTTCCACATAAATACACTCACCGGTACGGGTATGCGTAGTGAAATCGTACACTGGCATTTCAATGGCCTCTCCGCGTAATAAGGAGCTGATATGCGAGATCAACAATTCCGTTTCTACCGAATGTGGGTGATCAAAATTCACCTGTTCGCGTTGTGTTTTAGGTAAATGTCCTAATTCGCGATAATAGGCATCATGGGGCAGAAATGCAATGCGATGCGCACCGACTTTGTTCAAAATTTCATTGGCAACCGTAGTCTTTCCCGACCCGGAACCACCGGCGATGCCGATCACAATTGGTTTATGTTTGATTCTTTCGTCATTTTTCATACTCTAATTATAATCAAGCCCATAAATATTATGCCAAGTTTTTATACTTTATATACGCATAAATCCATAAATTGTTTCATTGCAGTGCTGCGGGTCTACAGATTACTTACAAAACTGGCAATTTCAGGAATGGGGTGTATAATTGTGTGTTCTTAACTGATGTATAAAACACTACGCTTACGCGTGTTGATTTAGTGGAATAATAATAGGAAAAATATGAAACGCACAGATTTACGAAATATTGCAATTATTGCTCATGTTGATCATGGTAAAACAACGCTAGTTGATGGAATGCTTAGACAGGCACACATTTTCAGAGAAAATCAACACGTCGTAGAACGTGTTATGGATTCCAATGATCTGGAACGGGAACGCGGTATTACAATCCTCTCCAAAAATACCGCCATCGAAATTATGGATCCAACAACCAAAGAAATCGTGAAAATTAACATTGTGGATACCCCCGGCCATGCAGATTTTGGCGGTGAGGTTGAACGTGTAATGGGCATGGTTGATGGTGTGTTGTTATTAGTAGATGCTGCTGAAGGTGTAAAACCGCAGACACGTTTTGTATTAAAAAAAGCCTTGCAGATTGGACACCGCGTCATCGTTGTGATTAATAAAATGGATCGCCGAGACGCCGACCCCGATCGTGCACTGAACCAGACCTTTGATTTATTCATTGAATTAGGTGCTACGGAAGAGCAAGCCGACTTCCCTGTCATTTATGCCAATGGTATTCTGGGCCGTGCTGGTGAAACGCGAGATCTTTCAGATAACTTGCAGCCATTGTTTACCTCAATCCTGCGTGAAATTCCCGCACCGGATGTTGAACTGGATAAACCTTTACAGATGCTGATTGCCAATTTAGGCTACGATGAATATCGCGGAACCACAGCCGTTGGCCGTATCACCGCAGGTGAACTCCATGAAAAACAACGCGTCGCCCGCATGAAACTGGACGGCACCATTGTCCCCGATCAGGTAATTTACCTGTACAAGTACCAGGGGCTTGAAAAAATTGAAACACAAAGTGCAAAAGCAGGCGATATCATCAGTCTAGCTGGACTTTCCAATGTTGAAATCGGAGAAACCCTGGCTGATATTGATCATCCGGTGGCATTACCGCCTATCACAGTCGAGGAACCCACCGTACGCATGACCTTCAGCGTCAACACCTCGCCCTTCACGGGTCAAGAAGGCAAATGGGGTACCTCCCGGAAATTACGTGAGCGCCTTTTCAATGAGTTGCGCAATAACGTTGCCCTGCGCGTCGAAGAAACCGACTCAGCCGAATCCTTCTCCGTTTCCGGGCGCGGTGAGTTACACCTCGCCATCCTCATTGAAACCATGCGCCGTGAAGGCTACGAATTCCAGGTATCACGTCCTGAAGCCATTTTTATTCAGGGCGAGAACGGCGAAACCCTGGAACCCTACGAAGAAGTGCATGTGGATACCAGCGAAGAGACCGTCGGCATCGTTGTAGAAATGCTCGGCTCACGCCGTGGCATCATGCTCAATATGCTCAATAACCCGGACGGCACAACCCACGTCACTTATCGTGTACCCACCCGCGGCTTACTGGGATTCCGCTATCAATTCCTGACCGCCACGCGTGGTATGGGCGTGATGAATACCATCTTTGATGGCTACGACAAAATTGCCCAGAATATTATTGGCCGATCTTCCGGTTCAATCGTTGCCAGAGAAACTGCGGATACAACCACATTCGGATTAAAAAACGCCGAAGAACGCGGTATTCTTTTTGTTGGCGCCGGTGTTCGGGTTTACGAGGGCATGGTTGTTGGCGAATATCAGCGTGCCGGAGATATTTCCATTAATGTTTGCAAGAAAAAACATTTAACCAATATGCGTCAATCCAATAAAGATATCGAAGTTCGATTGTCTACCCCTCGTACCATGAGTCTGGATGAATCCATCGAATATCTGGCGGATGACGAATTGCTGGAAGTCACCCCGCAGAACATCCGCATCCGCAAGAAAATTCTCAACACCGATGACCGCGGAAAAACGGAAAAGAAATCCAAAGAATTACTGGGTGTGTAAATGATAAATGACCTGCCGAATGGGCAGGTCTTTTTTTTTATCTATCTACAATACACACCACTTAAGTCGCGTAGGGTTCAGCTCGATAGAGCGCACCAAAACGTTCCCTCAAACAGGTAGAACCAAATTCTTCACCTGCGTACCCAATCCGCATGGTTCTGTAAAAATAAATTATATACAATATTGAACTTGGTGCGTTGGGCTCATAAATAATTTGTTCAATGCCCTATTACTAATCGCCCAATGCACCATGTTTTGAATTGCATATCGCGTAGGGTGCTGCTCGCAGAGCGCACCATAACGTGCCAAAAGTGGAGCACTTTATTGAGCTTGGTGCGTTGGGCTCTTAATTATTTTATTCAACACCTGATTAAAATCGCCCAATGCACCCTACATGTAATTGCTACCCCACCAAAACGCTCCTCAAACAAATAACCTTTACATTCAAAAACGGATTCTGATAAAATCTCAATATGCCAACATATAAACGATCGCGAATCTCAGGTGGAACTTATTTCTTTACTATCGTTACCTACCAACGCAAGCCCATTCTTGTTTCACCTCAAGCACGTGAGGTTCTTCGTTATGCATGGAAAGATGTGCAAAAAAGATTCCCATTCACTACTGATGCAATTTGTTTGTTACCCGAACACATTCACATCATTATGACCTTGCCTGAAAATGATCATGATTTTTCAAAAAGAATCAGCGAAATTAAGAGATTATTTTCAAGACGAATTGCCAGCTATATTGATATCCAAAAACCAGAAAATCATTCAAGAATGAAGCGCAGAGAATCCGCGGTATGGCAGCGTCGATTTTGGGAGCACACCATCCGCGATGAGATCGATTTACAACATCATATGAATTATGTGCATTACAATCCTGTCAAACATGGTCTGGTACAAAACGTGTGCGATTATCCATGGTCCAGTTTCCATCGATATGTAAAATTAGGATATTACGAAAGGGAGTGGGGATCAGATGTAAATACGGAATCGTTTATTGGGTTTGGGGAATAATGCGATGATGGCGTTAGTTGCGCTCCTTGAGCGGTAACATACGTCAACTGAAATGGTTTTTGCATTGTAGAGAATGAAAGTCGAGTAGAGTGCTGCTAAGTGCCCTTTGGGTACGCAGAGCGCACCAGAACGTGTCAAAACAAGCAGAACCAAATTCTTCACCTGCGCACACAATCAACATATATCCGATAATATATTTATTGCACAATATTGAACTTGGTGCGTTGGGCTCATAGATGATTTACTCAACGCCCTATCATTAATCGCCCAATGCACCCTACGATCATTCCGATATAAAATTAATTCAAGCCTACTCTTTCCCCAACCCATGCGGACAATGTTCTGCATGGTACAAACATTGTGTTCGCTTACATTTCCAATTGCGATACAACGGATCAAGTTGTTCCGGTTGGTCGCTCTGCGGCCATTCCTCGATATCCATCCAGCGTTTGGTCATGTCCAATACCTGTTGATCATGATCATCAAGACTTTCTTTTTGCGTCTCCAGATGTTCCCGCATGGCCCAGAGGGTGTTATAACACCCCATGCTGATCATCTCAATGGCGTTCTTCTTGCGATATCCCAACCGCTCGCTGAATTGCAGCGTATCCAAGGGCATTTTTTCGGGATAAATAGCGATCTCGCTGACATGCAAAGGTAAATTATTGCCTATCTTTTTCTTGCTCCAGGATTCCAGACGTTCCAGAATGCCTTCCTCATCCTTGCCCAGAAAACCGCGCATGTTTTTCTCCTGGGCTTTTTCACGCAGGGCCGTTTCCACAGCATGTAAATCCAAATTCGGGGCCGCTTTTACACTTTCAACCAGCGTGAGGAGTGCCTCTCCCAGGTCTTCCCCTACGCTACCAAAATGATTGATCGTCTTGACTGTTACGGAATCACTGGATAATTTAGCAGCACCCTGAATACCCAGTGTCCGCCTGACAACATCAAACGTTGTTGGGCGTTCGTCTTTGACCTCATCCACCTTTGGTTCTGGATAAAGAAAAATAACATACATTTCCAATGTGGCCTCCCGTTTCGAGCCGCCCTCCCGGGCGATGCTCTCCCGCACAGCATCCACAACACTGTTTGTGGGTGTGTTATCAATCGCACCGCCATCCACATATGTATCCTCAAGATTGGCAAAGAACGCTTTCAGGTTATCAAAGGACTGATAGCTTTTGAAGGTACGTTCCCAGGCTTCCAGCACATCTTCTTTTTCTGCATGGACTTTCAGGTAGGCTTCTTTCAGCTCAGCCTGAATCCTTTCACCGTTCACCCAATTTGCCAGCATATCATGCAAGGTTTTGTTTTCCGTAACATCCGCCGGATAAATGGAGGTAATCGGATAAGGGCAAAATACACCGGGGAAACGTCCTGAAGCCAGTGCCGCGTTGAGCGCATTGGGATTGCCCGGCATCTGGATTCGAAAACTTCCCAGGGGCAATGCATTAGGATTGCTGATTCTTAAGCGCCATGCCTGCCGCTCAAGCCAGCGAACAAAATTCTGCATGCTGAGATAATTCGAAATCTCCAGCCGGCCGGTGCGGTAATTGGCGCGCGTCAGGCGGACATCAATCCCGGCCTGAAGATAATCTTTCATCGTGCGTTGCACATCGATCAACCCGCTCTCATCCTGAGCAGCTTTATCAATCACATTCCCGCTGAGATGTTCAGGGTTTAAGGGCGTCACCGGCGCCGTAAATAGATCCTTTAATTTACGATCATCCTGATCCGGTACAAGGGACCGGGAGATGCCGAATTTCGCCAAATACGTTCGAATTGTCTCTCCTAGCAGATTGCTGCGGTGATCCTTGAAAATCCGAAATACCTGGCCCACATTCCCCAGCCGTTTAATCAGTTCCTTGACAAGATGAAGACCGGAAGAAACCACCTTTAGCGAGGGAAGTTGCCCTCGTTCCGGATCGCTCCACCACCAACCCAGTCGCACAATTTGCGGCAGACTCAATTTGAAATGGAGCAGATCATTTTTCAGTTTTCCCAACGGTCCAGTTTCGCTGTCGTCAATGATCTTTACGGTAGGCATCAGCAACCATGCATGATGATATTGTCGTATCAAGCGTTCCATGGCTTCGATGGCCGCTTCAGGATTTGCCTTGAGCTCATCAGGTAAACTGCGCTTTTTCAATAAATACTCCGCAAAAAATACGGAATTCATCGCGCCAATCGAGGAGCCGGTAATGACATCAAATTCCATTCCGGTTATATGAAAAGCGTGGATCACACCTGCTTCATAAAACCCTTTGGCTCCACCTCCGGTCATCACAAAACCACGAACCTTGCGTTCCTTGCCATCACTCATGGGACACCCTTTTCGCACATCAACCTGTGCAGTTATATAACCCTTTGCGAGCATTATAAAATTCTGTGTGGATTAGAAGAGATTGGGATTCAATCAGGAAGTTTAAATAAACAATGTCACCTGGGTGCTGCAAAAATTCTACTTCAATTTCGTTGCGTATAATGCTTATATTCTTAATATAATCATATAAAATCGGATCATAAATGTCAATAATGGAAATCATCGGGTAACATTTGGCGGACATTGCAATTCACGTTGGGCATGCTCTTTGGATGCCGCGCTGTGTCAACACGACTATAATATATAAAGAATCCTTTTTGTATGAATGACCATTGGAGAAAATGATGAAACTCAAAAATATTGCATTGATCATCCTTTCAACATTAATCATGATGGGTTGTGAACAAATGCAAATGCTGCAAATGGAGCCGGATATCCCTGTGGTAAATACGGTCGACCTTGCTTTGCCAACCAATACAAAATGGGTATTTTTAACCCCCACACCTGAATTTATTAAAACCGCCACACCGAATATTCCCACGTTTGCCCCTATTGACGGATGGCAAAAAATTGATACAGATACGTTTGAAATCTACCTGCCAGAACGCTATAAGGGTGGCAGTATTGATGAAAATATAGATCAGCTTATTGAATACTTCCATAGCATGGGAGAAGAATATAAATGGTATGCGGATACAATTTATCTGAACCCGGATACCTATAAATTAATGTCCGTGGATACAAAAAAGGGTTCCTCCGGGTTTATTACTCATATCAGCATCACGTCCAAACCTGCCATGCCTGCGTATTCCATTGATGCCGCCATGTCCTCGGTATCAGCCGGATTGGCGCAGGGATATCAAGTGGTTGACCAGGATTTAATTGAAATTAACGGATATGAAGCCGCTCAGATCGTTGCAGAATTTCAATCCAATGACATCGCCGGAAAAGAAATCATTTATCTGATTAAGGGAGACTCCAAAATGTGGATATTAACCTTTGCAACCGGGGCAGATGAGTATAATTCACGGATATTGGAGTTTGTTCAAATTGTAGACAGCTTCAGAATTAAAACGGAATAATTCGTTATATCATATTGCTTGCCTATGTTATGTCTGTGATTTCGTAGAATGGGTACGCTTGCGTGCTCGTTTTTGGGAGGACTCACTATTTTCACGGGCTACTGACTCACATTGATCTTAAGATACGTTCCCTTTTCTGCTCCATAAAAGGGTAACATCATTATTTTACAAAAAAAAATCATATTGGTGGGTCAACGCCCCTTCCTTCTATCATTCTTTATTACAAAAAAACTCGTTCAAATGAACGAGTTCCTGAGCCATCGAAGGGGATCGAACCCTTGACCTGACGATTACAAGTCGCCTGCTCTACCAAACTGAGCTACGATGGCTGGTTTTCTTAAGCACATGTATTATAATCAATACTGTCGTTTTGACAAGTCCTCAGGGTTAAATTTACGAACCTTTAAGGTAGGAACTATGAACACTGCAGATTTATTACGTTATGGCGCATATGCTTTTGTTGCCATCATGCTTTTCATTTTTGTTTATCGTTCAGGGAAAGACATCGGCAGATTCATTGCCATGATTGTGGATTTTGTAAAAAACATACAAAATAACAGCCCTGAAGAATAACAATATCCGGGTTCAAGCCTGTCAGATAGCCAAACCCATTACAACATGAATGCGTTGCGAGGAAACAATGAATACTGAAATGCTTCCAATGTATATCGGAGGGGTGCTATTTTTTTGTGTATTTGCTTTTTTAATTTATCGAGCCGGAAAAAATCTCGGTAAGTCAATTGCATTCATTTTTGATCTTTTCAAAAATCCGGAAATCCTTGAAAACGTATCTGCTGCCATAAAAAAATATCAAAACAGAAATCCGGAAGAAAAATGAACAAACCATCAAACAATCTTTGGGATGAACGCTACAGTCAGCATGCCTATGCCTATGGCACACAGCCCAATGAATTTTTATCAAATCAGATCAGCCAACTGCCCACTGGCCAGGCGCTCTCCATAGGCGAGGGTCAGGGCCGCAATGCGGTGTATCTGGCGAAACAGGGCTATGCGGTCACCGCCGTGGATGCCTCCAGTGTGGGTATTCAACAAGCTGGAATGTTCGCCAGTCAGGAGCAAGTAGAAATCAATTTCATCAACGCGGATCTGGCAGCCTACAAAATAGAATCCTCCAAATGGAATTTGATCCTTTCCATCTATTGTCATCTGCCTTCCGAGGTTCGTAAATCCGTTCACCAACAAGTGGTCAATGGCCTGGCACCAGGCGGCATGTTCCTCTTGGAAGCCTTTTCACCGCAGCAAATTCACAATCAAACCGGTGGTCCAAAAAATCCGGATATGCTGGCTTCACTCGATCAATTACAATCGGAGCTGGACGGGGTAACTTTTATTATTGCACAGCAAATCGAACGGGAAGTAGAAGAAGGATTACATCACAGCGGCATGGCGTCCGTTGTACAAATCCTGGCTCAAAAAAGCGAATAAGCATTGGAGAAACACCCAACATGATAAAACACGAAATCATTCGTAATGCAGCGATAAACCTGAAAGGCATCAGCATCAATCGGGAAGCGGTGCGCGGCATTATTCAGGACGATAATATGCTTTTAATGATTTACTCTGAAATAAACGGGGATTACAAATTTCCAGGCGGCGGTATTGAGGCTGGAGAAACCCATTCGCAAACCTTAACCAGAGAAATCGCAGAAGAGTGTGGTGCACATATTTCTTTCATCAAAGCACCTTATGCAGAAATTAAAGAAATTGATAGCGCTAATGAGCCAAATATTGACCTGTTTAAAATGACTTCTACTTATTATCCTTGCCAGATCACAGATCAGTTTACGGCGTTACAACTGGACCAATATGAAATCGATCTTGGTTTTCATCCGGTTTGGGTGACCATTCCGGAAGCTATTTTAACCAATCAAATTGTGCTGCATCGCAAAACACCTCCTGCTCCACGTTGGACACGCCGTGATTTATTTGTCCTGGAGCAGCTGCTTGCGGAATATCTTATGCAATAAACTGCTTTTTTGATTTATTTGTTTCTTCCCTTGGCATTATTAATTTATCGTATAATATGATATAGATATCCGATTATCCCGACAAAAACCCCATCAAGACGACATTGAAGCTTCTCCAACAGTTCAAACGATCCAAGGAGTCTGTCATGAGACTAAAATCTCTTTTCACCGCAGCAGTTATACTGCTATGCGCAGTTTTATGTATTTCCTGTGGGCCACCAGTCACTAATATTAATGTAGATTGTTCCGTACCCGCATTAATCGATGCCATTAATACCGCCAACGATTCCCCCACAACGACAACAACTTTGCATCTAACCCCAGATTGTACTTATGAATTAACCGATATCCTACTCTACGATACAGAGTTATACCCATCTGGTGTGGCTTTACCAGAAATCATTTCACCGATCATCATTGATGGACAGGCCGCCACGATTCGCCGATCAGACGCATCAGGCACACCAAATTTCCGCATTTTCATGATCAATGACGTAGCTGATCTGACCATCAACAGCATTTATCTGGAAAATGGGAATGTCCAGGATGATAATGGCAATGGCGGCGCAATATTGAATTATGGGTCTCTTACAATCACCCTCAGTGATGTTTTTAATAATAGCGCTGGCCGTGGCGGGGCAATTTATAATGTGGGCACATTTTCAACGCTTTGGTCAGTTTATTACAATAATGATGCCCTTATGATGGGCGGTGCTGTTCAAAGTATTGGTGATATGACACTTGATCGAAGTATTTTTTTCGAAAACAACGCTTATTATGGTGGCGCAGTCGCAAATCATATGGGCGATGCAGATGTAACTGGTAGTCATTTTAATGATAATGAAGCCAGAGCAGATAACCTGGAAAATGGATTTGGTGGGGCAATCAGTAATACGAGCAGCTTCACAGGCAATATTGGGAAAATGCACGTTAATCTCAGCACTTTTGGAAACAATAATGCCGGCTATGGTGGCGCTATTGCCAATAAGGATCGTTCAGAAATCATGCTGCGCGATTGTAGTTTCACTGAAAACAATGCTCATCATGAAGGTGGGGCATGTTTCAATGAAGAAGAGATGACCATCCCTCGCAGTACATTCTCAAATAATACTGCCAGCTTCTATGGTGGTGCGATATTTTTCCATGATACCGACGATGCTATTTTGGGTATGACAATTGGCAATAGTACTTTTTCCGGAAATCAAATCACAGGTGGAACTTCGACTGGTGGTAGTGCAATTTATCAATCGGATGGTCGTTTAGCGTTAGGCTACGTTACCGTGACCGAAAACAGTGGAGCGATTGCTATTGTAAAAACGGGGGGAATCACAGTCATTAGAAATTCGATTATTGCCAACAACACTAACGGTGATTGCGGCGGAGCTGCGGTTGGCAGTATAAGTGTGGATGGTGAAGCCAATCTGGATAGTGATGGTTCCTGCCCTGCATTTACACTGACGCTCGACCCGAGATTATATCCCTTAGCAGATAATGGTGGAGAGACACAAACCCATGCCTTGCGGGTTAACAGCCCGGCACTTGATGCTGCAACCGATACTGGAATGACCGTTGATCAACGTCAGGAACCCCGCCCTGCCGGGACGGCAAATGATTTAGGGTCTTTTGAATCCCAAGTCTTTGTTGGACCAATTGTTGTCTCACCCATGCCACAAATCGTGATAACTGTGCCCGTACCTGAAGAACCGCATAAAATTCCGGATTATTACTGGGAGTTTGAAGGCTACGTCTGTTCCGATATCGGTTTAACCGAATTTTATATCAAAACATCTGCCGCAAAAGATAATTTCAACCTACAGGTGGAAGGAAAACCTGTGGCCTGCTACCAGCAAAGTTATGACACAGAACGTTATTGGTGCCATGTGGAAAAACAATCCGTTGGCTGGAGCGTTCCCGCTGAAGTAACTTTCTGCGCTGAAGAAGATTGTACAACAATCAATCGCACAACCCTGGCAGAAATGCGCTGTAACGCACCAGATGCTCCCAGCGAACCAGAAATTGTCGAATGTGCCGTATATACCACTTTTGAAGATTGTGCAGCCGCGCCTGCTTGTTCATGGGTATGTGCTGATACGGTCACTGCAAAATTATGTAATTGCGAAAATGCAAATTAAAGGAGATAGCAGCCTTAAACCTTGCCAATAATTGTATAATCAATGTATTCTGACAAAGCATAGAGAAAAGAAATCATGAAAAAGCAGCGAGATCAGCTCACGTTCCGACCAGTGCAATCAGAAGACATTGAACATATCTGTCAATTCCCTCAGAACGCCGAAGAATTATTTTTTATGTTTCCCAAAGCTGACTATCCGTTAACTGCCACTCAATTGCAAAATGCGATTGATAAGCGTTTTGATGCTTCGGTTGTCTGTTTGGATGAAAAGCCAGTTGGCTTTGCCAACTTCTATGAGTGTGCCCCACAGTCCCACTGCTCGATTGGCAACGTGGTTGTTGATCCTGATAAAAGAGGCTCGGGGATCGCCAAATACCTGATTACTGAAATGATGAATCTTGCTTTTTCGAAATATGCTGTAACCGAAGTCCATATATCCTGTTTCAATCACAATACTGCGGCATTGCTCCTTTATTCAAAGTATGGGTTTACACCGTCCGGTTTGGAAGAACGAATTAGTAAACAAGGAGAGAAGCTGGCATTAATTCATATGCGATACCTGAGAAAACCCTGATTTACAGGGCTGTCAGACCCGATTTTCAATATAATCTTTAAAATATTATTCTCTTTCTGAAAATCAGACTATAATAGGGTTACTCATCGCACTTTATTCGGGGAAAATTTGTTTTACTTGTTCTTTCAATATTATGATTATATTATGGTGGGCACTTGGATAACAAAATGAAGAAGCAAATTAAAAAAGAACTTGAAGCAACTTTCAGCAACTATCTGGAAGCATATTTTTCAGACCGGGATATGCCAGGTACGTATTCATTGATGAGTAACACCTTATCCGGTTTTGGTACTGGCATCGATGAAAATGCCTATTCTGGTAAGGCCTTCCGCGAATTATACAAAAGAGACTTTGAACAAGCACCCAACCCAATCACATTTAAACTCAAGAAAACACATACTCAAGTTTTACATGAATCAATTGGTATCGTATCAGGGCAATTGAATATCAACACAACCATCATGGAGCAATCATTGAAACTGAATGATTTGCGCATCAGCGCCGTTTTCCAGAAAACTGATTCGGTTTGGCTGCTGGAACATATGCATATTTCATTTCCCACAGCAGTACATGAAGCAGATGAAGCCTACCCATTAAAAGAGATTGAAGAACGGGCAACTGTACTGGAAAAATTAGTTCAGGAAAGAACAAAAGAACTTGAACAGGCTCATACAAATTTGGAGAAATTGGCCGAAATAGACCCGATGACTGGCATGTTCAATCGGATGAAAATGGATAATGTGCTGAATTGTGAAATTCAACGCGCCCAACGCTATCAAACCACATTTTCAGTATTATTATTTGACCTGGATAATTTTAAAGAAATAAACGATACCCGCGGACATCAAGCAGGTGATAAAGTATTATCAGAACTAGCAACCGTGATTCGACAACGTGTACGTAATACGGATGTTATCGGCCGTTGGGGTGGAGACGAGTTTCTCATCATCTCTCCGGAAACAAATTTAGAAGACGCTGCTTTATTGGCAGAAACGATTCGAATTTCGTTGAGTACACATAAATTTGATAACGACATCCTACTTACTTCAAGTTTTGGTGTATCCACATGGTTGGATTTAGATTCCCATGATACTTTAATTGATCGCGCAGATAAAGCACTTTATAAAGCAAAACGCAGCGGTAAAGATCAAGTAATAAATTAAACAAGGAAAAAACGATGAATGTTCTTATTATTTATGATACGGTATTTGGAAATACCGCAACAATTGCTCAAAGCATCGGTGATGGTGTACAAGGTTCCGCTTATGTGAAAGTCGTAAAAGTAGATGAGGTTTCAGCTGATCAATTAAAGGATACGGATATGTTGATTATTGGCTCGCCAACACGTGGTTTCCGTCCGACAGAGGGTATCAGCGAATTCATGAAAAATCTTACCCCTGAAATTGTACAGGGTAAAAAAGCAGCCGTTTTTGATACTCGCGTTGATTTACAAGATATAAAATCCAGGGTTTTCCGATTTGTTGTCAAAACCGGTGGATTTGCTGCAAAAAGCCTTGCTAAGGATCTAACGAAATTAGGCGCAGTACTAATTGCGGATCCTGAAGGATTTCTTGTTACGGGAGATCAGGGAAAAGAAATGGTACCTGGTGAACCGGAACGTGCTACCGGATGGGGAAAAAATTTGCTTGCCTGAAACAAACCTTCTTAATAATCACCCATAAAATACCAGGGCAATCCCTGGTATTTTTCATATGTGCAGTATAATGTAGCTATCAATAATGCAACCTTAAATGGGGAAACGATTGAGGTGAAAGCATGTATCAACGACCATATAAAAAAAACGATTGGCAAAAAAATCAGTTGAAGTCATTACCTCGATTTGCCTTTTCAATATTAATCATTTTAGTCGTCAGTCTGATTAGCTCAAGTGTAGTATTGCCTGCAGAAGTAAATTTACAGGCTGAAACGCCTGAATCGGATCGATCCGCTACGGCAGATGAACTTGTATACTTCACCAATCTGGCCAGAACTCAATTTGGCTTACCTGCTTTATCCGTTAATAGTACCCTTATGGCAACAGCCCAACAAACAGCAGAGACAATGGCAGGAATTCAAATGTCCTCTCATATTGGTGGGGTTTCTGATCGCATCCAACAAGCCGGCTATGGTGGCGGTGTCAACGTTTGGGCAACAGAAAACATCGCCAATGGCACGAATATTCCCGCTGAGGAATTAATTTATGTGATCTGGAACGACGACCTGCACAATATCCCCATGATGAATCCCATCTATTGCGATATTGGCGCGGGTGTTGCCACAGATTCTGAAGGAACATCATACTTTGTTGTACATGCTGCCTATACTGAAAAACGCTATTGTGGTGAATATATTGCCCCAGACGGCACCACACTTGAAACCTTATACGCCAATAATGAGCCATCCGCTGATACAGCATTGACCGCTGAAGCTGGGGTTCTATCCCAATGGATGCAGCCCGTCAGTCGTGTAACACCGAATGGGGATGGACAAATCATTCATACAGTTGACTATGGACAAACACTTTGGAGCATCGCTATTACCTATGGTACAAAAATCAAAGAGATTCAGGCGTTAAATGGCTATGCAACAGATAATTTAACGGTATATGTTGGTCAAATACTGCTGATTCCTACCTCCTTGACACCTTACCCCACGGAACAAAAAACAGCTACGCCAGCACCGAGAGTGTCTACCACGCCAACTTCGGCAAGCACGCTGCATGTCACAGCAACAATAGTCATAACCAACTCACCTGAGACATCTAATCCTAAAAATAATAGTGAGAATAGTTCCTTCTCCACAATTATATTTTGGATTGTCGTAGGGGGATTACTGATGATTCTATTTGGTATCCTGCAGCGATTTATGCCCTCTGAGTAATGGAAGTCAATTTCAATTTCCTTGCGTTGACTTTACTTAAATCAAGTAACCATCCACCCTTTGACATGTGATGCCCTTCCAGATTAAATCTCGGAAGGGTTCATCGAATTAATGATAACTGGACAAAACATACTCTATATCGTATAATCTAACAAATAACTTTGCGATACAAAGTTATTTGTTAGATTATTTATCTGTAAATCAAAGGAGTTATCCATGTCAGGCAATCCGCGAAAGTCAAGCATTCAAAATCAACTATATCTATATTTTTCAGAAGACGGTCTGGTCGATCTGGCCATCGGGATGCTCATATTCAGTTTTGCAGCCATGCTGCTCATTGGCTTGCCTGCATTGTCGGGTATCATCAGCATGCTGCCTTTTTTTGTCTGGTATCTCGGAAAACAAACCCTGACTATCCCGCGCGTCGGTATTATCAAACCGGCCGCTAAAATGAAAAACCGTTTTGTAGTATTCTTTCTGGTTTTACTCGCATTGGGTATCGGAGTTTTCCTGCTTTATTTCCTCTCTGCCCGCTCAAGTGGCGCCTTCCTGCTTGAGCACCCATTAGCCCTTTTTGGACTGATTCTGGCTGTGGGTATCAGTATATTGGGGTTAGTACTGAAAACAACGAGGTTTTACTATTATGCGGTACTGGTTTTTGTGTCTATGACTTTAGGTGAAATCCTCAATCCATCCAGTCAAGGATTGGATATGTTCCTGATTGCCGTGCTTGTTTCTGGCAGTGTGATCATCCTTTCCGGGAGTATCGTGCTGATCAAATTCTTGCGCAAGTATCCGGTTATTAAAATGGAAGGGTAATCATGGCAGACAAACCTCTAAATGTAAATATTGAAATCGATATCCTGGTTCATGAACCTGCCCGCCTTAAAATCCTGACGTACCTATCGCTGGTCGAAAGTGCAGACTTCGTTTTCCTGATCAGCCGTACCGGATTGACCATGGGAAATTTCTCCGCTCATATGAGTAAATTACAAAAAGCTGGCTATATCAAAGTGGAAAAAGAAATCAAGGATAATCGTCCGCATACCATGTTGACTATCACGAAAGCAGGAAGGATGGCCTATAAAGAATACCGTGAAATTATGAGGGGAATCCTGGGATTGTAGGAGTGCAATATACTTCAAGGAGCATACCCTACGAAAAAACATCAATAAAAAACACCTCACTCATTCTTGTGAGGTGTTTTCTGAGCCATCGGTGGGGATCGAACCCACGACCTGACGATTACGAATCGTCTGCTCTACCAACTGAGCCACGATGGCTGGCGTGCAAAATTATATCAGGATTGCCCCCGATCTTGCAAGAGAAATAGAATATAATAGGCACTACACCACCCCATTTGGGAGGAGAGAAACCGTTGAAAAAAATTGCCATGCTTTCATACCATACCTGTCCACTGGAAACCCTGGGCGGTAAAGACACCGGCGGCATGAACGTTTACGTACGCGAATTAGCCCATCATCTGGGTAAAATGGGCGTGCACGTGGACGTTTTCACCCGCTCACAGGATGAACATGTCCCGCAGGTACTGCATCAACTTTGCTACGGCAACCGCGTGGTACATATGCCCGCCGGGCCGGAAGTGTATCTACCAAAAAAACAACTCACCTGTTATATTCCTGAATTTGCAGAGCAAATCCTTCAATTTGGGCAGGAAAAAGGCTTACAGTACGACCTAATCCACAGTCATTACTGGATGTCTGGCGTGGCAGCCAAACAATTAAAAGATAGCTGGCAGATACCCATCGTGCAAATGTTCCATACCCTGGGCAAGATGAAAAATCGCATTGCACAATCCCCAGCCGAAATGGAAGGCGATTATCGCCTGAACGGTGAACAGGAAGTCATCGATGCTGCCGATAAAATCGTCATCGCCACACCCGCGGAACAAAGCCAATTGGAATATTTATATCAAGCACCCGAAGAAAAGATGGAAATCATTCCTCCTGGTGTGGATACCAGTAAGTTCTACCCCATCCCGGCTGATGAGGCCAAAGAAGTAATTGGCATCTCACCCAAGGATCGCATGTTGCTATTTGTAGGCCGTATCGAGCCGCTCAAAGGTGTGGATGTACTGATGCAGGCCATCTCCAAATTGCATAGGAATAATGAGATTGATGGCTGTCCGCATTATCTGGTCATTGTCGGGGGTAATCCTGAAGCCGAAGGTTGTAACATGGACGTGGAAATGAACCGCCTGATGACACTACGCAGTGAGCTTGATTTGAAAGACCTGGTTGTTTTCCTTGGCAAACGTGATCAGGATATGCTGCCCTATTATTATTCCGCCGCTGAGATCGTGATTATGCCCTCGCATTATGAGTCATTTGGTATGGTGGCACTGGAAGCCATGGCTTGTGGGACACCGGTTGTGGCCAGTCAGGTGGGCGGTCTGGCTTATCTGGTGCAGGACGGCATTACCGGTTATGTTGTTCCCCATAACGACCCAGATAGCTTAAGTGAAAAGATCAGAGAATTGGTTTGCAATGAAGATATTCGGCAACAGATGGGCAAACAAGCAAACGCCTATGCACAGGATTATGACTGGCACAAAATTACGGAACGCACCATTGCCCTGTATGAAAAAACATTGCAGACAGCACCCGTATAATTAATGGAACAAACCTCTATGTAGATCTCAATCGTATTTTGAGGTCTATTTCTTTTTTATAGAATTTCCCCTTTTGAGCACATTTTTGCCAAATCGATTACGTACTTCATCCACTGCATTTAATAATCTGCGTTCTTTTTCATCCTCGGTTTCCCAGAGCGGTAACTGATGCATGGCATTGGTCAGGCCGCTCACGCCTACACCGATCAATCGCACAGGCTGTTTAAACGGATAAAATGCCATCATTTGTTCATAGGCTTGTTCAAATATCACCCGGTCCTGATCCACAGGGCTGTGCATTTTCTTTTGGCGAGTATGCGTTTCAAAATTTGCCCAGCGTATTTTTAATCGGATGGTCGTACCGCACAATCCTTTTTTGCGTAAACGATACCCCACTTGCTCGGATAGATTGAGAATCTTCTTGCGTAATATCTCCGGATCAGCGATGTCGATATTAAAGGTCACTTCCTGACTGATCGACTTCACGCTATGGTCTTCAACCACCATTCGTTCATCTTGGCCCTGGGCACGCTCCCAAATATCACGGCCACTTTTTCCGAATGCTTTTTCCCAAAACGCAACCGGTTTCCCGGCGATCTGCCCAATGGTTTTAAACCCCATCATATTCAGTCGCTCGGCCATTTTTGGTCCTACACCCCATAGTTCGCGTACAGGCAAGTTTTCCAAAAAAGCAGATTCCTCTCCTGGCTCAACCACAGTGATCGCCATCGGCGGCGTGGGTTTTTTATGATTGGATTTGCCAATATTATTGGCAATTTTTGCCATCAACTTGTTGCCGGCAACACCCAGGGATGTAGGTAATTTTGTCTTGGAGTAAATATCGGACTGCAAACGCCGCGCAATGCTTAGCGCACTGTCCGGCAAATCACTAACATCCAGGAAAGCCTCATCGATAGAGATTTGCTGTACCATGGGTGTCAGATCGCGGATGATTTCCATTACCGCATGGGATGCTTCTGTGTACTGTCCATATCCTGAATGCACAAAAATTAAATCCGGACACAGTCGTAGGGCTTTTGCACAAGGCATCGCTGAACGAACACCATACTGACGTGCTGCATAAGAGCAAGAAGATACCACGCTGCGCCCGTTTGGATCTCCGCCAACTGCAAAAGGTTTTCCATGCAAATCAGGATTATGCAATTCTTCCACCGAGCAGAAGAAGGCATCCAGATCGATATGCAATATTTTCCTTGCACTCATTGATACCACCTAGAACTTATGTTCTTTAATTATAGCATGGATAACAAACAAAAAACAGCCCGTTTCCGGGCTGTTCTGATACATTCGAGATTAGTAAATGAGCATGATCTCTCCCCAACTGGTGGGGTTGGTTAATTGTCGGCTGGGCACACAGGAAACCATACTCTGCTGTTCATTGGAGCTGGTATTATCATTATCAGAGAAAGACAAAGCCATACCATACGTCGCCCCCTGATATGGATAGGTATTCAGAACTGTCCAGGGAATGGCCACTTCCATACGGGTTATATTACCTTCGCGTACAGAGCCAATCAATACATCTGCACGTGATCCACTGATATTTCGGGGGTACCAAACTACCGCTTCCGTCTCACCACCGACACCACCCTTTCCAGGGGAAAATCCAATTTGATAATCATCCCAATTCATGCCGTAATAATAGAAATCCTCATATAAATATGTATCCATTAGTAATTCCATGCTGTCGCCTAAGTAGATTTCCCCACCATAAGCATTTTGCACATAGTTTTCGTCATGGATTTTCATGGCGATATAAAAATAATTCCAATCCCATCCAAACCGGGCGGAAGCATCCAGATCATCCGAATCAGATCGATTGGAGCTGCCATAAACAACATATCCACAACTGTAGGCAGCATTACCCCACTCGGACCAATATCCATCTATGGTCGGTGTAATATAGTTAGCATAAAACCATGCATTTCCGCGAGCTGGAAGTGCTGTCTTGGTTAAGGTAATGGTTGGCGTTTCGGTTTCAGTAGTTGTTGCCGTGAAATCAGGTGTTGCGGTAACCGGTATAGGTGTCTCGCTAGGTTCAGGGGTGCTGGTTAATGAAGCCTCCTGGGTTGCTACAATGATCATCGGGGTTTGAGTAGCGGCAGGGACGCTGCTGCCCAACTGGCATGCAGATATCAACATAGTAAATCCAAGAATTACGATTAATGTGGTTGTCTTTTTCTTCATCTTGTTCACCCTTCCTTAATTTATACAATAAATTATAGCTTGAACTCACAGCTATAGGAAGAAAAACAAGGAACTTTTCCCTCCGCCTTGTTATCGTTTTTTTGGGCACAGGATCAGGCTGATGAATATTTTGAATAAAGGTATAATTTATTTAAATGGAAACTTTAGCTCAACCACTTACTGAAATAAAAGTAATTTTATTTTCCTTACAGCATCATGCGCTGCAAGTCCTGGTGCATGCGCATGATTCACAATCTTTTGTATCGTTTCCTTCCAGAGCGATTCAATCAGATTTGTCATTAGAAGAAAGTGCTCAGTCATGTTTAAAATTATTTCTACCAGCAGAAGAGATTTACCTGGAACAGCTATACACCTACAGTGATTCCAAAACCAGGCAAAGACAACACCTCATATCCATTGTCTATTTTGCTTTGCTGCCTAACAATAAAATTGATCTCGCCAGCGAGCAAGTGGCCTGGATGCAGGTTCATGAGCAGCGTCATTTTAACGATGCTGAAAAAGAGATGCTAGAATATGCTCTTCGCCGACTACGCTACAAACTGGAGTATACGGCAGTCGGGTTTGAGCTCCTGCCAGAGACATTCAGCCTCACTGATTTACAGCGTACTTATGAAATCATTTTGGATGAAGCCTTGGACAAACGTAATTTTCGGCGGCGCATCCTTCAGGCCAATATCATCGAGCCAACCCACTATCAAAAAAAGGGGGAAGGTAGACCAGCCACACTTTACCAATATCGCTCGGATGCAGTTGCTGAAATCAAAACCCGTCGTTTATTCCCCTGATACCAAAAAATCCGCTCAATAATAATGAGCGGATTTTATTATTTATTGAATCTGTTCAACTGCCCATGCTTCTGCACGCTGTAATTCGCCTTCTCGCAATGGTCCCTCGGATCCATTGACAATATACGAGGACCATGGAACAGACTGTTTTTTTAATCTGCGCTTTATAATTTTTTGCATGGTATCCGAAGCATAGCCCAGGCGTTTTTCAAGAAATTTCAGTATTTTCACATCGATTTCATCAATCGCCATACGTGTATCAAAAACAGAAATCTTTACATTTTGCAGGCTATTCCTGTCCAAATTGGCAAGCATCTGCTTAATTGCAGAGGTTGGGCCAAATGCCCGTGTCGGAGAACCAATCAATAAGTGTGTACAGTCCTTCAGATCTTCATCTGAAAACTGACCAACTTGAATCGCTTTCACGTCCACGTTTGTTTTTATCGCATCCGCCATGGCATGGGCGACTTTTGCTGTGTTTCCGAATATTGAATCAAAAATAATTACTACTTTCATTATTTACATCCTTTCAATACATAATCAACGATTTAAAAGATAATCAATCACATCATTTAAATTTTTATATAAATCATCTTTGGTTAACTGATCATTATCTGAGATAAACAGGGTTAATAATCCCTGGCTGGTATACAAAATGGTTTGACCGATCAAAGCGACTTCTTCCATCGTGTACTTTCCACTTTGCATCAGGAACTGAAACGGCTTCATGAACTGATCCTGATAGCCTTCACCTTCAGTGAGGGCACGGCGTTTCTTGTGCGATTTTTCCAGCTTATGAAAATAGAAAAAATGATAAACATTGGGATTCTCAATAAAGCAATTCACATAAGAACGAAACATTGCTTTTACATCTTCAATACGCGTAACTTCACCAGCATTGTTCTTTTGTATATAGTCTGCTACATCCACAATGAGTAATTCTCTGGCATACCACAGCAATTCATCAATATTTTCAAAATGATTATAAATCGTCGCGTAGGAGTAGCCTGCCTTTGCAGCCGTTTTACGCACGGATACCGATCCAACACCCTCATCCAAAATCATTTGTTTCGCTGTTTCTGCAAAAAAATGCTTCACTCGCTCAGATTTTCGCTGATCACTTACCTTTACCATAATTACCCTTTATTATACTGCTTGATAATTAATTTTATATTGCTTACTCTCTTTCAACAAATCAATTATTAATGAAACAAACCAAATCAGATAGATTGGTCCCATAAAGTATAAAACGCCATCAGGTAATTCAACACGCATATGATGCATAAGATGTTGAAACAAATCTAAACCATTGGCTAACAAACCGGAAATAGCTGTTACTTTTGAGAAAGAAGTATGTTTCAACATTGCTATAGAAATCAATACACCAGCACCCTGCAAAAACAAACCAGAGAAAAAAGCGGATGTGCTATTCCACATATTTTGAGATATGGCAGTCTCGCCTGCTGTTATTAATTGCATTTTAATATCATTATCAGTTGTTGCCCAATATTGTTCACTTAGATGAATTAATGTAAATCCATCATGTGCACTAATGGTCAAAATTACCGCAATATATGTCAGCAATGTACTCACAAACGCCATTGCAAAATTACGTTTTGCGACTACAAAAAATAGCCCTGTAAAAGTAAAGAGGTACAATGCCACAAGGAAAATCGAAAAGAAATCATCCACCAACAAACCGGCAAATTTACTTTCCTGCATTACTTCAAAATATTCCAATGCGGTTTGTGGCTGCAAACCCAATGCACCAATCACTATGGCACCCCCAACAATGCAAATGAGCTGCAAAACAATGCCCGTAATGCTTAATCGAAGGAACGGGTATAAATTTATCGTATCAAACAAAGAATTTGAATTTTGATTCATCTGAATCACTCCTAACAAAACTAAACTTACCAAAACAATTACAACATTATTTTATATTTTATATCACTGTTATATTTATTTGTCAAGTGTTATTTTATTTCTAAAGTGTTAAATGCAAAATCATCTGCAACTACAGATGATTTTCACCAAGTAGTATTCTTTTTTAACTGCTTAGCGCATTCGGATCAAAATACGATGCGCTAAATAACTCACCCACATGGATGGCACTTTCTTTTGTCCGAATTCCCATTGCTTCCATGGCATATAGATAGATTCAGGAACAAATAAGCCATTTTCATTCTGTTTCCTTCTCAGAATCTCCGCCATCTCCACAATTTGAGCCTCGCTTCGTGCCCACTCAAATTGAGTGAGCACATCCAGCACATGCAGAATATCATACCAAATCAACGGCGCTTTTACTTTCTGAAAATCTGTGCCCATGGCGAACAGGAATGGCTTACGAGCTTTTCGATCATCCCACAAACGTAATATGGCGTTTATTCCATGATGCACTTCTTCGGAATGATGATATTCCGGAAATAGTGCTAATAATTTCAGCATTAATAATGTTGCATATGGACAAATAAGCTTTGCACCCCCCGGACCACGAAATTTACCCATATTCGGATCTACCTTGCAAAGCCACCCTTCCTCCCCTCTTAAAGAGATCATATATTCTACGGCAGGTTTTGCCTGATCGGCTGTTAATCCGCCAGATGTGATAGCGATGTAAGTCAATAGTGGTGCATCGCACAACATCCAATGCCATTCTGCCTGACCACTTCCTCCAAATCGCTCATAAGTTTTTATTCTCGTTTCCAATATCCCTTCAGTAGAGATATGTTTATGAACCAATTCGATGAAGCTTCGCATACGGGGTTCATCAATGGTAATGCCGATATCAACCAGAAAGGTTGCTTTATGGAGCAGGTGCTGGGATTTTTTATGACTATCAAGATAAGTATCTTCCCATCCTGATAATTCATCTAGTAAGGCATTAACCCCGTTATCTTGTAGAACTTCCTCTGTATCTTTCGTAGATATTACACCTTCAGCAGCAATCAACGCCATCCAACTGGGTAATTTCTCTACTTCAAAAGAAAATGACATTCTATTTCCTCCATTCCCATCTTTGGCTTCCATGAAAGAACATTGTATACTAAATTAGAACTTTTATTCTAATTTAGTATACATAAAGGTTTACAAAAATGCAAATGAATTTCCGCCTAACTTTATCGAAGTAAAGGCAAATTACCGGTTAGTTTGTTGACCTTCTTCTTATCCCCATATATGACTACGCCCAAATAGGTATGCTCCTCTTCAATCGTGTTCCCCGCTTTTTCTATGTAATCGCTGTAGACCGTGCAGCTCTGTGCAACATCTGAAAAATCGACCACCGTTAATTCTGCGAAATCATCAGAAAATAATTTTTCCCGCAGATCGCGAATCTTTGTACTGTTCCCTTTCAAGATCGGCACAGGCACGGTGATAATGCCAGTATGTACCTTTCCGGAAGCATCATGCACATCTTCCCCAACACACTCCGGAACAGACCGCCCCAGTGATATCCCCAAGATAGCAGTGGTATTAGCCAATAATCCAGCCGGAAGGTTTTCATCAGCCACGATGACACATTTGGTTTCTTTATCAGTCATTTTATCCTTGTTGCTCCTGTACTTTTACTTTTCTTTTCCAACCGGAAAGATATAATCCAGCTAAAGTTAATCCCGCACCAACTGCTGAAACCCAGGTAAACCTTTCACCCAAAAAGAGTGCTGCGCCAATAATCGTTACAACCGGCACCAAATAAATATATATAGTTGTTTTTACAGGTCCGATAACACCTACGGCCCAATTCCAGGTCGCGTAGCATATGGCCGAGGCGCCTACACCCAGAAATAGCATACTAAATAAATTGGTCATGTCAGCCAATCGCGATAGATCTGCGCTGAAATCCATCCAAAGCAGAGTGGGCAGCATAAACAAAAGTCCATAAAAAAACATACGTCTGGTTACTGCCAAGGTATTGATATTAAATTTGCTGATTTTACGCATAATAATGGAATAGATCGCGAATACACCCGCTGCCAAAACAGCCAGTATATCCCCCAATGGATTCAATTTCAAAATGAAACTTCCATTGTATCCAATGAGAAAAATCCCTGTCATGGCCACTACAAAACCAAGCAGAAATTGCACTGTGAGCTTTTTGCCGCCCAGGAAAAAATATGCCAGGATCGCTGTGAATAAAGGTGCAATTGAAACAATCACACCCACATTGGATGCCATCGTATAGGTAAGCGCCGTATTTTCAAAAAGAAAATATAACGTGACTCCACATAGGCCTGCGCCCGCAATGAGGATTTCCTCTTTTCGCTGTCGCATCGGAAAAACATGCGGATGAACCATCCAGAGGACGATATATCCAATAACAAACCGAAATATTAATATATCAACTGGAGAAAAATCTTCCAGTAAAAATTTTGTTGCTACATAGGTGGTTCCCCACAATGTAATTGTGCTGAGGGCAGCAAGATGCCCTATCAGTGGTTTTCGATCTTCCATTAAATTTCAATGTCCTTTTATTTTTTACTTGTTGCTTCATCAACAAATATTTTCATATATTGCTTGGGGGTGAGACCGATCAGTTTTTTAAAGTAATTGGTAAAGTGACTCTGATCACTGAACCCGGTTTGGAAGGTGACCTCAAGGGGTGAGGCTCCGTTCTCAAGCATCACTTTAGCTTTGTTTATACGAATGGTTTCAAGGTAGCTGTATGGAGTGATACCTTTTTGTCTTGTAAACGTACGCAGCAGATGATACTTGCTGATCCCCGCCACATCGCTCAGTTCATCCAATGATATGGCGCGATCGAAATGTTCCGATAAATAATTACATATTTTTTCTACCAACTGATGCTGTCCATGCGGTTCTTCAATTGCGTTGAAATCGGAATACTCCCTGATGAGCTGCTCCATGAGAATGAAGAATAGCTCTTCCTTTTTGAAATCAACCTGTTCATCGCAAATCATCATATGCAATTCTTTTATAGAGACGGTCAGCTCGCTGTGATAAAGAACTGTTGGTGTAAACCGCGGTAGTCTTTTTTCGCCAAAAATATCCTGGACAACCTGCTGCATCACATCCGGCTTGATATTAATACTGCGATAATCCATTGTTTTTCCATCCACCTGTTCACATGAGTGTGGTTCTTGTGGATTGAAAAATGTAACATCACCATCTTTGAGCCAATGTTCTTGTTGATTGCATACCAGATGGCGTTTCCCTTTTTCAATATATCCAATCACATAATAATCATGGAAGTGGTTAGGGAACTTTTGCATCACGCCCTTAAAGCGATAGGCTTCCACTTGCAGTTTTTTATCATACGTTACCGTTCGAATTTCATCTACCATTTCATCACCAACAATATCATAGCAGAACGATTGCTTCATTTCTTGCATGATATTGCTCAATTACCGCTATTGGATATCAATATTAGCTAATCATACGTTAGTTTTCCATGTATTGAAACATCAATATGGCAAAAAAAAATCCCATGAATTGATCCATGGGATTTTTTTTAGTTAAAAATTTTTTCTCTATATCTTTGCTGCAAAGTAGGCTTCCAGAAGAATCTGAAATCCAACGGCAAAAAGAAAAATGAGCCAGGCATACCAATACCCAAGCATTAGTCCCAACATAAAGAATCCCGCTGAAAAAATCCAAATGGCACCGGAAAGCAGGTCCTTTACCTTTTTATTCTTCGAATTTGAATATTTGTTAATCCAGTTTCGCTGCCATTCCGAATCCATAACATCGAATTTACTGCGGCTTTTTTCGGACAGTCCCAGGTAAATAAAGAGCATGATTGCAGGCAAACAAAAAATAGCCAGATAGATCAAAGCTGGTGTGAAAATCATTGTCTCCAAGTAAGAAAACAGGGCTACATTACCACCGATGATAACAAAAACTGTAGCGCCGCTATAAGCTAATGCACGCTTCGTGCTCATGGGATATGTTTCTTGATTTTCCTGCGTCAATCCAAAATAGGTAAACACTCCCGAGGATAGGATGAAAAAGACCGAAAATACTTTTCCTGCTGTCAGCCAATCTTCATTTTGCAACATAAAAAAACCTGCCACAAGCAATCCAAGTATGAACAGCGCCGATCCGATAATATATCCGGCAATATGGCTTTTCGCTAACGGTTTCACTTCATATAACCCGGCTTCCATTTTAACCTCCGATGCTTTCTTCA
Organism: Chloroflexota bacterium; assembly: GCA_016838895.1. Lineage (GTDB taxonomy): Bacteria > Chloroflexota > Anaerolineae > Anaerolineales > Anaerolineaceae > UBA5203. The sequence continues at coordinate 61,828 of JAEKNU010000003.1, forward strand.
AGCCATTCAACAATTCATCCATATCACCCAGATTAGCGATTGCTTTTTCATAAGCTGAATTTTCACTTTCCCCTGAGGTGATATAGTCGTTTATTTTTTCCAGCAGGTTGACACAGATTTCTTCTTTCATTTCCTTTAAAGGACCCGTGATATATATCCCTTCAAATAATTCATCTACATAATTTTTAATTCTGTTTTCCATCGTTTTCCCTTTTACAACAATTTATCTATGATCTGTTTGGTGAATGCCCAATCCAGTTTATTTTGATCCAAAATACTCACGCCCAAAGGTGTAATCCGATAATATTTTCTCCTGCCACCCTGGGTTTCATCCCCCCAATAGGATGAAATACACTCGTCTTGCTCTAGCCGCCTATAACTTGAATAGAGCGTGGCCTCTTTGAGTTCGTACAATCCATCACTCTTTTCAACGATCTTCTTGAAGATTTCATAACCATAACTATCTCCCGCATTCAATATGCTTAAGACAATCGTATCCGTGTGACCTCTAAGTAAATCCGAAGATATTTTTCCGTCCAAATGCCTGTACCTCCATAACAATAGTATATATCATATTACTATGTCTGTCAATGTAATATTATTATCATAGTTATATGTCTGTTAAATAGGAGACCCTAAGGGTTTATAAAAAAAAACCTTAGGGTCTTAACGAGGCAAAACTTGTTAAATACTACAATAAATATTCCCCAATAATTCTTTCCGTTGCACTACCCCCAAACAAAACCTTCCCATTCTCTGCAGCCAGCCGTACAGTATTAAAAACCATGTCTTCACTGCCTTGCTCTACGGAAATCTGTTTTCCATTCCACAATTTGTTTTTCAGTAAATAATTGCCAAAAGCACTATTGCCTGATCCAGTGGCTGGATCTTCCAAATAACCAAAACGTGCTGCAAAGACGCGCGTATGCGCGAAATGCGTTTTGTCCTGCACTTGCATGCAGAAGATCAAGACAATATCAATATCATGTTGTTCACAGAACCCTTTCACCGCTTCCTGGTCCGGATAAACACTGATCTCATCCTCTAGCGCTTCTATCGGTACGATCAAGGTTGCCAACCCGGCATTGATACAGTCCAGCGGCAGATCTGTGGATATTTTCGCCGCAGCTAATCCAAGTTGATCAGCGATTTCCGCTCTGGTCAGGGATGTGCCCAAATGCTGCGCTTGCGGCGCTGAGATATAAACCGCATCTTCTTTCCCAATACGATTCGTCACGGTTAACACACCCTTGCGGCGCGTTACGATCTCAATTTCAGGTTGTGCCATCAACGCAGCAGACTGTTTGATCAGGCTGTACATGCAGGCGATGGTGCCGTGTCCGCAGAAATCCACTTCGCACTCAGAGGAATAATACGTCAGATGAATTTTTCCGGGCGTTTGTTTGCAATATACCATCTCGGAGACAAAGCCTTTATGCTGCTGGGCAATCAAGAGCATCTCTTCATCGGTCAACACCTGCCGTTCATTCAAAAAAATACAGGCAGCCGGATTGCCTAACGACGCCCCGCTGGTGAAGGCATCAATTTTCTTGTACGCGTATCTTCTCATCTTTGCTTCCAGTTTAGCCTACTCATTTTTTCCGATTTTGCAATTCCACAATATTGCCTTCCGGATCACAAGCATACACAACCGTCAACAGGCTGCCATCCGCATAGCGTTGTGAAACCAGATCACCATATTGGCTGCCGCCATTTTCCAGTAGTTTATTCAACATGGCCTGCACATCATCCACATGAAAGGCAAGGTGTCCGTATCCCAGGCGATTGATCGTTTTCGCAGCGTCAGCCGTATCCTCAGGATCATAAGAGAAGATTTCCAGGGTCGGTCCCATTTCATAACCCGGCAATTCCAGATGCGCACCTTTGATGCTGCAGCCATCAAAATTAGTTAATCGGTCAATCCACTTCCCGGATAGATCCCGTTCTGGCAATACCAACTTACAACCAAAGACCTGCACATAAAATTCCGCCAGGCTGCGCCAATCTTTGGCGATGATATTAGTATGTGTGTAACGAATACTCATTTTCCACCTCCCAAATGATTTGCGCCCTTTCAGAATCCAATGGCATGGATTAAGATAGAGCCTATCAAAAAAGCTTCTATAGTCATATCACAAAAGCACAATTATTTACAATTCTTTTGCTGTTCTTACGATTATGATGGATTTATCAACGTTTCAAGGAGTTAAAACATGAACACAGGAAAAGCATTTGAAAACGGATTCGTCATTACTAAAGACGAAATAACCAAAGCAGAACAGATTGATTTTACACCGCACGCCAAATTCAAGGGTGTGTATCTAAAACATTTGGTAACCGGTGCCATGACAGGCCAACAGGTCAGCAGCCACCTGGTCAAAGTGGAGCCCAACTGTGTGCTGGATAACCACATCCATGAAAACAATCTCGAAATTCACGAAGTCATCGCCGGCAGCGCCAAAGCCATCGTCGGGAATCAGGAAGTCGATTACCTGCCCGGCACGATTGGTATTCTGCCTGCCGGTGTACCGCATAGGATTGTAGCTAGTGATGAAGGTGTGTATATACTGGCCAAGTTTACGCCGGCATTGGTGTAAACAAAAAAAATTCTGTAGGGACAATTCATGAATTGTCTCTACAGAATGATGATTTATTCCTACATTTTTACCTCACCTCTTCTTCCCAATCGGAATCCTAATCTCGCAGAACAGATCCTCGCGCTCCTTCTCCGCCGGATAGAATTCAAAATCGACCTCATCCAGCATATCATAGCCCGAGCCTGGAAGGAATTCCCCGAAAATCTTTTTCCAGGTTTCCCGGACGCACTCAGCATCCTTGCCATAGCAAGGGAACACGCCCCACAAAGTGGGCTTCACTTCCCAAAGCCGATACCCATCCGGCACGGCGTCCCCATCATACTGCACACCGATGCCGTAGGCAAAGGTGTCAATCTCCTTGGATAACGCTGCACAAGCGCCGTAAATATCATCGGATGCTGCCATTTTCTTGAGTTCCGGTATCAATCCGGCTTCAATATTCTCTTCCCAAAAATCGGGAATGTCATGATTCGTGTCATCATTGACAATTTCATTCTTGAATTGTCTGGTTTTCGCAATTAATTTAAACGGCTCTCTTTCAACAATCTTGTATTCCATCAATACACCACCTTCAATACTAAGTTTTAGGATGAGGCGATTGTACAATGTGAGTTACATGCCGGACCTTCGCGCAGCACTGGGTGCAATGCTATGAAAACGTGAGAACGCTTTGCTGAAACTTTCCGGGGAATCATAGCCATATTTCAGGGCAATATCAATCACTTTTTCTTCCGAGAGCACCAGTTCCTGACCCACCAGGGACAACCTGCGGTTGCGTATATACTCTGTAATGGTCATCCCGGTGATCATGCTGAACAGACGATGAAAATGATACCGGGATAGAGGCGTAACCTCACAATTTATTGTGTGTTCAGTGGGGATTGGGGATGATCCCCAACAAGCAGCTTTGCCAAAATCCCGCAAGGGAGTTTTGAGTAAAATCGCAAGGTGTGTACCACCTTGCCCTGCTTGCCGGTTAACGGGAACAACGAAATAGCACAATATAGCGACCATAAAGTATTGTGAATCTGAGAATAGACTCCCTCTTCTAATTTTCGTATAAGGTAGCTATATCATGTATTCTACGCTTCATTTCTGTGCGAATATGGTTCGGCTCTAAACACTCGCATTTATCCCCAAAACTGAAAAGAATATAGTAGTAGTATTCGTTCTCTATGAAAGGAAAATGAACAATGTAATGTTCATTGCCGTCAGGCGTAAAGTGTTCATAATTGCAATAATCAAGGACCCTGTCCATGACAGATTTATGAATACGAATTTTTATTTTTTTCTGCATCGTTTCCACAATATCAGTAAAATCCAACTGCGGTTTTTGATAATCTCGTGGCGTAAATAATTCCTCTTTTATTTGTAGGTTTGATATGCGAGATATTTTGAATAAGCGAAAATCATTTCTTTTATGGCAATACCCTTGCCAATACCAATGGCTATTTTTCAATACAAGCTGATACGGCTCGGCTGTTCGTGCGGTTTTATTTCCGTAGCGGTCTGCATATTCAAACGAAAGTAGCTTGCTTTCCTGCATAGCTGTTTTGATCATTTCTAAATAGGGTTGTATGTTCCTGTTGCCTATCCACGGACTTAAATCTATAACGATTTGATTTGCTTTTAATTCAATGTCTTTCGCTTTGTCGGCCGGGATAAAACTCTTGACTTTCGCAAGGGCGTTTACCAGTTCATTGCCTCGTATCATGTTGGAAAGACTGGAAAGCCCCATCAAGATAGCGGAAAGGTCAGCAGTCGAAAAAACCTTTCTATCCACCTTGTATTCCTGCATGATTTCAAAGCCGCCGCCAACTCCCGATGTTGAGCGAACAGGAATACCCGCCATGTTGATCGTGTCTATGTCGCGGTAAATTGTGCGGGGTGAAACTTCAAACATATCTGCTAACTCCTGTGCGCCTATACGCTTTTTATCAAGGAGTATCATAATAATACTAACAAGCCTGTTAACTTTCAACTGATAGCCGCCTTCCAAAATTTCATATTATCATTTTAGATTGTTGCCATACTGTTGTCAACAATCGCTGCATATAATAAAAAAGTAAATAAATTAATCTAACTATCGGAAGGAAACATTATGCAGAAAAAAGCCTTGGTCATCATCGACATTCAAAATGACATCACAAAGAATTACAAGGATGTGATTGGCAATATCAATAAAGCTATTGATTGGGCAGTCAATAATAATATTCATGTTATTTATATAAGGCATGAAAATTTATCAGCCGGCACTAGGACTTTTAAACCCAACACAGTTGGGGCTGAATTGGCTTCAGACTTGAAAATAGGTTCAAAAAATGTTTTTACAAAATACAAAGGAAACGCATTAAGCAGTGGAGAATTTACAGACTTTATTCGTAAAAATGAAATAAGTGATTTCTACATAGCAGGAGCAGATGCCATTGCTTGTGTTAAATCAACCTGTTACAACTTACGCAAAGCAAATTATGGCGTTAATGTCCTATCAGATTGCGTTACCAGCTATGATAAAAGGAAAATTGACGAAATGCTGCGCTATTATGAAAGTAAAGGCAGTAAAATCATTTGTTTAAATGACTTGTTATCCAATTACATCTTTGAAGCACAAAAACATACCTGAACTCAGTCGATGAAGAAGGCCGTCCAGGACTATGGCGGTGAATTAGAAACGCAATGAAAATGGAGGAAATTTATGTTTACAATCTATGTTTACGTTCTTGATACTTTAGCCGACTGGGAACTGGGGTATGTTATTTCGGAGCTGAATTCTGGTCGATTTTTCAAAAAGGGCGAGCAACGTGTATCGCTCAAAACGGTTAGTTATTCTAAAGAGCCAATCAATACAATGGGTGGGATGACAATAGTGCCCAATTGCTTAATGGATGATATTGTTGTGAGCGAAACAAGCATGTTGCTATTACCCGGCGCAGATACATGGAACGACCCAAAGCATGGCGCTATCATCGAAAAAGCCAGCGAATTTCTCTCTTTAGGTGCTACGGTGTGCGCAATCTGTGGGGCTACCGCTGCGCTTGCCAACTTTGGGTTATTGGATAAGCGTCCGCATACCAGTAATGGACCGGGATTTCTTGAAATGGTTTCTCCTGGTTATAAAGGGCAAAGTTTTTATATAGACAAGCCATCTGTAGCGGATAACAACCTTATTACTGCAAGTTCCACCGGAGCTTTGTTGTGGGCGAAACAAATTATTGAGCATTTAGGTATTTTTCAATCAAACACACTGGAATCTTGGTATGAATATTTTAGTACCGGTGAGCCTAAACATTTCTTTGACCTCATGCAAACTTTGCCATCTAGCAATTAAAACTGATCCACCTTTGTCATAAACAGAATGGGGACATAGACCATATGCTTGTTGGCAAATTACGTTTTGACATCAAACGGCGGTTTTGCAATTAGAATCAAATCCGCCGTTTTATTTTTGAATTGGTTTGCGGAGGGTGTTATTAAATTTGCGCTTTTATATGGATAAGGTGACACCGGCATTGGTGTAGAGCACAATGCAAACCTCACAGGGTTTTTTGAAAAAATCAATATTACTACCATTCAATCAATGACATCTGATATGTAACACAATCTCTAGTGGCGATTCATGAATCGCCGCTACAGGTTAATTCACCTCTTCTTCTCAATCGGAATCCAAATCTCGCAGAACAGATCCTCACGCTCCTTCTCCGCCGGATAGAATTCAAAATCGACCTCATCCAGCATATCATAGCCCGAGCCCGGAAGGAATTCCCCGAAAATCTTTTTCCAGGTTTCCCGGACGCACTCAGCATCCTTGCCATAGCAAGGGAACACGCCCCACAAAGTGGGCTTCACTTCCCAAAGCCGATACCCATCCGGCACGGCGTCCCCATCATACTGCACACCGATGCCGTAGGCAAAGGTGTCAATCTCCTTGGATAACGCTGCACAAGCGCCGTAAATATCATCGGATGCTGCCATTTTCTTGAGTTCCGGTATCAATCCGGCTTCAATATTCTCTTCCCAAAAATCGGGAATGTCATGATTCGTGTCATCATTGACAATTTCATTCTTGAATTGTCTGGTTTTCGCAATTAATTTAAACGGCTCTCTTTCAACAATCTTGTATTCCATCAATACACCACCTTCAATACTAAGTTTTAGGATGAGGCGATTGTACAATGTGAGTTGCTCGCCGGACCTTCGCGCAGCACTGGGCGCAATGCTATGAAAACGTGAGAACGCTTTGCTGAAACTTTCCGGGGAATCATAGCCGTACTTCAGGGCAATATCAATCACTTTTTCTTCCGAGAGCACCAGTTCCTGACCCGCCAGGGACAACCGGCGGTTGCGTATATACTCTGTAATGGTCATTCCGGTGATCATGCTAAACAAGCGATGAAAATGAAACCCGGATAGATTTACCTGCCGTGAGACATCCATATAATTGATATCCTCAAGCAAGTGCTGCTCCATATATTCGATTGCGCTTTGAATCGCGGTAATGCTGTCCATTGTTTCGCCTCAACTTCACTCAGTATACGAGGTTGATTTAATTTAAGCCTGACCTGCCTTGCTCAATATTGGCAGGTGACAAAATCAATATCATTTTTCCAGCTCATCCAGCAACTGCTGAAACCATTCTTTTCCATTGCGATGTGCCATGACACCATAATCAAGCGTTTTAAACTGGAAATCGAAAATTTTTCTGGCTTCATCATCCAATTCAATCTGTGCCAACGATTCTGATAATTGCTCCAACTCCGATTCAACCGCTGCTACAGTTTGAACAATATTTTGCAGGATTTTCTTCTTTTCATCAATGGATTCAACAAGCCCTAAAAAGAACACCTTGGATAAAGCCACTTCCTCCATTTTATTTGTTGGAAGATCATTGTGCATCCATTGCATAAAATGAGTTATCCCCTTTTTGTTAATATGATAAATCTTTTTATTACGACCATTTTCAACCGTTTCATGAAATTCAATTTCATCTAGTTTCAATAGCTTTTTTAATGCACTTAATAAACTACCATAGCTGGCACTATAGATCAGGGATAACCCTGAATTAAACGCCTGATTCAATTGATAAACGGTCAGGTCTTGAATCATTAACAAACCCAGCACCACATATTCCATTAAATGCTCCTGTGAAATGTTTCCTTAATAGTAATATATCTTTTCGAAATATTCAACATTGACATTCGCAACTTTTTATATTACGATTCGTTATATTATTATAAGTAATATATAAAAGGAGATCTATAATGAAAATCTGGAAAATTATCGCCATTGTATTGGCAATCGTCGTTGTAGTTATTGCAGTGTTGTTTTATCTCAACTCAAAGCCTCTATTAAAAAATCAGGCTGAAATGCAAATCTTCAAGATCGTTGAAAATAGTCTGAATGAAAAACAGTCCATCGATGCAATGATGCTGTATGTGGATGCCCCTCAAAAAGGATTATCGATCAAACATGCAGTTGGATCGGCGAATGGGAAAATGGTGGACACAAACACGCCTTTTCATGTGGCCAGTGTCGGTAAGTTATTCACTGCAACCCTTATCGGACATCTGATTGATCAAGAACAATTACAACTTGATGATCCCATCCATCTCTATCTGGATGACGATATGATCACCGATCTATTTGTTTATGAAGATGTGGATTACAAGGATCAGATTACCATCCAACAATTACTTTCTCACACCAGCGGCATAGCCGATTACTTTGCCAAAGAAGATAATGGGCTGGTGGAAACCATTTATCAATCCCCTGATACGTTCTACACCCCCCAGGACCTGGTGCAATACACGCAAAAGCATCAATCCGCATATTTTTCTCCCGGCGAGGGATACCATTATTCAGATACAGGCTATATCTTGTTGGGGTTGATCATTGAATCTGTTTCAGGAAAACCTTTCCATGAAATGCTCCATGAAGTGATTTTTGATCCCCTGCAAATGGATGATACTTATTTGATGCTTTACTCTGAACCGAAGAATGGTAAACAACCCATTGTAGAAATCTGGATCGATGGGCATGAGGTCAGTCAAAATCAAAGCGTCAGCATTGATTGGGCCGGCGGCGGCGTGATCTCCACCCTCGATGATTTGGCTGTATATATACGGGCTCTTTATCAAGGACATATCATCAGCCAGGATACATTAACTACGCTGAACCAATTCGATTATGAATTTATGCCGGGTATTGCATATGGTAATGGGTTCATGCAAATGCAATTCGAAAAATTCTTCCCCACTTTGGGATTCCTGCCGAAAATGACCGGGCATATGGGTATTCTGGGAACACAGCTTTTCTATGACAAAGAAACAGATATGGTTTATGTCTCCAGTTTCGGTTCATCAGACGCCACCTCTGCCAGTGTGCAGGCCATGATTCAAATTCTATCTACCATTTACCGGGTTGAATAAATTAACCATTCAATGTAAATAAAAAAGCTCAAAAGGGAACTATCTTTTGAGCTTTTGCTTCAACATTTTATGGATAAATGTCTTCTATTAAACCTGTCCGTCGGGCAGATTATCAAATTCCTTGCGCTTCCCCTCAAACCAGGCATTCATTCCTACAGGATTTTGCATTAACCCTTTCATTTCTTCCATGGCCTGTAAGTGCCCGGCATCCCCTTTTTGAAACATCTCAGTACCATGCTGTTGACTCAATGCTGCCATTTCCTCAAAAGTACTGGCTTTAAACACCAGATCACACGCCCCACCAAGTTGTTTACACGTCATTGCTTTCATCCCAATCTCCTCATCCATACGCGATTATGAAATATCATTCATTTTTATATCTTTAATATAACATATTCTATGCTTTTTGTCTTGTTTTGCGGTTTGTATGAAAAATAGCCTGGTAATTGATGAGGATATGTCATGAGGACAAAATTTTATTTCGTTAATACCACAATACTTTCAATATGCTGAGTATGCGGGAACATATCAATGGGTTGAAAGCTAATCAGTTTATAGTCACCTTCCATCAATCGGTTCAAGTCCCGCGCCAGTGTGGAGAGATCGCAGGAAACATACACAATATGATTGGGCGCAATTTTGATCATCGCATCCATGGCTTTGCGGTCAATACCGGCACGTGGTGGATCAACGATCATCACATCCGCAGGTACATTCAATGTCGGCAACACCTCTTCCGCTTTCCCTTGATATAGCGCTACATTGTCAAATTCATCCAGATTCTCTGCAAAATCCTCACAGGCCAAAGGAGCAATTTCAATGCCGATCACCTGGTCAAACATTGGCGCTGCAAAAGCGCTGAACAAACCCACACCACAGTAAACATCCAACAACAGGCCACCGGCGGCAGATTTAATGGCATCTAGCACTTCATTTAGCAAGCGTTCAGTTTGCAGGTCGTTGGTCTGGAAAAATGTATCCGCCGATACTCGGAAACCACGCCCATTGATCGTCTTCATTATATGCTCATCCCCTGACAGAATCATGGGGTTGCCATCATTTTCAAAAAGTAAATTGATCGAGAAATCCACTTCCAATTGCGGGGGCTGCTCTTCCCCGTGGAAAATAACCAAAGGATCCTCATCCCCACTGCGTAAATCTATCCCGTTCAATCCTGAAGCATCTTCAAAAAGCAAATTCTCACGCAGGGTAAGCAACTCTTTTTCCGGTAAAAAGCATTCTTCAATGTTAATCAATTCATGCGATCCAGATTTCAAAAAACCTGATTTTCCATCCGCATCCATATGGAATTGAATATGATTTCGATAATACTTTTCATTCGCCGAGGGAATGATCGGCTTGATCTGAAATTCAGGTAATTTGCAGGTCCGTGTCAAAGTCTCTTGAATAATCTCCTGCTTGGCAATTAACTGATCAGCATAACTCATATGTTGATAGGCACAGCCACCACATTGAGAAAAATGTTTGCAAAACGGTACTACACGTTTATCTGATGGCTTCAACACCTCAATCAATTCAGCATGGATATGTCCTTTCTTTTCCTGCACAATACGCACGTCAACCAATTCACCGGGTAATACATAAGGTACAAAAACCGCTTTACCCTCTACGGTACGGCCCAAGCCTGCACCACCATACACCATTTTTTCAATCAAGATTTCCATGCTTCACCTTTCTTCAATCATTTTCCTGAGAATTTTATCCACAAGCATATTATATCAATCGGATTGCTCAAACCGTAACCCCCTATGGCAAAATTGACCTGCTCAATGCAGGTCAATCATGCGGAGAGAGAAAAGGGATTTGAATCCTCGAACATTCGGCATACCCGCAATCGCAGAATGGCTGATTGAGAAAATGTACAGCGCTAACTAATCACTACGAGACATCATCACAAGCGATCCTAACATTGGGCCAAATTTGCCTGATGATTTCCATAGTATGCAGCAAAAAAAGCAATGTAACTCGACCGTTGGTTTATTTTGCGCTTTTCGACGGTTAGTTGGTTGTTTATAAATACAGCCTACGTTAAAATCATCACAAGGGGTAAAAAAAAAGGACTCGACCTAATGATGGATAATGAAAAAATGGCTCAGTTTATCGCTAAATTGAGAAAGGAAAATAAATTAACCCAAAAAGAGTTGGCAGAACAGTTGAATGTAACCGATAAGGCTGTTTCAAAATGGGAACGCGGATTAAGCTGCCCTGAAATCTCTTTATTATCAAAGCTTTCTCATATACTGGGTATCACAACAAGTGAATTGCTAAATGGTGAAAAAGCGGAGTCCACTGTACCGGAAGTAGAAGCTGTGGTTGAGGCAACACATCAATATGCGGATAACGCAACAAAAAGCATCGTTGCCAAGAGCACGAGATGGAAAAAAATCGCATTATTCTCTGCATTTTTGATATCGGGCATTCTTGTTGTGATTGGATGTGGTTGGGTTATTGATAGCGGTATGGGATGGTTTATCCTGCCTTTACAATTAACAGCATTTGTTTGGCTGATAATCATGTTAGGTGTATTTGTTATGGGAAAAAATAAAATTGCAACTTTATTGCTCTGTGGTTTTTTCATCTATCTAACAACATTTTTCTATTCTTCCTTGAATCAAGTAACAACAAGAGATATCAACACCTATGGGGAATTTGCTGGGTTCACAAGGGAATACATTCCTCACTACACGATCATTATCGTCATGTTCATTCTTTCAATTGCAGTAACGCTGACTTCTTTCTTGATTCAAAACAAAAAGATTTCCGTTGATCAGATTTTCGTTCTTTTTGCAGTAAGTGGTACCATGATCATATTATCTGTCCTTACCAGCAAATCAATTATGAATTACGTTGACATCCACGGCCTTGGTGTAAATCCGAATTTTACAATTCTTTCCCTATTGACTTTCCTGATGAATTGCGTTTCTCTGGCTATCTTGGCAAAACGTCAAAGAAGGCAGATTACTCGATAAACCAAAATATTAAGGTGCATACCACGTCGGGCCAAGTAGGTCCGATGTGTCATATCACGACAAGGGGGACGCCAGATGATGACAACTTATTTCAATATCTACCATGATGTATGAGCTGATAAAAAAGAAAATAGTGACCGTTAAAAAACGGTCACTATTGCATTGGCGGAGAGAGAGGGATTCGAACCCTCGATACCTTGCGGTATACCCGCTTTCCAGGCGAGCGCGTTAGGCCGGACTACGCTACCTCTCCATTTCTTGGCTATTAAATTGTGCTTGAGGATTATACCATTATTTCTAAATACGTGAAGAACTTTCAACGACTGATTTATAATAAAGAATGTAAAAAACGTAAAATGATAAGAACCATATTAATTCAGTCAAAAGTGAATCAAAAATGGATTTTTTCCGTATATAATTATATGCAGCCTGGTATATGGTTTTAGCAAGGCTTCATAAAAACAATTATTCGTCTGATACAAGGTAAACAAAGAATGAAAACACAATTTAGAAGCTCACTCATCGGTCTAGTTTTAATAGCCACTTTGATGGCAGCAGGTTGCCAGGCAAACACAACCGTTATTAGCACATCAACACCAGCCGCCCCAACCATCGCCCCAACAAAAACCGAGCTAGCGATCACCGATACCGCAGAACCAACAAATACAGCGACCGCCAAAGCAACCAAAACAAAAATTGCCACAGAAACGGCTGTTGTTGAAACCACAACAGAAGAAACCCTAACTAAAACTGCGGTTGTCTCCCCTACAGCAACACCCATGCAGCTTGCCGATTGGAGTTCGGCCGAATTCTACACCAGTGGCTCATTAGCAAATTGGCAATATTTTATCGCATTACAATTTGATGGATATATTACCGGTGAGTATTACGCGGTTGTAGACAAGAACAAAGATTATAAATGCGAAATCCTGGAGATGTATCCAAACCGGCTTTACTGCCATGGTCCACAAGCTGCTTTTATGGATTTTGTGCGCTTTGAGGTCTTTGATGTCAGCAGCGATGAAATCGTCTATCAGGAAAAAATATGGGTGCCCGGTACTTATCACATGGAATATACTGATTAACGTATTATGTTTCAAGCAGCCAAAAGGTTGCCAAAGCAAAAGTATTGCCAATTTTTACACTCCCGATTATAATAATCAGCGCATGGGCGGTTAGCTCAGCTGGTTAGAGCGTTGCGTTGACATCGCAAAGGTCGTAGGTTCGAGCCCTATACCGCCCACCAAAAGACACCTGAATGGGTGTCTTTTTTTGTTAAGCTCGTAGGCACCATCGAGGTATGGTTCGAGCCCTATACCGCCCACCAAAAGACACCTGAATGGGTGTCTTTTTTTGTTAAGCTCGTAGGCACCATCGAGGTATGGTTCGAGCCCTATACCGCCCACCAAAAGACACCTGAATGGGTGTCTTTTTTGTTAAGCTCGTAGGCACCATCGAGGTATGGTTCGAGCCCTATACCACTTACAATTTCCAGCCCTATTTTATCTTCGTTATTTCGCCAAAAAGAAAATTGCAATCACAATCCCGATATCCGCACTGAAGTGCATGACCAAAGGTAGTAACAACCCATCATATTTCTTTACCAACATACGCCACAACCAGGCAACCGCAAGTAACGCGAAAAACTCAATGATGGCCCAGGGCCAATCTACAAATCGTATAAAAACCAAAGGATGATATCCTGCATAACAAAAATCGCTGAATGTCAGTTTTTTTGTATCACTGCCTAAATAGCCCCGCCAATAAATCTCTTCGATGATTGGATTAATAAATGAATAATAAAGAATAAAAATCCACCATGTATTGTGTGTCAATCCCATGGATGCAAGCAATACACCAAAATCGGTGGGCAAATTTACAATTGAACCAGAATAATATAAAACAACCCCTGAAAACGCAGTAACTAACCCCACCATTAGAACAACATTGAATGAACCACCAGAAAACAGGCGCTTCAATTGATAACCTTGCTTATTTCCTACCAAAATCAGAATCGCAAAAAAATGGTAGCCCAGCATGGATACCCAAACATTTTTTGCGATATAAATGCCAAACGCAACCGTTATGAATGGAAGTATATAAGAGATGATTTTGTTCATTTTTTGGTTTTCCATCCAACTTTAGAATCTCTGCTCAATATCTTCATCATCTCATCACCGGATAAATATCACAAAACAAGCACTCAATTACTCGATAAAGTAAATACTAGATGATCAAACTAGTATAGCTCAATAACAATTAACAGGAAAACCTTATCGTTTCTTAACACTTTCTTAATACTTCCTCGTCATAATTGAACCATATCAAGTCACGACCATCAGAGGTAGATCATGCAACAAAACACTACATTTAAAAATCAAGGAGTCATACATTTCTTACAATCAAGCATATGGCCTGAGTATTGGAACAAACAATTAAATGATCGTCTGCGCGTACATGCAGAGAATATCAATAATTTACTTATCATCTATGAAACAAATATAAAAGATGAAATCCATGCGGAACGGAAACTTGGTCAAAACTTTGTGTAACTCAAAGGAGAAGCCCCTTACACATTCCATCCTAATACCACCTGACACCAGACTCCAAAGAACCTGTTACCAACTTCCAGGAACCAGTTCTTTAAATTAGGGTTTGAATTTTCCCGTAAACCCGGTATAATAGGGCTACAAAATCATATGAAAAGGTAATGATTGGGACGAGTAGTTGGAATTTGTTCATACAGAGAGAAGGATCAAGTGCTGAAATTCCTTCATGAATAGCCAGTGAAAACCACCCAGGAACTTAACCCTGAAATGATGCTCTTAGATTAAGGGAAACGGCTTGCTCCGTTATCAGCAGCAAGAGATAAACAACACAAAGATGTTGTTTAAATTGGGTGGAACCGTGTGAGGAATATTACTCTCGCCCCATAAGGGCGAGAGTTTTTGTATTAATAACCTTTGGAGGTAATTATGGCGAACGAAAATGAATATGCTAGTTCACAACTATATCGAATCCGCCATTCAACTGCACATATCATGGCTGAAGCCGTTCTGGAAATGTTTCCGGACGCACAAATCGCCATTGGACCTGCAATTGATGACGGCTTTTACTATGACTTTGATTTACCACGCACACTGACTCCTGAAGATCTGACTCAGATCGAAAAGCGGATGAAGCACATCATCAAAGGGAATCATACTTTTAAAAAGGAAGTCTTGAGTGCGGATGAAGCACGCAAGTTTTTCGATGACCAAATCTACAAAATTGAATTAATTGATGGCTTGCAAGCTGGTAACCTGGATGAGGACGGAAATGCGATCGAAGGTGCCGCAGAAATCTCAACGTTTACTCATAACAAGTTTACTGACCTATGCCGTGGACCACATGTGGATAGCACAAAAGAGATCAATCCAAAGGCTGTCAAATTAATGAATGTGGCAGGTGCCTATTGGCGTGGGGACGAGAAACGCCCCATGCTGCAGCGCATCTATGGTACCGTTTGGGAAAAACCGGAACAATTACAGGAGTATCTCTGGAAATTGGAAGAAGCAAAAAAACGTGATCACCGCGTGATTGCCAAGCAATTGGATTTGTACAGTATGAATGAAGAAGTTGGCGCTGGTTTAATTCTTTGGCATCCCAACGGTGCAAAAATCCGCAAGATCACAGAACAATTCTGGTCTGATGAACACGAAAAAGCCGGATACGATTTCGTTTACACACCTCATATCGGAAAAGCCCAATTATGGGAAACCAGTGGTCATTTGGGCTTTTATAAAGAAAACATGTATTCCCCGATGGAAATTGAAGGACAGGATTATTACATCAAACCTATGAATTGTCCTTTCCATCTGCATATTTATAAGAATCGCAGTCATTCCTATCGGGAACTGCCCATTCGTTACGCAGAAGAAGGTACAGTATATCGTTACGAACGCAGTGGCGTTCTGCATGGCTTATTGCGCGTGCGTGGTTTTACCCAGGATGATGCCCATCATTTCTGTCGTCCTGATCAGATGCCGGATGAGATCGATATGGTGCTGAACTTCTGTCTGCATATTTTACGCTCCTTTGGCTTCACTGAATTTACCGCTTACTTAAGCACCAAACCAGAAAAATCCGTCGGCCCAGCCGAAAAATGGACAGCTGCAGAAATCGCATTGGAAGAGGCGCTAAAACGTGCCGCTATTCCATACAAGGTTGATGAAGGTGGTGGCGCATTTTATGGTCCAAAAATTGACCTGAAAATTAACGATGCCATCGGCCGTGAATGGCAGCTCTCGACCATTCAATTTGATTTCAATCTTGCCGAACGCTTCGATCTTAGCTATATTGGTGAAGATGGACAACAGCATCAGCCTTATATGATCCATCGTGCTCTGCTCGGTAGCCTGGAACGCTTCTTCGGCGTACTGATTGAACATTATGCCGGTGCTTTTCCCGTTTGGCTTTCGCCTAAGCAAGCCGTGCTCATTCCTATTGCAGATCGTCATCTTGATTATGCTTTTGAGGTTGAGAAAAAACTCAAGCAGGCAGGATTCCGTGTTTATGTCGATGAGCGCAGCGAGCGCATGAATTCCAAAATCCGCGATGCCCAAAATCAGAAAATACCATATATGCTGGTCGTCGGAGATCAGGAAATGGAAGCCGGTCAGGTTGCCTTGCGCAAACGAGGGGGTGAAAACCCTGGTGCCATGGATATTGACAGCTTCATCAGTCTGGCAAAATCTGAAATTGATCAAAAAATATAATATTTACACTTGTTATAAAGCTGGTTTTTTACTACAAAACCAGCTTTATCGATTAATTATTTGGCTAATTCTCATATTGATCAAGTTGACGGGGTAAGCGCACCTGTGGTATATTTCTAATGATTAATTGTCGTTGAAAGTAAAAAATCAACCTTATTTAATTCACAATTTTAAGGAAAGGAGTCTACTATCAGTACTTCAGAATTTCGTGTTAATAATGCCATTCGTGAACCCGTTGTAAGACTGATTGGTCCGGATGGAACAAATTTGGGTGAAGTGCCCACTACTAAAGCATTGGAGATCGCTGTTGAAGCAGACCTTGATCTGGTTGAGGTTTCTCCAAATGTGAAGCCGCCTGTTTGTCGGGTTATGGACTACGGGAAATTCCTGTATGAAAAAACCAAGAAAGAACGTGAAGCACGCAAAACACAAGTAAAAATTGAGATGAAGGAAATTCGGTTGCGTCCGAAAACCAATGAACATCATCGCTCTTTTAAAACGCGTGATGCCCGACGCTGGTTGGATAGCGGGATGAAGGTTAAAGTAACCATTCGATTCCGCGGCCGCGAAATTACTTATCCGGAAATCGCATTAAATGATTTGAAGGAAATTGCTGAAGAACTCGCTGATATCTCAGTCATTGAACAGAAACCGAATATGGAAGGTCGCGTTATGACCATGATATTGGGCCCCATTACTGCGAAAACAAAGAAAAAACCTGCTCAACCCAAAGAGGTAGCCAGCAAGGGAACCGTCAAAACTGAGAAAAAAGAAAAAGCCCCTCAAGCAAAAGCGCCCAAAGTCGAAACGCCTAAAGCAGAAGCACCTAAAGTAGAAGCTCCCAAAGCCGAAGCAACCAAAGAAGATAAGCCAAAAGCAAAAGCGACTAAAGCAAAAATACCGAAAGCCGAAGCGAAAGAATAAGGTTATTTTATTAAATAGTCATGTACTGTATATGGATTACAGTTAATTTCATTAATAGGAGTAGTTGCAGTGCCTACAAAGGTAAAAAAGTACAAACTAAAAACCCATAAAGCAACCTCAAAACGGTTCCGCATGACGGGTTCAGGTATGCTTGTGCGTACAAAAGGCGGTAAGAGCCATTTACGCCGACGTACATCCAAGCGAACCAAAGCATTATTGTCTGAGATGGTTCCCGTACAGGGAAAAGGCTTCATCAAACGAATTAAACGTCTCGCCCCCTACATGAAGCTGAGATAGTAAATCGTTATTTATTCATTTTTAGTGCGGCCGTTGAGTGTGAATAACTGGTTAAGACCGGCGCTCAGGGGTACGCAAGGAGTTGAATTATGGCTCGAGTAAAAAGTGGCCCATCTGGAAATCGGCGACATAAAAAAATATTGAAGCTGACCAAAGGCCAATACGGTACCAAGCACCGCCTATTCCGCCGTGCGAATGAGGCCATGCTGAAAAGCTTATGGTACGCATATCGTGACCGCCGCGTTCGCAAACGTGATCTGCGCAGATTGTGGATCACTCGTATTAACGCTGCTGCACGTCTGAATGGCATTTCCTACAGCAAACTGATTCATGCGCTGAAGAAAGCTAACATCATTATCAATCGTAAAATGTTGGCCGATATTGCCGTTCGCGATCCAAAAGCTTTCACTGCTGTGGTCGAACAAGCCAAAGCCGGTTAATCCATACACATGAACTTGATAAAAATGGGATGATCTAATCATCCCATTTTTTGTTTTTGCAATACAATTAACAGCATGAAAAAGATTTTGCCATTCCAAATTTCGTTATCCCCCCATACCATTCTGATGATCAATCAAGGTGATTTGACTCTTGAAGACGCAGATGTGATTGTTAATGCTGCCAACCGCCATTTGGAACACGGCGGGGGTATCGCACGGGCAATTTCGCTCAATGGCGGACCAATCATCAACGAGGAAAGCCAACGCTGGATTGCAGAACATGGTACGGTTCCTCATCACTCCCCAGCCGTTACCAGCGCAGGGACATTGCCGGCAAAATATGTCTTCCATGCTGTAGGTCCCATCTGGGGTTCAGGAGATGAAGAAAACAAACTGCAACAAGCCATCAAAGGATGTCTGCAAAAAATGGACGAGATGAATCTTGCTTGTATTACTTTCCCGGCCATATCCACAGGGATTTTTCGCTTTCCCAAAGACCTGGCAGCCGGGATCTTTTTCGAGACATTCAAAGCCTATTTTTCAAATCATCCATCCAGTTCAATCAAGGAAGTTCGTCTGGTACTGTTTGATCAGCCAACCATTAATGCATTTCTTCAAGCAGCCCAGATTGCTTTCAAGGGTACCTAAATTCTTATGATTACATCCAGAAAAAATCCAAAAATTCAACAGCTACGCGCATTATTGGCAAAAAAGAGCCTACGTCAACAATCTTCACAATGTGTACTGGAAGGTGTGCGTTTGCTGGAAGAAGCCCTAGATGCCAAATGGCAGCCCCTATTTGGCTTTCATAGCACCCCACTTGATCAACGTTCACAGGCCGTTCTTCAGCACCTTTCACAATGCGCAGCAGAGATGGAAGAAGTTCCCAAGGATTTACTGCAATATATGGCAGATACCCAAAATCCGCAGGGTATTATCGCTGTCTTTGAACAAAAACCACTGCCCATCCCGGATTCACCTACTTTTGTACTCATACTGGATGCCTTGCGTGATCCTGGTAATTTGGGCACCATTTTACGTAGTGCTGCCGCAGCGGGGGTTGATCTGGTGCTGCTCAGTGATGATTGCGCAGATCCATACTCGCCAAAAGTATTGCGCTCCGGTATGGGGGCTCAATTTCGTTTACCGCTCTCCACCCATCCAATCCCGGATATCCTATCCTTCTGTCAGAAACATACGCTGGCATTATTCATCGCAGACTCCAATACCGGAAACTCTTGTTGGCAAGAAAAATATGACCGTCCCCTGGCGTTGGTGATCGGCAATGAAGCCAACGGACCCTCACCTACTTTCCACACAGCATATGCAAAATCCATCAATATCCCCATGCCCGGTAACTTTGAATCACTTAATGCCGCTGTTGCATCCGGAATTTTGATGTTTGAAATCGTTAAGCAGAGGCAACAATGAAAATTCGTTCCATTACATTTTTCTTTCATCCCAACAATCAAAAAGAATTCCTGCCTGATTTGGCAAAAAAAGCGCAACAACTAAAATCAGCATTCAGCCAAAACAATATTGAAGTTCAGACTATACGCCTGGCAACGACACCCTATGCCACATGGCTGCCCGAAGAACAATCAGAGAAAATCAAGCACATAAAATCACTTGAAGCCAAAGCCAGTGGTTTGGGCTTCGAGTATCTATCCATTGGTCCGGCAGACATCGCAGATCAAAACTGCGCCGAGGAAATTCCAGCTATTTTAGCAGTCACCCAAAATGTTTTCATGACCGGTATGATCGCCGATCAACAGAATGGCGTTTCCCTTCCCGCCGTCAGGCGTGCGGCTGAAATCATATACAAAGCCAAAAGCATCACCCCGGACGGTTTCACCAATTTACGGTATGCTGCCCTGGCAAACGTACCCCCAGAGATTCCTTTCTTCCCTTCTGCCTATCATCAGGGAGCATCTCCTGCCTTTGCCATTGCAGTGGAATGCGCTGATGAAGCTGTGCTAGCTTTTGGTCAGGCGCAAAGTCTACACGAAGCCCGCGCCAATCTGCTAACACGTCTACAATCTGCTGCGGATAAAATGCAAAATATCATTAATCAATTGGCAAACGCTCTCGATATTCCCTTTATGGGTTTTGATTTCTCCCTTGCGCCATTCCCGGAAGACAGCTGTTCGTTGGGGAAAGCATTAGAAACGCTGGGTATTGCCCGCATCGGTGAATCCGGTTCACTGGCTGCGGCAGCATTCATCGCCGACACACTGGATCAGGGCACATGGTTGCGTAGTGGTTTCAACGGTTTAATGATGCCAGTCCTTGAGGATTCCATCCTGGCCAAACGCTCCATCGAGCAAACATTGACCCTCAAAGATCTGCTGCTTTATTCAGCGGTGTGCGGCATCGGCCTGGATACCGTCCCACTACCCGGAGATTGCTCTCAGGAAACCATTTATGCCATATTACTGGATGTGGCAGCCCTAGCTATTCGCTTGAATAAACCGCTCACTGCCCGTCTCATGCCGGTGCCCGGACTGAAAGCAGGTGATAAAACGGACTTTGATTTTGAGTATTTCGAAAATGGCGCTGCTTTAGCAACCAGTGCACATCCTCTATCGGGATTATTAACTGGAAACGAACAAATTCAATTAAAGCCCCGACAAGCGTATAAAAAAAATTGGCATACAAAAAGCCGTTGAGATTCAACGGCTTCAATTTTATATTTTGCCTTGCGTTTAATTTACTGATGTACCTGTCGGAAGTGAATGATAATCAGGTTTTTATCACAGCCTTCGTAGGTATCAAAGTAAACCCGCTCAGACAATGGCAAATTGGATTGGTCAACCAGACGCAGCCAAAAATTATGTACGGTGCTGTAGGGTTCATCACTGATTTTGAATTCATACCCGGCCGGACCATATTGCAAGGCAGTACCAGTCAGGCTAGTCAACAATATCGTACGGCCATCCTGCTGCCCGCCCAATTGAATACCTACACCAGTGTATGGACTGCCCTGAACATCCATGACCTGCCCCCCAACGCCCATCCAGTTGCATTCTCCATCCAAACCGGATAATTCCGGTTTTAACAGTGAAGCCTGTATCGCTGATGGTGCACTCTTCAATTCAAACTGATAATAACCGCTGGCCACATCGGTCACTTCGCTTTCAATGGTTTCAAGGGTCATACCCTCATCCGGCAATAAGGTTGCCAAAATCGCGGTGGGAGTTGCAGTACCTTCAAACAACTTTTCCTCACTAATCGTGGGCGTCCATGTTGGAGGCAAACTTGGTGGAGTAGCTGTACTGGTGGGTAATATAATAGGTGCCGGTAAGGTCGGTGGCGGAAATGGATTCACTGATGAAGCCGGGTTGCTAAATATCATTAATACTACTACGATCATACCAACCATGCCAAATAAGCCCAGAAAACTTAGTACATTCCAGACACCATCCAATCTTCCTTTATTATCGTTTTGAGTCATAGGCGCATATCCTTCTCGTTGTTACGCTTTCCGGTAATCTGATTTATTGTCTATGGTACAGAAATAATAATTTCTGCATTATCACGCTCGGCTTGCAGCCAATCCTCAATCGCTTTCAATTGTATCCCTTTTCTTGCATCAAGCGACAATGGATGATCTTCCCGAGCGTACACATAAACGATGTGAAACCCTAGTTCACTTTCAATTACATCGCTAAAATGTCCTGGTTGTAAAGCAAACACAGCTTCATCCACTTGCGGCTGGAGCAAATATCCTTGCGGGAACCAACCTAAATCACCACCGGTAACAGAATCGTATTGATATGCTAGTGTTGCAAATTCCACGCCAACTTCTAATTGGTTTATTACTGCATCCGCCAGATTTCGATCTGAGAGTAAGATCTGTCTAGCTTTGATTTGTTCCACTGCATCAGGCGCAGCATCAGCTACTATTTGAATCTGGCAAACTTCTAGTATCGAATTTGCCAGTACAATCTTGAATTCTTCTTCTGAATATCCGCGTATCGTTAACCAATCGTCAATAGTTTGCCCTTCCGGTAATTGATTGAGCAGATTTTCCCAATCTTCTTGTACATGATTTTGATCAGCAATACATCCATTTTGATTTGCAGCCCGCAAAATCAGCATTTTATTGATTAACTGATCCAACACATATTGTTCAGGGTTTTCAACGGGGTTTGTTTGTTCAGAACTTTCTTTAACAATTTGATAGCGTTGCAACTCACGCTGATAATCTTCTAATAAATACCCTTGTCCATCAATGGAAAATGCCATAGGTATCGGTGTCGCAGAAGCTGTAACTGTAGGTAATAATGCCTCGGCGGTTTGCGTTCCAGATATGGGGTCTGGTCCCAGGTTAATGCCGCCGTTGCAACTGGTTACCCCCATAAATTGGACAATAACAATGCATGAGAGAAACAGTTTTGATATTGTCATTCTTGTTTTCATTCTGTTGATTATACCGTTTACATGATGGTTTTACCAGTCAGAATCCGGTTATGAAGCATGGGTTGGATTAATATTCTTAAAATATGTTGTGTGGACAATTGCAATTTTCTTGCCAGAGTAATTTTAAGATTAAAGCTTGTCTGTTTAACTTGAATCTGACCTTGTTCTATGTTAAAATCATAATCGCTAGTATATATACACTATTCCCTTCTTGCACCCCCTATATCTGGGGGGTTCAATTTTTCAATGTTCTATTATTAAAAATAACAACTTTATTAATACTTCCGGAGAAGAGCATTGCGCTGTCCATATTGTCAATCTGAAAAATCAAGAGTTCTTGATACCTCTCACGACAGTAAAGGGGGCGTCAGACGACGCAGAGAATGTGAAATCTGCCAGCAGCGCTTTACAACCATTGAGCGGGCAATTCTCAGTACACCTCTCATTATAAAAAAAGACGGAACCCGTGAGGAATTCAATCGGGACAAATTGATGCATGGCATTCGTATCTCATGCGCTAAACGTCCTGTTTCCGGTGCGGATATTGATCGTCTGGTTGGTGAGGTGGAGTCATCCCTGCAGCGGTTAGGTCGATCAGATGCACCATCCCGATACATCGGTGATATGGTCATTTCAGGACTCAAAGAATTGGATCAGATTGCCTATATCCGCTATGCCATCGTCTACTTGCACATGGACGAATTGGGCGAAATCAAGAAGGAAATAGAACGCCTATTAGAAGAAGGATGAACAACATGGAGACAATCGAAACCCTTGCAACACCCAGTGTACGACCTACACCCCCCTTACCGGTAGACCTCCCTGATATTGACCTTACTGATAACGCCTTGAAAGTCCTTCAAAAGCGCTACCTGCGCAAGGATGAAAACGGAAATCCTGTTGAAGGTGTCAAGGAAATGTTTTGGCGCGTGGCATATCACATCGCCGTCGTTGAAGAACAATGGCAGGATATAGATATCATTGATCTGAGCAGACAATATTACTCATTACTGGTTGAAAAACGGTTTTTTCCCAACTCCCCCACCTTTACCGGTGCGGGCACACCTCTCGGCCAATTGGCCGCCTGTTTTGTACTGGAAATTGCCGATGATATGGGCAAACGCTCCAGTGGCATATTCCAAACCCTGCGTAATGCTGCGCTAATTCAGCAAACTGGCGGCGGGAATGGATTTGCCTTCTCACGCCTGCGCCCAAGTGGTTGTCTTGTTAATTCATCCGCTGGCAAAGCCACTGGTCCGGTGGGCTTTTTGCGCGTTTATGATCAGGCATTTGGTGAAGTCGCGCAGGGCGGCACCCGACGCGGTGCCAATATGGCCGTATTACGTGTCGATCACCCGGATATTGAATCTTTTATTACCTGTAAAGGCAATGAATACGCCATCACGAATTTCAATATCTCGGTTGGAATTACGGATGCATTCATGCAGGCCGTGGAAAATGATGAGGATTGGGAACTGATCTTCCCTGATGTGCTTGACCCCGCTTACAAAGAATTCAGCGGTACATTGGAACAGGCACGTGAAGCTAATATTCCTTTAAAAGTTTATAAACGGATTCGCGCCCGTGACCTGTTCAATCAGATTGTTAAACAGGCGCATCACAATGGTGAACCAGGCATGCTCTTCCTGGATGCCGCCAATCGCCAAAACCCTGTCCCACATCTCTATCAACTCGAAGCAACCAACCCCTGCGG
Organism: Chloroflexota bacterium; assembly: GCA_016838895.1. GTDB lineage: Bacteria > Chloroflexota > Anaerolineae > Anaerolineales > Anaerolineaceae > UBA5203. The sequence goes on from JAEKNU010000003.1 coordinate 86,394, forward strand.
TGAGCAATGGCTGGGACCCTATGAGAACTGCTGCCTGGGATCCATCAATCTGGCGCAGCATCTCGGCAAAAACGGTCAGGTAGACTGGAAAAAATTACAGCAAAGCATAGAGCTTTCTGTACGCTTCCTGGATGATGTGGTGGATGCCAACAAGTATGTACCCTCTGTTCCGGAAATCCGTGCAGCAGCCATACGTGCCCGCCGAATTGGTCTGGGTATCATGGGCCTGGCTGACCTGATGTACCACACTCATGTACGCTATGGTTCTGAAAAGAGCTTTGAATTTGCCGGACAGGTCATGGAATTTGTGCGCTATCATGCCATGCTGACCTCTGTTGCGTTAGCAAAGAGCCGTGCTGCCTTCCCTGCTATTGAAGGTAGTATCTATGATCCGCATGAACTAACCTGGGATGTGCCGCAACCGCTCAGTGACTACACCCATGATTTCAAACGCCCCAAAGTGGATTGGAATAAGGTTGTAGACGGCATCAAACAATACGGCATCCGTAATGCCGCGCAAACCACCATCGCCCCCACCGGCACCATCGCCACCGTTACCGGTTGTGAAGGTTACGGCTGCGAACCCGTCTTTGCCCTGGCCTATATCCGCCACGTCAATGACAACGGTACTGATTTACAACTGACCTACACCAGTCCGGCTTTTGAACTGGCATTACAGCAGGCTGGTATTTCCGAAGAAAACCAAAAACAAATCATTGATAAGGTAATGAAAGCTGGCTCCTGCCGCAATGTGGATGAATTGTCCGCTGATCTGCGCGATGTATTCGTTGTCTCAGCTGATACCACCGCTGAGGAACATGTTAAAATGCAGGCCGCCTTGCAAGCCTTTGTTGATAACAGTCTCTCCAAGACCATCAACTTCCCCTCCAATGCCACAGAATCCGATGTGGCAGATGCCTACCAATTAGCCTGGAAACTGGGCTGCAAAGGCATCACCGTATACGTGACCGGCTCCCGTGAGACGGTTGTACTGGAAACACACGCCACCGCCAAAGAAAAACAACCAGCCTTAATGGCTGCTGAAGAAACCAAAGCGCAAACACCTGAAGAAAAAGAACAAATGCGCCTGTGGGTTGACTCAAAAAAACCGCGCCCGCGCTTGTTGCCCGGCTATACTTACTCCATCACCACCCCACTGGGCAAAGCCTTTATGACCGTCAATGAAAACGGCGGACAACAGCCCTTTGAAATCTTCATCAATACCGCCAAGGCAGGTTCCGAAACGGCGGCCGTATCGGAGGCCATTGGACGATTGATCTCATACATTTTGCGTCTCTCCTCGCCGCTGGAACCCAGCAAACGCCTGCGCCATATTTACCGCCAGCTATCCGGCATCGGCGGCGGACGCTCCCTGGGTTTTGGACCCAACCGCGTACGCTCCTTACCCGACGGATTGGCACAGGTGATTGACAATTACCTGCTGGATCGTGAGGAACGCCTGGTCAATAACAACAACGGCACGCATGTGCTAAACAATAACGGGCATGTTAATGAAATCGCCCTGCCGCTGGACCCCGACCAAAGCAAGCAATTCACCATCGGGGACCTGTGCCCCGAATGCGGTGAAGCCGCCGTAATCAATGAAGAAGGCTGTCGCAAATGCTACGCCTGCGCCTACAGCGAATGTTAAATTGAATTTATTATCAGGAGTCTGTGTACGCCGCACAGGCTCCTGGGGGCATTAGAAAGATAAGAGCCTCCAGGTTTTTCGAAACCAGGAAGCTCTATTTTTACAATTCGACTCCGAACCCCTCCAGCTCATCCTTCAACACCTGCCGCTCAGCATCCGGCACAAAATGCCATCTTACCCCACGGATGGCCCCTTCCATCGCGTACAGCGTATTGATGCAGGCATCCAGGCCACTTGTTCGCATATGTAAAACAGCCTGCACGCTGCCCAGGGCTGCCAGCTCATCGTAGCTGTTCACGCCTATACTGTGCAGTTTTTCCGCCAGTGTCTTGCCAATATTAGGCAATTTTTCCAACTCAGCCATCCGTTCCTCATTTTTGCCAGGCGGGGTTTTTCGCCATGCCTTCCTGCGCCATTTTCAGGGCCTCAGATTCCGAAACCCCCATCATGCGTACAGCAAAGGCTTTCATGTTTTCCAGCACCACTTCATAGGGCTTCAAATTCCCCTGCTCATCGGTACAGTGCGCACAATAGTTGTTATCCAATTGTCCACCCCCAAAATCCTCTACCTGACGCATGGGCATGCCACAACTTTCACATACCTTATCTTCACTCATATTTCACCTCATATTTTTTTTATTTCACGCTGATATAAATTGGAAAAAGGTATTCAGAATCATTTCCTTTTTTTTCGCAATGACACGATCGCCAATTCGATAGGCATCTCTCTTGCTCAAAAACTCATTGATCGTGGCAAACAAAAAACTCAATACCATGCCAGGATCCATTACTTTGCAAACACCCATTTCCATTTCGTGGGTCAAGGACCTGTAAAAATAAAGCCGTATGGCTGCTTCGCGGCCCATCACAACCCTGCGGATTTTGGCTGGATACAACCCTGTCTCTTTGGCGATCATCGCTAAAAAAGGCTCCTCAACAGTAACAAAATCAAGGTAATGATCCAGCAAAGACCGTGTGTCCTGCCTGCCCTTCAGTAAGTTGTTCAACTGTGCTGTGATTTTTAATAGCGCGCTATCCAACATCTCGTACATCAAATCTTCTTTGGTCGCAAAGTGATAGAAAACCGTGCCGTGGGCAATGCCCGCTTTTTGGGCAACCGTCGCGGTGGAGAGCCCAAACAAGCCTTTCTCAATAAATTCCTCTTTGGCAATCTTCAAAATATTCTGACGTGTCGCCTGCTTCCCTTTTTCACGTGCATTCATGCGATGTTCCCTTTCACTGAGTAGTTGCTCAGTTAAAAATACAGGATTTCTGCTCACTTGTCAAGCCCCCTATTTATTGATTCAGATGAACACCTTGATTTAGGAAAAAGTATTATTTTCTGCAAAACGTTGCCGGGGATGGCATGTTACTTGTTGGCCTTTGAATATGAAAGTAAAACTTTAAATTCCCTGAGATAATATTTTTTGTAACGATGCAAAAACAGAAATCCATTTCTAACGCTCACCCTATCGTTTATGAAAGTGATCAACATTTTAATTGGCAATTTCGTTCATTTTTTTCTATAATTATGCAAATACACATTCTAAGGGAGTTAATGAAAGATGCGTACTTTGCAAACAATTGCTCATAAAAATATGGATATCATTCATGTTAATATATCCGATGCTTCTGCGTTGGAAATCGTGAAATACTTAAGACTGGCTCAGGAGGAAATGGAAAACCTTCCACCAAACAGTGCACTCGTACTAATGAATGCAACCAATGCGGTGTATAACAGCCTAACGTCCAACGTCATAAAGGAATTTGCTACCACTATTACACGATACAGCAAAGCCTTGGCTGTCATCGGTATTGATGGCATGAGTGAAACGATAGTAAAGTCAATTTCCAATGTTTCAAACGGTGCCTTCAAGGCATTTGCTGATCAAACAGAAGCACTGGATTGGCTGGTAATGCAATAATTCACTTTGTACCATCAATCGAATAATACAAGAATTTTTTCATGCAACCAACACTGCTATCCTTGCGTATGTTAAATAGAGAAAACGCATTATCTGGAGGCAATCCATGCTGGAAAAATCTTTTACCATTGGTCGCATTATGTATCTTGGATTCTTACTGCTCATTACCCTTATCAGGCAGTTCAATCCTCGTATACTGATTCAACGTCAAAGAAATCATAAACAATAACATCACGAAATGGTCTTTGTCTTTTTTAATAGATTCAGGCATGCCAACTAAAACAAATTATTTTCTCTATCCGAGGTAATTCCATGAAAATTGAATCATCCCCAAAAAATAAAATCATTACCTTCTTATTCCTGATGATCTTATTCTCTTCCATCTTTTATTATTTCATTCTTTCAGCCGGCTCTTTGCAAGCTCAGGGTGGCTTGTATGTCTTAGGATTAATGTGGTGTCCTGGTGCTGCGGGTATGATTACACAGCTTCTCTATGAACGCACCTTACGCGGTCTGGGATGGAAATTTGGAAAATTCAAATATCTGGCGATCGCCTATTTATTGCCCATTGGTTATTGTCTGATCAGCTACGGCATTACCTGGATAAGTGGATTAGGGCATTTTCCCAACAACGAATTTGTTAAAATCATTCAGGGTAGTTTCCCAGCTGAAACCAGTTCCACTGGTGTATTAATTCTGCTTTATATCCTGATGATGGCCACATTAGGCCTGCCAGGCGGCATTATTTCCGGTATTGGCGAAGAAATCGGCTGGCGTGGCTTTTTCGTTCCTGAATTGTGCAAGGTCACCAGCTATACCAAAGCCATGTTCATCAGTGGTATCGTCTGGATGATCTGGCATATGCCCTTGATCTTTTTCTCGGATTACAATTTACCTGGTGTTCCAAAAATTTATGCCGCAGCCATGTTTACCCTATTAATCATCGGTATCAGCTTTGCATTTGGTTGGTTACGAATGGTCTCTGGTAGTCTTTGGCCTGCTGCTATTTTGCACGCCAGCCACAATTTGTTTGTCCAAAATGTTTTTACCCCGCTTACAGAACAAACAACAATCACCCCCTACATCATCGATGAATTTGGTGCGGGTTTGACATTGATGGGAATCATTATTGGGATCTATTTCTGGCGAAAAGGAAAAGACCTTCCCAATTCAATATCTACTATCCCGCAAAACGTCTAGACAAATTCATTTCATCAAAATCACAACCGTTTCGCTGGTCTGGTGTTATCTCTCACAGACCAGCTTTTTTTATCGGTTTCCTACAGGTGTACCAAAGAGAATATTTGGGTAAAGGGTTATTTTTATGTAATAATTCTTGCTAATATCATCTGATGAATAGCAATATCTGGTATCATTGATCAGATATAAAAAAAGCTTATTGGTATCCCCATCATTTGAATTCCATAGTAAATTTTCAAGCAGTTATATAGCTTGTGGATAAAGGATAGGCGAAATGGACTTACTGAACAAATTGAAGCTCCAAGATGAAACGTATCAAATTCTCAAAAATGCGAAAAGTGTTATCTGGCCAACTACCATCGAAGAAATGATCGATGCAGCCTGCGGCGGTAAGGAAAAAAATCAATTTACAGTCTCATACAATCTTCCGAATGATGGTACTTTTATTGAAGCATATGTAGCCAGAGTACGAAATGGTTTATCGGCAAATTACACTGAGCCTTATATGCGTCGTCGTGACCCGGATTGTATGGTCATTGGTGATGAGCACCCTACTGACAAACCTCGTTTTGCAGATCGTTTTGGTTATCCATTTGAAACCATTCGAAAAGAAACTTTTGATTGGCTAAAGGGTCAGGATCTGGCTGCTTTCTGTTTTTACGCCGGAAACAAAGAGATGGGCTTGCACACCGTTGCCATCACACCATTGAACGCATCATTTTTCGCAATGGGATTGGCCTTGCTGCAAGGATTTATCCCTCCCGATGAAATTCCCGATGATTTTTGCACCGATGCTGTTATCTATGTCGCACCTTCATTTCGACATACCCATTTTGATGGAAAGCAAGTTGTGGTTCATAATCGTCAATCAGATTGTTATGAACTCTTCTCATATAATCTCTATCCCGGGCCTAGCGCTAAAAAAGGTGTTTATGGTATGTTACTCGACCTGGGTGAACGTGAAGGTTGGACAACCGCTCACTGTTCTGCAGTGAAAGTCGTGACCCCGTACGATAATGAAATCACCTTCATGCACGAAGGAGCCAGCGGAGGTGGTAAGAGCGAGATGTTGGAACAACCCCATCGCTCTGAAGATGGGCGTTGGTTGTTAGGCGAAAACACCGTCACTGGTGAAGTACGTCACCTGCAAATTGCGCGCTCCTGTGAATTATTCCCTGTAACAGATGATATGGCATTATGCCATCCATCCATACAAAAAAATAAGGGGAAATTAAGTCTCATGGATGCAGAGCATTCCTGGTTTATTCGCGTAAACCACATCAATGGTTATGGACTGGATCCGAACCTGGAAAAATTAACTGCGAATCCCCCGAAACCTTTGCTGTTTCTGAATATCGATGCCATACCCGGCAGCCGGGCTTTGATTTGGGAACATATCGAAGATGCACCAGGAAAAAGCTGTCCGAATCCCCGTGTTACCGTACCACGTGACATTGTACCGAATATTGTAAATGAACCCATTACGGTTGATGTGCGCAGCTTCGGGGTCCGTACTCCCCCCTGTACCAGAGAAAATCCAAGTTATGGCATCCTGGGTGCGTTCCATATTTTACCTCCAGCATTGGCCTGGTTATGGCGATTGGTTGCACCTAGAGGATATGATAATCCCAGCATTGTGGATGACGATATCATGAGCAGTGAGGGTGTCGGTTCATACTGGCCATTTGCAACTGGAAAGAAGATCAATCAGGCGAATATTTTGCTTAACCAGTTTATTGATTATCGCCGTACACGTCATATTCTGATACCAAATCAATATATCGGCGCATGGCATGTTGGCTTTATCCCTGAATGGATCACCCGCGAATATATGGCTCGTAGGGGTGCTTCTCGTTTCCGTCCGGATCAAATTCGTCCTTCTCGCTGTTCGTTGCTGGGCTATGCCATGCATCAACTGCACGTTGAGGGACAACAGGTTGCCCGTTGGTTCCTGCAAGTTAACACACAGCCAGAAGTCGGTGATGAAACCTATGATATTGGTGCGGGTATGTTGTATGATTTCTTCCAATCTTGTCTGCATGATTTCAATAAACAAGAATTAGATCCTGTTGGACTGAAAATTATTCAATGCTGCATGGATAGAGGTTCCGTAACCGATTATGAATCAATCATTCCGGTAAATTAATCAGTAGTATTTGAAGATATAAGCGCTCAGAATTACCTGAGCGCTTTTTGTTTACGTACTGACATAACCTTTCACCAGATCAGCATGCCATCTTCACAGGTTCTACATATCTGACATTTATGATTGGATCAATCATAAAAACCTGGAGTGGTGAGTATGGATAAAAACAAAACGAATCGGAAAATAAAAATCCGCCCATGGATTCAGATTTTCTTCTTTAGTCTGATCGCCTTGATATCAATCAATCATATCCTCGCAGAGGGTGGTGGAGGTATATCCTTTTTGTCCAACGCCTCATTACATGCTTTATGTCCCTTTGGTGGTGTGGTTAGTTTGTATCAATACCTGACTGTTGGCACAATGGTACAAAAAATTCATGAATCTTCTTTTGTATTAATGGTACTGGTATTATTTCTCTCAATCCTGTTTGGACCAGTCTTTTGCGGTTGGGTATGTCCATTGGGCAGCATTCAGGAATGGGTTGGAAAATTGGGGAAACGACTTTTCAAGAGACGCTACAATCATTTCATTCCGCACCGTATTGATCGTTGGCTGCGCTATTTGCGCTATCTCGTACTGGGTTGGGTGGTATATATGACTGCTTACAGCGGCGTTTTGATGTTTGCTAATATTGACCCTTACTACGCACTTTTCAATTTCTGGACTGGAGATGTTGCCATCGCTGGCTTGATCATTTTGGGCGTTACCCTGACATCTTCTCTGATCGTAGAGCGTCCATGGTGTAAATATGCCTGTCCTTATGGTGCATTGCTTGGCCTGACAAATTTGTTTCGGGTGTTTGCCATCAAGCGACAGGAAAGCTCCTGCATTCAATGCAATGCCTGTACACGAAATTGCCCAATGAATATTCCCGTAGATACTGTAAAAACGGTTAGAAATCATCAATGTATCAGTTGCCTTGAATGTACATCTGAAGCAAGTTGCCCTATCCCGGCAACAGTGGATTTGAAAGTAGGAGGAAAATAAGATGCGTATTCCATCAAAATGGTTAGCTGGCATTACTATATTTTTCATCTTTGGCGGTATCATGGCCAGCACCTGGTTAGGCTGGTGGCAAACAAAGTCAACAAAAGTACCGGCAAGATTTTCATCTGAAAATTATATCGAGCAATACAATCCGGCTGATATCCGTGGATCATATACCTTTGGTGAAGTAAGTTCACTGTTCAATATACCTTTATCAGATTTAAAAATCGCCTTTGCTTTATCTTACGATGACATTTCAATAATACAGTTGAATCAATTAGAAGAAATATTTACGGAGGCAGCAGATAACGGTAAAGAAATTGGCACCTCATCCGTTCAACTTTTTACCGCATATTACAACAATCTACCCTTTGATGCAATGGATGAATATCTTCCTCAATCTGCAGTATCCATTTTGCTGGAAAAAGCTCAGCTCAGCGTGGAAAGAATAACTTATCTGGAATCTCATACTGTCAACCTGGATGACTTTGGAATCAATGAGGAAATTCCAGCGCCAATTCCGGCCAACGAACAAGAAAAACAGGATGAAGGAGCTTCTGTTGAACCAATCCTTACTGAACAAGAACACAGTGAAACAGAAGACTATATCATTAAAGGAAATACTACCTTTCGTGAAGTATTGGATTGGGGCGTTTCTGAGGAAACCATCAAAAGTATTTTAGGAAACCCCATGCCAAATCCCCTCTTTACGGTTAAAGATTATTGTATGCAGGAAGGACTATCATTTGGCAGCATTAAAGCCAGTTTACAACTTGAAGTGCCAGCGAATTAGTAATTTGAATGCATAAAAAACCACTGCCTTGTATCAGGCAGTGGTTTTCTTTATACAGCATCAGCCATTACCCAATATTGTGTGCCATCCTTTGAGCGATCCATCAAGCGATACTCGATCAATGCCCGCCGTAAACTGGCAGTATCATCACTGTAGCCTAACAAAATTTCATCCACTTCCTGCCCGGAATAAATTTTCCCTTTCTCAAATGCCTTAAATACATGATGAACAATGATTGAAAATTTCTTTTCAGCTTTTGGAAAAGCCGTTATCTGTCCCTGGTCATTTAGGAAGGTTTTCAATACTTTTTCTTCGTATGATAATGGAGATAATTGTTGATGCAACTTTGGCAATACCTCACTACTCAAAATGCGCTGAGACATTTCCTGCAATGTGTCTGTATGCAAGGAATAACGATAATAATGGCCTTCAGGAATAGCAGATACCAGCCCTGCTTTTGCCAATCGTGATAGATGATGTGATGTCGTGGAAACACTAACTTCTAACATATTGGCGATCTCCTCCACTGTATGAGCTTCTTGTGCAAGAATACCAATAATGCGCAAACGGTTTTGGTCCGCAAGCGCCTTGAAAAAAGTTAATAATGCTTCGGAATGATCTTGATCGCTCATTTTACCTCCTATATACATCGTTATATTTCGATAGTTATCGAAATAATTATATGGTGGTTTTTTTTGCCTGTCAATATAGTTAACATGAACGCGCAACTTCTACTCCTTGCCAGCGTATATCAGTTGTAAAGAAATAAAATATATATATAAAAAAGAGGAGTTCACTATGGAATGGTTAAATAAATATTTCAAGGTGATCACAGAAAAACAAACTTATTTAAACATCGTCTACCTTGCGTTCGCATTTCCTTTGGGGCTGGCATACTTCATCTTCCTGGTGACAGGATTATCGTTAGGGATCGGTTTAGTAATTATTTGGGTGGGCCTCCTGGTACTACTACTTGTTTATGCCATATGGTACGGTTTGCTGGTGGTTGAACGGTACTTGGCCAATCTACTGCTGAATGCTGATATTCCGCCTATGTTAAAACAGGATTTGTCCGGAAAAACCATCTGGCAGAAGTTTACAACCACAATGCAAAGTCCTGTTACCTGGAAAGGCTTGTTTTTTCTGTTTATGAAATTCCCAATAGGATTATTCTCATTTGTTGTTCTTGTTACATTAGGCAGCATTGCATTCAGCTTGATATCAGCGCCGATTTATTACAACTGGTTTCCAGCACATGTAAACGTTACCTTCGATCGCCATGCGTTTAATTCTTTCTGGCTGATAGACACCCTACCAGAAGCGATTGTAATTTGCATTCTCGGATTGTTAATCACACCCTTATTTTTGACGATATTCAATTTTATAGCCACTTTGTCTGCAAAATTTGCACAGGCAATGCTATCTGATTCGACACAACCGGTAGATACTATCACAGATGGTGAAGTTCCTGTTGAGATAAATCAAGACAGTTAATCATAGATAATTATTCCCCTCCCTCATGCAGAGCTCCCCAGCACCTATGAAATCTGGGGAGTTCTCAACTTTAACACATCAATTTTCAGAAAAGATCAAGCAATTTGGTTAATCCCTACCCACAGAAACGAGTACAATGAAGGAACGAAATAATCAAATGAGATGAAGCAAATTAAGCAGAGGAACACAAATATGAAAAAAGAATTATCCATCATCAAGGTATTGTTAACAGATTACATCTGCTTCACGGCCTGGCTGGCTCCGTTGGTTTTTCTTATAGCATATATTTTTACACAAGGGAAAATTGAGTCAACATCGGGTAATTTGTTATATCTCACCATTGGATGTACAGGTGTTGGTTTTATGTTGATTCTCTGGCGTATCTGGCTATTTCGTGATGTATTTGAGAATGGGCAAATCGTAGAAGGTCAAATTGCCAAAATTTTCTTTTACCGCTCCAGAGGAACGGTAAAGTTCACATATATTTTCCACGACCAACAATATACCAAGAGCTGTGTGATCCAGAAATTTGCTCGTAATTTTAGCTATCAGATTGGAGATCGTATCTCAGTTGTGCTAGATCCACAAAACCCCAAACGTGCATTTGTTGTTGAATTTTACACATAACAGTCCTCCCTGAATTCAGTAAAATCCTACAATCCATTTTCTGCTAATAATTGATTATTTTCAATCAACTCCGAAGGATCACCATCAGCCATGATTTGTCCATGATTCATTAAAACCACCCTGGTGAAACTCTTTTGCGCAAATGCAAGATCATGTGTGGCAACAATCAGTGTTTGAGGCAATGTCTCAATCAGGCTGATTAACTTACGACGAGCACGAGGATCTAATCCTGCCGTAGGCTCATCAAAGACTAAAATTTCTGGCTGCATTGCTAATACTGTTGCAATTGCTATGCGTTTCTTCTCCCCCATACTGAGATGATAAGTGACTCGCTCAGAAAATCCCAGCATCTCCACATCCTTCAGCGCCTGATCCACTCGTTTTTCAATCTCCATTGGAGATAATCCCATGTAAATGGGTCCGTAAGCAATATCATCAAATACGGTAGGTGAAAATAATTGATCATCCGGCGATTGAAAAACCAGTCCAACTTTTGCACGAATCTTTTTTAAATTCGATTTCACCAGTGCATAGCCATTGATATTGATCTCACCCTGCCCTGCATATATCCCATTCAAATGCAGTAATAATGTTGACTTACCGGCACCGTTCTGCCCGATTAAGGCGATTTTTTCACCAGCATTAATCGTCAGGGAAATATCCCGTAAAGCCTGATATCCATTCGGATAATGATAATTCAAATGATTGATATGAATGATTGCTTCAGGTTTCATTTTTTTATCCAAAAAGGTATCCAATCATCAACAGGAACAAACAAAATAATATCCAAAAGACAATAATCACCTTTTGACGTACTTCCAGTTCTGGTTGAGGCATTAGTCGAATTTCACCATCAAATCCTCGGGAGAGCATCGCAAAATATACCCTTTCGCTTTGTTCCAATGATTGCACAAATAAACTGCCTGCCATTGATCCAGTGACTTTGGCCTGCCACACCGTATGATTTATCCTGGATTTGTGATGACCGTTGATATTCACACTGCGTGCTGCCCGGGCACGCATCATGCGCTGTGCTTTATTGACCATTATGGATAAATAACGCCACATCAAGCGGAAAATCATCACAATCATTTTAGGTGCCCGGTATACACGCATTGCGTTCAATAAATCCATCATCTGGGTTGTCGCAGCTAATAATATGGCAATATGTACGGAAAACCATGATTTTAGAAGTATATGAACAAAGCGTTCAATACCGGCAATTGAGATTGTCATTGGCATTTTTAAGAATTCAAATTCAGCAAATACGATTCCATCTGTTGTAAATAATATTGGCAATGCCGCCAACAAGAAAGGAATCGCAATTAGTGAACGACTATATAATACCGTAAAAGGAATTTCCGAAGCAATTTGTAATCCTAGAATAGTCATAAATAGAAAAAGGAGTACAGGCCAGGCTCCTTGTGGCAACGCTCCAATAAGCACGATTAAAGCAAATGCGGCTGGCAACTTGATACGTGCATCAAGTTCATGTAAATTGCTTTCAATATCAACATATAAACCAAATGCTGTTCTTGCCGGATTGTTCATCGTATGCCTCAGGCGCTAATTATACTGCAACTGATTGCAATTGCAAATTCGGGCTGCAAACCCAATCTACTTAACACGCCATATGCCTACACGCTGCCCATTAGCTTTTACAATATTTTCTTTATACCTATTTCTTCAATAGTACGTTCTTTGGTACAATACCTGAAACAAAGAGTAGAGGAGCATCTATGGCAAAGAGAATTGTTCTGGTTGCTGGTAATATCGGATCAGGAAAGACATCTTTAACAGAACGGATTGGTGAACGCATGGGCTGGCGAACTGCTTTTGAATCCGTAGTTGATAATCCGTATTTATCTGATTTCTATGCAGATATGAAAACCTGGTCATTCCATCTACAGGTCTTCTTTCTTGGACATCGTGCAAAACAATATCTTGAGTTATGGGAAGATCCCCGATCCGCCATATTGGATCGCAGTATTTACGAAGACGCCTATATTTTCGCGCGTGCTTTACATCATATGGGAAATCTTAGTGAAACGGATTATCAATCTTATCGTCAATTATTTGATCTGGTAATTAATCGTCTTCCTGCACCCGCCTTGTTGGTTTACCTACAAGCCCCTGTACCGATCTTATTGAAAAGAATTCAGCAGCGCGCGCGTTCAATGGAGACCGGAATATCAGCAGATTATCTCGAATTACTTGATACCTACTACGCAGATTGGATGCAAAATTTTGATTTGTGTCCGGTACTTACGATCCAAAGTGCTGATCTTGATTTCGTTCACAAACCTCAACATTTAGATGTTGTGGTAGAAAAAATCCAGGATAAGTTGTCAGGAAAGGAAAAAATCGTATTTTAATGTGTTTTTTACCAAACGAATCTGTTAAATACACGAATCGGCTCTTTACAAGCCGATTCTTTTTTCTCATAATAGATATATGATAAATGCACACATACGAAGGAAGCGATATGTTCAGTGACGACACACAGGTTCTACGAGAAATCTCAAAGAAAATAGAAAAAATACCCCCGTTGCCCAAGATACCCCAACAAGCGATGCAATTGATGATGAAATCAGAGTTCAACATGAAAGAGCTATCTGATATCATTTCACAAGATCAAGCATTAACCATCAAGATCCTTCGCTGGGCAAATTCAGCTTACTATGGCATTGGCAATCCGGTTAATTCCATTCATCAGGCTGTAACTTATTTGGGAGAACATATTATCTGGAGTTTATTATTAACCTCTTCCATATCCTCTGTATTAATGCAACCTCTTCCGGGATATGATATGGAAGTCGGCTCTCTCTGGAAACATTCATTACACACGGCTATTATTGCCAGGGAATTAATGATCAAACGCGATGAAAAAATGGCCGAAGAAGCATATACTGGTGGTTTGCTTTGTGATATCGGGAAGATCGCCATGGATGTCGCCTGGCAAGAACACAAGGCAGAAAATGTAGATACAGTCAAAGAAGAGGATTCACCGCTGGACTTCATTTTTGTGGAACAATCCTTATTTGGCATCAACCATACCATCATTGGTTCAAAAATTGCTGAAATATGGGGGTTTCCAACCACATTTCAGGAAACCATTCGGTATCACCATACGCCTTCCCGATCTGAAAAAAACCCGATCATTACTTCTGCAGTACATATATCTGACGTAATTGTAAATTGCCTGGGCATTGGCATTGGCATTGATGGCTTGCAATATTATTTTGAACCTTTTGCTATGCAGCAATTAGGTTTGGATTATAAAGATATTGTTGATTTCATGGATAATGTGGTGGATTTACTCAAGGAAATTGAAGATTTAATGGGTTTCCCGTTGACATCATCATGATTGCCCAACAAAACATCTCTTTATTTGGCAACTCTGATTTATAATTCAGTTATGTTATCCAACCAATTCAAATTTTTTCGGTTGGATATTATTTTGAAATTCAGAATTAGCAAACTCGAAAAGTCATTATTACAACCTGCAACCTTCTGCTTTTCTTATCGTATATATAAATGAAAAAGAAACTCAGGAGAACTTTGTGATTAACCTTGAAGCAGAACAGCTCACTTTAGCCCTGCAAGGGGATGAAGAAGCTTTCGGTGAAGTAGTTGAAACCTTTCAGAACCCTGTGTATAACCTGTGTTACCGTATGTTAGGAAACGCACAGGAGGCTGAAGACGCAGCTCAAGAAACATTCTGGAGAGCTTATCAAGCACTTAACCGATACGACCAAAACCGTTCTTTCGCAACCTGGCTGCTTTCCATTGCAGCCCATTATTGCATTGATCAACAACGAAAGCGGAAATTGCCCAGCTTTTCCATCGAATTATTACCTGAAGGGAATGTGGCGGGCAAAATCGACACACCGGAGAAAACATATTTTCTGACTGAAGAGGAACGTCACTTGCATCTGATGCTGAATGAACTTAATCCTGAGGATAAAGCAGCCATCGTATTACGTTATTGGTACGATTTTTCAGAAAAGGAGATAAGTCAAACCTTAAAATTATCTATTAGTGCAGTAAAAAGTAGGTTACATCGCTCTAGGAAAAAACTAGCACAAATCATTTCCGAAAACGAGCAAAGCCACTCCTATCAGAAAAGGAGGAAAAATAATGAGTCACCAGCCTTTTGAACAATGGATCCTTGATGATAGCCAACCTCTTTCAACAGAGGAGAATTCTTTGCTTAATAATCATATTGGGCAATGCTCTGATTGTTCCCAACTCCAAGAACAATGGAATCATGTTGAAGAGATGCTTATCCAGGCCCCCGTCAAACATGCGCCGGAAGGCTTCACTGCCCGTTGGCAACAAACCTTCCTTGCCAAAAAAGCTACTCAGCAAAAATTGAATGGAAAAAGATTCATTCACTTCCTAATCTTTGGTTCATTTACTTCATTACTGATGTATTTGAGCCTTTCCATTCTCAGCGGTTCACCCGCAAGATTTATTATGAGTTTCCTGCGTAGCAGCTCTGTTTTGGCATTGCGCATATCAAAATTAAATATGCTTTACCATTCGATCCAGTCCTATCTCCCGCCCGCTATTCCAATTATTCTGTTGATACTCCTTTCTTGCAGTTTGATCCTAATGTTATCCATTTGGGGAATAACATTCTGGAAATATTCAATTAAAGGAGTTATCCTAAATGAAGATTATCAATAAAATTTTTCTATTTATTAGCGTACTTTGCATATTAAGTTTGGGTTTCTCATCAACGGTATATGCCTCAGTTCAACAAAATACAACGCAACCAGACGGCATTATTGTTGGTGACTATACCCTAAGAAGCGGAGATACTAATCAGGGAGACATCATCATCATTGGCGGAAAAATCATCATTGAAGATGGTGCTGTAATATATGGCAGCCTTGCAACAATTGGAGGCGATGCATTTGTTGATGGGGATATCACTGGCGATGTGGTTTGTGTTTGTGGATCTTGTGAAATAGGCGATACAGCGACAATTAATGGTGATCTGGTCGTCGTTGGCTCATTGTTAGAATTATCTAATAATGCCACAATTATTGGTGAGCATATTTTTGTGCTCAATGATTCTGTAAATATCCCTGCAATCGTGATTACAGATAATTTCAATGGTATTCCGGACATACCCGATGTACCTGATATGCCCGATATGCCTGACATGCCTGACATGCCCGATATGCCCGACATGCCTGACATGCCTGACATGCCTGACATGCCGATTATGCCTGATGTACCCGACATGCCCGACGTTCTTGTTAGGCCTGATATACCATTTTCAACAACACCCGGTATTCAATTCCTTAAGGATTTATTCTCAACAGTCTTTATGGTACTTGCTGTTGCAGCAATGGGCTTACTCATAGGTGTGCTCTTTCCAAAACACCTAAAGAAAACCGCCAATACCATTGTAAATGAGCCTGTAAAATCTGGTGTACTGGGATTGTTAACGGTTAGTGTTGCTCCAATTGCACTTGGTATTCTGGCCATAACAATAATATTGGCACCTATCAGCTTAATATTATTATTTGCACTGGGTGCACTCATGTTCTATGGCTGGGTGGCAGTTGGTTATGAAATTGGTGTACGCATTGCCAATGCAATGAATGGTAAATGGGAACCCTCAATCTTAGCAGGTATCGGTACATTAGCACTTTCTACAATCGCAGCTATGATCTGTATGATTCCATGCATTGGTTTCCTCTTTTACCCCATCGTTATTTTTATTGGCTTAGGTGGTGTGTTTATCAGTCAATTTGGTAACAGGGAAGTAAAAACAGTACAAACAGATATTGCCCCTGTTGAACTACCCGAAAACATCAACGATGCGGAAAATACTGAGGAAACTTCTCAGTCTGACAAACCCGAGAAGGAAGATGAGGAATAAAAACGAATAAAAATTAAAAAAAAGATGGCTATTGATATCAGCCATCTTTTTTTTTATTGATAATATTTTTTTTCTTCGATCAGGTCAAATTCAGCATCCGGCAGAAAAAAACGATACGTTCTTCCTTCCTGTATTCGCTCCCGGATATCACTCGATGAAATATCCACTAAAGGTGTTTTAAACCAATGTATCTTTTTTTCAATATCCTGATATTGCTCAAAAAGCGAAGTGACAATCGTTTCAATACCTGGTCGTCGCATGACCCCCAAGCCATCACACAATTCAAGAAACAATTCAGATTTATACCATAAAGGTAAATCTCGCAATGAATCCTGCCCCATCAAAAAAAAGATTTCAGCATCAGGGTACATTTCTTTTACAATATCCACCGTATCTACTGAATAATGTGGGCCTGGTCGATCAATCTCAAGTGTTGACAGTTCAAATTGCGGTACATCCCGAATCGCCATCTTCGTTAGTGATAATCGCTGTTCAAGATTATGCACTTCGTTGATGGCTTTATGTGGCGGGATAGCGGTTACCATCCATAAAAGTTTATCTAACTGTAATTGTTCTAGTGCCTCACTGGCCAAAATCAAGTGTCCGAGATGAGGTGGATCAAAGGTACCGCCAAATATGCCAATGCGCATGTTTATTCCCAATACTCCAACTCATATTCGCCAACAAATACGGTTTCGCCAAATTTAGCCCCAGCAGATTCTAATGCAGTATCAACGCCGATGGTTTCCATAATACGTTGAAAACGCCGCACAGAAGCATGATGCTCCCAATACGTCATTGCCGCCGCGCGTTCAATTGATTTTCCACGCACAAGCCACCCATCTTCTACTTTCTCAACTGTAAATTCTCGCGGATCTGATTCCGGACGGTAAACCGGTATCTCTTCGGCAATCTCTTCACCAACATATGCCTGAACCAATTCCATAATTTTCCACAATAATGGTTTAATTTCTTCATGGGTAACCGTTGAAATCGGGTGTATTTCATAACCCTTTTTTTCTATCGCAGATTTAATATCAGGCCAGCGTTCCTGCACATCCGGCAAATCCATTTTGTTAAAAGCCACTATTTGCGTCTTTGAGGCCAGCTTCTCATCAAAGAGGGCTAATTCACTGTTAATCTGTGAAAAATCGGCTAGAGGGTCTTCTGATAAGCCATCAAGCATATGAATAATGACTTTGGTACGCTGAATATGTCGCAGGAAGGAATCTCCCAAACCGACACCCTGATGAGCACCCTCCACCAGGCCAGGGATATCAGCAGCGACCAATTGATGATCAATATCAAGATTTGCCACACCTAAATTTGGCTCCAATGTAGTAAAAGGGTAATTCGCAATCTTTGGTTTGGCATTGGATATTGTGGCCAGAAAACTGGATTTTCCAGCATTTGGTACACCAACAATACCAACATCAGCGATTAATTTCAATTCAAGACGCAGAGATTTTTCCTCACCGGGTTCACCCTTCTCACCGACATGCGGTACCTGATTTCTGGATGTTGCAAAATGGTGATTTCCTCTGCCACCTCTGCCCCCCTTGCAGATCACAAATTGTTGACCATCTTGAGTTAGATCACCCAATATTTGATTGCTCTCTTGTTCATATACAAGAGTCCCTGGCGGAACTTTTATAATCAAAGGAGAAGCAGATTTTCCAGTGCTCTTTTGTTTACTGCCATTTTTGCCATTATCAGCGATAAACTTGGTCTTAAAATGAAATGGATTTAATGTATTTAAGTGATGCGTTACCTCAATGATCACATCACCACCACGTCCACCATCTCCACCATCCGGACCTCCGCGTGGTACATATTTTTCACGCCGGAAATGGATAGCACCGTTTCCGCCGGTACCGGATTGCACATATATTTCTACTTCATCAATAAACATAAGATTCCTTTTGAACGCTTACATCACGTTCGGTGCTTCAATCCCTAAAACAGCAAGCGCATTCTCTATTGCCTGGCGTGTTGCGGCAACAATGCGTAACCGCAAATCACGGATTTCCGGTTCTGCTTTCAGTACCGGACAATTCCTGTAAAATGAATTAAACAAGCTGGCTAATTCATAAGCATGGGTTGAAAGATACAATGGATGATAATCATTTGCAGCTCGCTGTACTTCCATTGGGAATCGAGTAATGCAATCAATTAATTCAACTTCTTCAGTCGTTAATTCATAGGATAACGGTATTGCCGCTGGAATTTGACCATCCGTTTTGCGTAAAATACTATTTGCCCGCACATAGGCATATTGAATATAAGGCGCTGCCTGACCATTGATATCCAGCGCGGATTTCCAATCAAAAGTAACTATTTTCGTATTATCCCGCGACAACATTGAATAACGAATACCGCCCAATGCAACAGCCTGTGCCACTTTTCTTTTCTCTTCCGCAGATAATTCAGGATTTTTTTCTTCCACAATATTCATGGCTTGCGATGTTGCCTGCTCTATCAAATCTTCCAGTAAGACAACCGTGCCATCACGTGAGGACATGGTTACATTGCCGGGTAAATTGACAATCTCATAGGCCAAATGGAACAAATTCTTTGCCCATTCATAGCCCATTAACTCCAGCGTTTTGAAAATCTGCTGCATATATAGGGATTGCCGAACATCAATGACATAAACGGATTTATCCAGTTTGTATTCTTCAATTTTATTAATTGCCAAAGGCAAATCTTTAGTAGCGTACAAAGACGTACCATCAGAGCGGAGAATTACGAGTACACGATATTTCTCTTTTTCGCCGAGAAGTTCGTCTAATGGAATGATCACCGCCCCATCCGGACGTTCATCCCGGGCGATTTTTTTCTTAATCAGGGTGTCAACAATATCCTTGCCGGAATCTTCCACTTCACTTTCATAGTAAACATGATCAAACTTGACGCCCAATAATTCATAGACTTGATCGAAGCCTTTCATGGACCAATCGCGTGTCTTTTTCCAAAGTGCCACAATTTCTTCATCCCGCTGATCCCAACGAGAAAACAACGCTCGCACTTCTTTCTCTACTTCAGGATCATGGGAATAGTATTGATCTGCTTCTGAGTAAATGCTTCCCATCCATTGTGTGATATTTTCTGTGGGCTCTTCGCCATTATGATGTTTCAGATAATTCCACATCCATTTAATAACGTGCAGCCCAATATCCCCAATGTAATTGGATCGAATAACATCATATCCTGCGAAATCCAAAATATTGCAAACTGCGGAACCTAATATTACATTTCGCAAATGCCCAACATGGAAAGCCTTATGGGTATTGGGTTGGGAATACTCAACCATAACGCGTTGATTTTTATCTTCACCATGTCCAAACAGCTTTCCTTCTTCAAGGACTGTATCAATAACCCGACCAACATATTCAGTGGTTGAGAAGTAACAATTCAAATATCCGCGTACTGCTTCAAATTGTTCAAATCCGGGAAATGTTCCAATTTTTTTTGCCACTGCCTCAGCATGTTCCTGTGCTCGCTGAGGTACAATAACTTTTTTCCCGGTTTTGGCTTCAGTAGAAGCCAACTGAAAGAAGGATGTGGAAATACCCCAATGACCACTGAAAGGAATACCCTTCCATTGGAAATCAATCTCCGGCAAATCATTTTCCCGGCAGTATTCATAAATAATCGACACAATCGAATCTTGATCTTTTTTAAACATAGGTTGATTCCTGACAAAGAGATATTAATTTTCCGATCGGATTATAACACAGGCACATGAAGTCCCCAAACGCAAAAGCGGGAGTAACCTCCCGCTCAAGACAATCTATTTGCTACGCCTTTCCGGTAAAAACTGTCCACTAATCGAAAGGATTAGAGGGCAGCGATTTTCTTCATTAACCGGCTTTTTCTGCGTGCGGCGTTGTTTTTGTGCAAAATACCTTTCTGGGCTGCAGTATCGAGCGCTCTGATCGCTCGCATTGTTGATTCAACAGCAGCTTCTTTTTCACCACTTTCAATGGCGACGCGAGCTTTTGCTACAAAAGTACGGGCTGAACCACGATATACGCGGTTACGCAGACGTTTTTTCTCATTCTGTTTATTACGCTTAATAGCAGACTTGATGTTTGCCAAAATTTCCTCCGTTAAAGAACACAAAAATAATTGATGTGTATTGTACTTGATGGCGTGCAATTTGTCCAGTTAATCAACGAGTAGCCATCTTATCCAATATCACAAGCAAACCATCTACTTGTCCTGTAAGGCAGCCACGCCTGGCAGCATTTTGCCTTCCAGCATTTCCAGGGAAGCACCGCCCCCCGTTGAGATATGGGTAATCTTATCCGCCAACCCGGATTGATTAACTGCCGCCACAGACTCACCGCCGCCAATAATACTGACAGCACTGCTTTCAGCGATTGCGGTTGCCACACCAAAGGTACCTTTGGCAAAGGCTGCAAATTCAAACACACCCATCGGCCCATTCCAAACCACAGTTTTTGCATCTTTCAAAAGAGCAGCGTAACTTTTAACCGTATCTGGGCCAATATCCAGCATGCGCCACCCAGCAGGTACATTCCCGGCAGGTAAAGTCTGGCTTTTTGCTCCAGCATCAAACTGATCGGCCAGGACCATATCTACAGGTAATTTGATTTTGTCAGCATCTTGTGCCATCAGATCTTTTGCCAATGCTACAGATTCTTCCTCAACCAGTGAATCGGCCATATCAAAACCCTGGGCTTTTAAGAATGTATTGGCCATACCGCCACCAATCAGGATCGCATCGGCTTTACTCAGTAAATTTTGAATGACACCAATTTTGTCACTAATTTTTGCGCCGCCCAAAATAGCTATGAACGGACGTTCTGGCTCAGCAACAGCCTGACCCAGATATTGGATTTCTTTTTCCAGCAAGAAACCGGCTGCTGCAGGCAAATATTCGGTTACACCAGCATTGGAGGCATGCGCCCGATGAGCCGTACCGAAAGCATCATTGATAAATACATCAGCCAACGAAGCTAATTTTTTGGCCATATCCAAATCGTTTTTGGTTTCACCAGCATGGAAACGGGTGTTTTCCAAAACTAAAATCTCGCCTGCTTTTAAAGCAAATGCCTTTTCTGTCGCCTGAGCACCAATGCAATCATCTGCAAATTGAACATCTTTTTTCAATAAATCGCCCAAGTAGGCAGCTACAGGGCGCAAAGAATATTGTTCCTCTGGTGTACCCTTAGGACGACCAAGGTGAGAACACAAAATGACTGCAGCCTGATTTTCCAGTAGGTACTGGATGGTTGGTAAAGCTGCTTTAATACGGGTATCATCTTTCACCTGACCGTCTTTAATTGGTACATTGAAATCGACCCGAACAAGAACTTTCTTTTGTTTTACATCAACATCGCGAACTGTTTTTTTCTGAAACATAATACCCTCTTATGAAATGAATGCGTAACCCCTCTATCTACTTGACCAGAGTGATTACGCATTGTAGTTCCATTTACGTCTAGGATTAGAGCATTTTTGCCATTTTAGCTGCTAAATCAGCAGTACGGCAGGAATAACCCCATTCGTTATCATACCAGGTAACAATTTTGGCCATTGTACCTTCCATAACCATGGTGGATAAACCATCAACAATGGAAGAGCGGCTGTCACCCTTGAAGTCCATGGAGACCAATGGTTCCATTGTGAAGCCAAGAATGCCTTTCAATTTACCATCGGCTGCTTCTTTGAATGCAGCATTGATAGCATCAACGGTTGCAGGCTTTTCCAATTCAACGACGAAATCCACGATGGATACAGTCGGTGTGGGAACGCGCAGTGAGAAACCGTCAAATTTACCTTTCATCTCTGGCATAACCAATGCTAATGCTTTTGCAGCACCAGTGGTCGTAGGGATGATATTCAATGCGGCAGCGCGAGCGCGGCGCATATCGGAGTGAGCAACATCCAAAATCCGCTGATCATTGGTATAAGAGTGAATTGTGGTCATCATACCATGTTTGATGGTGTACATATCATGGATGATTTTTGCTGCAGGGGCTAAACAGTTGGTTGTGCAGGAAGCATTGGAGACAACATGATGTTTTGCATTATCATATTTATCATCATTTACGCCCAAAACAACAGTAATATCTTCATTTTTGGCAGGAGCGGTAATAATAACTTTCTTTGCGCCACCATTTTCGATATGTGCAACTGCGCCAGCTTTGCCTGATTTTGGATCAGGGTTTTTATCACGAAATACACCGGTTCCATCAATAACAATCTCAACACCCAGGTCTGCCCAACGTAAATTACGGGGGTCTCGCTCTGAGCTAATTTTGATATGTTTTCCATCTACAACCAGATCATTTCCGTCAACTGAGACTTCCCCCGGATAAATACCGAAGTTAGAATCATATTTAAAAAGATGTGCATTGGTGGGTGTATCAAACAAATCATTAACTGCGACAACTTCCAACTGATCGCCTACGCGTTCGTTGATTGCCTTTAATACTTGCCGGCCAATGCGGCCAAAACCATTGATACCTACTTTGACTGTCATACAAAATCCTCCTAACAACCCTGTCTTTTACCTGAATTTCAATATTTCAGGATAGGGCTGAAAATTTTAAACTTCATCCTTATTAATGAGTGGACCCGTTCTTTCATTATACAAATCAATGATCACTTGTGCCAGTCTAGATGAGTGATGTCTCCAGGGCTTTTCCTCATCAATTAAGTTGGACAAATATAACAAAAATGATGATTCATCTGCCCCTTGTGTCCTAACCCAATCGACACCCTCCGGAAGCTGGCCTTCAAAATTATTATTTGATATTATCACATCAAATATCTCAGAATTCAAATGCTTGTAAATCGTCAATACATGGTCATCACATGAATACCCATCAGTCTCGCCTGGTTGTGTTGCCACATTACATACAAAGAATTTCAACCCACGGGATGAGCGAATTGCATCTGCAATATCCGGCACAAGCAAGTTGGGTAATAAGCTGGTATACAAGCTGCCCGGACCAACGATGATCAGGTCCGCTGATAGTATTGCCTGAATGGCTGGTGGAAATGCCTGCGGATTATCCGGTTCCAAACGAACATGTCTCACTTCTCCAGCTGCTTCGGGAATATTACTTTCACCACGGATTTGGCGGATGCGTGATTTAAACGGAATCCGTACATCGGCAATCAATTTTACATCATGTAATGTTGCCGGAATAACCCGACCTTTCACCGCTAATACGCGTCCTGATTCTGTAACAGCTTTTTCAAAGCTACCTGTTAAATCAGTCAGGGCTGTAATCAGCAAATTCCCTAAAGTATGGCCATCTAAGCCTGTACCAGTTGAAAATCGATATTGGAATAGTTGGGTAAGCATCGCTTCATCATCAGATAAAGCAGCCAAACAGTTGCGGATATCACCAGGTGGCAGAATACCCATATTACGGCGTAACTCTCCGGATGACCCCCCATCATCAGCCACAGTGACAATTGCTGTTAAATTATGTGTAAAAGTTTTTAAACCCCGCAGCATTGCCGAAAGCCCTGTGCCACCGCCCAATACGACAATTCGCGGGCCACGTTCCTTACGACGGTACGCACTGACCGCATCAAGAATCGGCCGCCCTGGCTGCACAAAAGGACGCAAAAGCGCTTTATTTAATCCCCATACACCAAATAGAACCAAACCAATGCCAATACCACCAAAAATCAACGCGCGCACCACTCGATCCAAAAACCGTAAAGATAAATAAGCTAAAACTGCCCCCCACCAAACTTCCGGTGCTTTCCGATAGATGTCCAAAATAACAACAGCAAATCCAAATCCAATAAAGGTCGTACCAATTAAAATCACCCCAATCCATCGTTTTATACCAATGCCTGGCATAAACCAACGTAAGTCGGGGTGAAGCATTCTGTAGAGCAAATTGTTCCGTTTTGGCATATACACAAATCTTAACAGGGATTGTACATCTCGTCAACGAAAAGCAACTTAACGATTCATCTACTATTAAATGGAAATATTGACTTTCCTTCTCACAAACACGACTTCGATGGAAATTTCTAGAATCAACCATTGAATCAATAATTACTGCACAAAAACATGAAAATAAATGATTTTTGCAATATTACCATCCTATCACTCTCTGATACAATTGTGAAACACATTGTAGTCATTTCACATAATTGAAGAGATCACCATAACCAGGAGGATGTATGAAGCCAGTAAAATTGCCAGGCCAGAACGCTAAAAAAATTGTAGAACAAGATGAAATATTCGTTTCACCTTCTTATCCCAGAGGATATCCATTTGTTATGGATCATGGTAAAGGTAGTGAGGTCTGGGATGTTGATGGAAATCGATTTCTGGATTTAGCGGCTGGAATTGCAGTTACGTCTACCGGGCACAGTCACCCCAAGGTTGTAAAAGCCATTCAAGAACAAGCTGAAAAATTCATTCACATTTCGTCAGATTTCTATCATCCAATATGGGTTGAACTTGCTAAAAAATTAGATGAAATTGCACCATTCAAAGAAAGAGCCATTTCTTTCTTAACCAATTCCGGTACAGAAAGTGTAGAAGCAGCTATAAAACTTGCCCGTCATGCCACAGGCCGCAGCCAATTTATTGGGTTTCTGGGCGGTTTCCACGGCCGCACAATGGGGGCAGTCACCTTTACAGCCAGCAAAAGCATGTATCATGAAAAATTTTTTCCGTTGATGAATGGCGTTCAACATGTACCATTTCCAAATGAATATCGCCCACTATTACACAGTCTGCCTGGGGAACCCTATGGGGAAACTGTAATACGCTATATAAAAGAACAAGTATTTGCAAAACTGGTTACTCCAAATGAAGTCGCCGGTATTCTACTCGAACCGATTCAGGGAGAAGGCGGGTATATCGTTCCCGAAGCTTCATTTTTCCCCGCCCTACGGAAATTGTGCGATCAACATGGAATCTTATTGATTGTCGATGAAGTACAGGCGGGTATGGGCCGTACCGGTAAATGGTGGTCAATTGAGAATTTCGGTGTAGAACCTGATATTGTTACTTCTGCCAAAGGTATTGCTTCTGGCGTACCACTGGGTGCTATGATTGCCCGCGAAAGTGTATTCACCCTTCCTAAGGGTTCACACGGTAATACATACGGTGGAAATCCAATCGCATGTGCCGCTGCACTGGCAACTATTGAACTGATTGAAAATGAATTCATGCAAAACGCAACTGAGGTCGGTAGCTATGCCAAGCAATTGTTGCATCAACTTGAGGAAAAACATCCTTCCATCGGTGAAGTACGCGGAATTGGATTAATGCTTGGTATTGAATTTGTGAAGGACCGTGACAGCAAAGAACCTCACGAAATACTACGTGATCGTATTGTCGACCTGGCTTTTGAACATGGTATACTGACCTTGGGTTGTGCTAAAAACGTTATACGTATCTCACCACCTTTGTGCATCACAAAAGCAGAGATTGATGAAGGTATAGAAATTCTTGATAAAGTCATTGGAATTGCGGAAAAAGAATGTTAGGACCCCTATTACCTGATTATCGCGTCTGGCAGCGAGACTATTTATTAGAGATTTCACGTGCATTAACTCAGGAGTTGGATCTTGATAAACTCCTGGGTCGAATATTACGAATCTCTATCGAAGTACTCAGCGGGTTAGCAGGTTTTATTGCTTTACGTAGTGAAAGCGGCCAATGGAAAATTAGAGCCTCCCATGGCCTTGATCCTGAAGTGCTTTCAGGTATTGAATATCAATTGCATAATATCTCGAGCAATAGCGGAGATGTAATAGAAGAAGAAATTCATTCAATTTATGCACAATTGAATGAATTCTTTAATAATTTTGATCAAAGCCAACTTGCCAGCGTGGGTTTACCATTGATCACACGCGATAAATTGGTAGGCGTTACGTATATATTCCGTAATTATCCTAATGCCTTTTCTTTAAATGATCAGAAATTGCTCAGTAATTTTGCCAACCAGGCTGCTATTGCTGTTCAAAATGCGCAACTATATCGACAAATCAATCGCGAAAAATTACGCATGACCGCCCTGTTGGATTCTGCCGCAGATGGCATTCTCATCCTTGCCAATGACCTGACCATCGAACGTTGCAATGGCGCCTTCGCAAGATTATTAGATATTCCTTCCGAAAAGATTCAATTAAAATCTCATGATGAAATTATCAAATGGGCTTCCCCACCCCAAGGATTGACCCTTGAAAAAGCAGTAGCCGGTGGCTGGCCATTGACTGCACACGCTCACCTATACATTGAAGGCGATCTGATTTGTACCCAAAACAGACCCGCCCTGCCGGTTGGTATCACATACGCGCCATTGGTTGGGGATGATGGAATATTAACAAATATCATCACAACCATCCGTGATATTACCCGTTTCCGTCAGGCGGAAGAATTAAAGAGCACGTTTATCTCTGTTGTCAGCCATGAATTGAAAACCCCTGTAGCCCTGATTAAAGGCTATGTGAGCACCTTGCGCCGTGAGGATGCCTCGTGGGATCGCGAAGTCGTTGATGATGCGCTCTCCGTTATTGAGGATGAATCTGATCGATTGGCTGAGATGATTGAAAACCTATTAGACGCCTCTCGCCTGCAGGCTGGTGGTTTACGTATCAACCCTGAAGATGTCTTTTTGCCAGATCTAGTCAGGCGAACCGTAGAACGCCAACAAACACAAACCACTAAACATCAAATAAGCATGGAATTCCCTGATGAATATCCATTAGTCTATGTCGATGAAAAAAGGATTTCACAGGTTTTATCAAATCTGGTTTCAAATGCAATTAAGTATTCTCCTGGCGGACAAATAATTGTACGTAGTCGCGCATTACAAGATCAGGTTATTATTTGTGTTAGTGATGAAGGTCCCGGGATTGCGCCTGATGATTTGCCACACATTTTTGATCGATTTTACCGCGCCCCAGATATGGCAAAAATGACAAAAGGAGCCGGTTTGGGTTTGTTCCTATCAAAATCCATTATTGAATCCCATAATGGTAAAATGTGGGCAGATCCTGAAGCAGGAAAAGGGGCAAAGATTTGCTTTTCATTACCCCGTTCAACTGAGTTGCCTGCATAGTTTATTTTTGTTTCTCATCACAAGCAATGGTATAATTTCATTTTCTAATTAATATAAATAAAAAAAGGTAGTGATATGGCTCAAACAAGTGTAAGCTGTCCCCGCTGTAGGCAACCGATTGTTGCCGAAATCAATCAATTATTTGATGTCAGCAAACAACCGCAATTAAAACAAATTTTGCTTAGCGGTGGTGCAAATGTGGTTCAATGCCCACAATGTGGTTTTCAGGGACCATTGAACCTTCCTGTTGTCTATCATGACCAGGAAAAAGAACTTTTACTAACCTATTTCCCTGCTGAAGCAGGAGTCCCGTTGCATGAACAAGAAAAGGTATTTGGCCCATTAATTAAGCAAGTTGTGGATCATCTGCCGGCTGAACAACGGAAAGCATATCTTTTCCAGCCACAAACCATGTTTAGTTTTCAAAGTATGGTCGATCAAATTCTGGAAGCAGATGGTATCACCAAGGAAATGCGCGAAGCTCAGGAAAAAAGGTTTGAGCTTTTGAAAAGCTTCCTTGAAATAACTGATGGAAATTATGATGAGCTGATTAAAGAAAACAATGAACTGATCAATGAGGAATTCTTTGGTATGCTCACCCAAATTATCCAGATGTCTGCTGGTCAGGGTGATGAGCAAACCACTAATAATCTAGTTAGTATTCAGAATGCACTCACAGAAAAGACAGAAATCGGAAAAGTTCTGAAACAACAATCAGAGACCATTCAAAAAACAATTGTTGAACTGCAGGAACTAAGCAAAACAGACCTCACCCGTGAAAAATTACTCGATTTCGTCATTGCAAACTCTACTGATATGCAATTGAATGCCATTGTCAGTTCCATTCGCCCGGCATTGGATTACTTATTCTTCCAAATTCTCAGTGAAAAAGTAGAAAATACCGAGGGTGAAGACAAAGTATCCCTTGAAAGTTTGCGCGATAGATTACTTGTCATGACTGCAGCTATTGATAAATCAATGGAACAGCAGATGCAGCACAGCAAAGAATTGCTTAACCGTATTCTCGAGGCTGCTGACCTGAAACAGGAATTGATGCAATCCTTGCAAGGAATTGACCAATTATTTGTTGAAGTACTCAAAGTTGAAATTCAGGATGCAACCGAAAACCAGCAATCAGATCGGCTTGCAAAATTGAATCAGATTGTTGAGATTTTACAAAGCCTGAATCCACCTTCAAAAGAGGTAGAGATCATTGAACAGTTATTGGCATTGCCGACTGAAGAAGAACAATCTGCGTTTCTGGAAGAAAACATTGATGATGTAAATGAAAACATGACCAATATGCTTAGCAATGTCATCACTCAGGCAGAAAGCAGTGGACAACAATCAGAAGAATTAGAAAAAATTAAGCAACTTAATAAATTGGTATTGAAAACTTCGATGAAAAAACAAATGGGTGGCTGATTGCCACCCTTTCTTTTTTTAAGAAAAGGGATTATCCAACCTGAGGCCGTGTCCACGCACAGTAATAATATACGGATACTCATGTTCGTTTTCGCTCAAGCGTTCTCTGAGGCGGCGTACAAGGGCATCAAAAGCCTGTTCAGATACACCATCTTCAGCCCCGCTCCCCCATATGGCCTGAATTAAATCATGTCGCGATATTACTTTACCTTGTTGATCATAAATCGTACTTAATAATCGAAATTGTGGAGCAGAAAGCGGTGGAAGAACTTCCTTCTGGCCCATCCATACTCGTTTTGAGCGCTTATCTAAAAATATCCTGCGGGTAGCTGATCCTGATGGAATGCCTTCCCCTTCCATCGGTACCGTGGCATCAGAGCTAAGATATACAAGACTCTGTACTAATGCAATCTGAATTGCATCTCCATCCTGCAAGTATACATTGGCATTAATCACATCACCATTTAAATAGGTTCCGTTTTTACTGCCCATATCTTCCATCAATGTACCATCGTCAGTAAATGTAATTCGGGTATGAAAACGGGAAACCTGACGATCAGCAATTACAATATCACATGTCGGATCGCGACCGATAAGCACCTCATCTTCAATTACCCAGCGCTGTCCATTTAACGGGCCACTTTGACCAATAATAACTGGAAAATCTATCACTGAATTGTCCAATCTGCCCTCCTGATAATGGATCTGAATAGACCTATAATTATTTCGCACTTTACAATATAATGAATAACATAATTATTATACTCCACCCGATACTGTTCATAATAGAAATAGGGGGAGTAGCAGCAAAGGATTTATGATGCCAGTACCATTGAAAGCTGGGGAAATATTACGAGGAAGATATCAAACCATACGAATTATTGGACAAGGTGGTATGGGGAGTATTTACCTCGCTGATGATTTAAGACTTAAAGGCAGGCAATGTGCCCTTAAGGAAGTGGAATATGACCTTAAACTTTCGCCGAATCTGATTCAAGAATCGCGTGAGCAATTCTTTCGCGAAGCTACTGTGCTGGCACGCCTCGACCATCCAAATTTACCGAAAGTATCTGATTTCTTTTCCATTGAAGCCAGAGATTATCTGGTTATGGATTTTATCCCCGGAAAAGATTTGCGAACCATCATGGTGGAAAAACGACAAGCTGAAACGTTTTTGCAGGAATCTGTCGTATTGGATTGGGCAACTCAATTATGTGATGCACTTGAATTTCTGCATGATCAGGATCCACCCATCCTTCATCGAGATGTAAAACCCAGCAACCTGAAATCCACACCAAATGGCGTTCTCAAATTGGTTGACTTTGGTTTGGTGAAAGTATTAGCGCCTGGTGAAATTACCATCACAATTTTACAAGGCCAGGGAACCGCGCTGTATACACCGTTGGAACAATATGGTGGAGATAGCGGCCACACGGGTGTCCCCTCAGATATTTACGCTTTTGGCGCTACCTTATATCATTTATTAACCAATTACCCACCCGCTGATGCAAGGGAGCGCTTTCTTGATCCTGAATCATTAATTCCGGTTCGGGAAATTAACCCGAATATCAGTTTGAAAACTGAAAAGGCGATATTCTGGGCAATGGGTATTCATCCCTTTGATCGCCCACAAAGCATAAAGGAATTCCGACAGGCTTTATTTGGCAGCCGTCAGCCAACCAATCGCAATCGATATACGGTTGAACCAATAAAAAAATACCTTCCCGGTACGTTGGAAAAGGCACTTTTTAGTTCAGCGATCTTTGTGTCAATGTTGGGATTACTTATTCAACTTTTACAATAACCTCATCTGCATCTGGTGCAGTACGATGATCCAAATAATAGCGCCAGCCGAATCCGATTCCCAAACCTGCCCCCATACCAATTAATAGAATCAACAATGCAATCCAAACTGATGGTCGCTGACCTTCCGGAAGTCTGCCTACATAGAAAACCAACCAACCAAAATAAGTGGATAATCCACCGATAAGCATGGTCAACCCAATGCGTGTACCCCAAATATAAGAAGCATTGCGCTGAAAATAAACCATAAAGAGAATAGACAATCCCCAGAGCACAAACATATACAATACCCACTGAAAAACTTTCCGTTCCCAATTTGGTGCCGGGGGTGGGACATCCGTTGGGGGTGTTACTAAAGCGGATGTTGCTACAGGAAACAATGAGTTTGTTGGTGCAAATGTTGGCAAAATGGTTGTAATTTCTGCACCGTTTTCACCGCCAATATCTAAGACAATAATTTGTGAAGCGAGAGCAGGCTCACAAATTGCCTTGATTTCGGTTAATCCTGGAGCTTGAATCTGATATGATATTTGCGCAACACCACTTTTTGTATATGCATCGATTGCTTGTGTATTAATAGAATCAATTCCGTTGCTGATTTGAAATTCAACTAGCGTACTATCCGGAACCGGGTTCTGATTTTGATCAACAATAACACCGGTTTTAATTGCAATAATCTCACCTGGATTCAGGGACACAGGATCTTGTGTAACAATTTCTTCCACTCCAAATTCCTGGTCATTCTGAAGCAAGAATAATGGAATGATCTGAAGCGGATCAGGAGATGTAATTTCAATTAAATCATAACCGGTACCCGGTATGGAAATTGGCGATGACCCGGATGGAACAATTTCCTTAAACAATAGTCGTGCAGCAATTTCAACAGCTGCATTTGATTTACCATATAGCGAGTAAAATGCCGTAATTTTTGAAAGTTCAGTAGCATCCAAAAAATATGGCGCAGTAAATGAGAATACAATAATGTTCTTGTCACGAATTAAATCCGGCTTTTCAGCCAGGAATCGCTGTAACGCCTCACCAACAGCATGGTCCGGATCTACATTTACTACAGAAAAGACAATCCAGTGAGCTGCTTTTATATCATCTTCAATTTCAATCGGATCTTCTTGCTCTTGATTAACCCGATCCAAATATGTGGTCAAGCTCTGAAATGAGTATGATTTTAGTTTATGACTCAGGATTTGCCCACTAGCCGTCGGGCCATACAGACGTAGCACAGCATTCTTAAACGCATCAATTGCAAACACTTCGCTGCTTTCACACTGACTGCATTGAAACTGTGTGTACGTTTCACTAATAAACACAACATTTTCATAGCGGCCAGGAACTTCAGGTAACACATCATTAAGTTCAACAATATCAGGACTAATCAATGTAGCTGCTTGTTGGGTAATTTCAAAAGTAATATCATCAGAATTACCAACGATATCTAAATTGTTATTGTTTGTTAAAATAGTGCTCAGGAAAAAATTGCCATACATTTCCAGTTTTAATTTTATAATTTTTTCAACAGAAAAATCAACGCGTTCTGCAAAAGCAGAATCCTCTCTATATTTTTTTGCAAAAGAATCCAACGTTGTCGATAAGGTGGTAAATGAATCAGGATCACTAACACTCTTTATCTGGCTGACATATAACAAATCATTGCCAGCTAAAAATGCGTTCCGGATAATTTGTCGACCATCAAAGGTTTGTCCAGTTGGATCATAGAATCGCCGAATGGCGTCACTATTCAGGTTGTCGCTAACCATAATCCCCCCCGAACTGCGCCAGGTGGTGAGTGGTTCCAGACTAAATAATTGCTCTAATGCAGCCTGATCAAAACTTACCGGCTTGGTCGTTTCTCGAATATTTCCCTGAAAACCCTGGTATCGAATATTGGATACCAAAAGTCCATCAGCGATACCTACCAAAGATGAGCTGGTATCTGTCACTTTAAAAAACGGGGCCAATTCGATTTGTTTTAACTGTTCCAGTATTTTACGAACGGTTGAAACTTCATCTGACGGAGGTCGATTGGCACCACCGCTTCCCGGAAAATGCTTGGCTATGACCGCTAATTGGTTTCCACTACCCTCATGCAATCCTTCGATATATGCCTTACCAAGTTCACCTGTCCAATACGGATCGCCACTAAAAGTGCGTGACCCTAAGTTTTTGGAAACATCCGTATGGACAATATCAAGCACATCCATTGACGGACCCAATATCAAATTGAATCCCATCGCATTTAACTCACTCCCCATAACCTGACCAACATTTCTGGCATTTTCAGCATCCCAGGTGGCCCCAATTGTCATTAGATTTGGCAATTCTGTTACGCCACTTAGCAATTGATCATTGGGAAATCCATCACCTTCTTCAGAGATGCCAATGAATAAAGGTACATATTGGGGTGAAAACATTTCTCCGCTCGAAGAATCACTCGTTGTCTCTAACGTAGCATCCCATTTAAGCTGTTGCAGTGAACGATTCATTTCATAGGCATCGTTAATTAACGTATCAGCGCTTGTAAAATTATCATTGATGCGGCTTAATACAACCCCACCAATATAATAATCCTGAATCAATTGTGCAATCTGCGTTGTATCACTTACATTTTGTCCATTAAATGAAACCATAAATAATTGACCGATTTTTTCTTCAGGAGTCATCTTCGCCAATATCGCTTTGGCTTGCTGCTGATGATCCAGTTGATATTGCTGCTGACCAGCAAAAACTGTTGCTGCTGGAGATAGCAATAGGCTGATTAATGTGATTATTGTTGTAATGGTGAACAAACTAGTTTTCTTCATACGTCCCCATTGTCTGCATTGTTGCCACTCAGTAGTGATATTGCCATGGCGGGATGATCTGTAAAAATTCCATCCACACCCCATTGATATAAACGTTTCATATCTTTTTCTTTGTTCACAGTCCAGGTATGTAAACGAATACCCCGTTCATGTGCTTTTTCAATCACATCCTGATTTACATCAGTCAGATAAGGATGTTGGATTTCTGGTGAAGTTCTCCTGGCAATCCCTGTCCACTGAGTGATTCCGTAAATGTGGGGTTCGGTTAACAATGCAATCGGTGTGCCTGGCAGATACGAATTTAATTTTCTCAGGTTTTTGGGCAAGAAAGACGAAAACATGACATGCTGCGTCATTTTCATTCGTTTTACTAATTCAGCGATTTTTTCAGGTAAACTATCCCAGGGGCTACGGTAATTTGTCACTTCAATATTTACAATAATTTTTCTACCAATCGTTTCAAGTACTTCTTCCAATAACGGGATTCTTACATTTTCGTATTTTGAAGAAAACCAGCTCCCGGCATCTAGCGTTCTTAAAGCTGCAAAATCAATTTTGTGCACATGTCCGTTACCATTTGTTGTTCGCATAAGGGTACGATCATGTATCACCACAATTTTGCCATCCTTGGAAAGTTTTGCATCCAGCTCAATCGCATGAGCACCCTGTTGAACAGCCAGTTCAAAAGCTGGCAGGGTGTTTTCAGGAGCATCCGCAGATGCACCTCGGTGAGCGAATATGCAAGGAGTAGGAAAATGAATCATAGCTCAACAAAATAGGCCAGAGCCGCTCGATCCAGAAGTTCCTTACTCATAATTGGCTCTGCAGAAAGATAACGAGAGATATCAATGATCTGATCACAAATATCCCGTGGATGCGATGCACGTAAGCGGCGTTTCGGTTTAATATAATACTCCTGCAACAAATAGGCTAAGGCCTTGTCATCATATGGTATGCCTTTAGAAACAGCGACTCGCTTAAATATTTCCCTATATTGATCAAAAGATGGATCACCGATTTCAATTTTATGGCGCAAGCGTCGTAAAAATGCCTCATCCACCAATTCTTTTGGTGGGAGATTTGTGGAAAAAATGATCAACACATCAAACGATACTTCAATTTTGCGTCCTGTATGCATCGCTAAATAATCAATGCGATTTTCCAATGGCACAATCCAGCGATTCAATAAATCACGTGGGCGCACTTGTTGTCTGCCAAAGTCATCAATCAACAGAATGCCGCCATTTGCTTTAACCTGGAAAGGGGCCTCATAATATTTATGTACATCATCAAAAACCAGATCAAGACCAGCTAAAGTTAACTCACCGCCCACCATAATAAACGGTCGGTGAATTTTAACCCAACGGGGATCACGTGTCTGTCCACTGCGTAAACTGCCAGTACCGTGAGATGTGACGTTTTCTTCATGTGCCAGGGTGTGATTAACTGAATCATAAAGTTTAATAACCTGTCCAGCCACATGTATTGCATAGGGGATATACATCGTTTGGCTCAAAATCAAATTTCCGATCGCTCTGGCAATACTGGTTTTCCCATTACCTGGAGGGCCATACAGGAATATTGAGGATCCTGAATTAATCGCCGGACCAACCTGATGATAAACCTTTTCAGTTACGACCATAGACGAAAGTACTTTACGCATGGTTCTTGGGGTAACCAACATCTTCCGTCGGCTTTGCTTGTGACAAGCCTCTGTATATGCCTGAATCGGAACTGGCACAGGACCTGAATATTGGCTGCGTTCCAAAGCCTCGCGTGCTCGTGCAATCCCTGCACCGGTGATACCATATTGATAGGAGCCTTCACCCAGCCCCATAGTGGATGAACGCACTTCTAGAAGCTTTTCCCGCTTTAGTACTTCCAACAATTGATCAACTACATTGGTAAAAGGCAGAGATATCTCTTCCGCAACACGGAATCCTGTCATATATCCTTGAAAATACATCACCTTGAGAATATGATCCTGTAACCATAAAGCAGATAAACCTGTATCATCAATGGATTGTATAGGAGCCGGAATGAATTCGTCAGCAGCTTCTCTGGCTTGAGCCTGTGTAATTGGCGGTTTTTTGAGCATATCATATCCCTCAGCGATATAAATGGTATTTTGAGCTAGGTAAATTATAGCATGTGATATGAATTACTGATATTCCTTGCAAGATTGCAAACGCTACCATATAATCACTTGTATGAAATTAACCGCTGTAATTCCAGTATTTAATGAACAAGAGACCATTGTAGAAGTTGTCGATTGGGTCAAAAAGACGAATTTAATTGACGAAATCATGATTGTTGACGATGGATCCTCAGATGGTACCCGAGAGATTTTAAAGCAATATGAATCTGATCCTCAAATTCGTGTCATTCTTCAATTGAAAAATGAAGGAAAAGGATCTGCTGTTATCACGGGTATACACAATGCAACAGGTGATCTGGTTGTTATTCAGGATGCTGATCTGGAATACGATCCAAATGATTATGCTGTCCTTTTGAAGCCATTTCAGGATGACCCGACAACTCAGGTCGTTTATGGGACTCGGTTTTCCAAACAGCGTAAAAACGATTTTCTATTCTGGAACAAATTAGCAAACCGCATTCTAACGATGATAACCAATATTCTCTACTTCTCGCGATTGACGGACATGGAAACATGCTATAAATTATTCCGCAAAGAATTGGCAGATGATATGGTACTGCATGCACGTGGTTTTGAATTTGAACCTGAATTTACTGCAAAATTAATTAAAAGAAAAATAAAGATCAAAGAAGTACCAATCTACTTTAAGCCGCGTGACTACACTCAAGGGAAAAAGATTAAAGTTTCAGATGCCTTTAAAGCCATCTGGACATTGATAAAATATCGATTTGTTGAATAATTAGCTTTCTTGTGCAGGTTTTATATCTCGCGCCTGTAATTGCAGCGATGTGCGACCATTATATGAGTTCCGCTCAAAAGCATATAACAGGTCAATTTTCTCCGGCATGCTCTGTGCCCACTCCCCTTTGCCAAAAGCAATCACATCATATGTGATCTTGCCATCAGATACCGTTAATTTCAGATGGCTGCGATCCCTCCCAATAATCCGATAATTTCGTACGATCAAATTTCTGGAAACAAAATACACCGGTGGATTTTGCTGACCACAAGGTTCAAGTTTTGCAATATCATCCAGAATGGATGGATGCAACTCGGATAATTGAATCTCCATATCAGCAGAAAGTAAAGGCTTTAAGGTTTGCTCTCGTAATTCATCACTTATAATTTGGCTCATTTTTTGATAGAGTTCTGAAACCTGATCATTACGAACAGTAAAACCTGCTGCCATGGCATGACCGCCATGTTGTACGAGTAAATCTGCAACCTGATCCAATACCCAAGTAATATGCAATTCTGGGATGCTGCGGCAAGATGCCCGCGTAAATTCCTCACCTATCGCACCAACCACCGCCGGACGATAATGCGTATCTACCAATCGCGAGGCTGCCAGCCCAACAATCCCCATATTAAACGTTTCACTGACCGCAAACATAAAATGTTCATTTTGTTCTTCCACCGCCAGGGTTTCTGCGGTTTCCTGAATTTGCCGTGTTAAAGATTGACGTTGCCGATTTAAATCATCCAGATGCTGAGCCAATTCAGCTGCCCGATCTACTTCATCACACAAGAGCAAATCCATTGCCAGAGAGGCGCTTTCCAAACGCCCAGCGGCATTTATTCGCGGAGCGATCATAAACCCGATATCCCGCGCACTGATTGCTTGCAGATTTTGTAAACCTGCTGCACCGCATAATGCTCTTAACCCGATCCGTTTGCCTTTATGTATTTCCTGCACACCCAGGGCAACGAATTTTCTATTCTCACCTGTCAGTGGAACGATATCTGCCACAGTTCCCAGAGCAACCAGATCCAACCATTGCGAAACTTCCACATATAAGCCAGTCTGTTGTACTAATGCTTCCGTTAATTTATAAGCAATACCCACACCTGAGAGCATTTTCTCCGGATATGGATCAGCGATACGCTTAGGACAAATATTTGCATATGCCGGCGGTAAAGTATCACCCGGGTCATGATGATCCGTGATAATCATATCCAGATTGATTTTTTTTGCATGTTCAGCTTCATGAATCGAACGAATGCCACAATCAACGGTAATGACTAATTCGATGCCTTTTTTTGCCAGCATATCCAGAGCTTCAATGTTAAGACCATAACCTTCATCAAAACGATTTGGTATATATGGCATGGCCTGCGCACCAATCTCTAATAATGCCTCTGTCAATAAAACAGTTGCCGTCACGCCATCAGCATCGTAATCACCATAAACTGCAATTTTTTGCTGCTCCCGAATGGCAGTTAATATGCGCTCAACAGCTTTATCCATATCAATTAGCTGAAAAGGATCAGGTGATGGAAAATCTGGATTGATAAATTTTGTTGCTTCATCGGCAGTAAAGATATTGCGATTAAACAACAATTGTCGTAAAACAGGTGAATACGCAGATAATTCTTCGGATACAGAAGCAGGGATTGGGTTAGCAATTTGCCAGGTTTTTTCTAATAAAGCACACATCATACATCTATCTCCGGCAAACCATTTCCACCAGAATATATTCTGGGCACACGAGTTGCCAGATTTGTGACTACCTCATAATTGATCGTACCCCAATCAGCTGCCAAATCATCAATGGTAATTTGATTTCCATTCTGTGTCCCAATCAGCGTTACCACATCCCCAACGGTTGCTTCGGGCACATCGTCTAACATCAACATGCTCTGATCCATACAAACTCGTCCTACAATGGGCACCTTTTTACCGTGCAACAAGGCATAATTTCCGGGTAAGCGTCGATAACCATCTGCATAACCGATCGGTACAACACCTATGCGTTCTGGTTTGCTGGTGTGATAAATATGTCCATAACTTATCCCATGACCACTGGGATAATCCTTAATCGAAATTAAACGCGCTTTCATAGAGAGGGCTGGTTTAAATCCAGCGGGTAAAGGGCTTTCCATTGAAGGGTTCAACCCATAAATGGCAATTCCTGCCCGTACAAGGTCGTACCTTGCCCGCGGATAATTGATCGCACCAGCTGAATTACAGGCATGAATCCATGGGGGACGAATATCCAGAGCTGCCAATTGTTGAATGAGGGATTCAAAACGATCAACCTGCTGATCGGTTGTTGGTTGGTTCGGTTCATCGGCTTTGGCAAAATGAGTAAAGATACCCTCCAATTCAAGTCCGGGATGTTCATGCAGCCATTTGGCAAATGCTACCCCTTCATCAGGGAAGAAACCTAACCTTCCCATGCCGGTATCGAATTTGGCATGTACATGTAAACGGAAACCATATTTTTCTGCTTCCTGTGCGTATGCCGTTGCCAGTTCAGGCGTATATACTGTCAAACTGATATTTTCAGCTACTGCTTCTGGAACCCGCTTTGGTGGTGTATACCCTAAAATCATGATTCTGCAGGTGATACCTGCACGGCGCAAAGTTTTTGCTTCCTCAATACGTGAAACACCGCACCACATCGCACCAGCATCCTGCGCGGTTCGAGCAACTTCCACCATGCCATGACCATAACCATTGGCTTTCACAACAGCCATCACACCTGTTTTAGTGATTTCCTGGAGACGCTGAATATTATTCTTTATCGCATCCAGATCAATTTCCAGCCAGGTTGAATATAATTCGTTTTCTGTTTCCATAGAGAGTTAGTATATCGCCTGTGAATTTTCTTTACAAGAGAAGATAGCGTTTTTTACATCCTCAGATGACGGTATAATGAATTACATGACACAGAATGCTTGGATTACACTCACTATTACCGTTGTAGTTGCTATTTTACTGATTTTTGAAATCCTTCGCCCTGATATTGTGGCTATTCTTACATTATCCGCAATTGGCATTTTTCAATTACTACCAGTCAATGCAGTATTTTCTGGGTTCAGTAGTTCAGTAGTGATCACCATCATTGGTATTTATATTCTATCAGCTTCTTTACATTATACCGGTGCTGCCTACTGGGTCGGCACTCAATTATACCGCTTTAGCGGTACATCGAATACTCGATTAATCATTGCTACTACGCTGGCTGCCGCCGCACTATCCCTGTTCATGAACAATGTTGCCGTAGTGGGTGTATTGCTACCAGCCATCATTACCCTGGCCGGGAAAGCGCAGGTTCCCATTCGCCGTTTAATGATTCCATTAGCGTACGGTACTATTTTGGGCGGTATGAGCACTTTGTTGACAACATCCAATTTGATTGTCAGCAGTGCACTAGAGCAAGCTGGATACGCACCGTTCACCATCATTGACTTCTTTCCTATTGGTATCCCTGTTATTTTCCTGGGTTTACTTTACCTTATCGTTGTAAATCAAATTAATCGCCGCCAGTTTATTGATAAGCTTCCATACAACAAAGAGAAATCATATATTCAGCGTTTATTGTCCCATTACAATCTGACGGATCAAATATACCTGCTGGATGTTCTGCCTGCATCACCCACTATTGGGAAGTCCTTGTCAGAAATCCGCGGTACTTTTCCCCCAGATACTCAGGTTTTAGGAATCGTGCGAAATCGGCGAGTACTCAATCTCCTCAAAGGACCAGCAGTTATTGCTGAATCCGACCAATTAATTAGCATTGGACAAAACATACAATCCTTTTGTGATGATCAACACCTCTCCATCAAAAAGGATCGTTTTGATATTCAACCCTATCTAAATGGGATTTATTCATTCCATGAAGTGAGTGTTCCTGCACATATGCATCACGATAAGTTTCCGCTGTGCAGCGATATCCCTGTTATGCAGGAAAACGAACTCATCCCATTAGCCCTGACACGGCAGGAACAAATCTTCAATGAACAAATTCTGCAGATGGCACCACTTGAAGGGGATACTTTTCTGTGCTTCGGTGATTATGCTGGGTTAACGGCTTTTCAACAACAAACAGGCTGGCGAGTGACACAAATGGATCCCAACACCATTCAGCGTCCTGGGAAATGGTTGCAAGCTTTCCTGATAGCGATCATCACCATTGTTATCGCAGCCTTTAACATCATCCCTGTACATCTGGCAATTCTCAGTGGGGCTGGGTTACTCATATTGAATGGCTGTATTGATAAAACAAAAATATATCAAGTGGTAGATTGGCAAACCGTTTTCCTGGTCGCCGGACTCTGGCCGCTGGGATTGGCAATTAAAGAGACTGGTTTAGCTGAAACATTAGTAAATCAGATTCACTTAATGCGTTTCGTGGATACTCCCTGGCTATTGGCTGGGGCGGTGCTTTTACTCTCGATGTTGTTTACCCAAATTATCGGTGGTCAGGTGGCAGGTATTATCAGTATTCCGATTACAATCTCAATTGCCCAGGCGGCTAATCTGGATCCGCGCAGTTTGGGAATGGCAGCTGCTTTAGGGTGTTCATTTGTATTTTTGATGCCTTTCAGCCATCCAGTAAATCTGATTGTCACGCGAACTGGCAATATTAGCGTTAAAGAATTCCTGCGCCTGGGCACCCCATTCTTCATTATTCTTTTTGTTGCTGTCATGCTAGGTTTGCATTTTATCTGGGGTTTATAGGCGCTGGCTGGACGAATTCTGCAATTCAGGGGATAATTAGCCGCCTGACCATATGAATAAGATTTGGAGCCTATGACTGACTTTTTTAAATACACATGCACTCATCAAGAAGGAAAAGCCCGCGCCGGAACATTCACAACGCCGCATGGGAATATTGAAACACCCATGTTTATGCCGGTCGGTACCCAGGCAACCGTAAAAACACTTACGCCGCATCATCTGCACGATCTAGGTGCACAAATAATTCTTTCCAATACCTATCACTTGTATTTACGCCCCGGCTCAGATATTGTGGCTGAGCTAGGTGGCTTGCATCAATTCATGAACTGGAATAAACCCATCCTGACAGATTCCGGTGGATTTCAAGTGTTTTCCTTATCCGATACCCGAAAAATTTGTGAGAATGGTGTCCTCTTTAAAAGTCATATTGATGGTTCCTCACATGAATTGACCCCGGAAAAATCTATCGCCGTGCAGGAAGATTTAGGGGCAGATATCATTATGGCATTTGATGAATGTGCCCCGCCCTATGACAAAGCTTATAATCAAAAAGCGATGCAACGTACGCATCGTTGGGCAGAACGATGTTTGAACGCCAAAAAACGAAGTGACCAGGCATTGTTCGGCATTGTGCAAGGGGGTGTTTTTCCCGATTTACGTGAACAATCAGCAAAAACTATTGTCAATATGGACTTCCCCGGTTATGGGATTGGCGGTTTATCGGTTGGTGAAACCAAAGAAGAAATGAACGCTATGTTGGAGGTTGTCAACGAAGTCCTTCCTCAAAATAAACCTCGCTATCTGATGGGCGTTGGATCTCCCGAAGATTTAATTCATGGGGTATTACGCGGTGTAGATATGTTCGATTGTGTACTGCCTACCCGTCTGGCTCGCCATCATAATGCCATGATACCCACTGGCCGGATCAACTTAAAAAACAACCAATTTGCACGAGATGCAAACCCTATCGATGATGTCTGCGAATGCTATACCTGTCAGAATTTTACACGTGCATACTTGCGTCACCTCATCACAGCTAAAGAATCACTCTCATCCACATTAATCTCAATCCATAATTTACAATTTTTAATAACATTAATGAAACAATCCCGACTGGCAATTCTGGATAATCGTTTTCAGCAATTTGCCAATGAATTTTTGGAAACTTATAAAGGTAAATAACATTATGACAATTATTCAAGCCATCATTCTAGGCATCGTGCAGGGCATTACTGAATTTCTGCCGATATCTAGTTCAGCTCATTTAGTGCTCTTTCCATATCTCTTCAAATGGGACGTTCAGTCTGAAACTGATTTTTTGTTCAACGTATTAATTCAATTGGGCACCTTATTGGCGGTATTTATTTTTTTCAAAAATGATGTAATTTCTATATCCAAAGCCTGGATACAATCAGTGTTCAAACCAGCTGAAAGCAACCGCGAGGATTTTCGCTTTGGGTGGTATATTATTCTGGCAACATTGCCGGCTGTTGTGGTTGGATTGACATTAAAACCCCACATACAATCAATTTTTGAATCCCCATTGATTACCGGGATTTTGTTGTTGATAACAGCGGTGTTATT
This sequence comes from Chloroflexota bacterium, assembly GCA_016838895.1. Taxonomy (GTDB): domain Bacteria; phylum Chloroflexota; class Anaerolineae; order Anaerolineales; family Anaerolineaceae; genus UBA5203. The sequence goes on from JAEKNU010000003.1 coordinate 129,450, forward strand.
ATTCTTCGCTGAACACCTCAAACCCGGGAAATTTCTTATCATGCAATTGACATGGAAACTGGTGTTGGTGATTGGTTTATTTCAGGCTTTTGCCTTATTCCCTGGTATATCGCGCTCCGGTGCCACCATTTTTGCCGGCCTACTGGTGGGTTTGAAAAGCCAGGAAGCTGGACGTTTTTCATTTCTCCTTTCCATTCCGGTTTTATTGGGTGCAGGAATTTTGAGCTTTTCCGATTTATTCGCAGTTCAGAACATAATGTCCTTTTTACCTTTATTGGCTGCCGGTTTTATTACATCTACGATTGTGGGTTATTTCTCTATTGCGATTCTGATGAAATTTTTACAAAAATATTCCTTGCTTTACTTTAGTGCCTATTGTGCTATTGTAGGCAGTATAATCATTTTTATAGCCTATGCTGCATAAACGTATTATTTTATTTCTTTTCATAATGATTTTTTCTTTTTCAGCCTGTTCACCAGACATTGCTGAAAATACTACAAGCACGCCTCCTCAGATCATCAAAATTGGTTTATCCCCAACATTAGCCTATTTAAAAGATCCAATTGCGGTATGTGCCAATCAGGATGCGGATTATGATATTCTGCTCTTGGAAAAAAACAGTCTGGATTGGATTCAAGAATCCGTAGATTTGATCTTTACAGTGCAGTTCGCTGTACCCAATGTAGAAAACACCTATCTAGTTGATGAACTGGAAATAAAAATCATTGCCAGCCAGGATATATCCCTGAACGGTTTACAGATACATGAGTTGCAAGAAATTTTCAACACCGAAATGGTGAATCCCCAGGCTATTGGTATACCCGACAGTGATACACCTTTGACCATATGGGGATTTGAAAATGGTTCGGATATGGCAGGATTATTTAAAACACAATATGGCTTTGTGCCCCAATTACCTGTAGACGCCTATCTGGCCGTCAGCCCGCAATCTGTCATTGAACAGATCAACGACACACAACATTCGGTTGGCTATACGCTGTCTTCCGTAATCAATGATCAGGTCAAAGTACTACCAGTCGCCATTGAACAAGCTGCGCCACCCATTCCGGTTATTGCTTCTTTCATGCTTCCTCCATCAGGTACACAGCAAGCATTGATCCGCTGTCTGCAAGCCTCCCCTGCTGAGTAGCATACATTTGCTGCATTTTAAAATAAAAACAGGGCATACCAATGTACGCCCTGTGCAATCTAAGATCCTCAATAATTTGATTACATCATTGCACGGCGAATACGTTTGAGGAATGGGTCCAACACACTCAAGAAATCCCGATAACTCTCTCGATGAATACTATGGCCCGCATCCGAAAAATGCGCTGTTTCCAAATTTTTCCAATATGCTTTCATTTCTTCAGCAGTATCGGCTTTTAATAAAGCACCTTTTTGCTGGTCTCCGGTCATCAATAGTCCTGGGCATTTAATCTTCGGTACCAATTCCTGCCAGGAACCAATTGCGGTGGTTAACCCAAGAAAGGCATTATCCTGTACCTGACGTTTTGCCTGGGCCCATTGAAAGAACTCCGATTCATCCCAGGAAGGATTGGCACGTTTTCCTAAACGGACCAGATCATCGTGCTTCACGGATTTCAGCTTGGCAGTGGATTTTCGCCATTCATCAGCCACAGCATCCAAATCAGCCTGATCCTGTGTGGCAAAATTTCCATCCCAGGGTGGATCAATCAAAACACAGGCAGAAAACAAATTCGGATAATCCGCTGCCGCAGTACCAGCGATACTGGCCCCTCTTGAATGCCCCAAAATGACCGGTTTCACTAAACCCAATTCCTTGATAATCGCCGCCATATCACCAGCTTCATCATGTAAATCAAAGGGTTCATTACCGCATCCGGAAAACCCATGCCCACGTGTATCCATTACGACTACATTGTAATTACGCATCAAATGAATTGGAATACGATTCCAACAAAAACCATTATCCGTTAATCCATGAACCAATAATATCGGCGGTTTCTCTTCACCCGTCATATAGTACTGAATGCGTAATCCATCCGAAATAACACTTCCGTAATAGAGTTTTGTCATGGTGTTCCTCGAAGATTAAGCTGCTTTCATTTTTTCTTCAACAGCGTTAAGCAATTTATCGAACGCCTGAGAAAATTTTGTAACCCCTTCATCCAATAATTGTTCAGTGACTTGCGCAATATCTACGCCGCAGGCTTTCAGATTTGCCAGGATTTGTGCATCATCGGCTGGTATAGCCAATGCATTTTTGACAATACCTTGGTCACGGAAAGCTTCCAGCGCAGTTGGTGGAACAGTGTTGACAGATTCGGGGGCAATTAATTCCTGAATATATTTCACATCAGAATAAGCCGGATTCTTGGTACCAGTACTGGCCCATAAAACACGCTGTTTGCGAGCACCATAAGCTGCCAGCTTTTTGAATCGTTCGGATGAGAATACTTCCTCATAAGCCCGATATGCCAGGCGTGCATTCGCTACTGCGGCACTACCCAGACATGCCTGCATGGCTTGTTTCCTTTCAGCATTGGTTTCTACAGCGATTGTTTTTTCTAACAACTCATCTGCTAATGTATCTACACGACTGACAAAGAAACTCGCCACTGAAACACTGCCATGCGATAAATCACCATATTGCGAACGTTTTTCCAACCCAGCTAAATATGCTTCCATCACCTGGCGGTACATTTCCACACTGAACAACAAAGTAACATTAATATTGATACCTTCAGATATTAATGTCTCTACTGCTGGGATGCCTGCTGCTGTAGCGGGTACCTTAATCATCACGTTTTTACGATTTATAGTCTTATACAATCGACGTGCTTCTTCTATGGTGGCTTCGGTTTCATTTGCCAGGTATGGTGATACTTCCATACTGACGTAGCCATCATTACCTGCTGCGGCATCAAAAACTGGACGCATAATATCACAGGCTTTCTGAATATCAGCAATCGCCAATGATTCATATGCTTCCATCACAGATTTACCTTCCGCGGCTGATTTTTGAATATCTACCAGATACTCATCACCCCCCGTGATGGCTGCCTGAAAAATCGATGGATTGGATGTAACACCAGATACGCCATCTACGTCTATCAAACGGGTTAATTCACCAGAATCGAGCATATTGCGTTGAATATAATCAAACCAGATGCTTTGGCCAAAATTACTTAACTCTTTTACTGCATTCATAAAACGATAATCTCCTTGAAGTCACCGATCAAATAACATCTTTTATCTGATCCGGTGTTACTATGCCAGTTGGGGTTATAAACCCGCTGATTAAAGCCGCGGGTGTAATATCAAATGCAGGATTCCTGGCAGCAGCTTGTGCAGGTGCCAATCGAATTCTGCCTGTTATACCATCATCTGAAATACCATAACCATACAGTACTTCATCATTACTTCTTTCTTCAATGGGTATGGCTGCGCCATCAGGACAATCTTTATCAATGGTTGATGGTGGTATGGCCACATAAAACGGGATTCTGAAATAATTCGCCAGTAAAGCCTTTTCGAAGGTACCAATTTTATTTGCCACATCCCCATTCAAAGCCACGCGATCTGCGCCAACAATCATCATATCCACTTCGCCTTTTTGCATAAAATATCCGGCGGCATTATCTGCGATGATCGCATGCGGGATTTTTTCATTTATTAATTCCCAGGAGGTTAACCTGGCTCCCTGCAAGCGTGGACGCGTCTCATCCACCCATACAAAGAGTTTCTTTCCCTGCCGGCTGGCAGCATAGATTGGTGACAAGGCAGACCCCCAATCCACAAAACCCAACCATCCTGCGTTACAGTGGGTCATGATTCTCATACCATCGGAAATTAATTCAGCTCCAATTTTTCCAATATTTTCTCCATCTAGCGCATCTTCTTTGGCGATTTCCTGCGCGACCTGATCTGCAACCAGGATGGCTTTTTCAGGAGGCAATTCTTCAACTGCCCGAAAAACCCGATTCACAGCATAAAACAAATTCTGAGCCGTAGGCCGGGTTTGGATAATGATCTCCCGCATTTTCAATAATTTAGATCGAAAATCAGCCGATAGCGTAGCCTCGCGAACTGCCTGGGCCATAGCAAACCCCGCTGTGGCACCAATTGCACCTGCTCCGCGCACAACCATGGTGGTAATCGCATTGGCTGTATCAGCACAGGTTGAATATGAAACAATCTCAAATTGATGCGGTAATAATGGTTGATTGATCATTTTTACAATGCCATTTTCCATCCATACTGTCTGAAAATGTTTTCCATTTACTTCCATATGTTTCCCTCCGCAAAAAATCAAACGAGTGCAGCAAAAAGAATACTGATCAAATATAGCAAAATCAGTGGGGCCATAAATAACCCCATATTGATTGGATCCCCTGTAGGTGTGATTACTGCTGCAAGAATTGCGATCACTACAATAGCGATTCTCCAATTTTTTAACAACATTTTTGCATTTACAATCTTCAATTTTGCCAATACTAATATTAGCAAAGGTGATTCAAAACTAACACCCAACCAAAAGATCAGGCTCAACGTAAAACTAAAATAATCTTCCAGATGGGGAATGGTTTGCACTGAAGATAATTGTCCAACAAGAAATGGAATCGCTGCAGGCAACATCACATAATAAGCAAACAAAACACCACCTACAAAAAAAATGATGCCAAGCGGAAAAAAAAGCAGAAACATTCGCTTTTCTTTTGTTTTTAAAGCCGGAAACATAAAACCCAATATCTGAAACAATGTATACGGAAACGAAAATATGAATCCACTGAGGAAACTAACCTTCATAATAATGGTGAAATTTTCGGTTACCCCAATCGATTGTAAATTCTGCAGACCGCCAATGGGTTTGGAAATAATTTCCAATACTGGCTCTGCAATAATAAAACTCACCATCGAAAAAGCTGCAATGCCAACAATGGCTTTAAACAGATGTTTTCGCAAATCATCCAGATGAGATAAAAAGCTCATTTTTAATTCATTTTCTCTTGCCATTACTCACCACAAATTACAAGTAAAAATACTTTTGATCCTCATTATAGTATAGAAAAAAAGCTGCAGATTAATTCAGGCATTCAGATGAAATATTATCACCATGATTCTTCAAGGCATATCCGTCCATCAAACAGTGCAGACCAGCCTTGCTGCAAAAAAAATAATCTCAATACAGATTCCATAATATTAATGAGATTACCGTTGTCAGATTTCACAATATGCCGCTGATAATGTATATATTTTGTACTTCCAGCCAATTATACACTGGTCTAATGGCCAATACTGAAATCAGAATAACGCGTTTATAATTAGGTTGCATAAAAAGAATAGACATTCAAATGATGTTGTCATTAAAACACACAATATTTAACCAGCAATTTGGAAGAAATGTATGCAAGCTTTGAAAAATGCTCCCTATGATATGAAAAACGCCATCAGTAAAAACCGATTGGTTGGCTTATGGCGCTTAATAACCGGTTATCAAATGCGCTATAGCATCGCAACACTTAGTCTAGGTTTTGCCGCTTTATCCAAAACAGCCACGTATCTATTATTAAAAAACTTCGTCGATCAATATTTTATTGACAAGAATCCACTGATCTCATTACCCTTGATCGCTGGTAGTTTCGTCCTTCTGGCTGTCTTTCAGGGCGGTTTTTCCTTCCTAGCTGGTGCATTAGCTGCCAGTACCACAGAAAGCTCAATCAAACGATTGCGCGACTATTTGTTTGATCATTTACAGCGTTTACATTTTTCATACCATGACAAAACGCAAACCGGTGAACTCATTCAAAGAGTAACATCTGATGTAGATGCCTTGCGCAGATTTTACCAGAATCAGGCCATTGATTTTGGCCGTATTGTGCTCTTGTTTGTGGTCAATTTTGTTGCATTGCTGACTTTAAATGTAAAATTAGCCCTCATCTCAGTGGCAATCGTGCCAGTCATCATGTTTATCTCAATGAAGTTTTTCAAGCGCATTTCTGATGCTTACGAATCCTATCAGGAACAAGAAGCCGTACTTTCCACTACATTGCAGGAAAACCTGAGTGGTGTAAGGGTAGTAAAGGCTTTTGCCCGGCAGGATTTTGAGATGGAGAAATTCAACCGCGACAATTGGGAAAAATTTGTGCGCGGAAAGAAATTATTGACCATTGAATCTCTTTTCTGGCCAATCACCGATATCTTATGTGCGATTCAACTATTGACAAGCTATTATATCGGCGCGTTAATGGCCATGGACGGTACCATCAGTGTGGGCACCTATTTGGCTGTCTCTGGCATGATTGTATGGATCATTTTTCCTATGCGCAATCTTGGACGTATCATCATTCAAATCTCAACCGGCTTTGTCTCTTTCGATCGTGTGATGGAGATTGTCAAACAGAGCGAAGAAGATCTTGATGAAGGTGAAATATTACCACTTGAAAGACCAGAAGGCAAAATTGAATTCAAAGATGTCGTCTTTGAATATGAATCCGGGAAAAATGCCCTTGATCATGTAAATTTCATTTGTCAATCCGGTCAAAGCATTGCCCTTCTTGGCTTAACCGGTTCAGGGAAAACCACATTGGTGAACCTTTTGCCAAGGTTTTATGATGCGACCTCAGGTACCATCTTATTGGATGATCAGGATATCACCCTCATTCCTAGACGCTATTTGCGCCAAAACATCGGCATTGTAGAACAAGAACCTTTTTTATTTTCCATGACGATCAGAAACAATATCACGTACGGCATCACCCGGGAAATTACGGAAGAGGAAATTTATGATGCTGCCAAAGCCGCAGCAATTCATGATGTGATTCTAAGTTTTCCGAAGGGATATGACACCCTCGTTGGTGAACGCGGTGTAACCCTCTCCGGTGGGCAAAAACAAAGAGTAGCAATCGCCAGAACTTTGTTAAAAAATCCAAGTATTCTCATATTGGATGACTCTACTGCATCTGTTGATCTGGACACTGAGGCCATTATTCGTGATGCGCTGCAAAATTTAATGCAAAACCGCACCACATTTATTATTGCTCACCGTATTCAAAGCATTATGAACGCAGATCAGATTTTGATTATGGAAAATGGAAAAATCCTACATCACGGCAATCATCAAAAGTTGCTGGCTGAATCAGAAATCTATCAGGAAATTTACCAGATGCAGACAGAACTGGAATTGCAATTATCAGAGGAAATCTCTAATGGCAGTTGATACTTACTTTGAAGAAGAAGAATTCACCACTCAGGTGAACACAAACATCCTGCTTCGACTTGCCGGATTAATGAAACCGCATAAGAAATGGGTAATTGGCTTTTTACTGGCTATCACAATTGTATCCGGCCTGGAAGCTGTTTTCACTTACATCAGTAAATTAATCGTTGATACAGCTATCCTTGTCAACGATAAACAACAATTAATTCATCTGATTACCATTTACGGATCCCTGATTATTGCACAGGCCTTGAGCATCTTTGCCTTTATCTATCTAACAGGTATTCTCGGCGAGCGTATTCGTTATGATTTGCGCAAGATGATGTTTAATCATTTGCAAGAACTCTCATTGTCATATTTCAGTAAAACGCCTGTGGGTTGGATCATCTCTCGTGTTACATCCGATTCTGACCGCGTCGCAGAATTGATGACCTGGGGCTTGCTGGATGTTACCTGGGCCACCTTTAATATTCTATCCTCGATGGTCTTCATGATCATCATCAACTGGAAACTAGCCTTATTCATTTTCATCCTGCTGCCATTGCTTACATATATCGGCATTCAATTTCGTATGCGTATCTTGAAAGAATTCCGTAATGTACGTAAATTGAATTCCAAAATTACCGCCTCCTACAATGAAAACATTACTGGCGTGAGAGTCATAAAAGCCCTGGTTAGAGAGGAAGAAAATACAAGTGAATTCAAATTGCTTTCCACAAGCATGTTCCGCTCCGGATATCGCGCTGCCTGGCTTAGCGCATTATTTCTCCCAACGGTTCAATTGATCACAGCCGTTGGTTTGGGGGGAATCATCTGGTATGGTGGCTATCAGGCAAGCATTGGCGGTATGACCATTGGTGGCATTCAGGCCTTTATCACCTATATTACTTTCATGATGTGGCCGATCAGTGATCTCGCGCGGGTTTTTGCAGAAATGCAGCATGCGGTTGCATCCGCTGAACGAATTTTCTCCCTGGTAGATTCAAAAGCTGATATTGTGGATCAGCCAAACGCAGAAAATCCACAAACCATTCAGGGTGACATTATCTTTGAGAATGTTTCTTTCTGTTATGAGGGTGATGAACACGTACTCAAAGATTTCAATCTGGAAGTGAAGCGTGGTGAAACCATCGCCCTGGTAGGCTCCACTGGCGGCGGTAAATCAACCATTGTCAATTTACTGTGCCGTTTTTATGAGCCCAAAAGTGGACGAATCGTAATCGGTGACAAGGACTATACCAGTATCAGTCAGCATGGATTGCAATCAAAAATTGGTATGGTACCGCAAACGCCACATCTTTTTTCAGGCACCATTATTGAAAATCTTCGCTATGGTAATCTGCTGGCAAGCGATGAACAAATTATGGCAGCGGCACAACAAACCGGGGCACATGATTTCATCGTGAAATTCCCTAATGCCTATCAACAGGATGTTGGCGAAGGCGGCAATTTACTCTCGGTAGGTCAAAAACAACTAATCAGCCTTACGCGCGCTGTGTTGGCAGACCCTGAAATCTTTGTGATGGATGAAGCCACCAGTTCAATTGATACACTAACAGAAGCACTGATTCAAAAAGGCATTGAAAAATTGATGCATAACCGGACCAGTTTCATCATTGCTCATCGATTATCTACGATTAAACATGCCAATCGTATTCTGGTCATTGAGCAGGGCAGTATCGCTGAAAGCGGCTCGCATGAGGAATTACTCAAACAAGGCGGCAAGTATCACCAGTTATACACCCGTCAGTTCCGGCGCAATTTAGAAAGCAAAATCAGCCATTTCCAATCCCCCATTAAGGAATAAAAAAATCCCCGTCAGATCATTGACGGGGATTTTTACTAAGATTATTTGACACCACGAATCAGTTGTAAGAATTCCTGCCATTCTTCTTCGAAGAAATGCAGGGTGACATTATTCAACTCCAGATGGTAAGTTGTTTCTCCATCCGGTTCTTCTGCCAGCCAGGCAATGTAGCTGTCAGTTTCAGCAAGGGTTTTTGTTTTCGGTTCTGGAGCTTTATCCATTTCATACTCCTTAGACTAATTTATATTTTCCATACTTATTTTCCATTTCTCTTGCGAAAAACGTTCTTTATCCAATTGAGGATGTTAATCAATATTTTTGTAAGAATCTCTTTTGCCTTATGAAAAAATGGAGGCATAGGTTCAGGTGGTGGTATGGTTTTCATAACTTCCCATGGGTCACGATCCAACATTTTATCAACGACATAATCCAGGAACAATTTTATCGTAGCAACCACAGGAGCGGCTAAAACGACACCAATTACACCCAAAATAGATAAACCAATTAATGCGCCTACCATGACTGCTGCAGGGTGAACCTGCAACGCATCAGCCAATAGTCTGGGGACAACAACATTATCCATCATTAAATCAATGAACCATGCAATCCCAACAATCAGCAATACATAAAGCCAGGGATTCATGCCAAATAAATGGTTTTCCTGAAACAATGCCACCAGACCGTATGTTGTCCATGCTACTGCAGGTCCTACATAAGGAACAAAACGAGCCAGACCAGCCAGGAGAGCCAGGCCGACAAAATAATTGACCTGCATACCCCCCAAAAATATCGCATATATTACAAAGGTTATACCAATAATCACCAACTGACCACGCAAAAACGCGTTCCAGATTCGTGACAATTCACTGCCTATTCGGGCAACATCCACCTGATAGCCAGGGATATTAATACTAATGATTCGGTCTGGCACACCTTTGGTTTCAGAGACAATGAAATAAGAGATCAACAGGATGAAAAACATCCAACCAAAAAAGGCTGCTGCCCCAGAAGCTAATCCGGTAATTAGGCCACCCAGCCTACCTAACACAGGTTGGATAATGCTGCTTAATTCAACGCCAATGTCTTGATAAATAATACTATCTAGTTTTATCGTATAAGGGCCAAAAACAATTTGCTGGGCACTCAATTCTTCCAGAAATCCGGGCAGATCAGCGACGGCTGAATTCAAGAATTTTATTAGACTGCTGGTTTGCTCGACCAATGAAAAACCACCCCAGGTCGCCAGGCCTAAAATGGCGATAATAATCAGCAAGTAAAGTATGGTTACTGCCAATCGCCAGGAGAGTTTGACCATTTGGCGAATTTTATCAACAACTGGATACAGCAAATATGAAACAATAAATGAGAGCAGAATGGGGCCCAAGAATTGTTGAAATTGAATTAACAAGCCAGCCAGTATCGCTACAAGGGTTAATCCAATCACCAATTTTGTTGTACTACTCCAAATAGGAGAGGCTTCATTATTATTGTTGTCCATACCGTTAACCTCAACCACACTACATCAATCTGCCAGTTTGAAAAATGTCAAACTGGCAGTTTATTCATCTATTTCATATACGCAAAATAGTAAGTTATGGTTGCGGGCATGCCGCAGGATCGAATAACCAGGGCACCACATCACACCATAATGAATTGGAGTCAATGTACCATAACGCCATCAAACTACAAATACACATCAGAATCAATACGATCAAAATAATGATAAGCATCGTAGGCACTTTTTTCTTTGGTTTTGCAGGAGGACTAATCGCATCGGGGATTTGTCCGGAATAAGATGGTACAGGTTGTTGTATTGGCTGCGCAACGCTTTGCTGCGGTTTAGCTGGTTCAGGAATGCCAAAAGAACCACCGGATACAACCGTTGCATCAGAATCAACTGCACCTTCAAATACCAATGATAGGGTTTCACCAAAGGTAATGATTTCGCCAGGGCGTAAAACATACGAGCCCGTCAATCGCTGTCCATTTACAAAGGTACCGTTCGTTGAACCAAGGTCTTCAATTACATAATTTGCGCCTTGCATGAACAAACGTGAATGTCTTCTTGATACTTCAGAATCACTTATGACGATGTCATTTCCTAAATCACGTCCAAGTATCATCTCTGGCTTATCTAAAGGATAAATTTGTCCGATAGAAGGACCAGAACGCATTACTAAGCGGTATTTTGAACTCATATGATTGCCCTCCAACAAAAAAATATCACTTATAGTTTAACCGATTTTCAAGAGCAGTGTCAACAAAAATCGATGATCATAATCTAAACATAAAATATGTTAAAATTATGCTCTATTCACAGTAAATTGTAATCATATATAGGACCCTTATGAAAATTATACTCACCTTACGAGAGAAGGAATATCTCCTTGAAAAACGAATGTCTCTAAAAAAGGCTTATCAGGAAATTGGCATATCTCCTGAATCTCATCTGGCATTGAGGGATGGTGAACTCATGCAGGATGATGAAATCCTTAAAGATGATGACCGGATTACGATTATCCCGGTTATTTCAGGAGGATAATTTGCCAGTTTATAAATGCAGAAAATGTAAAGCCAGAGCGGTTATCAACATGAAACAGCATCGATTGGCTTATTGTAAAGAGCACTACATTGAATGGGTCATTGACTATACCGTTAAAACCATTGAGCGATATCATCTCTTTTCAAAAGAGGAAAAAATACTGGTGGCTGTTTCCGGTGGAAAGGACTCTTTAGCACTATGGGATATTCTCTGGCAGGCCGGTTATCAGGCTGATGGCCTTTATATTGGTCTCGGTATTGATGACGGCATTCATTATTCGGATCGCTCCCATGAACTAAGCTTGAAGTTTGCCGAGGAACGCGGATTATTACTGCATACTGTGAATATTCCTGAACGCTATGATGAAACCATCCCCCAAATGGCTCAACGAGATCGTCGAGGTCATGGAAAACCCTGCTCCGTTTGTGGATTGGTTAAACGACATGAGATGAACCGTATCGCCGTTGAAAAAGGGTATCCAGTTTTGGCAACAGGGCATAATCTTGATGACGAAGTTGCAGTACTGCTTGGCAATACCCTGTCATGGAGCATGGATATGCTGATAAGACAGGCTCCTTTGCTGCCAGCAGAAAATGGTTTTGCACGGAAAGTAAAACCCCTTTGTCGCTTCACCGAAAGGGAAACCGCTGCATATACAATTTTGAAGAATATTGAATATATTTTTGATGAATGTCCGTATGCTGTAGGCAGCAAATCAGCCTCATTTAAGCAAATTTTAAATCAATTAGAAGAAGAAATGCCAGGAAAGAAGCTAAAATTTTATACCGACTTCCTACGCATGAAAAAAGACGGATATCTTAATGATAAAAATGATGAAAAGCCGGGTTATTACCACACCTGCCCAATATGTAATCAACCCACCACAATTGAAGGACCATGTGCATTCTGCCGTTTAGTTGGTAAAGCCATCTAATCCCCTTGTAACTCACCGATTAGAAATTTCTGATCGGTCTTTATTTCTTGACTTATTACTAACTTAGTAGTAGCATTTATTTAATTGTATTACTCATTCAATTTGTCACACGTAAAAGGAGTTTATTTTGAGCGATCAAGAGTCTATAAATCGTAAATATCAAAAAGAATTGAATGCTGGCATCGCTTCTCTTGTACTACTCAGCGTACTGGATCTGGCTGTGGAACCGCTCTATGGTTATCAGATCTCCAAAATGGTTGGTGCAGGAAAAGAGAATGGCATCTCAATGAAACAGAGCGCCTTATATCCGGTATTGCGCTCTCTGGAAGGAAATGGCTTATTAAGCAGTCAGGTGGAACCTTCGGTATCCGGTCCCCCACGACGATACTACCAGGTCACTCCCTTGGGAAAGACAATACTGGTAGGTTGGAAAAATACATGGCATTCTACAAAAACATATGTCAATTCAATCCTGGAAGGAGAATATCGTGATTAATTCAATTGAAGAATATCTCAGTAGTTTAAAAATTCAAATGAATGGATGTGATCCTGCTACCATACAGGACGCCATGGCAGATGCAGAAGAACATCTGCGGGTTGCTCTGGAAAATAGTAACAGCAGTGCAGATGAGAATATATTGCAATCTATCATTGAAGACTATGGCACACCAGAAGAAACTGCTGCAGCCTATCGTGAACTTGAAATAAGATTTCCATCTAATTTTTCAAAAAAAACATTAGAAAATAATCAAAGTCCATTGACCCGCTTCTTTAGTATCTTTGCAGATCCAGGTGCCTGGGGAGCAATGCTATACATGCTGCTTACATTAATAACCGGTACGATATATTTTAGTTGGGGTATCTCTGGACTTTCTATTTCATTGGGTACCATTATCCTGATTATTGGATTACCCATTACGGTGCTTTTCCTGATCTCCTATCGCGGTATTGCCATCGTCGAAGGACGCATCGTTGAGGCTTTGCTGGGTGCCCGTATGCCAAGAAGACCCGTTTTTTATCGCAAAGATCTGCCTTGGATTGAAAAATTCAAGTCTATTCTGTTTTCCAAACATACATGGTTATCCTTGTTATATATGATTTTGCTTTTCCCATTGGGAATATTCTATTTTTGCTTATTTATAACGTTAATTGCGCTAGGGCTGTCTCTTCTGGCAATTCCAATCATTCAATATGGTTTCCAAATCCCTATCATTTGGATGGGCTCCAATACCTACTTCATAATGGATTGGGCAATTCCTTTGGTGATTATCGGTGGCATTCTTATATTAACTTTGACAATGCATCTTGCGAAGGGTATTGGCAAACTTCATGGGAAATTTGCAAAATCAATGTTGGTTAGCGATTAATAATTCTGATATTTTGTCTTTGTAAGTACAGAAGTGATTCTTCTGTACTTTTTTTTGAATCAAAATATATACCGATGATATAATCATCTTGCGATGAAACAAATAGGCAAAAATTTCAGCCATTTGACAATTCGAACATTTGTACTATAATTTAATTAATCATATTTTGCATATAAAAAAATAAATTCAGCTATAATGATTGCATTGTACATTGCAATTCAATCATACAGGAGTTCTCAATGGCCCGAAAAAATACAACTCCAAAAACAATCGGTATTGATGTAGGCGTTGGAGATGCAAAGAAGGCAGTACTTGATAGAGCATTAGGAGATATCATCAAACGCTATGGCGAAGGCTCTATTATGCGATTAGGGGAAAATACGCAATTAGCTGTTGAAGTAATCCCTACCGGTTCTATTGCTGTCGATATCGCATTAGGTGTAGGCGGTTTACCTCGCGGAAGAGTTACTGAAATTTATGGACCTGAAGGGTCAGGTAAAACCACTCTCTGTTTACATGTTGTTGCAGAAGCTCAAAAAATGGGTTATACTGCCGCTTTTATCGATATGGAACATGCCCTGGATCCATCTTATTCCGCTAAACTAGGTGTCAATGTTGAAGAATTACTGGTATCTCAGCCAGATACAGGTGAGCAGGCTTTGGAAATCGCTGAGACGTTGGTGCGCTCAGGCGCAGTTGAAATTGTGGTTATTGACTCCGTTGCAGCTCTGGTACCCCGCAGCGAAATTGAAGGGGACATGGGCGATGCCTCCATGGGTATGCAAGCTCGTTTGATGTCGCAGGCGTTGCGCAAACTATCTGGTGCCATCAATCAAACCAAAACAATGGTGATCTTTACCAATCAACTTCGTCAAAAAATCGGCGTTATGTTCGGGAATCCTGAAACAACACCTGGCGGTTTGGCATTGAAGTTTTATGCATCCGTACGTTTGGATGTACGCCGTATTCAATCCATCAAGGTGGGTAATGAAGTCACCGGGAATCGAGTACGTGTACGTGTGATTAAAAATAAAGTCGCTCCACCATTCCGTACTGCTGAATTTGATATCATGTACAATGAGGGTATCTCAAAAGTCGGTGACATTGTTGATCTTGGAACAGAATTTGAAATCATAACCAAGCGCGGTGCATTTTACTCATTTGGCGATGTACGCCTGGGACAGGGTCGTGAAAATGCAAAAGAATTCCTGCGCCAGAATCCTGATCTTTCCAACGAAATCGAATTGTCAATTCGTCAGCGAACCATGGAAGCCGGCATTGGTATTTTAGATATGGCCGTTAGTGATGACAATGATGATGAAGACACAAATTACGAAGAGGATAACGAATAGATCAAACTCATGATGAAGAGAAAAATCATCCTTTTGCCGATCTTTATTCTACTGCTGGGTTTAATCATCAGCGGATGTGTTATTCGTTCTAAAGGAACGGAAGCACATGGCGTAAATCAGGGTGTATATTTGCCTCCTACAGTCGCACCCACGCTGATTCCAACCATCACACCCACCCCAACCCCCATTATTCCAACCCAACCGGCAGATTGCTTAAATTTATTGACATTTCTCTCTGATCTGACCGTGCCAGACGGCACAATCTTTTCTCCTGGAGCAACAATCGATAAGCGCTGGTTGGTTGAAAACAGCGGCACATGTCACTGGAATGAAACGTATCAGCTTCGTCTGGTCACCGGTGCTGATCTGGGTGTTGATCCAACACAGCCCCTGCCGCAAACCTTAAGTGGCGAGCAAGCAGAAATCCAGATTCTTTTCATCGCACCCAGTAATGGCGGTAGTTTTCAGAGCGCCTGGCAGGCTTATACCGGTACAGGTATGCCCTTTGGCGATGTATTTTACATCGATGTTACTGTGGAATAATCTCATATAACTGACACAAATAAATCTATACGTTTACGATATAAAAAAGGACTATCCAGAAATTCGGATAGTCCTTTTGATAGTTATTAAAATAATTCTTAGGTGCCCATTTCCCATGAGTTGAGATAATGCTGTTGTTGTTCAGTGAGCACATCAATAGTCACACCCATTGCGACCAATTTCAAACGAGCAATTTCACGGTCAATATCTTCGGGTACTGAATAAACCTTGTTCTCTAAGTCTTTGTAATTTTTGAACAGGTATTCTGTAGCCAAAGCCTGATTTGCAAAGGACATATCCATCACACTTGCAGGATGACCTTCTGCAGCAGAGAGATTGATCAGACGTCCTTCACCCAGGATATGCAAACGACGACCATCAGCCATTGCATACTCTTCAACAAATGGGCGAACCTGTCGTTTTGTTTTCGAGAGTTTTTCGAGACCGGGGATGTTAATTTCAACATTGAAATGTCCGGAATTGGCAATCAAGGCGCCATCTCTCATAACTTCGAAATGATGCGTATCAAGTACATTGATATCACCTGTCAGGGTACAGAAAATATCACCGACTTTTGCTGCTTCCATCATTGGCATGACACGGAAACCATCCATTACAGCTTCCAGAGCGACCATCGAATCGACTTCAGTAACAACCACATTGGCGCCCATACCACGAGCTCGGTCAGCTAATCCACGACCACACCAACCATAACCAGCCACAACAAATGTTTTGCCAGCTAAGAGAATGTTGGTTGCCCGAATAATACCATCTAATGTGGATTGTCCGGTACCATAGCGATTATCAAAGAAGTGCTTTGTCATGGCATCATTTACAGCGATAACAGGCAATTTCAATGCATTATCTTTTTCCATGGCACGCAAACGGATCACACCAGTGGTGGTTTCTTCCATGGAACCTATCACGTCCGGTAACAAATTTGAATATTCTTTATGCAGTGTGCTTAATAGATCTGCGCCATCATCCATGGTAATCTGCGGTTTATGATCCAAAGCAGCATGCAGATGTTTGTAATATGTGGCATTGTCTTCGCCTTTAATGGCATAGACCGGGATTTCATAATGGCTGACCAAAGAAGCAGCCACATCATCCTGTGTTGATAATGGGTTAGAAGCAACCAGAACAACATCTGCACCACCAGCTTGCAAGGTGCGCATCAAATTTGCGGTTTCGGTAGTGACATGCAAACAAGCAGAAGCTCGGACACCTTCCAGGGGGCGTTCTTTGGCAAATCGTTCTCGAATCTGCCGTAAAACAGGCATTTCACGCTCTGCCCATTCAATTCGCCTTCGTCCGCCTTCTGCGAGATCAAGGTCTTTTACATCATAATTTGACATTCCATTTCCTCCAGGAATAATAATCAGTTTCCTATAACAAAATATCCAGCTTGCCTTCGTCATCAAAGTGCTTACGATATCTTGTAACAAACATTTCAGTTGTATAATCGTGGGATTGGGTTCCCTTTTGTTCCAGACAATATGTTGCCGCTAAGGCACCCATCTGACCACAGGTCTGCAAATCCAGTCCAAGTCGATATCCACGAACAAATCCAGCCCGGAATGCATCACCTACACCGGTCGGATCCAAAATCTGTTCAGGTTTTACAACCGGAATATGATATTCTGCATCTTTTGTACGGATTTTCGAGCCATTATTACCACAGGTAACCACCCAGATTTGAACCTGATTCATAATCTGCTCTTCCGATAATCCGGTATGCTTGAGTAGCAACTCACATTCATACTCATTTACAAATAAGCTGTGCGCGCCATCAACACCAGCAATCAAATCTGCTGGGTCAACCCGCACAATTTGTTGACTGGGATCATACAAATAATCAATGCCCAAATCCTTACATTCCTGAACTGAGCGAGACATCGCACCGGGATCATCAGGTGAGATGATTACAAAATCCGGTTTTGGTTTTACGGCAGCAATGGATAAATCTTTTGCATAAGACATCGCACCAGAATAGAATGAGGCGATTTGCGCATTGGATTGATCTGTATTTACAAAAAATGAGGCAGTATAATCCCCTTCAATCACTTTGATATAAGTCGTATCTACGCCTTTACTTTCGAGCCAGGCGCGGTAAGATTCAAAATCTTCCCCAACAGTACCAATAACCTGAGGCTTATCCCCTAACAACGCCATACTATAGGCAATATTGGGAGCAGTACCACCCCGTTGCCTATTCATTGAATCTACGAGAAATGATAAACTAATTGTTTCAAGTCTCTCTTGCAAAATGTGATCTTTAAAATGACCGGGGAAGGTCATCAAATAATCATAGGCAATTGAACCGGAGCATAATACGGTCATCTTATTTGTTTTTAACTCCCAAGTGTGGTCTTATATTCATCTGCTCAGCAATTTCTGGTAAGATTAGTTGAGCAGACAGGAAAAAAGCTCTCATCACAGAGAGCTGCTTTGATAAGAAAAGTTTAGCATGCTATGGCATGTTTGTCAAAGAATTTTAATTGGAGAACTACCGGATGAACCCGAAATTGAAATCTTCCATGCATTTCCGCATGTTCCTTCTTCTACTGATTGGATTGATCATTATTCAGGGATGTAATTTATCATCTCTCATCCCTTCAACGGATGCAGACACTCCCGGTATTCTATCCGGTGATTCACTGATCGCATCGCCAGCCCCAACGGTCACCCCCACACCATTACCAAAAATACGTATTGAAAACGCAGAATACAAAATATTCACTGGTGATTATTTGGCAGCGCTGCAAGACTACGAAACCGCACTTGCTCAAACCAACGATCCTGCTGAAGCGGCGCTGGCAAAAATGGGTATTGGTAGAGTTCATTATTTACTTAAAGATTATGCATCTGCCGTTGAAACACTTGAACAATTAATTATTAATTATTCAGATAGTTTCACGGTTGCCAATGCCTATTATTTTCTGGCGCTCTGCTACCGCGATACACAGCGCTATCTTGATGCATCCGCCGCTTTAATGATTTTCAATTCCCTGAGACCTGGCATTATTGATCCAACCATTCAAACGATGCGCGGCGATATTCTCCAGGATGCGGATGATTATGCAACGTCAAATGAAGCTTATCAAGCCGCTATTGATGCTGCACCCAATGAAGACAACACCGCACTTCAAATTGAAATCGGACGTAACTATGCCGCGATGGGTGATCATATTAATGCGGTACGGATTTATTCCGGTATATACGAAACAACTACAAATGATTACACCAAAGCTCAAATGAATTTGCTCAGCGGCATCTCCTACATGGCAATGGGCTACCCCGACCAGGCGTTTCGGGTTTATCAGGATTCGGTTACAAATTATCCAAAATCTTATGATACCTACACTGGTTTGGTTGAATTGGTCAACAACAATATTGATGTTGATAATTTAAACCGCGGCATTGTTGATTATTATGCCGGTCAGTATGGTGTTGCCATTGACGTATTCAATCGTTACATGGATGAACATCCAGATCATGACGGGACACCGTTATTCTACAAAGCTTTATGTCTTGTTGAAAGTGGACAACAAACTGCTGCTATTGAGATTTATGATGTGCTTATTGAGCAATATTTCGATACCCGCTTCTGGGAAAGCGCCTGGGATGAGAAAGCCTATACACAATGGGTGTATTTGGACCAATACAAGGCCGCTGCAGACACCTTACAAGAATTTGTTTATCGTATGCCTGCATCAGAAAATGCTCCCCAATATCTATATGATGCTGGCCGGATTCTTGAGCGCAGTTCCCAATTACCCGAAGCTGCTCAGGTATGGGGCAGTATGATCGATCAATACCCCTCTGCCAGCGAAAGTTTTCGGGCATTATTTTTATCTGCAATTACCCAGTATCGCCTGGGAAATTTCAGCGAGGCAAAGGTTGCTTTCCAACGTTATTTAGCATTATCAGGAAACAATGAGGATCGTTCTGCTGCTTTTTTCTGGATCGCGAAATGTGAAGAAAAATTAGGTGACGCTCAGGCTGCACAGGATACCTGGCAACAAGCAGCGCAGGTTGATCCAACTGGTTATTACAGCGAACGTGCGCTGGAAGTATTGGATCAATTGGCGCCCATGACCCCAACGGCCGCAATGGTATTTGATGTTGATCTTGAATATGAAAAATCAATTGCCATGGATTGGATGCGGCAAACATTTTCAATTGCCCAGGAAGTTGATTTAACCCAAATGGCAGAATTAGCCTACGATGACAATATCCGGAAAGGTGATTTGTTCTGGGATATCGGAATGTACGAAGAAGCCGTTGACCAGTACAATATTGCATATGAGCGTTACAAGACAGATCCAATACAGAATTTCCGTTTGATGAATCATATGCTTGAATTATATATGTACCGCCCGGCAATTTTTATGAGCCGCAACATTCTTGATCTGGCGAATTTCAGTGAACTTGACACCCTCACTGCTCCGCCCTATTTCAATCATATCCGCTTTGGCACCTATTTCTATGATATGGTGATGACTTCATCTGTTGAGTATGAATTAGAACCAGCTTTACTGTTCAGTACGATTCGTCAGGAGAGCCTCTTTGAGGGCTTTATTCAATCTGCAGTTGGGGCTGGTGGTCTGATGCAGGTCATGCCAGCAACGGGTGATGAAATATTCTCCCAATTAAGTTGGCCTGCTCACTATTCAAGCAGTGATCTTTATCGACCGGTTATCAACATTCCCTATGGTGCATATTATCTGCAGCGCCAGCTAACCCTTTTTGATGGGGACGTCATAGCCGCACTGGCTTCATATAATGGTGGCCCTGGTAACGCACTGGCTTGGAATGAACTGGCCCAGAACGATCCGGACCTGATGTTGGAAATTATTCGTTTCAATGAAACACGCAATTACATTTTCAATATAGCTGAAAATTATCATATCTATTATCGCCTCTATAGAAGCCAATAATCCAACTCATCAATCAAAATTTCTTGTGTTCCGCTCTCATCTCATTAGATGATCGTAATCCCTAAGTGTTTTGAAAATCCTTAGGGATTATATAAAAAGACCGGCACTGTAAATATAGTTCCGGTCTTTCGCCTTTAATTTCTGGTTTATACAAGCAGTAACAATGGATTGCTCATATAATGTTCCATGCGCAGCATGAACTCTGCTGCCTCAGCTCCATCAGTCACGCGATGGTCGGCTGAGATGGTCATGTTCATCATCCAGGCTACACCAACTTCATCATCCCTAATCACAGGCACTTTTTTCGCGGCACCCACCGCCAAAATAGCTACTTCCGGTGGGTTAATGATCGCCATGAAATGATCAATTTTGTACATCCCCAGATTGCTGATAGAGAATGTTGATCCTTCAATATCTTCAGGGCGCACCTTGCCATTTCTCGCTCGCTGAACCATTCCCTTGGTTTCAGCAGAAATACTGCGTATGGATTTCAAATTGGCATCCTTACTGACAACAGTCATCAACCCGCCTTCGATAGCAACTGCATTACCGATATTGATATTGCCATATTGCACAATTTCATTTTCATGTAATGCCGAATTCAAATTGGGGAATTCCGACAGCGTCAGTGCAACGGCTTTTACAATAAAATCATTCACCGACAATTTATCCTCAGCAGGGAGCAGCTCATTGACATCCTTTCGCATTTTCATCAGCGAGCCAACATCATATGCCCTGGACAAATAAAAATGCGGCACATTCTGTTTTGATTCCAGCATACGACGACCAATGATCTGACGCAATTTATTCAGCGGCACTTTCTGGTCCTCGTGTGAGATAGCCGGCAGCCTGGTGATCGGGGTCATTTGTGGTGCGGCCATACCCGGTTTTCCGATCGCACTTTCAACATCCGCTTTTATTATGCGTCCACCTGGTCCACTGCCTGATACACTGCGTAAATCAATCTGGTGCTCTTCTGCAATCTTTCTGGCAACTGGAGAGGCTTTCAGCCGTTCACCACTATCGATTTCAGTCGTTTTTGTCACAGCAGCACTAGGTGTTGGTGTTGTCTGCTCAACTTCCTTGGCAATTTCCTTCTTTGGTTCCTCAACAGCTTCAGGTAAATCCACTTTTTCGCCAGGTTGGCCAATAATGGCGATCGCGGCACCCACTGGGACAATTGAATCGGCTTCAACCAGTTCTTTTAGCATTTGTCCTTGGAATTGGCTCTCTACTTCTACAGTAGCTTTATCTGTCTCAATCTCAGCCAACACGTCCCCTTTAGCAACCGATTCACCTTCCTGTTTGACCCATCGCACCAGGACGCCCTCGGCCATATCAAACCCCAATTTGGGCATTAGTACTGTCTCAGCCATTACAATACCTCCTTTACCGCCCTGACAACATCATCAACCTGTGGAATAGCCATTTGTTCCAAGGCCTGATTATAAGGCAACGGAACTTCCTTCTGTGCCACACGCTTGACGGGTGCATCCATGTAATCAAATCCTTCTTCATAAATTCGTGCACTCACTTCGGCGCCTACGCCAAATGACATCCAGCCTTCTTCTACGATAACCGCACGATTTGTCTTTCGGACGGAGTCCAATACTGGCCCCATATCCAACGGACGCAGGCTGCGTAAATCAACAACCTCAACATCAATGCCTTCTTTTTCGAGAATATCGACAGCCTTCATGGAAGTCTCAAGCATTTTGCTGTAAGTAACCAACGTTACGTCTTTTCCTTCTCGCTTAATATCCGATTTTCCGATTGGCACAATATAGTCACCCTCCGGTACTTCGCCGCGAGTCTGGTATAACGTAGCATGCTCAATGAACAATATTGGATTATCACTTCGAATCGCTGCTCTCAACAACCCTTTTGCATCAGCAGGCGTACCAGGAGCGACAACTTTCAAACCCGGAAAATGTGCAAAGATGGCATCCGGTGTTTGTGAATGGGTTGCGCCTAATTGGCGACCGCCACCACCTGGTGTACGGATCACCATGGGTAAGCGCATCTGCCCGCCAAACATATAATGGAATTTCGCGGCTTCATTGACAATATGATCCATTGCGGAGAATGCAAAATTCACCGTCATAATTTCAGCAATGGGACGTAAACCAGTCAACGCAGCGCCAATAGCGGCGCCTATAATCGCTGATTCAGCAATCGGTGTATCACGAACTCTTTTCTCTCCGAAATGATCGTAGAAGCCCTTTGTGACAGCATAGGTGCCGCCCCATACCCCTATTTCTTCACCCAACATAAACACGTTTTCATCGCGCTCCATTTCTTCCCACAGCGCATCCGTGATCGCTTGACGCATCGTTATTTTTTTCGCCATCTGCTTATTCCTCCCACGCTTCTTTCACATAAATATCACTAAATAATTCCTCAGGTGCCGGTTCTGGGCTTGATTCTGCAAATTCCACCGCTTCTTTAACCTCAACCTCAATTTTTGCATCTTCCGCATCCAATTCCTGCTCAGTAAATGATTTCTTTTCAATCAAATATTGCCTAAAAATGCCTATCGGATCATTTTCCTGCCAACGTTTTACTTCAGCTTGTTCACGATAACGTTCAGGATCGCCCATGGAGTGTCCCTTGAATCGATAGGTGTTGACCTCCAGGAATTGCGGACCGCTGCCTGCCCGAATTTCTTTGAGTAATTTCTCGCCCATTTTGTTGACTTCAATAAGGTTCATACCATCAACATCCTGGTTTTTCATGCCGTAACCATCGGCTTTCCGGCGTATTTCAGAAACCGCAGAGGCACGCGCGACAGATGTACCCATGCCATATTGATTATTTTCACAAACCCACAATACGGGTAAATTCCAAACCTTGGATAAATTTACTGCCTCATGGAAATAGCCGATATTTGTTGCCCCATCACCAAAGAAACAAATGGTTACACCGCTATTCCCTTTATAATGATCCCCTAAGGCCAATCCGGCCGCTACAGGTAAATGGGCGCCAACAATGGCGTGACCGCCCCAGAAATTCTTATTCACATCAGCCATATGCATTGAGCCGCCTTTGCCTTTTGAACTACCAGTTGCTTTACCCAGTAATTCTGCCAACACTTCCTTTGCGGACAATCCACAATTGATAGCAATACCATGATCGCGATAAGCTGTAATAACTCTATCTTCAGGTGTTCTGGCAGCGATTATGCCGGTGCTGACAGCTTCCTGTCCAATGTATAAATGCAAAAAACCACCAATTCTACCTTTTTGATACTGAACAGCCGCTTCTTCTTCAACGAGTCGAATCAATACCATTTGATGGTACATTTCTAATAATTGCTCTTTTCCCATGATGTGTCCTCCTGATAAATGGAACATGCCATATTTTCAATCAATTACTTATATATACTATTCTAGTCTATCTCACTTTTTTTATCAATTTCATCTATATTATCTTAATAAATCTCTAATAATTCTCACTTTTTTTATCTTATTTTATTGTATATCAAAACCATACCGCAGACATGATATCCAGGTACACGATCGTTTGTCTACGTTGTAAAAGAGCCAACCTTATACTACATTAAAACCAAAAGAGGTTGCTCAATGAGCAACCTCTTATCATGGAAATTTATTGCTACTTAGTTAGCAGCGTATTTCAATGCAGCATGAGCAGCGGCCAGGCGGGCTACTGGGACACGGAATGGGGAACAGCTAACATAGTTGTTGCCCAAACGGTGACAGAAATCAATTGAGTCCGGATCACCACCATGTTCACCACAAATACCAACTTCCAAATCCTTGCGGGTTGAACGACCATCTTCGACAGCCAGTTGCATAATGCGGCCTACACCAGGTTGATCAATACTCTGGAATGGATTCACAGGTAAGATACCGTCTTCCACATATTGAACCAGGAAGTTACGTTCGGCATCATCACGGCTGTACCCAAAGGTCATTTGAGTCAGGTCATTAGTACCGAAGGAGAAAAACTCTGCTACGGTAGCAATTTCAGCAGCGGTCAAAGCTGCCCGAGGAATTTCGATCATGGTACCAAATTTGTACGAGAAATTAACTTTCTTGGCGTCCATAATTTCTTTGGCCAATTCAACCAAACGAGGCTGGATAACTTTCAACTCATTGATATGACCAGTCAATGGGATCATAATTTCAGGTTTAACGTTGATGCCTTTCAAAGCAACATTGGATGCGGCTTCAAAGATCGCACGAACCTGCATTTCAACAATCTGAGGAATGGTAATGCTCAGGCGCACACCACGTAACCCCATCATAGGATTGGATTCATGTAATGACTGAACATTTTCCAAAAGCTCTTCTTTCTCTGCCAGACCCTTGGTCTCGCCCTTCACACGCATGGTGATAACCTCTTCCAGAAGTTCGTCCTGGGAGGGTAGGAACTCATGCAACGGGGGATCGATCAGGCGAATAATAACGGGTAAACCGTCCATGGCAGTGAAGAGACCTTCAAAATCGGAGCGCTGGGAAGGAAGTAATTCATCTAAAGCAGCTACGCGATCTTCAACATTCTTGGCCAAAATCATGCGCTGTACAATCGGTAAACGTTCTTGCTGGAAGAACATGTGCTCAGTACGGCATAGGCCGATCCCTTTGGCGCCGTAGGAGCGGGCACGTTCGGCATCAGCAGGATAATCTGCATTGGTCCATACCTGCAAACCGGTGGTAGGCCAGCCTTCAGGAGCCTGACGGATACCAGGGCGAGCACAAATTTCATCGGCCCAATTTAAAATAGTCAGTAATTCTGTCTGCTCATCAAGGGAAGGAACAACAACTTCAACGTTTCCCAAGTAGACTTTACCTGTGGTGCCATTCATGGAAATCCATTCACCTTCTTTGACGATTTTGCCATCAACTGACATTTCTCGTTTATCAAGGTCAATACGGACAGAAGAAGCGCCCACAATACAAGGCACACCAAACTGACGGGCAACAACAGCAGCATGGGAGGTAGCACCACCCTCACTGGTCAAAATACCACGGGCAGCCAACATACCATGAACATCATCTGGTTTGGTGAAAGGACGAACCATGATGACTTCCTGATGCTCTTCAAGGGCCATTTTTTCAGCCAGGTCAGCATCAAAGTAAACCTGTCCAACAGCTGCACCCGGTGAAGCGTTCACACCGGTAGCATACATGCGACCTTCTTTGCGTGCTTTTTCCAAAGCATCCAGGTCAAATTGCGGATGAAGCATCGTATCAACATTTTCCGGGGTAATATACTGTACTGCTGCATCTTTGGTGATCAACCCTTCATTGGCCATATCGAAAGCAATTTGGATTGCTGCGGCTGCGGTGCGTTTACCATTACGCGTCTGCAGCATCCATAAACGACCACGTTCGATGGTAAATTCCATGTCCTGCATATCGGTATAATGATTTTCAAGCTTGTCGCAAATTTCAAGGAATTCTTTATAAGCTTCGGGGAAAATCGTACCTAGTTTTTCAATGGGTTCAGTATTACGAATACCTGCAACCACATCTTCGCCCTGAGCATTCAACAAATATTCACCATATAATTTGCGTTCACCATTGGCTGGATTACGTGTGAACGCTACACCGGTACCGGAATCATTGCCCATATTACCAAAGACCATGGTAACGATATTGACGGCGGTTCCTAAATCATCAGCAATTTTTGCTGCTCGGCGATAGTCGATTGCACGTTTGCCATTCCAGGAGCTGAATACAGCTTCAGTGGCGTGACGAATCTGATCCATCGGGTCGTTGGGGAAATCAAATCCCTTGTGTTCACGCACAACTTTCTTGAATGCAGCTGTCAATTCTTTCAATTGATCGGCGGTCAAGTCAGTATCTGCCTTTGCACCAACTTTCTCTTTAAAAGTATCTAAAACTTTTTCAAAATGAACGTCTTCAACACCCAATACTACGGAACCAAACATTTGTACTAAACGTCGGTAAGAATCATAAACAAAACGCTCGTTATTGGTCAATTTAACCATTCCGAGCGCTGTATCATCATTCAAACCAATATTAAGGACAGTATCCATCATACCTGGCATGGAAAATTTTGCGCCAGATCGACAGGAAACCAAAAGCGGGTTGTTGGGATCCCCGAATTTTTTTCCGGATTGACGTTCTACTTCTTTAAGTGCTACCAGAACCTGGTCCCATAATTTGTCAGGAAAATTATTTCCTGCTGCCAAGTAAGCATTACAGGCTTCAGTTGTAACTGTAAAACCGGGGGGTACCGGGACGCCGATACGGGTCATATCAGCCAAGTTTGCACCTTTTCCACCAAGAAGGCCCCTTACGCCATCCCAATCATTACCTACGTACGCTTCAGCTTCTTTGACTTCACTGTATAAATATACCCATTTCTTGTCTGCCATCGTTTCTCCTAAAATATTTTTCACACTCCATTTTTTGGAGTGAATTCTATTTCTGCACAATATAAGATTTTACCATAAACAACGAAATCATACTGAAATTACCATTTTATTTATTTTATACTATGACTCTACTGAAAAAACATGCTACTTTTCAGTCTAAATTTTGCATACAAAGCGAAATTGGCCTTTTCCAACCG
>JAEKNU010000057.1 GCA_016838895.1 Chloroflexota bacterium
GAACAGGGTTCAACATTCGCAATACGCGAAGGTGGTTTGACGGTTGCATCTGGCCGTATCACCGAAGTTGTTGACTAAGGAAGAGTTGGTAAGAATAAGATGGCAAAACAAAGAATCCGTATTCGCTTAAAAGCCTATGATCATAGGGTTTTGGATCAATCTGCCAAACGCATTGTTGATACTGCCGAACGCAGTGGTGCCAATGTTGTTGGACCAGTACCACTCCCTACCCGAATCGAACGGTTTACTGTTCGAAGATCAACCTTCATCGATAAAGACTCACACGAGCATTTTGAAATTCGTACACACAATCGCCTGATTGATGTTATGGAACCAGATGCAAAAACCATCGACATGCTGATGCGTTTGAATCTGCCTGCTGGTGTGGATATCGAAATAAAAATATAGCAAAACCAGTGTGTATTGGGAAAAACAGGTGATGCTCCTGTTTTTCCCAATACTATAGGAATATATTAGACTTTGCGGTATAATCGTAAGGTTTGACAGATTATTCGGTAACGCAAGAGTAATATTGTGAGCGTACAAAAAAAATGGGACGTACGCAGCAGGTTATTGACTACGTTACTATAAGATGATGCAGCCATGCCCAGGTTGACAGTCTTATTCTAGAGAATAAAGGAGACAACAGAATGTTTAAAGGGCTCTTAGGTAAGAAAATCGGCATGACCCAGATTTTCGATGAAACAGGCTTGGCAGTTCCTGTCACGCTCATCGAAGCTGGGCCTTGTTATGTTACCCAGGTCCGCACGCCACAAAAAGATGGTTATGCAGCCGTCCAGATTGGATTCGGTGAAGCAAAACCAAAACGCTTGAGTGGTGGGCAGCTTGGACATTTAAAAAAATCAGATTTGGCCCCTTTACGTTTCTTACGTGAATTCAGATCAAAAGATCCACAGGTCAAAGAAGGTGATGTCGTTAGTGTTGATCAATTTACTGTTGGTCAGCGGGTAGATGTAATTGGAACCAGTAAAGGACGTGGTTTTGCTGGTGTAGTTAAACGACATGGTTTCGGCGGCGGACCAAAAACACACGGTCAGTCCGATCGACAGCGTGCTCCTGGATCACAGGGAGCTGGCACCACACCTGGTCGTATTTTTAAGGGAAAACGTGGACCAGGTCATATGGGCACTGATCGGGTAACCTCACAGAACCTCAAACTGGAAATCGTTGACTTGGAACGAAATTTATTGGGTGTTCGCGGTGCTGTAGCTGGCGCACGTGGCAGTCTGGTAATGATCAAGGAGGCGAGAAAGCAATAGTCAGCGAAAGCTGAACATTGTTTTCCGATGTAAAGGGAGCGATGACTATGGTAGTAGATGTAATGAATATGGAAGGTCAGAAGGTTAGCACTGTAGATTTACCCTCTGAAATCTTCGAAGCCCCGATCCTTATGGATTTGATGCATCAGGCATTTGTTCGTCAAATGGCCAATGCACGCCTTGGAACCCATGCAACCAAAACCCGCCATGATGTTGCTGGCGGCGGAAAACGTCCATGGAAACAAAAAGGTACTGGTAGAGCACGTCAGGGTTCAATCCGCTCAGCACAGTGGGTTGGTGGTGGAAAAATCCACACACCGCATCCCCGCGATTATACGCAAGCGATGCCCAAGAAAATGCGTCGTTCAGCTTTACGTTCTGCATTATCTGTAAAAGCTTCAGAACAGCGGATCGTGCTGGTAGATGAAATGAAACTTGCTGAACCGAAAACACGGTTAATGGCATCCTCATTAGATAAATTAACCGGCAGTTCAAGCACTTTGGTTGTTATTCCCGGCAAAGATGGTTACACGGATGTAATTCGTTCTACCAATAATTTGCCGTACGCAAAAGTGATTTTGGCTCAGTATCTGAACATTCGTGATCTAATGAAATTCGACCACCTGGTTATGCCAGTGGCAGTATTGGATTCGATCACAGGTATTTTAGGTTAGGTAGGAGGCAAAATGACTACGATATATGAAATTCTCCGCCGACCATTGGTAACAGAAAAAAGTAATTACCTGGTTAACAAACTGAATCAGTATGTCTTTGAAGTGGATCGCAGTGCCTCCCGCACAGCTGTAAAGGAAGCCGTTGAAACACTTTTCGAAGTCACTGTATTAAAGGTGAATATTATCAATGTTCCGGCAAAGCGTACTCGGCGAGCACGCAGCCGCCGCATGGGAATACGGCAAGCAGTTTTCAAGAAAGCTATTGTCACATTAGCACCCGATGATAGAATTCCGTTCTTTGAAGGGGTGGAGTAATGGCTGTAAAGATTTATAAACCGGTAACACCCGGTCTGCGTGGCATGACCGGATATACATTTGAAGAAATTACCAAGAGTAAACCAGAGCGTTCTTTGATTATCCCCCGTAAGAAACATTCCGGGCGAAACTCATATGGGCGCATAACTGTACGCCATCGTGGTGGTGGGTCAAAACGTTATATCCGTTTGATTGATTTCAAACGTAACAAACGTGGTGTACCGGCACGGGTTGCCGCGATTGAGTACGATCCAAACCGCACCGCACGAATCGCCTTGTTAAACTATGCAGATGGTGAGAAACGTTATATCATCGCTCCTGTAAGTTTAAAAGTTGGCGATGAAGTTATGGCGGGTACGGCCGCTGAGATTCGGATTGGCAACAGCTTGCCCCTTTCCAGCATCCCTGTAGGTACCATGATCCACAATGTGGAAATGTACGAAGGTCGTGGCGGCCAATTGGTTCGCTCCGCCGGTGCCTCAGCTCAGTTGCTGGCAAAAGAAGGTGATTATGCTCAGGTACGTATGCCATCAGGTGAAGTTCGTCTGATCCGTCAGGTATGTTATGCCACAATTGGGCAGGTTGGTAACCTGGATCATGGAAATATCAAGCTTGGTAAAGCTGGACGCAAACGTTTGATGGGTATCCGCCCAACTGTTCGCGGTAGTGCCATGTCTCCTCGCGACCATCCGCATGGTGGTGGTGAAGGGCGTTCATCAATCGGTATGCCAGGTCCGAAAACGCCATGGGGTAAACCAACCCTGGGTTATAAAACCCGCAGAAACAAGAAGAGTAACAAATATATTGTTCGCCGCCGTACTTCAGGTAGCGGCCGCTAATTAAACTAAACTAGATGCTAAAAGCGTGAGAGGGACGAAGGTATGTCACGATCGCTAAAAAAGGGCCCGTACATCGAGCCTAAATTATTGAAAAAAATTGAAGAAATGAATGCACGCAGTGAAAAGAAGGTTATCCGCTCATGGAGCCGTGATAGCACAATTTTCCCGCAGATGGTAGGTCATACTATCGCAGTGCATGATGGTAGACGGCACGTGCCGATTTATATTACTGAAAACATGGTCGGCCATCGCCTAGGTGAATTCGCACCAACACGTACTTTCCGTGGACACGTCCAGGAAAAATCATCGAAGAGGAGGTAACCGATAACCATGGATATCCGAGCAAAATTATCTTATTGTGGCGTCTCAGCCCAAAAAGCTCGTTTGGTCATTGATATGGTGAGAGGGCTTCCTGTGAATGATGCATTGAATACATTGAAATTCACACCCAAAGCTGTATCGCCTCATGTTTATAAACTTGTGGCATCCGCTGTAGCAAATGCAGAAGAGAACTTTGGGTTGAATCGCGATGATTTGTATGTGTATCGTATTACAGCAGATGAAGCTCCCACACGTAAATGGCGACGTTTTGGTGCTCGCGGACGGTTCAAACCGTTGCTGCGCCGTTCATCTCACATTTCAGTGGTTTTACGTGATAAAGAATAGCCAGTAGATAGATCATTTGAACCGTCAGGTTAAAATGTGACACCAGGAGAAAATATGGGTCGTAAAGTACATCCAATCGGATTTCGTCTAAAGATCACTCAGCCTTGGGAAGGGCGATGGTTTGCTGAAGGTAAAGAATATTTAACCCAATTACAGCAGGATTTCAAAATCCGGGCATTGATTGGGTCAGAAGCAAAACGTGCCGGTGTTTCCCGGATTGATATTGAACGATTTCCTGGAAAAATCAAGATTATCGTAAACACTGCCAAACCAGGCATTTTGATTGGTCGCAAAGGTGAAACGGTAAAGAAGATTCGTCAGAATCTTGAAACGATGACTGGTAAAAAGATTGATTTGGAGATCAAAGAGATCCCATTCCCCGATCTGGATGCCAAGTTAGTAGCAGAAAATATTGCCAGCCAAATTGAACGCCGGGTAAGTTATCGCCGCGCAATGAAACGTGCGATCCAACAGGCGATGCGTCAGGGTGCTTTGGGCGTCAAAATTCAAGTATCCGGTCGCTTAAGCGGTGCTGAAATGGCTCGTACAGTATGGCTGCGTGATGGCCGGGTTCCTCTGCAGACGTTACGTGCAAACATTTTGTTTGATCGTGCCGAAGCACAGACCACCTATGGCAAAATTGGTATCAAAGCCTGGATTTATAAAGGTGATGTGATACTAGATAAAGAAGAAAAAGCTGAAACCACGGAAGGTGTGTACGTAAGCGAGTAAGCGCTGCGGACCCTTTATAAGTGATAAAAGAGGTAGCACTATGTTAATGCCAAAGCGAGTTAAATTTCGCAAGCAACAAAGAGGGCGCTTAACTGGAAAAGCCACCCGCGGCGCAGAAATTGCTTTTGGCGAATACGCATTACAGGCGCTTGAACCTGGTTGGGTTACCGCCCGCCAAATTGAAGCGGCACGTCGGGCAACTGTCCGGGTTATGCGTCGACGCGGAAAGATCTGGATTCGCATTTTTCCAGATAAACCCTATACACAAAAACCACCTGAAACCCGTATGGGTAAAGGTAAAGGTAATGTTGAGTACTGGGTAGCTGTTGTAAAGCCGGGACGAATTATATTTGAGATCAGTGGCTTACCAGATGCAACTGCCAGAGAGGCACTCCATCAGGCTGCATATAAGTTCTCTATCAAGACTAAAACAATCGTACGGCATGACCTTGCAGGAGAGCAGGTATGAAAACAAGTGAAATACGATTGCTTTCAGTCGAAGAGCTGAATAATAAAATTGCTGATGTCCGTCGGGAATCCATGAACTTGCGTTTCCAGATGGTTACAGGCCAGCTCACCGATACAAGTCGGTTGAAACAGGTTCGTCGCCTAATTGCAAGATATGAAACGATTAAGAGTGAGATGGTAGCTCAATCTCAACAAGAAGGTGAAGCATGAACAATCGACGTCGTTTAACCGGTGTTGTCATTAGTGACAAAATGACGAGAACAGTTATTGTGGCTGTTAAGCGAACTTATCGACACCCTTTGTATCAGAAAGTTATTTTTGATGTAAAGAAATACAAAGCTCGTGATGAATTAGAAAGTAAAATTGGCGACAAAGTACGCATTGTGGAAAGCCGCCCACTTTCACGCGAAGTTCGTTGGGTTGTTGAAGAAGTCCTGGAAAAGGGCGTTCAACTGGAAACCAATGGCGAAGGAGCGTAACTCATGATTCAGAAAGAGTCTCGTATTAAAGTAGCCGATAACACTGGAGCAAAAGAGCTGTTGGTTATCCATATTATGGGCGGCTCAAAACGCCGTTATGCCAGAGTTGGTGATGTGTGTGTTTGTACTGTCAAATCAGCAGCACCACAGGGTTCTGTAAAGAAAAGTGAAATCGTGAAAGCGGTTGTTGTGCGTACTTCAAAAGAATGGCGCCGCGATGATGGTTCATCCATCCGTTTTGATGATAACGCTGCTGTCGTATTAGATACCGACAGTTCAAACCCCAAAGGCACCCGTATTTTCGGACCAGTTGCTCGAGAACTCCGCGAAAAAGGGTATATGAAAATCGTTTCCCTTGCGCCAGAGACGCTGTAGCAGGTAAAGGTAGGAATAAGCTATGAAACTCAAAATACGTAAGGGCGATCAGGTTGAAGTCATCAGCGGTCGAGCTGAAGATAAGGGAAAGCGCGGCGAGGTTATTCGTGTAGACGCTGATGTTGAACGTGTTGTTGTCGTTGGTATAAACATGCGCAGCAAACATCAACGTCAGGTACAAAGCCAGGGCCGAACAGTTAATCCCGGTATCGTGCGCTTTGAAGCGCCGGTTCATGTCTCCAATGTGATGCTCGTATGTCCAAAATGCCACAAGCCCACAAGGGTGAGCGTAACTCGCGATAGTGGAAAAGCGGTTCGTGTTTGTAAAAAATGCGAATCTTCCATTGACGAATAGGCCACCAGGGAGCTGTAGAGAATGAACAGATTAAAAGAAATATTTATAAATGAAGTAGGGCCCGCACTGAAGGAAGACCTTGGTTTTTCCAATATGATGCAGGTACCCCGTATTCAGAAAGTGATTTTAAACATTGGTTTAGGTGAAGCAATGGACAACCCTAAAGCAATGGATAGCGCTATCGCAGATTTGATGTCGATTACCGGACAGCGCCCAGTTGTTACCAAAGCTCGTAAAAGTATCTCGAATTTCAAACTTCGAGAGGGCCGTGCAATTGGTGCAAAAGTAACCCTTCGTGGTGAAAAAATGTGGGCTTTCCTGGATCGTTTGATCAATGTTGCTTTACCTCGTGTCCGTGACTTCCGCGGTATTTCAGGTAATGCTTTCGATGGTCGCGGCAACTATACACTGGGCCTGAAAGAACAATTGATCTTTCCGGAAATTGATTATGATAAAATCGACAAAATCCGGGGTATGGAAATTACGATTGTAACCACTGCTGATAATGATAGCCAGGCATATGCCTTGTTAGAGAAATTCGGCATGCCGTTCGGGAAGGGATAATATGGCAAAAAAATGTATGCAATATCGTGAGTACAGACGAAGTTTCCCGAACCAGGTTCGGAATCGCTGTATGGTTTGTGGACGACCGCGCGGCTATATGCGCCGATTTGGATTATGCCGAATTTGCTTCCGAGAGTATGCACTTAAAGGGCAAATCCCAGGTGTAACTAAAGCATCATGGTAGTAATCTCGGAGGAGGTAAGAATATGAGCGTAAATGATCCGATTGCTGATATGCTAACACGCATCCGGAACGCAATCATGGCCGGAAAAACAGTTGTCTCGATGCCGCATTCAAAAATGAAATCTGAGATTGCTCGCATCTTGAAAGAAGAAGGCTTCATTGAAAGTTATGAGGTCGTTGATAGTGATAATTCTTCATATCAAAACTTGCGCATTTCTTTGAAATACGTAGGCGAAAGGCGCGAGCGAAGCTCTGTGCTTTCAGGTTTGGAACGTATCAGCCGACCTGGTCGAAGAATTTATACGCGCAAACAGGATATTCCCTGGGTGCTGTCAGGTTTGGGTGTTGCGATTGTATCAACCCCGAAAGGTTTAATGACAGGCCAACGCGCGCGTCAATTAAATGTGGGCGGTGAGCTCATTTGCAAGGTCTGGTAAGGAGGTAGCACTGTGTCACGTATTGGTCGTTTACCGGTGAATATTCCATCCAGCGTGCAGATCACCATCAACAACAGTGAAGTGCAGGTGAAGGGTCAAAAGGGCGAATTAAAGTTCCTTTTCTCTCCCAGCATGGATATTGCTCTGGAAGAAAACCAGGTGGTTGTTCGCCGAAGCTCAGATGATCCCTCAGTACGTGCTTTGCATGGTACAACGCGGGCAGTAATCCAGAATATGGTTACTGGTGTGAGCGATGGTTTCACCAAAATTTTGCAGGTTGATGGGGTTGGCTATCGTCCAGAAATGAATGGTAAGAACCTTGTTCTACATGTTGGATATTCTCATCCCGTGGAAGTAACGCCACCGGAAGGGATAGAATTTGAAGTTGATACAAAAATCCGCCAAATTAAAGTAAGCGGTTTTGATAAACAAGTTGTTGGCCAGGTTGCTGTTGATATTCGTGGTGTCCGTCCGCCTGAACCCTATAAAGGGAAAGGCATTCGCTACATAGATGAACGGATTCGTCGAAAAGCAGGTAAATCTGGAAAGACAGCCTAAAAAGGTGATGTTTTATGGCTAAAATGAATCGAACCGAAGCTCGACAGAAACGACATCGCCGCGTAAGAAAATTCATTAGCGGTAATGCACAAGTCCCGCGGTTGAGCGTATTTCGAAGTTTGAATGAGATCTATGCACAGGTTATAGATGATCAGGCGGGTGTCACGATAGCGGCTTCATCGACAATTGATAAGCAGCTACGTGGCGAGGTCAAAGATCTGACCAAAACGGAACAAGCCAAAATGGTTGGAAAACTGGTTGCCGAACGCGCCCAACAAAAAGGCGTAAAAACGGTAGTCTTTGATCGTGGTGGATTTCGGTACTTTGGTCGGGTAAAAGCTTTAGCTGAGGCAGCTCGTGAAGCTGGCCTGCAGTTCTAGCCTTTGAGTGATGGAGGAATTTGACCTTGGCAGTTGAAAGAGATGTAGTAGAAGAGCAATTTGACGAACGTGTCATTGAAATTGCTCGTGTAGCAAAAGTGGTGAAAGGCGGCCGCCGTTTCCAATTCCGTGTAACTGTCGTTGTTGGTGACAACAATGGTATGGTTGGAATGGGAACTGGTAAAGCAAATGCTGTGCCGGATGCGATGCGTAAAGCCTCTGAAAGGGCCCGCAAAAATATGCATAAGGTGGTGCTGAATGGCACCACAATCCCTCATGAAGTATTTGGCCGGGTAGCCGGTGCGCGTGTGCTGTTGAAACCAGCATCCCGTGGTACTGGTGTTATTGCTGCAGGTAGTGTGCGTGCCGTATTGGAAGCTGCTGGCCTGCGTGATATTCTCACCAAATCTTTGGGGAGTGCTAATGTATTAAATGTAGTCAAGGCGACTTTTCATGCTCTCGAGCAGTTGAAGTCCGTGGAAGTGGAAGCTGCACGCCGTGGAAAGAAAGTTGAAGAGTTATTGCCTTATTGGGAACGGAGATAGACTATGCCGAAAAAAGCTGTTGCTCCCAAAGTATTGCGCATCACGCTGGTTAAAAGTGTTATTGGATATTCCCAACGACAAAAAGATACTGTGCGTGCTCTAGGTTTGCGCCGTATCAACCAAACGGTTGAACAGAAGGACTCTCCGGTAATTCGCGGCATGATTTCTAAAGTAAACCATTTGGTTAATGTAGAAGAGTAGGTAGACGCATGAAACTCAATGAATTAGTACCAAATGAAGGCGCGAAAAAAGGAAAAAAACGTGTAGGGCGTGGTATTGCGGCTGGTAAGGGTAAAACCTGTGGTCGTGGTACAAAAGGTTATGGTGCCCGTAGTGGTTCTGGTGGTAAATTATATCGTCAGGGCGGCAATTTGCCATTTTTCCGTCGTTTGCCGTTTATTCGTGGTGAAGGTTTTACACCGCCAAATCAGGTTGTCTACAACGAGATTAACGTAGATCAACTGAATCGTTTTGGAAAAAATACTGAAGTTACCCCTGAAACCCTGATTTCAGCGCGTTTGGTGAGTTACAAAAACAATCCAATCGCCATTTTGGGGCGTGGTGAAATCAGTGTTCCCCTGAAAGTTCGTGTACATCGTGTGACTGAAGGCGCCAAACAAAAGATTGAAGCTGCTGGTGGTAGCATTGAAATTATTTCGTAATCAGGCCAGGATTATTGAAAAGGAGAAGCATCCATGAAGAAGTCAGCATGGCGCTACATATTTAAGTCTGAAGACATACGAAAAAAAATCCTGATAACACTGGGTTTATTAGCCATTTACCGTCTGGCTTCCAATATCCCTGTACCTGGGGTAAACCAGGAAGCTTTGGCAGCCTTAGCTACTGGCGGTGGTGCAGCCGGTAATCTTTTCAATTTGCTTGACTTACTCTCGGGTGGTACTGTCTCCCGTTTCTCAATTCTTGCAATGGGCGTTTATCCTTACATTACAGCTCAGATTATTTTGCAGTTGTTGATCCCGATCATTCCTGCCTTAGAGCGGAAAATGAAGGAAAACCCCACCGAAGGCAAGAAATGGATGGAACGCTGGACCGTAATTGGTACCATTCCGATGGCTTTGCTTTCAGCGATTGGGCAGATTAACTTGTTCAGTTCGGCTGCTGGTGGTGTTTCGATCATTAATGATTTTGGTTTTACAGGGGCAAATTTATTGCCATCTGTGACCATTTTGGTTAGCATGGTTGCCGGTACCATGTTTGGTATCTGGTTAGGACAATTAATTTCGGAATATGGTATTCCGAACCAGGGACTTTCATTAATCATTTTTGCAGGTATTATTTCTCGTATGCCGCAGAATTTGTTCGGTTTATTAAGTGATAAGCAAAATGGCTGGTGGATGTTCTCATTGATGGTTATTCTACTGGTATTGATCATTTATGCAATTGTATATGTACAGCAGGGTCGCCGCAATGTACGGGTTATGTTCCCCGGACGGCGCGTTGGCAATCGCATGTCTATGCCAGTAAAAAGTAATTTACCATTGATGGTCAACATGGCTGGTATGATTCCGCTTATTTTTGCACAATCCATCTTAACATTCCCCGCTATTGTGGCTGGTTTCTTCATTAGATCAGAAACAGAATGGGTTGTAAATGTGGCTCAATGGGTCACTGATACTTTTGGTGGTGGAAATGTGACCTATGCTTTCCTGTATTTCTTGATGGTCGTAGGTTTTACTTTCTTCTATACCAGTGTATTGTTTCAACAACAAAATTACGGTGATAACCTGAAACGTCAGGGTGCTCAGATCCCGGGTGTAACCCGTGGTGCAGCCACCCAACGTTATCTGAACAAAGTACAGCAACGTATCACTTTTGTTGGTGCGTTCTTCCTGGGCTTTGTAGCTGCTTTACCATATTTATTAGGATTTATGATTCCTGCACTTGGTCAAAGTGGTTTGTTCGTCATATCGGCTGCTGGATTATTGATTGTAGTTGGTGTTGTTCGTGATACATTCCAGATCATTGAAACCGAACTTAAGCTTCATGGTTATGATGAAAGTTTGATAAAAGGTTAGGAAAAAATGGCTGGAAGATTTATTGTATTATTAGGACCTCCAGGTGCCGGTAAAGGTACACAGGCTGCAGTGATTTCAAAAACATTGCAACTGGCGCATATTTCCTCGGGTGATATTTTTCGTGAAAACCTGAAAAATGAAACCGATTTAGGGAAAATGGCGCAAAAATATATGAATGCTGGTGAGTTGGTACCAGATGATGTCACCATCGCGATGATCAGTGAACGGTTGAGCCGCACAGATTGTGAAAATGGGGCGTTGTTAGATGGTTTCCCGCGTACGCCTGCTCAGGCTGAGGCTTTGGCTGAAAAACTGGCAGAACGCGGTGAGCATATTGAATGTGTGCCTTACATTTCAGTACCCGCTGAAGAGCTGATTACCCGATTAAGTGGACGCTGGACTTGCCGTGAAAACGGTCATGTTTTCCATGCACAATACAATCCTTCCAAAAAGGATGGCGTCTGCGATATTGATGGCTCAGCATTGTATCAACGAGATGATGATAAGCCGGAAACGGTAGCCAACCGAATCCGTGTTTATATGGATCAAACTTCTCCATTAATTGAGTATTATAAAGAAAATCAATTGTTGTTTGAGGTAGACGGCACCAAATCCATTGAAAAAGTCTCAGAATTATTATTACAAAAGTTAAACGCTTAAAGGATCGTAAATAAAATGGTATGGGATAGGCAAGTCAGCATAAAAAGCAGTGATGAAATTGCAATTATGCGGAAAGCAGGTGAAATTAATGCAGAAGCTCTGGCAGCAGCAAAAAATGCTATTCACCCAGGGGTCAGTACCGCTGAAATTAACAAAGCAGCAGAAGATGTATTAATTCGCCATGGTGTGTATTCACCATTCAAAAACTATCCAGGACCATTTCCGTATCCTGCAAGCACGACTGTCAGTATCAATGATGAATTAGTTCATGGCATTCCCAATAAGCGCCGTCTGAAAGAAGGCGATATTGTCTCCATAGATTGCGGCACTGTTTTTGAAGGATTTGTTGCTGATTCTGCGATATCAGTCGGGGTAGGGCAACTTTCTACCGAAGCATACAATTTGCTGAAAGTGACTGAGAATTCGTTATACATTGGTATTGAGCAAATGGTGGCTGGGCATCGCATTGGTGATGTATCCTCTGCCATTCAGCAATATGTTGAGAGCGAAGGGCTTTTTGTCACCAGAGAATACACTGGCCATGGTGTAGGTCGACGCATGCATGAAGGTCCACAGGTTCCTAATTA
This sequence comes from Chloroflexota bacterium, assembly GCA_016838895.1. Classification (GTDB taxonomy): domain Bacteria; phylum Chloroflexota; class Anaerolineae; order Anaerolineales; family Anaerolineaceae; genus UBA5203. The sequence continues at coordinate 12,134 of JAEKNU010000057.1, forward strand.
TGGAGAACCGGGAAACGGCATGTTATTGCGTAAGGGAATGACCATCGCATTAGAACCAATGGTTTTGATTGGGACACATGTAACACAAGTACAACCTGATGGTTGGACGGTTACATCCCGTGATGGGTCCCTGACTGCTCATTTTGAACACTCGGTGGCAATCACCGATAATGGACCAATGATTTTGACGCTACTAGCGGATGGAACCCCGCCGCATCAGATCACTGGACAGTAAGCCAAAGATTAAGTATAATAATTACTTTGGCTTTGGATAAAATGGATTAGGTAAAGGAGTAACAAGATGAAAGTTACTGCATCGATTGGCAAGCGCTGTGCCAAATGTAAAATTGTGAAACGGCAGGGACGTTTATACGTTATTTGCGAAAATCCAAAGCACAAACAGCGACAAGGATAGAGGATTATGGCTAGAATTGAAGGTGTTGATCTTCCGCGTAACAAGCGTATCGTTATTGCATTAACCTATATTTTTGGTATTGGGTTAACTCGTTCACAGCAGATTTTGGCGAACACAAGTATTAATCCGGACATTCGGGTTAAAGATTTGAGTGAAACTGATGCCAATAAATTACGTGAATTTATTACAAAGCATTATAAAGTAGAAGGTGATTTGCGCCGTGAGGTGCAGATGAACATCAAACGGTTGGTCGAAATCGGCTGTTATCGTGGTTTACGCCATCGTCGGAGTTTGCCCCTGAATGGTCAGCGAACAAAAACCAATGCGCGTACCCGTAAGGGACCAAAGAAAACAGTTGCCGGTCGCGGTCGTCGCCGTGGTGCAACTAAGAAATAATCTGAGTTGTAAGGTAGTAGATTGGTGTTAGTTTGGGGTCCTTCCTCTTCACCCCAGCGGCAGCCTGATGACAATCTGCACCTGCGCATATCAGGATATTGTATGGAATGTTCTATTGATGAACATAATTTTAGTGAGGTGATATGGCACAAAATGTAAGATCATCGCGTCGGGCAGGTTCGTCGCGAAAAGTCAAACGACAATTGTCATCTGCCCAGGTGCACATTTTTGCATCCTTCAACAATACAATTGTGAGCGTAACTGACCAGCAAGGCAGTGTTGTATGTTGGGGCAGTGCCGGTTCCGCCGGTTTTAAAGGTTCACGTAAAAGCACACCCTTTGCTGCACGTTTGGCAGCAGAACAGGCTTTGAAAACAGCCATGTCGATGGGCGTGCAGGAAGTTGATTTAATCGTAAAAGGACCTGGTCCTGGTCGTGAATCTGCTTTGCGTGCAATTCAGGCTTTGGGCGTCCGTGTACGATCCATTTCCGATGTTACCCCGGTGGCGCACAATGGTTGTCGTCCACCTAAGAAACGCCGCGTATAACGAGAGGAATTACTTATGGCACGATATATTGGACCGGCATGTAGATTATGCCGTCGAGAAGGTGAAAAATTATTTTTAAAGGGTGAACGTTGTTTTACTCCAAAATGTTCTTTTGAACGTCGCAGCTATGTTCCTGGTGAACATGGTCGGGCTGGTATGGCTGGTCGTAATAACCGGGCATCTGATTATTCTCGTCAGCTTCGCGCAAAGCAAAAAGCACGCCGTGTATACGGTATTTTGGAAAAACAATTCCGTCGTTATTTTAAAGAAGCCCAGAAAAAACACGGGTTGACCGGTTTGAATTTGTTACAAACACTGGAATTACGTCTTGATAATGTCGTGTTCCGTTTTGGTTTGGCAAGCAGCCGTGCACAGGCTCGTCAGATGGTTAACCATGGACATTTCATGGTCAATGGCCGCCGTACTGATATTCCCTCCATGTTATTAAAAATGGGTGATGAAATATCGGTTCGAGAAGCCTCGCGTAAAAATACAATGATAAAAGCGTTGCCGGATTTATCAGAAGGTCGTCCATGTGCAATGTGGTTGGCCCGTGATTTGAAGGCCCTCAATGGTCGTGTACTACGTTTACCAGAACGTGGTGAAATAGACGGCAATCTGGATGAACAATTGATTATTGAGTACTACTCCAGGTAGTATGAGGGTCCGGAACGTGGTATCACAGGTTTCACCGGAAAGGGGTGAAGTGTGACTGCTCTAATGAATATGGTAACACCGAAAGTAGAAAAAGAAGCAGAAGCCAGGAACTACGGCAAGTTTGTCATTAGTCCTTTAGAGCGTGGATTTGGTGTAACGGTAGGAAATACCTTACGTCGAATTTTACTTTCTTCATTGGACGGGGCTGCTGTAACTTCAATCCGTGTAACGGATGTGCTTCATGAGTTTAGCGATGTTCCCGGTGTGCGGGAAGACGTCATCCAAATGACGCTGCAGATTAAACAATTGCGCATGATTTTGCATGATGTTGACACTGCCCACCTGCATCTGGAAGTGCGTGGTGAAGGTGTTGTAACAGCAGCAGATATTCAGATGCCCGCAGAGGTTGAAATTGTCAACCCTGATTTGTATTTGTTTACTGTTGACGATAACAATACCAAACTGGAAATTGATATGACCGTTGAACGAGGTCGCGGGTATTCCCCGGCTTCAGATCGTGGTGGTCATTTACCTATTGGTGATTTACCAGTAGACGCAATATTTTCACCAGTAAAACGCATTAATTGGTCAGTAGGCTCGGCTCGTGTTGGTCAAAGTACCAATTACGATCATCTTGAATTGGAAATTTGGACCGATGGTACGATTTCCCCTGAGAACTCATTGTCTACTGCTTCAAAAATAATGATTGATCATTTGCGATACATTTCCGGTATCGATGAAGAGACTTTCCTGGTCAGCCCTGAGGTAGAACCTACCAACAGCCGCTTGACCAGCGAAGCTGCTGAAACACCCATTGAAAATCTGGACCTTTCTGTTCGGGTATTCAATTCTCTCAAACGGACTGGCATTACCACTGTTGGAGATGTACTGGATCTTTTAGAGAAGGGTGACGAAGCAGTCATGTCGATTCGTAACTTTGGTGACAAAAGCCTGGATGAGTTACGGGACAAGATGCGGGAAAAAGGGTATCTGCAAGATGAAGAAGAAGAGATGGAGTAATTGCTATGCGTCATCATGTAGCAGGTAAGAAATTAAGTAGAAGTAAAGATCAACGAACCGCATTGCGTCGAGTTATGATTACTCAGTTATTTACACACGAGCGCATCAAAACCACACGTGCCAAAGCGTCTTCTATTCGCGCGCAAGCTGAAAAGTTGATTACCTTGGCAAAAAACAGCGCGAAAGGCGACGATATTAAAAAAGTAAATGCTCGTCGTCAGGCTGATGCTGTGTTAGGGGGTGCACCTGCAACGGTTAAAAAACTGTTTGATGATATTGCACCGCGCTATGAGAATCGCCCTGGTGGATATACTCGTGTTTATCAGTTAGGCCCTCGCTTAGGCGATGCCGCTGACATGGTCGTATTAGAATTAGTTGAAGAATAAACCTTCCGGAGAATCCGGATGGGATCCGTACGTTACCAACTGAAACTTGCTTATGATGGAACCCAATATTTTGGGTTTCAACGCCAAGCAGAAGACCGCACAGTCCAACTTGTGGTTGAAGCTGCGCTTAGAAAGCTGGGCTGGAATAGTGAGAGCATCTTATTTGCTGGTCGCACTGATCGTGGTGTGCATGCAGATGGTCAGATCATTTGCTTTGATTTTGAATGGCATCATCCTTTAGAGGCACTGATCCAAGCGATTAATGCAAATTTACCAAATGATATTGCTGTAAAAGAAGCCTGCATTGTCGGGAATGATTTTCATCCTCGATTTGATGCAAGAGTACGCACGTATCGTTATCTGATTACATGTTCTCAAACTCGCCAGCCGTTGGAAGAGCGATATGCATGGCGCGTATGGCCCAAACTGGATTATTCTGCGCTTATGCAAGCTGCAGCAGTACTTCCTGGTGTATATGATTGTGCAGCGTTTGGAACACCGCCTATTCAAGGTGGCAATACTACAAGAGCGATTTATGATGCTCAGTGGTTGCAGGTAGATGATGCTCACTTTCAATTTACAATTTCGGCAAATGCATTTTTGTACCACATGGTACGCCGGATTGTATATTGCCAGATGAGGATTGGTCTCTCAAAAATGCCGCTGGAAGAATTCAGCAATGCGATTCGTGTTGCTAAACTTCTCCAAAGTGGATTGGCACCGGCGAAAGGCTTGAATTTAGTGGAAGTACGTTACAGCTTGTCAGAGCAGGAATATCAGTTGATTAAGACGTCTGGTCATTATCATTTGTAATTTTCAGAAACTGGAGAATGATATCGTGGAAAAAACCTACGTGATTAAAGGAACACCACAATCAGAATGGTTATTAGTGGATGCCAATGAGCAAACTTTAGGTCGCATTGCGACTCAGATTGCTTCTTATCTGTTGGGCAAACACAAACCAAACTATACCCCCGGTAACCCGATGGGTGATTTTGTTGTGGTGATTAATGCAAGCAAATTAAAATTTGCTCAGAAAAAACTTGATTCAAAGAATTACTATCACCATTCAGGCTATCCTGGCGGATTGAGCACCATCGTTTTACGTGATTTGATGGCGAAAAATCCTGAACGTGTGATTGAGAAGGCCGTTTGGGGTATGTTACCCAAAAACAAATTGGGCCGTAAACTGATGAAGCGTTTGAAAATATTTCGGGACAATGAGCATCCACATGCTGCACAACACCCGCAAACGGTAGCGTAATTAAAGGAGCAATATAAATGGCACAATATACTGAAGGTATTGGTCGACGAAAATCAAGCACCGCGCGTGTTCGTGTCATGGATGGTTCAGGCCACTTCGTGGTAAATGATCGCGATATCCATGAATTTTTCCCACGTCTTGGGGATACTGAAGCGATTCTGGCTGTATTTGGTGCCTATGGTAAAAGCCAAAATCAATTTGATGTATCCGTCAAAGTAAAAGGCGGTGGAGTTAGCGGACAGACTGGTGCTGTGCTTTTAGGTCTTGCTCGTTCACTCATCAAAATCACCCCGGATGCTGTTGCTGTACTGCGTAAAGCCGGCTTTCTTACACGTGATCCTCGTGAAAAGGAACGTAAGAAACCAGGCCTCAAACGCGCTCGTAAAGCACCGACATACACAAAACGTTAATGCTTTTCAGCTCAGGCTGAGTAAAGAAATGAAAAACAGGACCATGCTCCAGCAATATAAGCTGGGAGGCATGGTTTTGATTTAATGTCGCATACAATTAACTGGCTAGCAGAACGGATCAAATAACTATGACAGATCAAAAAGGGATAACAATTATTGGACTTGGACCAGGGAATCTCAATCAGATTACTTTGGAAGCCATGCAGGCTTTGCAATCAACTGAAAAAGTGTATTTGAGAACCTCTCAGCACCCGGCTGTTGAACAATTCCCCGCAGATATTCAATGGGAGTCATTTGATTCCCTTTATGATGCTTCAGAGTCATTTGAGGAAGTGTATCAGGAAATAATTGAAACAATTCTCAAATTGGGTGCGAATGAAAAGGGGGTTGTGTATGCCGTTCCCGGGAACCCATGTGTAGCTGAAATCACTGGTCCAGAAATCATGCGTCGGGCAGATGAAACTGGCTTACCAGTAACGTTGATTGCAGGGATAAGTTTTATCGAACCCACAATGATGGCTTTAAATATCGATCCTTATGCGGATGGATTAGTCCTGATGGATGCGCTGGAGATCAACCAATTGCATTATTTGAATTATTCTCCCAATCTTCCCGCATTGATCGGACAGGTCTATTCAAAGATTGTCGCTTCTGATTTGAAGCTAGCCCTTGCTAATGTATATCCTGATACGCATGAAGTTGTTTTGATACACGCTGCAGGAACAGAAAAGCAAATCATCGAAAAAATGAAATTGTACGAGATTGATAGATCATCCCATATAGGTTTACTAAGTTCACTTTATGTTCCGGGCTTACCCAAGGGCTCATCGTTTGAAGATTTTCAGGAACAAATCGCCCATTTACGTGCACCAGAAGGTTGTCCCTGGGATCGTGAGCAAACACATCAATCCCTCCGTTCAACATTACTTGAAGAGACCTACGAAGTGCTCGATGCGATGGATAGCGATGATGAAGAAGCTATGCGCGAAGAATTTGGCGATTTATTATTACAGGTTGTGTTGAATGCACAAATTGCCAGTGAAACGGGTTCGTTTACTATGACGGATATTATCCACGGTATTTTTAAGAAGATAGAATTCCGCCATCCACATGTATTTGGTTCTGCACATCGAGAAAACACCGATGAAGTCCTCGTTTCATGGGAATCATTAAAGGCTGAAGAGAGAAAGCACAAGCATAATGGTGAGCCATCAAAAGGCAGTCTGGATAGTGTGCCTGCCAGCTTACCGGCATTGGCTCTTGCCCAAAGTTATCAATCACGTGTTGCCAGGATCGGCTTTGATTGGCCAGATATTGAGGGCGTACTTGATAAAATCGTTGAAGAAATCCAGGAAGTACGTGAGGCAGATGATAGTACACTGAAAGGTGAACTTGGCGATTTGTTGTTTTCGATTGTTAATCTGGTGCGTTGGTACAAAGTGGATGCAGAAAGTGCCTTACGAGAAACGAATCAGAAATTCCTCAGACGATTTAAGTATATTGAGCAAAAAACTTTGCAGAATGACTTATCTCTTGAGAAAATGACATTGCAGGAAATGGATCAACTTTGGGATGAGGCGAAACAAATTGAACGCCAGGATGAATGAACAAGAAAGTAATAATGGATTGCGAGTTTGGCTGTTGAGAGTCGGGCTCTTATTCACGAATCTGGCTGCAATTTCTGGTTTGGTGTGGAGTCTAGTACCGGTTGGGGTTCAATCAACTACGATTTCTATGCCAGATACCTATTGGTCAGGCAGCTTGCAAAAAAATTATCAATTTCCGATACAACGTCAATTAACAATGTCATTTCCTGAAAAAATTAGACTTGGTGATGTAGCGTCGATAACAATGCTTATCAGCCAGAGTACCAGTGAAGATGATTCATTCGCAACTGGATGTGAAGAATTTTGTACATTGAAACATCCACTAGATGCAGTTATCTGGGATGAATATTCAGTTGATTTGCTTTTTTCTTTTGATCGTAATAATCTGAGAATTTTGCCAAAAGGGGATACGATTATTGCTCTCAGCGAACAAAATGATCAACAATTTGAATGGCAAATTAGCGCAATCAAATCAACTTCTGCTTATATAAAAAGTATCGCCTCCCTTAATTACAAACACACAGACTCTGGTCAAGAAGAAACGGAATTGATTTATGCCAGAGAATTGACCATACCTGTAACATCAATTGGTCCATTGTCATTTCCAATCTTTCGAATTATTTGTATTGTCTGGCTATTATCATCGGTCTTATTTGTTTTGTTACCCAAAAAAGAACTAATTACAAGAATGAAAGGATAATGAATGTGCAATACATAGAAGAACTCTTTTTTTTGTCGATTTTATACGACCTTAACGGATATTTTCCGGCATTGGCTTGCTTCTGATGGATTGAATCAAGTAAAATAAGCTAACTAAATCAGGCTAAGAGTGCAATGCATACCTGTTTAATCGTGTTTTGATCTGTTATAATTTTCTTATGAGTGATATGTCTGAACCAGGAAAAACAAACAGTAAACAGAAAACATTAAACCTGATACTCTTGTTCACCACAGGTCTGGTTGGTTTATCGACATTAGTTATTATTCTTGGCTCTTTATTTTTAGGCATGTGGTTGGATAAACTTAATGCTTCTCAACCAGCCTTTACAATGGGATTGTTATTAGCCAGTATTCCTATCTCACTAATTGTAATGATCTTTATTGTAAAAGGTTTGATCAACAGGTTCAAAAAAATGTCAGAATCAATATCTGAGGAATAATTGTAGGAGGATTGCATTTTGGAAGAACAAAAGACCCAAAAATGGCGCTGGGGTGTGAAGCGATGGATCGTTTTAGCGATCGCTCTTATTGGCGCGTATTTTGCATCCTTATACGCACCGATAATGCCTCATATCCAGGTTGCTCCGGAAGTCATATCTGAAAAATTATTTACAATCCCTTATATCGGTGATTTCTATATGACGAATACTTTATTGGCGTCAATGGTTGTCTACCTGATAATATTTGTGGTAGCTTTTATCGTGAAGCAATCAACCTCTAAGGATGACCTTATCCCCAGCGGCATAGCTGGTGCAATGGAAACCATTGTAGAGATGCTTTACGGCCTGGCTGAATCCACCGCAGGGAAATATGCCAAAAAAATATTTCCTTATTTCTTTTCTATTATTCTGGTTGTCCTTTTAGCTAACTGGATGGAGCTCATTCCAGGTGTGGATAGTATTGGTATACTACATCATTCTGATAAAGGATACGCAGTTCAGGAAATCACCCCTGGGATCTCAGCAATTGTTAAAGAAACTGAAGGTGAACCGGGACATTTATTCCATGTAATACCTTACATTCGCGTGCCATCAACTGACCTTAACTTCACTGCCGCATTGGCATTAATTGCGGTGTTCATGACTCAATTTATTGGGGTTCAAACGCAGGGAATACGCTATTTTAGTAAATTCTTTAATTTTACAACCATGTTCAAAAAGCCATTTTTTGGTGCATTGGACTTTGCGGTTGGTATTCTGGAATTGATTTCCGAATTTTCAAAAGTATTATCGTTTGCCTTTCGTTTATTTGGCAATATCTTCGCAGGGTCGGTACTGTTATTTATTGTTGGCAGCATGATTCCTGTTTTCATGCAGTCCGCAGTTCTATTATTTGAGTTTGCAATTGGCCTGATTCAGGCCTTTGTATTTGGTATGTTAACACTGGTATTCATGACCCAGGCAACCCAGGGACATGGAAATGAAGCACACGAATAAAAAAAAATCTTTCTATGGGATTCATTCAACATAGAAGGCCGCAGTAATTCAGGAGGATTCTTTACTAATGACTGGTGATATTGTTCAAGCAGCAAAATATATTGGCGCTGGATTATCCATGATTGGCGCTCTTGGCGGTGGTATTGGTATCGGTTTAAGTGTTTTAGGTGCATTACAAGGTATGGCACGTAATCCGGACACGTATGGCAATTTATTTACGAATATGATTTTAGGTATTGCGTTCTCTGAAGCAATCGCTATTTATTGTCTGGTCATTGCTTTTATGCTGATGTTCGTCGTCTGATCCGAATACAGCTCCGGGAGGTAGAAAGTTGGAAAATCTAGGCCTAAATTTAGGGTATTTACTTGTTCAAATTTTCATGTTTGCGATTGCAATTATTACAATCAATGCATGGGTTATCAAGCCATTAATGGAAGTTCTTGAAAAACGGAAAATGACCATTGCGAAAGGTCTTGAAGATGCTCGTGTAGCATCGGAAGCGCGTGAGAATGCCGAGACAGAAGCACAAAAAATCATCAAAGAAGCTCAAGCAAAAGCAACTGAACTTGTTCGCGCAGCCACGGATAGGGCAGATGCCGCAGCTCGTGAAATTAAATCTGAAGCAGAAGTTGAATTAACAAAAACACGTGAAAATGCCAAAACTGAACTGGAACAGGAACGTTCGGTCATGCTGGGCAATTTGCGCAGTCAGGTGATCGCTTTATCTTTGGCTGGTGCGCAAAAATTAATTGGCGAGTCCTTGATGAAAGATGAGAAAAATCAGAAAGCTTTGCTGGAGGAATTCTTCTCCGGTGTAAAAGGCGGCAAGGTTGTTGTTCTGGAAGGAACGTCACTGAGCGGATCAGAAGCGGAAGTAACCAGTGCTTTGCCGTTGAATGAAGTTGAAAAGAAACGTGTACAGGATGAAATACTAAAAGATCTGGGTAAAGATGCACAAATAATTTTCCGCGTAGACCCCGGTATTCTTGGCGGTATAATTATACGTGTAGGCGATAAAGTTGTAGATGGCTCCGTTGCCTCACAATTAAACGAACTAAAACAAACTCTGCTGTAAACTGTATCTATCGAGTTAAATTTTTGGCGGACTATTCAATATAGTTCGCCAATTTTTTTGATGAAGGCGGTAAATATGGAAGACGCATATCCCCTGAAAGCAATAGCTGAATACTATAATTTGATCCCTCAGAATGGTGTTTCTCTTGAAGGTCTGACAGTTACTGAATTGATTTCTGACTCACGAGATATTAAACCTGGATGTGTATTTTTTGCATGGAAAGGCGGTTCATTTGACAGTCATAAATTTATCCCTGACGCGATATCCAGGGGTGCAATTGCAGTCGTGGGAACAGAAACATTCCAGGAAGAATTGACAGTACCATATTTTATAGTAGAAAACAGCCGCTACATGTTAGCCGGATTTGCCGCTTACATCAATGAGTTCCCGGCAAATAAAATGACAATTATTGGCGTAACGGGTACAGACGGTAAAACAACAACAACGAATTATATATATCATATATTGCAGGCTGCTGGCATAAAAGCAGGTATGATTTCTACTGTAAACGCAGTCATTGGTGATGAAACCATCGATACCGGGTTTCATGTGACCACACCGGAAGCACCACAGGTTCAAAAGTACCTCAAAAATATGCTGGATGCTGGTGTAACGCATGTTGTACTTGAAACCACCTCACATGGATTGGCTCAACACCGGGTAGCCTTTTGTGCCTTTGATTACGCAGTTGTTACCAATATTACCCATGAGCACCTGGATTATCACGGCTCATATGAAGTATATCTGGCATCAAAAGCCTTATTATTTCAATATGTTGCTCAGCCAAAGAAAAAAAATAAGAAACAAAAGCAATTTGCTGTATTGAATAAATCTGATCGCAGTTTTGCTTGTCTGTCCGATATTACACAGGATATTCAGCAAATTACGTATGATTTACAGCACGATGCGGATATCTGGGCTGATGAGATTATCAATACAGATTCAGGTATTGATTTTCAAATCCATTTAAGTGATGAGTGCTATGCTTTTCATACAAATCTGAAAGGTGAATTTAATGTGTTGAATTGTCTGGCAGCAATTGCTTTAGCTTATAATGGACTCGATATTTCAATCAAAACCGTACAAAAGGGGATTGATCAGGTGAAGTCGCTTGTCGGGCGCATGGATGAGATTAGCATGGGGCAATCCTTTCGGGCGTTTGTAGATTTTGCCCACACTCCTTTTGGATTGGAAGCTGCTTTGAAATCAGCCCGCAAACTAACCAATAAACGTGTTATTGCAGTCTTTGGATCCGCAGGATTGCGTGATAAGCTAAAACGCCGCATGATGTCCCAAATTTCTGCTGATTTAGCGGATATAACCATATTAACTGCAGAAGATCCGCGTATTGAATCGTTAAAGGGGATTTTACTGGAAATGTCCGACGCGATGAATGAAAAAAACAAGAAACCTGATAAAGACTATTTTATTGAACCAGATCGAGGAAATGCATTGCGCTATGCCGTTAAAATGGCTCAACCAGGAGATTTAATAATCGCCTGTGGAAAAGGACATGAGCAATCTATGTGTTTTGGGGAGATTGAATATGCATGGGATGAGAAAACTGCATTAAGTGCAGCATTGGCGGAGCATCTAGGTCTTTCAGCTCCAGAAATGCCTTATTTACCAACCATTGAGAAATCCTATGATTCATAGCTACATTCGATCAAAAGGTTTGTATCATTGCGCGGATAGCGTAACCCGACAAAGCATTCTCCCGTGAAGTAAACGGAAGTAAAAAAAATCGGCTGTTTCTCAACAGCCGATTTTTGTTTTAATATTGGATCGAAATTAATCTTTTTTGAATTTGTTTCGATCAGAATTTCCGCGGTATCCACCACCGCCGGAACGATTGCGATCACCACCACTACGATCACGATTGTATGATCCACCGCTTCCACCTCTGCTTCCGGATGGTTTACGTTTGTCGTGGCTGAGTGCTTCTTCTGCGGTCCAACCTTCAAGAACGGCCTGGCGTGATAAACGGATTTTTCCGTTATCATCAATGGCGGTAACCATGACGGTTAATTCATCACCTAATGCGGCAATATCCTCAACTTTATTGACACGTTCGCTATCTAACTGGGAGATATGAACCATGCCATCTGTGCCGGGAAGAATTTCAACAAAGGCACCGAAATCGGCAACACGGACTACTTTACCTGTATAAATACGGCCTACTTCAGCGGTTTCAATAAGGGCGGCAATTTTTTCTCTGGCAAGTTTTTCACTATCACCATCTGTTGCTGCAATGAATACTGTACCATCATCGCCAATATCAATTCTGGTCTTGGTTTCTTCCTGAAGCGCTCGAATCATTTTACCGCCTGGTCCAATGATGGCACCAATTTTTTCTACAGCCACTTTCATGACAGAAATACGCGGTGCATGTGATTTTAAGGTGGTATTCGGTACTGGAATTACTTCAAGCATATATTCCAAGATTTTAATACGGGCATCCCGAGCTTGAGCCAGGGCTTCTGAGAGCAATGTAGAGGATAAGCCTTTGATTTTGATATCCATCTGCAAGGCTGTAATACCATTTTTTGAACCGGTGACTTTGAAATCCATATCACCAAGATGGTCTTCCATACCTTGAATATCGGTTAGGATGACATATTTGTCGCCCTCTTTGACCAAACCCATGGCAATACCACTAATTGGTTCCTTGATCGGTACACCGCAATCCATCAGGGCAAGTGTGGAGCCGCAAACAGATGCCATTGAGGATGAACCATTGGAAGAAAGAATCTCTGATACCAGACGAATGGTGTAAGGAAATTCTTCTTCGGTTGGAATAACAGGAGCTAATGCACGTTCAGCTAAGTTTCCGTGACCAATTTCGCGGCGAGAAGAACTACGCTGGGGTTTTACTTCACCTGTACAAAAACCAGGGAAATTGTAGTGATGCATATATCTTTTGCTATTGTTGGGGGAGAGGGTGTCAATTTCCTGCGCTTCACGCGGGGTACCTAATGTAGCAAACGTTACTGCTTGCGTTTCTCCACGTGTAAAAATACCGGAGCCATGTGCACGAGGACTGTAATTGACTTCACACCAGATTGGGCGAATATCAGTCGAGGTTCGTCCGTCAGGGCGAAGTCCTTCTTCAATAATTCGATTTCTAATGATTTCTTTTTCGATATCGTGTAAAGCTTCACTAATTTGCTTAGTAAGGACGTCAGCATCTTCTGCATCGGCAGTTAATTCTTCGATCAAATTGTTTTTAAGTTCTTTCATCGTTTTAGAATATTCTGCTTTGGTATGAGGTGCGCGTAAAGCAGTCAGGATATCATCGGAAACTTTTCCGCGAATTTGTTCAAACAGGGCATCATTTGTTTCCGGATCAGCGATAATAACTTTCTCTTTCCCAATTTCTTCAGCCATTTGCAATTGAACTTCAATTAATGGCTGTAAGGATTCGTGTGCAAAAGCAATCGCTTCGACAACGACGTCTTCGGGCACTTCTGTGGCACTGCATTCAACCATCAGAATGGCTTCTTTAGAACCAGCCACTCGTAAATCCAAATCAGAAACATCCATTTGTGAAAATGTGGGATTTACAATAAATTTGCCATCAATACGTGCAACACGAACTGCTGCAATTGGTCCTTCCCAGGGAATGTTCGAAATCATTAATGCTGCAGAGGCTGCATTAATGCCCAATATATCTAACGGATTATCAGAATCCGCTGAAAATGAGTACAAAATAACCTGAAGGGAATTGCGCATGTGGCTGGGAAATAGAGGCCGAATTGAACGGTCAGTTACACGGGCAACCAGGATTGCGTCACTTCCCGGGCGGCCTTCGCGGCGAAAAAATGAACCAGGAATTTTTCCACCGGCATACATTTTTTCTTCATAATCAACGGTTAATGGCAAAAAGTCTGTGCCAGCACGTACGTCTTCCGACATGGTGGCTGCACAAAACATTACAGAATCGCCAATGCGTACAGTTACTGATCCGCCAGCTTGACTGGCTAATTTACCAGTTTCAAAGCTGATAATCTGATCACCTACTGGGGCATTATATTCTTTTATAGTGGGTTTATTCATTAATAAATTCCTTCCTTTTCCCCCGCATAGTTAGGAACTGAAAATGATCCAGGATGATTCCATGAGCATTTTCAATGCCCAACCCACGAGGGGAATAAAAACGACTATTTCTTGTGAAATATGTCTACTTTTTAAAAAACAGGATAGATGAAATTCTCCATCTATCCTGAGCCTTACCTTATTTCAATTTTCGTAGTTGCAGTTTTTCGACCAATTCAAGGTACTTTACGTAGTCCTTGCGACGTAAGTAATTCATCAAGCGACGTCGGCGACCAACCATGATCAATAATCCGCGTCGGGAAGATTCATCGTGTTTGTTTATCTTCAAATGTTCGGTCAACTGTTTGATCCGTGTTGTAAGAATTGAGATTTGAACTTCGGTTGAACCAGTATCAGTTTCATGTTTCTGATACTCTTTAATTAATTGGGATTTAATTTCTTTTTGTAATGGCATGACGACTGCTAACTCCTTATAGCATTAATATTTTGCAGGTCTCCGAATTGGCAGCAGTAGTAAATACCACCAAGTGGACCAGTCATGGGGCTAATTATACCAGAATGAAACATGCAGGGGAAGGTACTGTCAAGGCAGTGAAATCTACGCTTTGGCAAGTTCGCGTAGCCTTGAATGTTCCGGTTCGGACAAATTAGGTAAAAATCGACGAAACATTCTAAAATACGCATCATTTTCAACAAGGGAAAGTGATTGCTCAAAAAAGTGTACACTTTCGGTTGGATATCTTTGATATAGTTCTCGAAAAATAAGCAGATATTCCTGTTGAAAACGCAAATTTGCTTTAGGAAGAAAAAGCAGAAAATGTCGAAAGAAAAAAGGGATATTTTCAAAATTTTCATTTTGCAAACTAATGGTGAGCAACGCTAACCCAAATCGATGATAATTTTCAGCAGAAATGGATAACGCCTCATCAAGATAATTTTGCCACTCTTGGTTTGCAAGGCTGATAATTGTGTTTGTGCTACGCTGCAAGAAATCACTTAGCCGCTCATCTCTTTCCCATGCGATACCCTGGCTATTAATGCGTGTTATGGCGCCGCCAGCGAATGCTGCTGGCACACAACCAAGTATACTTGCCGCAAAACTATTTACTTCTACATATGGATCAGTGATTAGCTCATCGAATAATCGAAACGCTGCCTCCGGATTTTCGTGACAACGTTTACGAATCAAGCGCTCACATTGCATTAAAACTAATAGGGGTAGATGATATTTCTTTAGGCGGGCATTGGATTTAATATTGACACCACTATGATATACCTGAACACTGTAAAACTCAAATAGGATATTTAATTTCTGATGAAATTCACTTGGGCGAGTGAAAAATGCCAGAAGTTCATAAATTTCGTTGTTGAGTTTTGTCAGGTTTACAGCTGTCATAAGCAGGATGTATAGGTGGCGATATTACACGTCACCTGATAATTTAATATGCTCTGGAAATGTAGGCTTTTTCTTCTGCGTCCTTCCCACAAACAATACATTGTCCATGTTCTTTGGATTGATCAAATGGAATACAACGGATGGTTGCTTTTGTATCTTCTTTGATCTTTTCCTCGCAGGCGGCATCTCCGCACCAGAATGAATATGCCCAACCTGATTCAACTACCGATTTCATTTCATTGTAATCTGCAGGGTCATGGATATTATCATCGCGAAAAGCGATTGCTTTTGCCAGTAAAGCTGATTGGATATCATCCAATAGTGCTGATATTTGCTCGGTATTATTCTCAAAGGACATTGTTGTTTTGCCCTCCCTTCCGGGAATATCTCGGCGAGCAGCCATCATATGCTGTTTTTCAACATCCTTTGGTCCAATTTCCAAACGCAGCGGCACGCCACGCATTTCCCAATCATTGAATTTAAATCCTGGTGTCACCTCAGTTCGATCATCTACTTTGATACGGAATTGGGTCAGGTCTTTTTGTAGCTGCTCAACAATTGGCATAACCAGTGCTTTTTCATCATCAGAGCGAAAGATGGGTATAATCACGATTTGGATCGGTGCAATACGTGGGGGGAATACCAGCCCCTGATCATCGCCATGGGTCATGATGATAGCACCGATAAAACGGGTGGAAACACCCCAGGAAGTTGTCCAGGCGTATTGTAGTTCATTATTCTCATCGGAGAATTTAATATCAAAGGCAGTAGAGAAGTTTTGTGCCAGATTATGAGAAGTACCGGATTGCAGCGCTTTTTTATCACCCATCATGGCTTCAATTGTGTATGAGCGCAAAGCGCCGGCAAATTTCTCGCTCTCTGATTTTCTACCGGGGATCACCGGTACTGCAGCTTCATTATGTGCAAAATCGGCATAGATATTTATCATGCGCATGGTTTCTTCTTCAGCTTCTTCATAGGTTGCATGAGCGGTATGGCCTTCCTGCCAGAAGAATTCAAGTGTACGCAGAAAAAGCCGTGTGCGCATTTCCCAGCGAACGACATTTCCCCATTGATTAATCAGTACTGGAAGATCACGATAGGATTTTATCCATTTAGCGTACATGTGTCCAATAATTGTTTCCGAGGTGGGCCGCACAACCAGTGGCTCTTCTAATTCTTGGCCTCCACCATGTGTGACAACAGCCAGTTCAGGTGCAAAGCCCTCAACGTGTTGTTTCTCTTTTTCAAGAAAAGACATTGGAATTAACAAAGGAAAAGCAGCATTAACATGACCAGTTGCTTTAAAGCGGGCATCCAATTGAGATTGAATGTTTTCCCACAATGCCCAGCCATATGGACGTACGACCATACAGCCGCGTACAGGTGCATAATCGGCCAGTTCAGCTCGTAGAATGACCTGGTTATACCATTCGGAGTAGTTTTCGCTTCGTGTGGTTAATTTTTCTTGTTTCATGGATCTTTTCCGATTGAAAATTTATAGATTCCTATGTAGATTGTCAATATATATCATAGTTCAGTGGATGGGTCAATTGAAGACTTAAATTATGATATGAAGCATTCAAGGGTTTCTTGTACGCTTGTACAGAATGTAATATTTTTCGGTAGTTCTTCCGGAAGATGATCCTTTTGATATTGATGAAACGCATTAAGTGTTTGCAGCCAGCCATCGCCGACGAATACCAGGGGACGAATATCAGTTGGATGAATGACAACATGATTCCAGAACATGGCAATTTCGGCTAAAGTGCCAATCCCGCCAGGCAGCGCGATTGCACCAGCGTCCGCCTCATTGATTAATCGACGAATGCGTTCATCCAGGGTAATGCAATGAATAACGTGTTGAACATAGGCATTGTGCTCAATTGGCCGCCATTTTTCAATTTCCTCACAGGTTACGCCTACAACTTCGCCCCCGTAAACTGAAGCCCCCTTGGATACTGCCTCCATGGTGCCCATATATCCACCAGTTACCACACCAAAATTTCGCTGTGCGAGAAGTTTGCCTATTTGAAAGGCTGCTTCATAATCTGGTTCGCCCGGGACAGGTCTGGCACTACCAAAAACTGCCGCCTTTTTCATGTAATTCTTTAATCCTGAAATCCAAAATGATGGATCAACTGGTCAATGCGCAATGAATCGGCTTCTGTCATATCATCAATTTTGAAACCTGTATCATAAAAATCCGGATTGATATCTTTTTTAGACCATAAACTTTTTGCTGAAAATTCCAACATTTCTTTACCGACAATTTCTTTTGGGAGCATCATTCTGAAATTAAAATTTTTATTGATTTCCAATTGATTTTCACTGATGACCATGATGCCTTCTGCTGTGATATCCACCAGATGACCTAACAATTCATTGGTATCTCGATTCATGATACGTAAATAATAGATCAAATGTCTACGTTTAAGATTCCTCTTTTCAAACATCAGGCGCTCCTTTTCCCTTCATAAAATCTAACTTAAATGATTCCAATAAGATTCCATCTTTATTATCAATTATCCAGAAATAAAATGCAAATGCAAGTAGAAATGGATAAAAAAACTGTATATTCTTTGAAATATACAGTTTTGTGAAAATTCTCCTAATGTAAAAGAGCTACAGTCCTTGATCCAGTACTGCTAGAGCCTTACTTGCAGAGTGAACTTGTGAAGGCTGCCAGCCATCTTCGCTGACCATTTTCTTCAGATGTGCTAATATTGTTTGCTGGTCTTCGTTCCCTAATTCCTGAAAAGTTTCAATGATCAATTGCTCCTCTTCTGAGAGGATTCCACCCCATACTTTTTCTAAATATGCATCCAACGCACACATAAATAAACCTCCAAAAAGAATTGCATATTTTCGTATCATCTCAATAAAGCGGGGCAAACGAAAAAGAACTGAAGCCTATTAATTTTTATCATAGGCTGTTAAA
>JAEKNU010000058.1 GCA_016838895.1 Chloroflexota bacterium
GCGCTTCTCAAATTAATTTGGGTTGGTCTTTTCCTAAATCTTAGCTCTACCCCGTTTTATTGAGATGATACAAAATATACTTATATATTTGTGTTAGACCCTCTCGGTTGCACATTTTGTCAGGAGTTTTCTCTTTCTTCAACAGGATGTTTTTACTGTTGAAGTATTTTTTTAATATACAGGAAAATGATGAATATGATTGCGGAGGCAATTTCCGAAAACCATACGGACGCCAGGTACATAGAATTTGTTTTAATATGGTTGGCAGGAAAAAACATGCTGAAATAACCAGAACCAATCCTGTGATTGGGATTCACAGAACCATCATTGTTACACATCGAACTTATTTATTATTCACTGCACATCGGAGGGTCTTCATCGAATGAATACCACACGTAAATTATTTAGCCTGTTTTCCCTGGTCGTCTTTTTATTTTCCTTTATGCCAATGCAAACCGCACATGCGGCCGACCAAATCGTAACCAACACAAATGACAGCGGCCCTGGTTCTATGCGCCAGGCCATAATAGATGCAGGCAGCGGTGAAACAATCACCTTTGCTGACGGCTTATCGGGGGATACCATTACCCTCGTCAGTGAACTGATACTCAGTAAAAGCGTAACCATTGACGGCTCCGCACTGACATCACCCATCACCATCAGCGGTAATTCAACTGTGCGTGTTTTTTATGTCAATAGTAGCATCACAGTTATCCTGGACAACCTCATTATTTCCAATGGACAGGCGATCGACGGCGGTGGCATAAACAACCATGGTACCCTGAATGTGAATAACAGCACCTTCTCCGGCAACTCGGCTACGGAATACGGCGGCGGCATCTTCAACCGGGATGGTGCCCTGAATGTGGATAACAGCACCTTCTTCGGCAACTCGGCTACGGAATACGGCGGCGGCATCTGCAACCTTGGTGGTAGTAGTACCCTGGATGTGGATAACAGCACCTTCTCCGACAATTCTGCTACGGAATTCGGCGGCGGCATCTACACCTCTGCTACCCTGAATGTGGATAATAGCACTTTCTCCCGTAATTCGGCAGACTACGGCGGTGGAATCCAAAATAGGGGGACCATGGATGTGGATAACAGCACCTTCTCCGACAATTCGGCTACGTCCTTCGGCGGCGGCATCTACACCTATGGTACCGCATCGCTGAATAAAAGCACCTTCTCCGGCAATTCAGCGGGCTTCAACGGCGGCGGCATCTACACCTGGGATACCCTGAATGTGAATAACAGCACCTTCGCTGGCAATTCGGCTACGAACCTCCGCGGCGGCGGCATCTACAACTGGGATGGTGCCCTGAATGTGGATAACAGCACCTTCTCCGGCAATTCGGCTATAACTGGCGGCGGCATCTGTAACTGGGAGGGTGCTCTGAATGTGGATAACAGCACCTTCTCCGGTAATTCGGCGAATAACAACAGCGGCGGCGGCATCTTCAACAATAGTGTTGCTACCCTACATTACAGCAATACCATTTTAACCAACAACCCAACCGGTTATGATTGTTACAATGATGGCGGCACAATCGGCACTAATAACCATAATCTTGTGGAAAGCCAGATTGGTTGCGGAACACCCGCCATTACCGCTGACCCGTTCCTAGCCCCATTAGCGGATAACGGCGGTCCTACCCAAACCATGGCCTTGCTGCCTGGCTCAGTGGCTATTAACGCTGGAGATAATGTAACTTGCACCAGCACGGATCAGCGCGGTGTGATTCGACCTCAAGAAAGTATCTGTGATATCGGCGCCTATGAATCAGGTGCGTCTATCCTGACCGTTGTCTCCAGCACACCAACAGTCAATGCCAGCCAGACCAGCCTTACTTCCATTACCGTTAACTTCAACGAAGACGCCTTGCAAGACAGCTCTGCCAATGCGGCGAATAATTCCAACAACTATTTGCTGGTTGAACGCGGTGAAAACGACGCCTTTGATACGCAGACCTGTGCCGAAGGTCTGCAATCCGATGATACCTCCATTACGATCAACACAGCCAGCTATGACAACAGCACCTTTAGTAGTACGTTAACCTTAGCCAGTGAATTGCCTGTTGGCGACTATCGCCTTTATGTGTGCGGTACCACTTCCATTTGGAGCGCAGCAGGTCTGGAACTCAATAATGGCGCCAATGACACGCTAATCAATTTCTCCATCATTGTCCCGGCAGTTTTACCCACCACTGGCTTCTCCGACGCGGCAGTTTTACCAGCCACAGGCTTCCCCTTGGGGTTGAAAACGAATCTACCCGTACAACCGACCAGCAAAGCCTATAGCACAAGTGAGATGACCCTGGAAATCCCGGCATTAAAGGTCACCGCAAACATTGTGGGTGTGCCGTCTGTAGAAGATACCTGGGACGTAAGTTGGCTGAGCCGTAACGTTGGTTGGCTGGAAGGTTCGGCGGCGCCCACCTGGACAGGCAATACGGTGCTGACCGGGCATGTCTGGGATGCGGATAATCAACCTGGCGGATTTTATAATCTAAAATCGCTTGGCTATGGAGACCAATTTACGATCCATGCCTGGGGGCAAACCTACACTTACGAAGTACGGCAGAACAAATTGGTCAGCAGTAGGAATATCAGGTCCGTTATGCAGCACGAAACCCTGGACTGGGTCACACTGCTGACCTGCGAAAGCTACAACCCGAATGCACAAACCTATCCCTTCCGCCGCGTTGTGCGCGCCGTACTGGTGAAGGTGGAGTAGCAGGGTTTTTGGTAGCGGAAGATTTTTCGGAAGCATAGAACTGCCAGGTTTTCAAACCAGGCAGTTTTTTTGTTCGTCAGTGTCTCATTCAGAATTTCGAGGTGTGTTCACTAGATGGATAATTGATGGTAGGGGCGGGTTTGGGTATGGCAGTTAGCCAATATCAGGTCTTGTAAACCCGCCCCCAACGGGTGAATAAAAATTTGCCAGTTATTGAAAATCATTTCTGATTGGCGTTGTGGGCGGGTCTACGATGGTTAGAAAAGACATGGTAATTTATCAGACCCGCCCCTACATCGCATTGAACATATCATTGATTTTGTGATGATACTTTTAATCGTTTGAATTGACAGTACAGACCCCGCCTATAATAAAATGAAAAAATCCCCTTGTTTACAATCTTGTTAAGATGCTGTAAAAACTATCATATGCCCTTGGCTATACGGTGATATATCCTATAATATATCTACTATTGGTATTTCCAACTCGAACATACCTGTGCAAAACCCTTACTGTTGTGAACAATATAATTTACAGGTTAAATGTCCTTGAGGATATCCGTTTTTCAAGAGGACATCTTGCATACTTCATCCCACAAAAACAAACTGTTAACTATCGTCTCTCATCTTGGTATTTCCCTGGCCATTCTGACAGGACTATTCGCCAGTGTCCCGGCCAGGCCGGTTTATGCAGCAACAATTACCGTCACCAATACCAATGACAGCGGGGCAGGTTCCCTACGCCAGGCCATTGCCGATGCAGCCAACAATGACACAATCACCTTTTCCGCTGGCTTATCCGGTGGCACCATCGTTCTTGGCATTATCGCACTGACACTTACTGAAAGTGTGACTATTGACGGCTCCGCACTGGCTTCGCCCATTACGATAAGTGGCGAAAATAGCGGTTGGAGCGTCTTTAATATCCAGCCGGACACCACTGTCAACCTGGACAGCCTCATCATCACAAAGGGACGTGGTAATAATTGGGAGGATGGCGGCGCCATCTACAATGAGGGTATATTGACGGTCAGCAACAGTACATTCTCCGGTAATTCGGGTGGAAAGCAAGGCGGTGCCATCTACAATACGGGTACATTGACGATTAACCACAGTACGCTCTCTGACAATTTGCTTTCGGACGAACCTACGTCCAAAGGCGGCGCCATCTATAACGAATCTGGTTCACTGACGATTAATGACAGCACCTTCTCCTACAATGTAGCTAGCACGGGCGGCGGCATCTACAACTATTATGGTACCGTGATACTAAATAATAGTACGCTCTCTGACAATCGCAGTAATTATGACGACGGCGGTGGCATTTTCAATGTATATGGTAACGTAACGGTGGACGATAGTACCTTTTCTGCTAACGTAGCTTCCGAAGTCGGTGGCGCTATTTATAACGAAGGTACCCTGAATGTGGATAACAGCACCTTCTCTGGCAATGTAGCTGGTGTAGGCGGCGGTATCGGCAATGACGGCAACTTATCGGTGAGTAACAGTACCTTCTCTGACAATTTTGCCAATTTTGGTGGCGGCGGTATCGACAACTGGGGTACCCTGAATGTGAATAACAGCACTTTCTCCGCGAATTCGGCGGGCTACTACCTCGGCGGCGGCGGCATCTTCAACACAGGCACGCTGACAGTGAATAACAGCACCTTTTTCGCTAATACTTCTAGTCAAAAGGGCGGCGGCATCCACAATTATTACCAAAGCGCCACTTATAATGGTACCGCAACGATAAACAACAGCACCTTTTCCGCGAATTCGGCTGACGAGAGCGGCGGCGGCATCTTCAACAATGCCACGTTGAACTACAGCAACAGCATTTTAGCCAACAGCCCAACTGGCGAGGATTGTTACAATGATGGCGGCACAATAGGAACCAACACCAACAATCTGGTGGAAAGCCAGGTTGATTGTGGTACCCCCGCCGTTAGCACTGACCCGCTACTAGCCCCATTGGCCGAAAACGGCGGCTTAACACAGACCATGGTTATCACAAGCGGCTCTCCTGCCAATTCCGCAGGTGATGATGCCACCTGTGAGGCTACGGATCAACGCGGTGTGAGCCGTCCCAAGGATGCACACTGCGATATGGGTGCCTATGAATCGGACGAAAATCCAACGATAAGCGCTTTCATGCGCCAGAATCCGCTCACCTCTCCCACCAATGTCAATACGCTTATCTTCCGTGCATTTTTTAGCGAACCTGTACAACCTGTCAGCAGCGCTGATTTTACAGTTAGCGGAACCACAGGTTCAATCACATCCTTTAATTCGGTTAGTACCAGTGAATATGATTTAACAATCACCGGGGGGGATTTGTCCTCGTTTGAGGGCATTGTTAGCCTGGATCTGAGTCTCAGCCAGGCTATCAGCGACATGACAGATAACGCGCTGCTGGCTGCTGAACCCGAGACCGATGAAACGTATCTTATGGATCACCTTTCCCCAACAGTGACAATCAGTTCTACGGCGAGCAATCCGACCAACATCTCTCCAACCCCGCTCACGATCACCTTCAGTCAATCGATCACTGGCTTTGCCATGGATGATCTACTGGTGACAAATGGATCGCCCAGTAATTTCAGTGGCTCAGATGGGACTTATACCGTCGATATCACACCGTCTGCCTATGGCATAGTTAGCGTAAATATACCGGCGAATGCTGCAATCGACGAAGCAACAAACGGAAACACTGCTGCACCCCAATTCAACTATTTGTATGACAATACCTTTCCGTCTGTAACATTGGGTGCCAACACCGTACCGGCACATAACAGCATATTGTTCAGCGCTCCGGCATTAATCACGGTGGCCTTCAACAAGGATGTTCTGGCGGATGGCAGTGCCAATGCGGCAAATATTCCAGCAAACTATGTACTGATGGAAGCCGGCCTCGATAAAACCTTCACCACAAATAGTTGTGCTGATCTGGATGGAATAAACGACAAGCGTATTTCAATCAACAGTGTTGGCTATGATAACGCCGAAAGCGCAGGACCATTTTTGGCAACCCTGCAGATCAATGGCGGCACGCTGCTGCCATTGGGTATCTACCGCCTGTTTATCTGCGGCACAACCTCGGTCTATGACACGGCCGGGAATCGCCTTAATGATGGTGCCGACAGCATCCTGGATTTCACCATCATGGCCAATAACGCAGTTTTACCCGCCACCGGATTCAGTCCCGGAATAGTTACTCAACTTCCTGTTCAATCTGCCAATCAAACTTATACACACAGCGCCATGACAATGGAGATTCCGTCTCTGCATCATAAGACTGAAATTGTGGGTGTGCCCTTTGTAGAAGACACCTGGAACGTAAGTTGGCTAGGAAGCAGTACTGGCTGGCTGGAAGGTTCTGCCATGCCCACCTGGACAGGCAATACGGTGCTGACCGGGCATGTCTGGAATGCCAACAACCAACCTGGCGTTTTTTATAATCTGAAGACGCTAGGTTATGGGGATCAGTTTACAATCCATGCCTGGGGACAAACCTACACTTACGAAGTGCGCCAGAATAAACTGGTCAGTGATCGCAACATCAGGTCTGTTATGCGGCACGAAGAACTGGACTGGATCACCCTGGTCACCTGCGAAAGCTATAACACCAACGCACAAACCTATCCCTTCCGGCGCGTGGTGCGTGCGGTGCTGATAGATATTCAATAAAAATAATTGCTAAATCTCCGGCCAAATGGCCGGAGATTTTTTTTCATGGATTTGTTGAGGAAAACTGCCTGAAAGAATAGTGTATTTATTGCCTGAACTATGCATAATTAAAGGGAACGTGTTATGTAAGGAGAAACCCCATGAATGAAAATAAACTTTCTCAAAAACAAGTAGCGCGTATTGTTTATCCCCGTTTCCTGATGGCATTGATTGTGCTGCCGTTGGTTTTTTTCCTGCCCGCATGGACCTTTAACTATTGGGAGGCCTGGGTTTATATCGTTATCCTGTTGACACCCATGTTTATCTTGATGCAATACCTGATCAGGAATCAACCTGATTTAATCATACGGCGCATGCAATTCAGCGAAAAAGAAGATTCCCAGAAAAAGATCATCAAATTAGCATATATTCCTTTTCTGCTGGCCTTTATCCTGCCCGGATTCGATCATCGTCTTGGCTGGTCAAACGTACCGGTTTGGGTGGTGATTCTGGCGGAAATTCTGGTATTGGTTGGCTATGGCATTACCATACTGGTCTTTCGAGAAAATCAGTATGCCTCACGCATTGTGGAAGTGGCAGAAGAACAAAAAGTGATTGATACGGGCCCTTATGCGATTGTTCGTCACCCCATGTATGTAGGAACTTTGCTGTTATATGTGCTTACTCCCCTAGCATTGGGTTCCTATTGGGCGATCATTCCGGCAGCGTTGATTATTCCTGTGATTATCGCCAGAACCGTGGATGAAGAGAAAATTTTAACCAGAGATCTAACTGGGTATACTGAATACACACAAAAGACACGATATCGTCTGATTCCGGATGTGTGGTAAATGGACCTCTGCTATACTTGAATAAACTAATCCTTTATTCAAAGGGGTTGCGCGTGTCAAAATTTATCAAGTATTTCCTGCTTGGCACCCTGTTCTGGGTGATCGTGGATTACACCACGGTATTCAACCCGGATTTCCCGCGCTGGGTGGCGCATATGCCGCTGGTCTGGGTGTTTTATTTGGGCTATCCGCTGCTGTTTGCCTGGTTGATTTACAAACAAAACTTTGCCGGTAAAAAACTTTTCTTCAGTATGATCATAGCCACTGTTTTCTGTGAGCTGATCGCTTTCCAAAATACCTTGCTGTACACTTTTCCCATCATGTTAATCATGATTCCTTTGGCTGTGTGTATTTACACACTGATTACCTACGTGCCCATGTGGCTGGTTAATGGAAAACTTAAACAGCATTGGCGTTTATCCCTCTTCCTGACCATTGTTTGGTTGTTGATTGCTTTTCTGAATTATAAGACCAATATAGCTGGTTAATTAATCCCCCTGTATTTGTATTGCTGAATTCCATATAATGATATTGCAGGTTTTTGCCATATTACCTGGGAGGGAAAAATGTCTCAAGCAAAACAAGCTATTTTGGATTGGCTGTTGGAAGAAGAGGATATCGGTGTACGTTACCTGGCATTGCGTGACTTGTGTGACCTCGCAGATGATGACCGTGATCTGATTCGCGCCAAAGAACTTGCCCACACGCAGGGACCGATCGCAGCCATTCTGGATGAAATGCATCCGGAAGGCTACTGGATGAAACCCGGCGCCGGGTACCTGCCAAAATACCGCAGTACGGTCTGGTCACTGGTTTTGCTGGCACAATTAGGCGCCGATATCGAGATAGACGCGCGCATTGAACGTGGCTGTCGGTATCTGTTTGAAAACGCGTTCAATGAGCATGGACAATTCGGTGCTCAAGGCACAGCCGCCTCCACCGCTGACTGCTTGCAGGGCAATCTGTGTGCAGCCATGTTGGATTTGGGATATGAAGATGAACGCCTGGATAAAGCCTTTGAGTGGATGGCGCGCAGTACTACCGGTGAGGGTGTCGCCCCCATGAAAGATAGGAAAGCTCCTTTACGTTATTATTCCGGAAAAATCGGTCCTGATTTTTTATGCGGTGCCAATAACAAACTGGCCTGTGCCTGGGGGGCAACAAAGGTGATGATGGCCTTTGCCAAATTGCCATCCGAAAGGCACACAGCGCTTATCCAGCAAGCCATACAAAGAGGGATCGATTTCCTGTTGGCTGTTGATCCGGCCGAAGCAGCCTACCCCACCGGCTGGAATGACAACCCAAGCCGTAACTGGTGGAAGTTTGGGTTTCCGGTGTTTTATGTGACGGATATGCTGCAAATTTTGGAAGTATTTGCAACCCTGAACAAGCTGGATGATTCCCGCCTGAAAAACGCGATAAACCTGCTGGAAAGCAAACAGGATGAGCAAGGTAAATGGCCATTGGAATACAGCTATACAGGCAAAACCTGGGTCGATTTTGGTGCGCTGAAGCAGCCCAATAAATGGGTCACACTGCGGGCTTTGCGGGTGTTAAAAAAATAACTGAGATAATAAAATAACTACGTCCCGTCTATTAAATATCCCCTCCCCTGGTTGAATAAATTCCCCTCAACTGGGGCTGGTAATTTATCGCAATCTTTATTCAATAAATGCAAACTGATCGTAAAGCACAAATTCCCGGAGTAGGTTACAATTAATTAATAATGAGCCAAGTAGTGTTTGATAAACCGTTGCACAAGACAGGTTTACGTTTATCCGGTTACAGTTTTGTTGGGTTAGGCGATAGCTGATTGGCGATAAATCAGCATGGAGGTTAGTATGCAAATTGTGACCGATAGTGGAACGGATCTTTGGTTTTCCCCTGAACAGAGAGCAGAATATAATGTTCATATTGTGCCCTTGGTGGTAACCCTGGATGGAAAATCCTACCGGGAAGGCGTGGATATAGAGCCCAAAGACTTTTATGATTTGTTGGAAGCAACAAATAGCCTGCCGGTTACTTCGCAGCCATCCGCAGGCAGTTTTGCGGAAATGTACCGCAACCTGGCCGCAACTGACCCGGACATTCTCTCTATCCACCTCACCTCCGGATTGAGCGGGACGTTTAATTCCGCCAAAGCTGGGGGCGCAATGGTACCGGAAGCCAACATCACCCATGTTGATACGAAAACATTAACCGCAGCAGCAGGCTGGCAGGTTGAAGCCGCGGCTCGTGCCGTCAAAGCGGGTTGGCCGATGCAAAAGGTTCTTGAATTTATGGGGCGAGTAAGTAAAGCCAGTGAAAGTATTTACACCTTGAATGAGCTGAAGTATCTTATCCACGGCGGACGCATCAGCCACATGAAAGGACTGATCGCATCCATATTAAATCTGAAACCGATGATTGGTGTTGAAAAAGTAAATGGAACCTATGTACAACGCGGACAAACGCGAACATTCACACGCGCTGTGGATGGTTTGGTCAAGATAATCTCCCAGCAATACAAAGCTGGCACGAAATTACGCACACAGGTATTGCATTCCTTCAATCCTGAAGGGGCTGCCATGCTGCGCGAAAAGGTCGACCAACTTTTTGATTGTACCTGGCTGCCTTTAGGCCCAATGTCACTGGTACTGGGCGCGCATACCGGACCCAGCATGGTTGGGGTAGCATACGCCCCTCAGGCTGTCTTTGATGAAATGCCATAGGCAAATCGGCTGATAGAATACGATTAAATAAAAATCCACGCACTTCGACGATGTTCAGTGCGTAGATTTTTTTTATATCTGAAACGCACATCGTACGATTCAAAGCAATCCTCCAATCTATCTACAAGGCGTCCTTCGGCAGAAATTGATATTCAAATGAATAATTATGATGAAATAGCACACCTTATTATCACTTTGTAAACTACAATTAGGTATATGCCTGATCGGAAATGGATTTGTAATTATGAACTATGAAAATGCCATTGAAAAATTTCAGAAAACCATCAATCAACAGGTGGCAGTGCCGCAAAGTGAATGGGATTATTTAATACCTCATCTGGTGCAGCGCAGCTTTAACAAACACGAGTTTCTTGCCAGTGACGGTGATGTGATCCGTAATTTTTACTTCATCCTGAATGGGTTGGTGCGCTTTTATTATTCCACCGAAGAGGGCAAAGAGTTTAATAAACACTTCGCCATGGAGGATCAATTTGCCGGCTCTTTTCATTCTCTGGTATTGCAGCAACCCTGCGGATTCTTCATTCAGGCACTTGAACCAACTGACACACTAGTACTGCCCAATAAACTGCTAAATGAACTTTACCTGCGTCATGCCTGCTGGGAACGCCTGGGGCGAAAAAACGCAGAAACCCTGCTGCTGATCAAGGAAGCCCGCGAAAAAGAAATGCTGCTGGATTCACTTGAAACTCGCTACATGCGTTTCATCAAAGCGTTTCCGGGCATTGCTGATCGCCTGCCTCAATATCATATTGCATCGTTCTTGGGGGTTACCAACGTGGCACTTTCCAGAATACGAAAAAAAATTAACCTGGGTTAATGCATTCCTTTTTATAGTTCTCTATAATCATGCGAAAGTCTGTGCTGTTTTCATACACAGGCAAATCAAATTGATTCCGATATTAATTGGAGAATCCGGTAATCCGGAAAGGAATGATCTTAATGAACACCGTTATAACTTTTTTTGAACAATACTCTTTTTTACATTTGATTGTGCTTTTTTTTCTGTTTTTCGTTATACATGAAGTAGAAGAATGGAATATCAATACCTTTGAACATCGTAATTTTGAGGGGGTACCTGCGGCGGCTACAAATAAAAGTGCACGATTATGGATTGCCTTTATTTGCCTGGTAGGACTGGTCTGGTTTGGGGCCGCATTTCTGTCAGGCAACCCGAGCACAGCTGCATGGATCATTTTACCGGCGCTGGGTATTGTCATGCAAAATGCCTTTCAACATGTGATCTGGTCAATTTATTTCCGCCAATATGTCCCCGGACTGGTGAGTGCCTTTTTCTTGTTGATCCCTTTTTCAGGCTATTTGATGATGATTGCAGTACAGCGTAATTACATCCCCCTCTGGTATGGCATTCTCTGTGTTGTTCCGGTTGTTTTGGGTATCATCCAGACCATACGTGCCGGGAACAAAATGCCGCCGTTCATTCAGGCGATCAACCGGCTGGGTATTTATCTCTCTGAGAAGCTGGGATAGGGGTTTGTCCAGAAACTGGAACGTAATGTTTTTGAATGGGTCACGATATTCAAAAAATAAATCCGCGTACTTTGATGATGC
The DNA here is from genome assembly GCA_016838895.1 of Chloroflexota bacterium. Classification (GTDB taxonomy): domain Bacteria; phylum Chloroflexota; class Anaerolineae; order Anaerolineales; family Anaerolineaceae; genus UBA5203. The sequence goes on from JAEKNU010000058.1 coordinate 11,555, forward strand.
TCAGTACGCGGATTTTTGTTTCATAATCTGCTTTCTATTTCCCCTGTTGTTGATATTGCTCATACGCCTTTTGGAATTTATCCAGAATCTGATTGCTGTTTTTCAGCAGATGTTCCGGTTTGGATAGCATGGGCACGCTTACCTGCTGGCCGTCCGTATGGATCACCGTCAATGTGCCGAAATTGAACAGCTTGCCCAGGGTACCCTGATGCATATTAATACCCTCTACGGCCTGCAGGGGAATTTCAGTCAGTGCGCGCTGGAAGACAGCCCCCTTGACCAGCACTCTTCGATTGCTCACTGCGTAGGTGATGCCACGCCGCATCAGTAAACCGAACACCACAAAGAAGATCATCAGAATGAAGAAGAGTACAGAGAAAAATAAAAGGACATTGCCCGAGGACGAAGCCTCGGCATTGTAGTTAAGCGAGAAGGGTAAAACAAAAGCCATTGTAACCATGAAGCCCAACATCGCCGGTAAATGCACGATAGTATGCGCCCCGCCTTCCAGGAAGATTTTTTCATTCGGTATGAGGTGTTTGTCCAGCTTGCCCATGGTCGCTCCAGGTGATTTGATGATTTAAATTGTAAATCAATTTTGGGCGCAGATGGGGTGCTGGAGTGATTTTTTATTTTGATTTTATGAGGGGATTGTACGTTTGCTGAAGGACGAGGGAAAAATCCTCTCCAGTCATATAGAATACAGTCCGAAACCCAAAAACAGGTTACTCTATATTACCCCCACAGAATCGCCAAAATCAGCAGGGAAATCTTTTTGGCGAAGTCCTCGGCTGGGGCGTATTTTTTATCCTTGCTCCATCCCTTGTAGGGCGGTGGTCGATAGACCCCGCCGGAAAACTGCATTGACATGGAAATTATTTTCGGAATTAAATTCGTACCCGCTCAAAGCCAAAAGCGGCGGGAAGCATCCCGCCCTACCAAAAAAAAATTATTTTCGATCATATATAATATTGATATGCCAGACTATCGACGCATATTTATTCCAGGTGCAACTTACTTTTTTACTGTGGTTACTTATCATCGTAAACCGATTTTAACCAACCCGGAATCCAGAAAAATTCTTCGAACTGTATGGCTTGATGTTCAATCTCGTTTTCCATTTACAATTGATGCGATTTGTTTACTGCCAAACCATATCCATACAATCTGGACAATGCCTGAAAATGATTCAAATTTCTCATTGCGATGGGGAGAAATTAAGAGAATGTTTTCAAAACAATACAGAATAATTAAGGCAAGTAATGATGAGATTATAGAAAACGTTTGGCAAGATCGTTTTTGGGATCATATGATTCGTGATGAGAAGGATATGGAAAACCATGTTAATTATATTCACTATAATCCAGTAAAGCATCAACTAGTAAATAATGTTAGGGATTGGCCGTGGTCAAGTTTTCATCGATTCGCAAAGAATGGATTATATGACATAAATTGGGGGTCCGATTATGAGCAAAATCAATATGAAAAATATGGAGAGTAATTACATTTTTCGATAATTACCCTTATAAGATTCATTGCATGTAGGGCGGTGATCGATAGACCCCGTCGGAAAACTGCATTGATATGGAAGTTGTTTTCGGTATTGAATTCATTCCCGCTCAATGCCAAAAGCGGCGGAAAAGTATCTTGCCCTACAAATTGTTTGTTATTTCGGCGATTCTCGATATGCTCCGGGCGTCAGCCCTGTCCAGCGTTTGAAGGCATGATTGAAGGTACTCTGTTCGGAAAAGCCCAGTAGAAAGGCAATTTCACAGGCGCTCATTTGTGGATTTTTCAGATAGCGCAGCGCTGCTGCTTTGCGCACTTCATCGAGCAGTTCCTGATAGGTCAGGCCTTCATCCTGCAGCTTGTTCTGCAGTTGGCGTACACTGATATTCAATTGGCGGGCAACACCAGCCAATTGCGGCTTGTCGCCTTGCGTCAATGCCTGGCGAACGACGCCACTGACCTGCTCTCCCCAGGTTTGCGGTGGATTATGCTGTTCCTGCATATCCCGGGCGACCTGCTCCAGCCGCTCTAACAATTGCGGATTGGCCAGCACGACCGGCTGTGCCAGTGAAGCGGATTCAAAACGGATTTCATTACGCGGCTGCCCGAATTTCAGATCACATTGCAGTAGTGCTTGATGTTCTTGAATATGCGCAGGAGGCGCATGCATGAAATGAATCTCGTTCACTTTCAGCTTTCCGCGGGAAATTTCTGCCAGCGACAAGACCAAACTGCAAAAGATGGATTCCACCAGATGGCGATCCAAAGGAAAGGCATCATCTGCGGTAACCCAGTACAGGGCGGTGGTTTGCTGCGTCTCTTCCAGATGCAATGAGATGAAATTGGTGACCAGGTTGTGATAGCGCGCCTGCTTTTCCAGCGCGGATTGCAGCGTAGGGCAGTTCATCATCACCGGGAAAAGAATACCGCTGCTGCGCATCAGGGATGCCGATTTACCGAAATGCAAGCCGAAATTTTTATCACGCGTACTGCGCAAGGATTTTTCCCACAGTTCAGCGAAAGTCTCAACGGATACGCGGTCATCCTCAGCGGACAATTCCTGAATTATCCCTGCCAATTCACGTGCGAATATTGCTTCTTTCCCGCCCTGATTGGTCAGGTAATGCTGCAAAATCTGCAGCATATCAATGGATACGGTGTAGGTTGTTTTCGACATATGCTCTATTTTACAGGATGTGCCAAAAATCCACGCAAAAAAACAAGCTGAATTCGTCAAATCGCAATACGCTGCGCACCTGTTTGGCTACACTTGAGAAAAAAATGGAGTCATACAAATGAAAAATAAACCGATCTTGTTACACATCAGTTACATCTGGGGAGCCGTTGCCGATGGTGCTATGGCAATCATGATGTTATTTCCGGAGCACTATTTGCGGCTCACCAACAGTAATATGCAATCTAGTCAGGATTTTGCATATGGGCTGGTAAACGGCGCGCCTTTGATGATCGGCTGGACAGTTTTGCTGCTTTGGGCGAATCGTAAGCCGCAGGAGCGCAAGCACATTCTGGCGATCACCCTGCTGGTCATCTTTGGCTATATTGCGGTGGAGATACATGCCTTACAGGTGGGCATCAGCAGCATACAATCCACGCTGCCGCTGTTTTTCATGCAAGGCGCCCTGACGATCATGATCATCGCCAGTTTACTGCATAATCGCTTTGAAGAATAAAATAATAGGGAGGTGCCTGCCTCGAAACATAAAGGTTACACCTCCCTGATCAACAACATCAAACTGTGAAAAAGTTGCCAACCCACTTCAATTTTTACACTCTCCTCATCTATAATAGGTTAATGTAGATTATTCACCCTTTTGTTTTATGCTGACTTTCAGGCGAAAAAACCAGCATGAAATCGTCACCTATGTTAATTAACACCCATGGAGAGATGCTATGACACCCAACAATAAAGCAGCACACAATGATCTTGTCCACCAACAAACTGCACTGCTAAAAACCCAGGACGGCGTACGCTACCGCGACCTGAACAAGAACGGCAAGATGGATATATACGAGGACCCCAGCCAACCTGTTGAAGCGCGTGTGGAAGATTTGCTTTCACAGATGACGCTGCAGGAAAAAACCGGCAGCATGTTCATTCACGGTTCCATCATTCGCGATGATGGTGCCCTGGAAGCTGACCCAGCCAAGGATAAACATCAACTGCTTGCCAAAAAGCAGATGGACGAGCATTACATGAATCACTTCAATTTGTGGGCTGCTCCGGCAGTAAAAACCATCGCGACCTGGTACAACCGTTTACAAAAGTATGCCGAAAGCACCCGATTGGGCATTCCGGTGACCATTGCCTCGGATCCGCGTAATCATTTCAGCAACAACATATACGATTTTGCCGGTCAGTCAGGTGACGATTTTTCATTGTGGTGCAACTGCCTCGGTTTTGGCGCTCTGGATGACGAGAAATTAATGAAGCAATTCGCCGATGCCGTGCGCAAGGAATACCTGGCCGTTGGTATTCGCGTAGCCTTGCACCCGCAGATTGATCTGGCCACCGAGCCGCGCTGGCCGCGCATCAGCGGTACCTTCGGTGAGGATGCACACATCAGTGGCCGCATGGTCAAAGCCTATATTGAGGGCTGTCCAGACCGATAGCCTTGGCCCGGACAGCGTAGCCTGTATGCCCAAGCACTTCCCCGGCGGCGGCCCACAGAAGGAAGGCCTGGACCCGCACTTTGAGTTCCAGCAGGGTCAGATTTACCCCGGCAATAATTTTGATTATCATCTGATCCCCTTTGAAGAGGCTTTCAAAGCCAACCCGGCCGCACTGATGCCCTATTACGGTATTCCCATGGATCAGACCGATGAGAATGTAGCCATGTCCTATAACAAAGCCATCATCACAGGCCTGGCCCGCGAGAAATATGGCTATGACGGCGTAATCTGTACCGACTGGGGGCTGGTCACGGATGCCCATATTGGTAATTTAGTTTGGCCGGCCCGTGCCTGGGGTGTTGAAGAACTCAGTCACTTGGAACGGGTGAAGAAGATCATCGATGCCGGCGTGGATCAATTCGGCGGTGAAAACTGCTCCGAGCTGGTAGTGGAGCTGGTGCAAATAGGGCTGGTCAGTGAAGAACGTATCAATGAATCCGTGCGGCGCTTGCTGCGCATGAAATTCCAGTTGGGTTTGTTTGATAATCCGTTCGTAAATGAGAGTAAATTATCGGAAGTATTCGGAGATGCAGATACACTAACGGCCAGCATTGCTTCGCAAAAACGAGCCATTACTTTGTTGAAGAATCAGGATGCCTTTTTACCGTTGAAGAATACGCCCAAGTTATTTGTGAAAAATATCAATGCAGAAATTGCCGGTCAATACGCGCATGTGGTAGATAAGCCCGAGGATGCCGATATTGCCATTTTGCATTTGGAAACACCCTGGGTGCCGGTAGATACCGAGAATCCATTTGCAAAGGGATTCCATCACGGTGATCTGGATTTCAAGGGTGCAGCCAAAGAAGAAATTATGGCGTTGCTCGAGGCTGTACCGACCATTGTGGTGATTCACATGGATCGTCCGGCGGTAATTCCTGAAATCAATAAAGCTATTGTTGGGTTAATGGCGGAATTCGGCGCCAGTGATGAAGCTGTGCTGGATGTGATCTTTGGCAAGGCTGCACCGCAAGGCAAGCTGCCCTTTGAGCTGCCCTCCTCGATGGAGGCTGTGCGCAAGCAGCGTACCGACATGCCGCATGATTCCGAGAATCCGTTGTATGCATTTGGATTTGGATTGAGGTATTGATTTTCATGTATTGAAGTAGGGGAAGGTCTGAGACCTTCCCCTACACATATTGATTCACGAATTACTGCTTTTCTGCGGTATCTGCGGGATGATCCAGCCGATCAGCGCTTGGGGTGAGCGAGTCTGAATGTAAATTCGTCCCGGACCGTTTAATTGTGCCACTAACCCCTCGCCAGACAACAGAGTGGATTTCATACCACCTACGGCTTTGGTCTGGATACCCACGCTGGCATCAAAGGCCACCAGATGCGAGGTATCCACGATGTATTGTTCACCTGCAGCGAGCACTTTTTCATATATCGCACCATAGGATGAGACCAACAACTTTCCGTTGCCGCTGGCTTCCAGAATACTGAACCCTTCACCGGAGCGAATGGCCTTGCCGCTGATCTTGGTGTTCAGGTCGACCCCCGATTCAGAGGCCAGATACGAGCCGGACTGTACCATCATGGCCTGGCCGTTTAACTCGATCACGGTCATGTCGCCGGGTAAATTGGGGGCCAGGGTCACCTCGCCGCCTTGCGCACCGGCCACCCAGAAATTCTGGAAGAAGGATTCGCCACCAAGCATGGCACGTCCCAATGATTTTAATATACCGCCCTCGGCTTTGGTTTCCACCTGTACGCCGGCAGAATGACTGACCATCGCACCCGAATCGGTGCGGATACGTTCCTGTGGGGCTAACTTAACAATTGCCAATGAATAAGATGGTCGAAATTGAATATCGATTTCCATATAAATCTCCTTATGTTTGTTATATCAATAACGATTCAATCAGGGTCAAATCACCCATGACCCATAAAATATACGTCCCCGGAATGTTTTGGTTTCTGAAACCTATTCCAGAAAGGCTCGCGCCTGCTCATATTTATCTGTGCAAATACGCGGGATGCCCAGCCGTTTACACAATTTCAAATCATCAATCGTATTCACATCCCAAGCATGAATCTCAATACCGTGCTGCCTGACACATGCAACAACCTCTTCATTCAATTGACTTGGATGCAGATGCACCGCTCTGGCGTTGGCCAATCTGGCGCGCTGTGCCGCCAGGTATTGGACTACATCCAACCCCATCCATGCCTCAGAGCGCGGGAAAAGCAGGTCGCAGGTGATGCCGGGGTAGGCTTTTTGTATTGTCAACAACAAAGTCGGTTCGAAGGAGGTGATCTCCATCATCGGCCAGTGCTGCTGATACTCAAGCAGGATCTCACCGATGATCTGCGGCGCTTCAGGTTCAGGTCCTTTGATTTCAATCTCCAATGCCATCTTCCCGGCGAACAATTCCAATACTTCTCTCAATGTTGAAATCTGTCCCAGTGGTACCTGGGGATCTTGTTTGCAAGGAATGCGAACTTTGCGTATTTCATCCAGGGTGAAATCAAAGATGACGCCCTGGGTGTCGGTGAAACCTGTCAGATAGGTATAGTGATAGACGACCGGTATACCGTCCGCACTCAGCCGAACATCCATCTCAACACCATCGGCACGATGGTCCAACGCCAGTTGAAAAGCCTCAATGGTATTTTCCGGTGCATGTGTTGTCAAACCGCGATGAGCAATGATTTCGAATAGTTTCATATTGATCTCCCCGATCAAATCAATATTCTGATTTTACTGCACAAACAATTTGTAGGGGAAGTCCGAACATGCTTTGTTCTTCCAGGCTGATGATACGAAACCCGGCATCTTCAATGAAAGCTTGCGCATCAATGGGACGGCAATCCACGGCGGCAGGAAATTTCTCATGCGACCATTCATACAGTTTTACCATCCAACCAGGATTCACTACTTGCACCATAGAGACAATCCCGAATCGGCCATTGGGCTTTAGCACACGCTGACATTCTGCCAGGACCAGGGGAATTTCAGGTGTATCGAATAATTCCAGGGTAAAACTGGAATAGACGGCATCGAACATGTTATCCGGGTAGGGTAAGTGTACGGCATCGCCGCATCGCAATTCGACCTGATCCTGTAATCCAGCGCGTTTAATTTTTTTGCTTGTTACGTTAAGCATACCGTCCGATAAGTCAATGCCGTAAAGTTTGCCGGTTTTACCAATAGTATTGGCGATAGGCAACAAACACTGCCCGGTGCCAAAGCCAATTTCCAGCACTTGTTCACCCGTCTGAAGTGCCAAGGCGTGAATACCCAGCATTTTGTATTTCTTTTCTGCCATTCCAGCCAGCAGATCATACCACCCGCTTAGTGCATTGTAGGTAGCGCGGGCTTGTTCTTTTGTGCGGGTTACACGACTGATAGGTTCAAACTTTGCCATAGTTCCATTATATGTTAATTCCCCGCATATTATGATGCAAGTCATTTATTTTGTATTTAACTATGCTAACGTATAGGCATATGCTGGTCTGGATCAGGGTGTGGAAAATGGTTGCCAACTATATAATCAACCTGGAAACTTGATCATATCATTTATGAGGAAATTTATGGAACCCCATATCGCAAAGAAATTTAAGAAAGAGCATTTATTGCAAGCAGCCAATATGTTTGATATTCAGGAGCAGACCTGTCAGGAATTGGACGGTTTTGAAAACTTTATCTATGAAGGACAGCGTAATGATAAACCAGTCATTTTACGACTATCCCATTCATCCAAGAAGGACCGTGATCAAATTGGCTCGGAACTGGCATTTGTGAATTATCTCGCTCAAAATGGGGCAGATGCAGCCCAACCTTTACCCGCCAGAAACGGAGATTTGATCCGCGAAATTGCACTGCCGGACCACACTTACTTCAGTGCAGTTTGTTTCCAAAAAGCCCCTGGACACCATCCGATAGAGACAGACTACAACACAGATCTGTATCTCAAATGGGGAGCAGCCATGGGGAAAATGCATCGTCTGTCCCGGCAATATAACCCGCCAGTTGAACAGCAGCGAATACACTGGTATGAAGAGATCGAGATCACACGCCCAGGTGATTTCCTGCCCCCTAGTCAGGAAGGTGTCATTGAAATGATGGCTGAATACACCCGAAAACTGCATGGGCTACCCGTCAGTCGTCAGAATTACGGCGTTGTACATAATGATCTACATCCCTATAATTACCTGTATGACGGACAGCAAATCACCATGATTGATTTTGAGGATGCTGTGCAGATGTGGTATATGGCAGACCTGGTTTCCAGTTTGTTTATGGTGAGTGTATGGCCGCCAAACGAGATGAATCGCGAAGATTTCACGCGCTCTTTTTGGCCGTTTTTTCTACGTGGATACCGTGAACAGAATGACATCCCCGAATCCTGGATTGAAGAAATTCCACTTTTTTTGAAGTTCCGCGAGCTCGGGCAGTACGTGGCCATGTACCGCGCCTGCGACATGCAAAACCTGGACCCCTGGGTAGCCCATTTCCTCAATGGCCGTCAGCAGCGTATTGAGGAAGATTTACTTTATATTGAGATTGAAGATTGGCAGATGATTTCGGGATGAGTACCTTACCTAAAGGAATTGTTTACGGCTAGTCACGTAGACCCATTGTGGCATTCTTGCATTTATGTCTCAACTGGTTTGGCTTTCAAACAAGCCTGCTAATGCTGCAACAATGTAGAAACTAGAAGATAGAGTCCCAGAATCAGCAATAATACCTTAACATATTTGGCGTACTGCTCGCTGGAAGCAATTTTCTGAAAATAATTCCCTGCCCAAAGGCTAACTGCCGTGATCGGCAAGGCGTAGAGATAATAAACACCAATTTGAGCCGTGATATTGCCTGCCAAGAAATGTCCGAAAATTGCGAATAGATTGGTCAAGAGGGCATAACTCTGCAAGGTAGCCCGAAAATGCACTGGGGGCCAATTAGACAAAGATCCATACAGCACAATGGGTGGTCCACTGATATTGTACGCACCGCCCAATAAACCGGAAATAAAGCCAAATGGATATGCATAATTCACATGCAGTACCTGATTTTTTTTAAATGTGATCAGATTAAGCGTGGTCAAAATCAGAACGGTTATTGCCAGGATAATTTTTACAATCTTTCCATCAAATTGACCAAGAAACAGGATGCCAAATGGAATACCCACAAATGCTGAAACAATTAAGCGCCAGGCATTTTGAAATTGTATATCACGCCAATTTTTTATAACAATAAAAATCGCGATCGTCGCGGCCAATAACGTGACCAGAACCGTTGCGGATTTTACATCAACGAAAAACACAAGTAACGGTAGAGCAACCAGGGCGCCGCCAAAGCTAAAGGTCGACTGTATCAACGTTGATAAAAAGATAATAAACAAGATAACAAAAATATGATCCATTCTTAAACCAAAAATCCTTCACGCAATTGGAGATTGTTGATAAAGTCCCCACACGTATCCGTTGAGTTTGCTATGATTTCAGAGGTTTCTTAACTTCATTTAGCAGTTCATGATTCCAGACTTGCGCTTCGATGTATGGGGGAATCTCGCTTGGTAAATTCAATGCCCAATCTTCTTCTGGCATGCCCTTTTGCTCAACGAGGGAGAGGATTTCGGACAGGGTGAAAACGATGCCGTGTAAATCGGCTTGATATAGATTGGCTGGCTTGTCCCGACCAAACCAATGTGAAACCATGCTGTCCGGATAGGTAAAGCTGATATCAAATTCCGTAAATCTGTTGAGCGGGATGCAGATTTCAGTATGCTTCTCTCGATCTGGCGCAGCTTCGAATAACCATTTCGAAGAACCCAGCACCATGGTTATGGGGAACACCTCTTTTGGTCTGCCGCCCTTGGCAATGAAGGCTGCTCTAACCCACTGTTCGGCTTCTTTTCTGGATTTCAAATACTGAATTGGATCTTTGAATCTTTCCCCGTAGAGTGTATCGTCACATAATGTTTGCATAATTTTAATCGCTGCATCATCCGACAAGGCTGATAAGCTTTGAAAGGGCGCTGCATCCATGCTGTAATAGTGCGTGAGATAATCTATCATGTATCTATTATTTCTACCTTGCTATTCTCTGTATATCTGGGTGAAATATGTAACTGGGCATCAAAAGGCACAGTCGGTCGGTAGGGGAGGCTCATTTTCCACATTTGCTGCAAAATCGGGCAGCAATTCCACTTCATTAAAACCAGACTGCAGCGTGCCCTGCATTGCTTTTCCGGCATACCCGCCAGTATTCATATGTGCCCGAATAATGACTACAGTATCAACTTCAATTTCAACCGGACCGCCGCTGCGTACAAAGGGCTGCTCAGCAACATGGCTGTGGCCCAGAATGCGCCGGTAGAGTAACTCTCCATCCTCGGTCAGAACCTCCCACCAGTCTGCATACTGCTCACATCCTGTATCCGGGCTGGATATCCCGACAGAAAATTGATACGTGTTTGCCTCTCCTGTCGCCTTAACGGAGACGACATCGGCCTGCACAGTGTCCGCCACTTGATCAAGTTCCAGCGGTGTATTGGTTGGTATCTCAGCCACGGTATTGATTTCGGTCTGTACTGTATCGGTTACTTGATCAAGGTCCATTGGTATATTGGTTGGTATGTCAGCATCTGAATTGCTTACGGACTGATTTATTGAACATCCCCAGAGCAGTAATATGCCCAATAATAAGGGCAATAACATAAATTTATATTTCTTTCCTTGAGACATATCTATCACTCCTTTCTTACACTTTGAAGAGTGAGACGGCCTGACAAAATTGCCACCTGATTCGTATGTTGCTTCGAGCGAGTTGTAAACACCGCATCCGACGCTATTAAATCATAGTAAATATAACTGATCTTGTCAAAATAATGCTGGCTTATTGATATCCTTCAGCAGAAAATGAAAAATTGGACTGGTTTAGAAAATGTGCGCCATGGATGCTTGTCCATACGCCCTTATTGTCTTTATTCTCATATTCAGCGACCCCACGATTCTGCTATACCTCGCAGAACACGCATCTTATCGCGATCTTCCTTTGCAAGAGTTGCAACTGGCAATGATGTCCGTGCAGATTGATTCAGTACAACAAGTGCCCCAAAATTGACGAGGGTTCCTGCCACCGCAGCTAATGCTGCATATTGCTGCAATGGATCTGAATCATAACCGACGTAATCAAGGTTGATGTATCCTTTATGATTGCGCGCTTTTTCTTTCATTTCATGTGAATAATCCGACACAAGAATACAAGGTTCAACAACTTCTCCAGGCATGCTTTTGTAATACCGAACCAAACGAATCACATGATCCTGCCAACCCAGCAGATAAACCTGCCCATTTCCCTGATTGTTTGTTTCATCATGTTTACATAAAGCGGAGGATAGGCTGCGATCAAATGCACGTAAGGCAATCATCAGTTCTAAATCAGTGAAATCGATATGATCAAATAACAATACCTGTAAATTATTCGGCATCTTCATCGCCGCATTGACAATCAGACTCGCATTATGCACTTTTTTGCCAATATAGCGTGATAATAGACTCATTCGATTTCTCCCTGTATGATCCATATTATCCTCAGTGGGATGAGTGCTTTGAGGTTGGTAACCAGGCAAATTTATTGATATTAGTTATGATATATCAATTTTTGCTAATCAGACAACTTGTTTATACATCTGATTTATTAATGTTGATTCTCAACTAAAAATAAAATGCTTGTTTGCGGCTATCCAATCCTTTGACCTGGAAAGTAACATATGCCCCATAGAGGTATGCAATCCCCTCAATGGGGGCGTGGGAACTCTGTTGTGTTGTTAAAAACAACCAGGCGATCTTTTTTTTGGCTCCTCGACCTGGACTAGATGTTTGTCCCTGAGTACATTTATTCTCACTTTATTTATGTAAGGGCGCTATCAGTTGTATCCTGAAGGGTATTTTACCTTTCCCAGATGAAATAAACAAAAATCCCAGCGATTTGCTAGGATTCTGGCTTTTCAATCCGGGCTTCTCATCTCCCCAGTTGCAAAGCTTGTCGGGACAGATAAATACATTGGTACAATCAGGCAATTAATTTATCATTCCAAATTGGCCAAAAAAAATTATTCCTTGAAAGCAACAAAAAGATGGTTCAAGCCCCATTGTGTTGCGAAATATTTCTTTTCTATTCCTGTAAAGCCAGCTTTTAATACCCTTTTAGTAATTTCTGAATCAGTCAAATAATACTCTTCACCTTCTTCCATCCCCCGCTCTAAATCAACATCTTGATGAGTCTTAAAAACAAAATCAAAAATAGTGACTGCCTTATGAACAAGTATTTCAGCAAGTGGATTTCCCATTGTAACGATGATATTACCCTTTGGACGAAGAACCCGATATGCTTCCATCAATTCGCTATCTCTACGATCTTTTGGTATATGGTTGATATTTGCCAAAAAAGTAACTGAATCAAAAGTTCCATCTTCATAAGGTAATTGAGTCATGTCACGTACAATGTTTTCATCACTTAATCCTTCATATTCAAATACATCAATTCCAATTCCATTACTATGCAGGAATTCTCTGATAAACCGATTATTTGGGCCACAACCAACATCTAGACAGTTTCCAAGTATTTCCTTGGAAGCATAATCATATCTTTCAGTGGCCAAACAAGATAATCCCCATTTATCCTCAATAAATAATGTAATGGCTCTCAATGGAAAAGTAACAAAATCAAGAATTTTTTGTTTTTTTGAACGCATAGTTGATTTCCACTCAATAGTTTTTATAAATCGAAATAATTGATTCCATATTATATAGGCACAGTGATTAAATAACAATATCAGAATCAAAATATGTATTTTAAAATTTTTCAAATTCAAAATACATATTAACGATATTCTCATCCATTTTTCAAGCTCCTCGACCTGGACTCGATACAATCCCTCAATGGGGTTCCAGGAACCTCAATGGTTTACAAAATAAAACCCCACAAATGTGGGGTTTCTTATCACCTCGACCAGGACTTGACGCGTACCCTCACGGGGTAACCGGGAACCTCTAAGCTATTTAAAGAAAAAAGAAGCTGCAAAAACAGCTTCTTTCAGGCTCCTCGACCTGGACTCGAACCGGGAACCTAGCGGTTAACAGCCGCTCGCTCTGCCAATTGAGCTATCGAGGAAAGCTTGACTATTATAAAACCCCCATCTTTCCCTGTCAAGACTATTGTGTACAAAATTTTTCTTGATACAATTAAACGGAGAATTCTGATTCAATGCAGCCAAGGAGATTTGTATGTCCATTGAGAAAATTAAACTGGTGGGGGTCCAATTAGCCACACCCATCACCTACGTTGAAGAAGATCAATCCACTTGGACCAGCAGCTTGGTTAAAAAACCGGTTTGTCATGACGTGTATTTACGAACCTCTCATTTGGCGGGTAATGAACAGGCTGATTTGAATCATCATGGGGGAAAAGATAAAACGCTGTTTGCTTTCCCATTGGAACATATCTGTTTTTGGCGGGATGAAGTATCTTTGCCTGATCTTCCCTTTGGCGGTCTGGGCGAAAACCTGACTGTAATGGGCGTATCCGAAATGGATATCTGCATCGGGGATCGCTTCCAGTTGGGTGAGGCGTTTGTAGAAGTCAGTCAACCGCGCCTGCCGTGCTGGAAAATCGGACGCTGTTGGGGTGTGCATGATCTGGGCAAACGCATGGAAGAAGCCGGTCACAGTGGATGGTATTTCCGCACAATTTCCGAGGGTAGTTTCTCATTAGCCGATGACCTGATCCTTACTCAGCGTTCACAGCCGGATTGGACCATTGCGGAAGTATTCCGTATCATCACGCATCCATTGGCGAACACAGAGCGCGCCAAAGCTCTGCTTGAGGTACCGGAAGCAGCCGAATCAATGAAGACCTCTCTGGCTAAGGTTCTGGAAAGCGGGATTTACCCGGATCAAACGCCACGTCTATTTGGCAGATTCACATAAACAATTACATCCCCTGAAACGGGGATGTTTTATTTTCGGGGTTGACCGGGCTTTCCAGCGATCACACAGATCGGGCCGATAATGGGCAAAAAGAGGGCCATCAAACCCCATATGCCGCTTTCCTTCCGGGTCAGTTTGCGTTCGCGGAACAGGTAAATCAGCGCCAGGATATCCAACCCTACCCAGACGACCAACAGGAGAATGATTAAAAATTGTTCAGGTGCCATGGTTTACTCCGCCACTTGGAATTGTGCCTTATTGTAGGTAATAAATACAAAATGCTCAAGGGTTAAAAAAATCACCCCCAATTCGCCACAAATTGGGGGGATTTTATAGGGAGGAGATTGCTAAATTAAGCCACGCAGTTCCATGGCTTTAACTACTCGCGCAATTGCAACCATATAGGCTGCATCACGAGTAAACACTTTTTGTTTTATTGTCATATCCAATACATCGGTAAAGGCATGCGACATCTTGGTATCCAGGCGTTGGATGACTTCTTCACGAGTCCAGTAGAAGTTCATGTCGTTCTGTACACCTTCAAAGTATGAAACTGTCACACCGCCGGCGTTACATAGGAAATCCGGGATAACAAACACACCGCGTTCTTCCAGTACTTTGTCGGCTTCGGGGGTGGTGGGTCCGTTTGCGCCCTCGGCAATCACACGCACTTTGTCGCTGATCTGATTGACCGATTCCGAATTGATCTGGCCTTCCAGGGCAGCCGGGATTAGTACTTCAGCTTCCTTGGTGATCCAGGCATCCCCGTCTTCCAGGGTATATCCAGCGGCCTTCACTTTGGCTTTATCGATGCTGCCGTATTGATCAGTAGCTTCCATGAGGAGATGCGGATCCATGCCGTCTTCGTTACTGACTGTATAAGCACAACGATCATCACGATCCCAATAGGATACACAGACTACTTTGCCCTTCAATGTTTCCGTAAATCCGATAGCGGCGTACTGGGCAACATTTCCAAAGCCCTGAATGGCAGCCCGACAATCAGATGACTCTAATCCCAGATGCTTGAGTGCTTCCCGCACTGTATAAATAACACCAAAACCGGTGGCTTCAGTACGGCCTAATGAACCGCCGCCGCCCAATGGTTTACCTGTAATCACACCCGGGGTATATTGACCAACCAGCTTGGAATATTCATCCATCATCCAGCCCATCATCTGCGGCGTGGTGCCTACATCAGGGGCGGGCACATCATTACGTGGACCGATATTCTTATGGATCTGCTGGACAAAGCCGCGCACCAGTCGTTCTTTTTCACCAATAGAGAGGGTGGCCGGATCAACGATCACGCCGCCTTTTCCGCCGCCCAGAGGGATATCTACAACGGCACATTTCCAGGTCATCCAGGTCGCCAAAGCACGCACGGTATCCACTGTTTCAGCCGGGTGAAAACGAATGCCGCCTTTATTCGGGCCGCGCGCATCATTATGCTGCACACGGTAGCCCTGAAAGCTGCGGATGGAACCATCATCCATGCGCACGGGAATACGAAAATGATACTCCCGGGAAGGCCAACGCAGTAGTTCACGTACATCCGGATCTAATCTGAGCATTTCTGCGACATGGTCAAATTGACGCTGTGCCATTTCAAACGCATTTGTAATAGAGGCCATACTTTGTTTCTCCTAAAACCCACAAATTTTTGTAAGCATTAAAAGGTAAAAAGAGCAGATCGCCAACATATAGAAAAAAATATACGGGCACCTCTGCGGCTGCCCGTATGTACACTAATAGACTTGTTGCTTATATTAAATAATAGTCGATCGAATTCGACAACCTGTTCGTTGGAGTTAAGTTCATTCACCCCTTAAAGTTAGCAAACTAGGGGACGACAGTCAAGATGATGAAAATCACCTGCCTGTATGATCTCTTGCAGTATAATGTCCAATTTTTCTTGCCGATTTACATATTTTGTACAAAAATAATTTGTCTACACAAGGTCAATTGGTAGAAAATTATTCAGTCTTTCGTTCGTTTAACCGTGTTTCCAGAAGCGAGCGGATGGTTCCAGGATTGGCTTTGCCTTTTGCCAGGCGCATCACCTGACCGAAGAACCAGTTGGAAAGTGTCTCCTTGCCATCCAGGAAGCTCTGCAGCTCAGTTGGGTTCGCTTCCAGCACTTCATTGATCATTGCCAGAATAGCGCCTTCATCGGATATCTGCTGCAAACCCTGGGCTGCAATCAAGTCTTTGGCTGACTTTCCACTTTCGGCCATTTCGCTATAAAGCTTCTTGGCTGTGGGTAGGTTGATCACGCTGCTTTCCACCTGCTGCATCAATTCTGCCAGAATGGCGGGGGTCACTTTCAGTTCTGAAAGGCTCTTACCGTCTTGATTCAGCCAGGCCGCCATTTCACCTGTCATCCAGTTGGCGGTAATCTTCGCAGGGATCTTTCCGGCAGCCTTTACAGTCGCTTCGAAGTAATCAGCCATTTCCTGCGTGGAAACCATAAAATATGCGTCATCCTCGGAGAGCTGATATTGCTCCAGCAGACGCTGGTATTTCTGACGCGGTAATTCGGGCAACTTGGCGGCTTCCTCTGCGATCCATTCTGGTGATATTACCAATGGCGGCAGGTCAGGATCGGGGAAATAGCGGTAGTCGTGGGCTTCTTCTTTGCTGCGCTGTGAGAAAGTGACTTCGTTGGTTTCATCCCAACCCAGTGTCTCCTGCAGCACAGGCTGCCCGGCATCCAGTAAAACTGCCTGGCGTTTGATTTCGTAATTAATCGCGCGCTCCATGGCGCGGAAACTGTTCAGGTTCTTTACTTCAGTGCGTGTACCGAGTTTAGTGGAGCCAAGCGGGCGGATGGATATATTGGCTTCAAAGCGAATGACCCCTTTTTGCATATCCCCACTATTGACGCCCAGATACCGTACGATGGCACGTATGGCTTCACCATAGGCACATGCTTCTTCTGCAGAACGCATATCCGGTTCAGAGACAATTTCAAGCAGGGGCACACCGGCACGGTTTAAGTCCACCAGGGAATACGTTTCGCCGTTCTTTTCCACATGGGTTAGTTTACCGGCATCCTCTTCCAGATGGGTTCGCGTGACACGCACAACCTTTTCACCCTGGCTGGTATGAATGGTTAGCGTACCTTTTTCGGCTAACGGGAACTCAAATTGGGAGATCTGATATCCTTTGGGTAAATCCGGGTAGAAGTAATTTTTACGGTCAAAGATACTGCGTTCTGCAACGGTACAACCCAAAGCCAATGCCACGCGCATGCCGTACGCCACGGCCTGTCGATTGACCACCGGCAGTACTCCAGGTAATCCGCAGCATACCGGACACACGGCACTATTGGGTGCCGCCTGGGTGGAATCTACCACCAGACAGGCACAAAACATTTTTGAGTTGGTTGCCATCTCGGCATGTACTTCGAGGCCTATTACTGCTTCGTATTCCATAAATACCCTTCCCGCGCTTTCAGTGAAGATTCATTGTCAAAAATTGTACCATTGATCAGATTAATTAAAAAGATGAGGAGGGATGGCCTCATCTTTTCGTCATTTCGAATTGTGGTTGAGGGGAATTTTTTATATACTATTGTTGGGGTGTTAAGGATTTTATAGGTGGGGTTTATTAGTGTTAAATAGTTGCAATTATTGGTTCCGATAACTACACTTGTCTTAACTAAATATCCTTATTAATTGTGAGGTAATTATGTATGAAGTTGGGCGCCATGTTTGCCGAATGTTTCAATTGGATACCAATAGAATTAATAGTCGATCCAAATTGCCTTGTATGAATCAACTTGAAATTTGGTACGACAACGGTGTGATTGATCTTGAATTGTCTGAGGTAGCCCTCAAAGAAGCTGTTGCGGGCAATAATGCAGCACGTAAAGAAAAAGCATTTGCATATATTTATTCATACACATTAGCAAATACTAGCAATGAGCAAAAACAACTTAAAATTCTTAGTGACATAATATTTCCTAATGGTACAAAAAATTCCAACCAGAGAAATGATGTTGATGTTGTATTTAGTGCACTAAAATATTCTGGTTTTTTGATTACTAATGATGGTGCATCTAAATCTCAACCAGGCGGAATTTTAGGAGCAAAAAAGAAATTAAAAGATATTGGTGTATTTGTTATGTCTGATTGTGAAGCAGTTGATTATATAAAGGGACTAATTAAGACAAGAGACGATAGGGTTAAACGTATATCTGAAGCAAATGGCGAACCATTACCTGATTGGTATGGGAAAGATTAATACATTGAATTTTGGTTTTTATAATTACCGTATAGATAATCATATGCTTTATCTATCAAATTAATTTATATATGGTTTAGGTAGTCCATGGAGAAAATAGCTGACTTTATTTCTAACAACATATATTTTGTATCAGCAATAAATATTATTTCAATTATTGGCTTTGCAATAACTATTTCTGTTGCACTTGGTGTTCGTTTAATAAAAAGAAGTTATTTGTTTAGAGCAAGAGTTCCTGAACATTTGGTAAAACTAATTGACTTTTCCACTGAATTAACCGGTGTTTATAAAAATTTTGATTCAAAAGAAAATAATGGAGCCTTATCTCTAATTCGTATAAAATGTGAACTTTCTTTTATTAAGAATAAAGTCGGAAAAAATTTTAATAAAAAAGAAATCAATATGATAATAAAAGAAATTAATAATTACATGAAGGATTCGTATCATCTCAATAAAACGGGGTAGAGCTAAGATTTAGGAAAAGACCAACCCAAATTAATTTGAGAAGCGCGT
>JAEKNU010000059.1 GCA_016838895.1 Chloroflexota bacterium
ATATATATAAAACCACAAACAAAAAAAGGATGAGCGACAATGAAAGAAATAGGAAAGTATCCACAATTGGAAAATATTTTCAGACGCCGCAGCATTCGAAAATATAAAAAAAAACTGTATCCCATGAATTAGTAAATGAATTATTAAAGGCCGGTATGGCGGCACCCAGCGCGATGAATAAACAACCCTGGGAATTTGTGGTTGTAGACGACCCTGAAATGTTAGCAAAAATCAGACAGGATATGACCTATGGTCGGCAGGAAACACCTTTAGCCATTCTTGTATGTGTAAATGAAGAAAAAGCTCGTAATGATCTGAATATTGATAGTTTTTGGATCCAGGATTGCAGCGCAGTCACTGAAAATATCCTCATTGCTGTCTCATCATTGGGTTTAGGCGCAGTATGGCTGGGTGTATTTCCAGTTGATGACTTTATTATAGCGTTATCAAAAACACTGCAATTGCCTGATCACGTCATTCCTTTTTCATTACTCTATATAGGTTACCCGGATGAGCAAAAGGATGCCCATACGAAGTACACTGAAGAAGCCGTATTTTGGCAACAATATGGAAATCGTTATTCGAAATAAGGTAGTGCCGGGGGATATGGTAGTTAATCATTGACCCAGGAAGCTATTCAAATTTGAATAGCTTCTTTTATAGCGCATGCAGCAAACTCATTTATAATGGAGAAAAGACGTTTATCTTGGAAGGCGATCAATGAAGGAAATTGAAGAATACCCTGAACTATCATATGTATTCAATAGACGCAGTATTCGGAAATTTAAACAACAGCCTGTTCCCAATAATATGATTGAGGTTTTATTAAAAGCAGCCATGGCCGCGCCCAGCGCGATGAACAATCAGCCCTGGGAGTTTGTCGTAATTGATGATCCGAAAATTTTAGGAAAAGTTCGTCAACAGATGATTTTTGGCCGCCAAGAAACCCCGCTGGCAATTGCTGTATGTGGCAACAAACGCAAAGCGCGCAACAAGTTTTCCGCAACGGATTTCTGGATTCAGGATTGTAGTGCAGCCACACAAAATATATTACTTTGTGCCTCATCATTAGGGCTTGGATCGGTCTGGTTGGGTGTCCATCCAGTGAAGATATTTTCTGCCGGTATCTCTCGCATTTTAAAATTGCCCCGCCATATTAAGCCGCTTTGCATTATATACCTGGGATATCCGGATCAGGAAAAAGCCGCCCATACAAAATATACTGAAAAGAATGTGCATTGGCAAAGTTTCGGAAATCAAGGTTCTGAAGAAGTGACCTCATAATGAAAACAACTTCCCTGTGGCTTCGATTTGGCATCCTGGCTGGATTGTTATTTGCACCCTATTTGTTGATATCGGTACTGCCGGGGTCGCTATATCCTGTACGCTTTTTTCATGCCCTGGATCTGATCAAATTGGGGAACCACCATCAGGATCCTATGGAACAAATAGCAGGGATAAATGCTTACCTGGAGGTGATTCCCACTGAGTGCCTGGTGTACATTCAAATGGGGGATTTGCAAATCTTATATGAGGACGAACAAGCTGCAATTGATTCATATCATATTGCCTGGCAGCATGGTTGTCTGGATGAGACGGGTATGCTAAACCTGGCTAAGATTGAAGCGCAAATCAAGCATAAAGCACTGCAAGACGATTTAAGTCTATGGTTGAAAGCGCACCCGCAAGCCGCGGATGAGCTATATTTGATGTTAGTGGAGGAGTATCAGACATCAGATAAATTACAGGAAGCGGCCGATTTGGCAAATACCTGGATCAGGGAAAACCCTCAACAAGAAGCTGCCAGGAATGCTTATTTTAAATTCGCAGCATTCGCTCCATTGGAAATCAGCCGGGAATATGCATTAAACATAACAGACAATGGAGAGATGCTCTCTGGAGAAGCCCAACAAATTGCATCCACTTTAATTTTATCCATTGGCGAAACGGATGATGTGGCTTATTACCGGCTTGGGGCTGCGTATAGCAGTTTTGGCGAATGGCAAATTGCGGAACATTGTTTCCAGGAATCCATTGCCCTTGAAGCAGAGCGCACAGAGAGTTGGATAAATCTGGCCATTACACAGAAGAAGCAGGGTAAGGATTCCAGAAAAGCAATTCATGAAGCTGAGAGCAGGGTGTTGGATCGTGACACCGTCCGTAGCCTAATGGGCATTTATTGGCGGGATACTGATCCTGAAATTGCCTACGTTTACTGGATGAAGTTGATTGCGAATCAACCACAAGTCCCGGAATGGCTGATCGAAGCAGGTTCTTCTCTGGCGCACATGGGCGACCCTGAGGCTGCAACTGCACTTTATCAACAGGCAGTGGATTTATATCCTGATCGCGTTGACCTTCGAGCTGCTTTTGCGCGTTTTTGTTTAGTGTACGAGATAAGGATCTCAGATTTGGGATTGGAACAAACCCGTGCGATGATTCGTCTGGAGCCTGATAATGGAGAAGGCTATTTACTGGAAGGGCAAATGCTATTGCATGAAGAAGATTATGTTACCGCAGAACGAATGTTGTTACAGGCTGCGGCATTGGGTACACAATCAGCGGCTGCTCATTATTTCTTGGGTATTCTTTATCAGGCAACCGATGAACCTGAAAATGCTCGAAGATATCTTGAACTAGCCAGTCAGATGGCTGATCCATATTATCAGCGGGCAGCAACGCGATTGCTGGATTCACCATGATCTTGTCAGTGTGATACAATGTGCTGCTTCATCAACTAAATTGTTCAGGATTATGGCATGAATGTATATTTGGATTCCATTGGATGTCGATTAAATCAGAGTGAAATAGAAAGAATTGCACGCCAGTTTGTAACAGCCGGACATGGATTAGTCAATTCCGCTGAAGAAGCGGACCTGGTAGTAATTAATACCTGTGCGGTTACAGCCAAAGCAGCCTCTGATTCAAGAAGCAAAATCCGTCAGGCGGTGAGAAAAAATCCTGCAGTAAAAGTCATCTCAACCGGTTGTTGGTCTGATCTTGAGCCAGAACGTGCTGCAAAAATGGACAATATCGTTCAAGTGGTGCTAAATGCCGAGAAAGAGCAATTGGCCCAAGACTATCTCAATTTACCAATAGACTACTTCAATTTACATACGCCTGATTATTCTGTTGATATGCCAGGGTCGCATGCCAATGTACGGGCATTCATCAAAGTGCAGGATGGGTGTGATAATTTTTGCACTTTTTGTGTGACACGCCTGGCGCGTGGGAAAAGCCGCAGTTTATTGATGGCGGAAATAATAAATGAAATTAATGCGGTTCATCAAACAGGCACAGCGGAAGTGGTTTTATCAGGTGTCAATCTGGGCGCCTGGGGGCGAGATTTACACCAGCCATCTACGCTGGCTACTTTGCTGCAACAAATTTTGTCTGAAACGGATATTCCGCGCATTCGGCTCTCATCGTTGGAACCATGGGATATTGGTGAAACATTCTTTACTTTGTGGGAAAACCCGCGCCTGTGCCGCCATTTTCATTTACCTTTGCAATCCGGTTCTGATGCTGTTTTAAAACGTATGGCCCGCCGCATTACCGCAGAAAAATTTATATCTTTGGCAAAAGCGGCCAAACAGTTAATCCCTGATCTGGCGTTGACCACGGATGTGATCGTTGGATTTCCTGGAGAAACCGACACTGATTTTCAGCAAACCATGACATTTGTTGAACAAGTTGGATTTTCAGCAGGGCATATTTTCAGTTATTCTGCACGTCCGGGTACACCGGCATATCGATTGCAGGGATTGGTTGAGGCACAGCTGAAAAAGGATCGCAGTAAAAAAATGCGCGAGAGGTTTCAGCAAATGGGTGAAACCTTCCGTGAGCAGCAGATTGGAAAAACATTTGAGGTACTTTGGGAAAGCAGTCAACAAACTGGCAGCGGGCAATGGTGTTTGTCTGGTTTGACTGATACCTATTTACGGGTGAAAATTCAGCACTCCGAAAACAGGGTAGGAAAAATTGATAAAATCATCATTACTGGGTATAAAAAAGCCATTCTAGAGGGTCATACCTCAAAAATGAAATAGAAAAATAGTATATATTGTGAAATCGCGATAAAATATTCCAAATATTCATGCTTTGATATTGTTAATTTCATAAAAAGAATGATAGAATTGACCAACATTGCAGCATGCAGTATAATACAATTTCGTGAAATTTTTTGCAGAGACACTGATAAAGAGGTATTTGTATGGTTAAAAGGACATATCAACCCAAAATTCGACGCCGTGTCCGTGTACATGGTTTTCGCAGTCGTAATGCTACTGCGGATGGTCGAGGCGTATTAAAACGACGTCGATTGCGCGGTCGTCATAAATTGACTGTAACGATGAATAACCATGTAAAGCGTATTCGTTGGTAGGATATTTTGTAGCCGGATTGGATAATGGTTAATGGAAAATTCATCTGGGAAGGCGAGACTTTGACTGTTGAATGAGACAACCATTTCGCCTGACCCGATCCAATGAAATCAAGCGGGTGAGACGAAATGGAAAGTCATTTCCTCATCCGCTATTTGTCATGATTCGTTTTCCAAATCAACTAGGCTTTTCCCGCTTTACAATATCCGCAAGCAAAAGGGTAGGAAACGCAGTTATCCGAAATCGATCCAGGCGCAGAATTCGAGCCTGTGTCAGGCAGTTTTATCCATCAATGGCACCCGGTTGGGACATTTTGTTTTTAGCCCGTCAGCCAATTCAGATGGCAACTTATGCAGAATTAAGATCTGCGATTGATTCCCAATTACGACGGGCGGGAATTTTAGGCGAAATTAATGTCGATTGAAATGATCATAGAAGATCAGACTCCACAGACAGAGCCACGGTTAAGAAATTTACCTTTTACATTTTTTACTTTTCCCCGTTGGTTATTATTACTTCTGATACGTTTTTACCAGAATGTAATTTCCCCTGCAATTCCTGCAAACACATGCCGTTTTTACCCCAGCTGTTCCCATTATGGATATCGAGCAATTTACAAGTATGGTGCATTGCATGGTGGGCTGAAAGCTATCTGGCGTGTCCTACGTTGTAATCCATTCAATCCAGGTGGTCTTGACCCCTTACTTTGAAACAGGATTGAACCCAAAAAAATGGTTAATATAAAAATGAAATCAAACAAAAAAATATATCTTCTGCTTTTTACTGTTCTCGTTGGCAGCTTGTTATTAAGCGCATGCGCCGGTGGTGGAATGCTAGCAGGCAGCAGTTGGCCCGGTGTAACAGCCGATGAAGATGGTCAAATTTATGCTGCTTATAAAAATGAAGTACTGGCAATCAGTAGTACAAACGGTAGTTTGGTATGGACCTATCCAGCCAAAGCTGAAGCCAGCCAAATGTTTTATGGACAACCCGCAGTTTATGATGATTTGGTCATTGCTGGTGCATATAACAAAATCTTACATGCAATTAACAAACAAAACGGTAATGTAAGCTGGACATTTGAAGGTGCAGAAGGAAAATATATTTCCGGTATTCTGGTTGATGCAGATACGATTTATGCACCCAATGGTGATCATAATTTGTATGCTCTGGATTCCTCCGGAAAGGAACTTTGGACTTTTGAAACCGGAAATGCATTATGGGCTACCCCTGCATTTGATGAAAAAGCACTATATCAACCTTCCATGGACCATAAATTGTACGCCATCAATCGGCAGACGGGTAATGAGATTTGGGCCGTTGAATTGGATGGAGCCTCCATTTTCTCACCTGCTCTAGTTGATGAAGTTCTGTATGTAGGTACCATTGATGGTAGCTTCTATGCCATTGACGCACGCAACGGCCGAATTAATTGGCAAACCAAAGGTGAGGCAGCTTTATGGAGTACACCTGTAGTACTTAATGGAAAGGTTTTCTTTGGTGATTTGGACGGAAATATTTTCGCATATGATGCTCAGACAGGCAACCCGGTTTGGGAAGTTTCTATTGAAGGTTCAATTGTCGGTGGCGCAGTTGCATATGAAGGTGGTATGGTATTCCCAACCGAAACCGGCGATTTAGTCGCGATCAATGAAGAAGGTATCAAACAATGGACACGTAGTGTACCTGGTGAAAAAGCTAAAATTATGGGTACACCAGTAGTTGTTGGCGATAAACTGGTTTTTGGTGTTGTCGATGGGGAAGGATTATTATACGCATTTGATTTCAACGGAAATCAAGTCTGGGAATACACGGTTAAGTAGAGGAAAAATCTGATGAATTTGTGGGATACGATTATTATTACCCCATTTATTAATGTATTATTGGCAATTTACCAATTTGTTGGTCATAATTTTGGTATCGCCATTGTCCTTTTCACCATTTTGATGCGGCTGGTCACACATCCCTTAACTGTTCAACAGATTAAAGGATCATCAGGGATCACTGAGTTAAATAAAGACCCCGATTGGCAGGCGATTCAAAAGAAATATAAAGGTGACAAAGAGAAATTAGCGCAGGAACAAATGCGGATTTATAAGGAAAAGGGAATCAATCCGATGGCATCATGTTTGCCGACATTGATCCAATTTCCGATTATTATTGGTTTGTACCAGGCATTAATTCGTTCATTAGCCAGTACCCCCATGGAATTACTGGATTTTACGCGCCATATTTACCCCGTGCTACTGAAGACTGACACTTTCATCCCTTTAAACAGCCAGTTCTTGTGGATGGATTTGGGCATGCCGGAACGTTTGAATCTGGGCTTTATACCCTTCGGCATCCCGATTTTGGCAGTCATCGTTACGATCACTTCTTTCCTGCAAACTAAATTGATCACGCCACCATCTGATCCAAGTAATCCGCAGGGTGCGATGATGTCAAATACCATGTCAATTTATATGCCGCTATTAATGGGATATATGGCATACACTTTATCATCCGGTCTGGCTTTATACTTTTTTGTATCGAATGTCGTCGGTATTTTACAATATGCTTTTTTGGGTAAGTTGAACTTGGATAATCTGTTCCCTAACCGTAAAAAGCAAATTGTGAAATCAAAATAAGCTGGTTATAGACAAAGGTAGAGGACAACATGAGCCAAGAAAAAGCAACATTAGAGATTATTGCGCCATCAGTTGAAGAAGCTACAGAAAAAGGTCTGGATCAATTAGGCTTATCAGAAAATGATGTGGAAATAGAAGTGTTGGATGCCGGCAGTCGCGGATTATTTGGTATTCGCGCCCGTCAGGCACGTGTTCGCCTCGTTATGAAAAATGGTTCAGGTACAGCATCAGTAGAAGCTGAACCTGGCAAAGCAGCCCCTGTAAAGGAATTAAAGGTCGCATCTGATCAAGAGTTCCCTGCTATGACTGCTCAAGAAATTGAAATTGCTGAACAGGTTTCATTGCAAGTGGTTAAAGATTTGCTTGAAAAAATGAAAGTTCATGCTACGGTAAGCTCATCCATTTTGGAACCGGAAGATTCTCGCGATTATCCGTTGATTAAAGTGGACATTCAAGGTGCAGATTTAAGTATTTTGATTGGTCGTAAAGCAGAAACATTGAATGCACTGCAATATATCACCAATTTGATTGTCGGCAAGGAATTAGGACGCTGGATTCCGCTAATGGTTGATGTGCAGGGCTACCGCACACGCCGTAAGAATCAACTACAGCAGTTGGCCCGTCGTATGGCCGAACAGGCTATCCATACTGGTCGCCGTCAGGTTTTGGAACCTATGCCTGCTAATGAACGCCGTTTTGTTCACCTGGAATTACGTGATCATCCCAAAGTTGCAACCAGCAGTATCGGTGATGACCCAAATCGCAAAGTCACCATTTTCTTGAAGCAATAGTGCATGTGATACATTTTTTGGCGTCATCCATTGGATGACGCCTTTTTAATTCACAAAATTAAGATTTCTTCTATAATATATTTACCTTTAGTTAATTAGTTATTTAACAAAAACAGTATACGATGATAGGATAGGATGATATATCCTGTTCATAAAAAAGGAAACAATGAGAGCTGTTGATATCATAATCAAGAAACGAGATGGTTTGGAACTTACAACTGAAGAAATTCAGACATTTATCCGTGGGTATTCAACAGGGGAAATTCCAGATTATCAGGCGGCTGCCTGGGCAATGGCAGTAATTCTGAATGGCATGTCTGATCGCGAAACAACCGATCTAACACTGGCAATGGTTGCCAGTGGGGATCAGATTGATTTATCAAGCGTGGTGCCTATTGCAGTGGATAAACACAGTACCGGTGGTGTTGGTGACAAAACAACGCTTGTAACAGGACCCATTGTCGCTGCTTGCGGTTTGCCTGTGGGAAAAATGTCCGGTCGTGGTTTAGGGTTTAGTGGTGGTACGTTAGACAAAATGGAATCCATTGATGGATATCAGTGCCAGCTTTCACCGGAAACGATTATGAAGCAATTAGGTGAAATCGGCATCGTGCTGGCAGGGCAAACCGGAGACCTGGCACCTGCCGATGGAAAACTATATGCACTCAGAGATGTTACCGGTACAGTTCCTTCAATTCCTTTGATTGCTTCATCCATCATGAGTAAAAAAATTGCGGCTGGTGCGCACAAAATTGTATTAGATGTAAAAACAGGTGTTGGTGCCTTCATGGAAAATTTGGAGGAAGCCAATGCTTTAGCAAAATTAATGGTTTCAATTGGCCAATTAAGCGGCCGGGAAGTAGTGGCACTTTTATCCGATATGAATCAACCGCTGGGTGAAGCAGTTGGCAATGCACTTGAGTTGAAAGAAGCTGTAGAAACTCTGCAGGGTGGCGGTCCGGAAGATTTTCTGGAACATTGTCTGGTGGTTGCCAGCCATATGCTTGTATTAGGCCAGAAAGCTGCTGATCTTGTAGCAGGTAGAGAAATGGCGGAAACGGCACTCTCAGATGGTTCTGCATTGGCGAAGTTCAAACAACTGGTCGGTGCCCAGGGCGGTTCATTGGATCAGATAGAAGATTTATCTTTATTACCAACCGCTACATTTATCTCATCGTTAAATAGCCAGGAAACTGGCTGGGTGAGTGAAGTCAATGCCCGAATCGTAGGTGAAACATCTGTGATGTTGGGGGCAGGGCGACAGAAGAAAACGGATTCGATTGATCATGCAGTGGGTATAATGGTGCATATCAAAGTTGGTGATGAAGTAAAGCAAGGTGATGCATTATTTACAATTCATGCCAATCGCAACGAAACATTACAAGAAGCAATGCGTATGTTAACAATGGCCGTAAAAATCTCTGATAGGGCTGTTGAGCCCTTACCATTGTTTTATGGTGTAATATCATAGAGGATACAGGATAATACTGCATGTTCAAACGGTTAAAAAATATGATGTCAGGTGAGCAAAAGCCAGAAAATACTTTTAATTCCGACAAAACCATCAGGATTCGTCGAGATCAGATTCCGATTCCCCAGATGGCTAAGCCAGATGTAAGGAAAGAGGAAGAAAAATCTCTGAACTTGAATCAGGATGCTGAAAAGTATTTAAGCAAAGTACGCAATAAAATTAACACCTTGGCGGCTCGATTTGCTGAAGGGACAATTAATCGCAAGCAATTTCAGGATTTGTATTCACATTATGTAGCTGAAATACAAATGATTGAACAATATATAAATACGGATCCGGATTCAGATGCCTGGAAGCAAGCTGTTGCGGAAGGCCAATCCATTCTTATCCGCCGCAAACATGCAGCCAGATTTCTGGGTTTTTCCATTTATGATCATGAATCCGGTATTCCTTTGCGTACTGCAGGCGAATTCGGCATTGATTCTGCCTTATTTGTGCCCATGCTGCATTCATATCGTGCGGCTGCAAAAGAGATCTTTGGTTCCATGGTACGCTCTACTCAAATTGAAGGCGGTAATTGGCTCTGTTTCATTTCAGGAAAATTAACCACTACCATTGCATTGTTCTCGACTGAGCCATCAAAAAGTCGTCTGGACACATTAGAGCATTTACAAACGGTATTTGAACACGCCAACAAAAATCTACTCAATAACTCCATGATCAATCCAGACCAACTGGTTTGCCCTCAGGAATATTTTTTGCAAAGCACGAAATAAAGGATTGAAATATGGGAACGGCAGTCGTTAAAGTTGTATTTTTGGGAGATGGATCAGTAGGAAAAACTGCGCTGGTGCGGCGTTTCTGCGAGAATCGTTTTGATGAATCTCGGGTAATGACCATTGGTGTAGATTTTCAGGTAAAAGAAGTGCAAGTACAGGGTAAAACGATCAAATTATCCATTTGGGATGTTGCCGGACAGGAACGTTTTCAATTTGTACGGGAA
Organism: Chloroflexota bacterium; assembly: GCA_016838895.1. Classification (GTDB taxonomy): domain Bacteria; phylum Chloroflexota; class Anaerolineae; order Anaerolineales; family Anaerolineaceae; genus UBA5203. The sequence goes on from JAEKNU010000059.1 coordinate 10,275, forward strand.
AATTTCTATCGCGGAAGTCAGGCTGCTGCACTGGTATATGATTGTTCCAATCCACAGAGTTTTGAGCATTTACAACGTTGGGTTGATGAAATCAGCGTTTTTGCCCCAAAGGTAAAGTTTATTCTCGTTGCCAATAAACAGGATTTAGGCGAAAACCCTGATATTAATGCAGATGCATTTGCAAAGAAAAAGGATATTGATATTTTTAGAACAAGTGCCTTAACTGGTGATGCAGTTGAAGCGATGTTTATAAAACTGGCTGAACTCGCTTTAGGGCTTGCATAATAGTAGTGTTGATTTTTTTATTAAATTATGGGATAATGCTGCTTACAAAACTGAATATGAAATAGCAATGATGGAAACGAGTACATCAGCAAGATCTGCCAGCGAATCCGGGTATGGTGTAAGCCGGGTGAGAGAATCTGATGGAAAATCCTTCCGGAGCTTTAATCTGAACACAAAGTAAGTGAGACGGCATCGCTAACCGTTAACATGGCGCAAATTTATTCAGAGATGAATGCGTTTGATGAGTGCTTGCCAATTGGTGGGAAGCAGGGTGGTACCGCGAGTTTTTGCTCGTCCCTGTAGGGACGAGTTTTTTTATTTAAGAAATAATGAATTATTTTCAGGAGGTTTGATGTTTAAACCAGTAAATTCCCGGTTGAATGTGACAGAGATGGAGGAGCGTATCCTTTCTTTCTGGCAGGATACGGATGTCTTTCATCAATCAATGCAGCTGCGTGAAGGAGGTCCGGAATATGTATTCTATGAAGGACCGCCAACCGCGAACGGAAAACCAGGTTCACATCATGTATTGGCACGTGCGTTTAAGGATATGTTTCCTCGTTATAAAACCATGCAGGGATATCATGTCAGCCGCCGTGGTGGATGGGATACACATGGCTTGCCGGTAGAAATCGAAGTTGAGAAAAAACTTGGCTTCACAAATAAACAGCAAATTGAAGATTATGGGATCGATAAATTTAATGCTTTATGCCGTGAATCTGCATTTTCCTATATTAAGGAATGGGAAAAACTAACAGATCGAATTGGTTACTGGGTAGATTTTGAAACCGCCTATATTACCTATAAAAATGAATACGTGGAATCCGTTTGGTGGATTCTGAAAAATTTTTGGGATAAGGATTTATTGTTTCAGGGTTTTAAAGTTGTCCCGTATTGCCCGCGCTGTGGTACGCCATTATCGGATCATGAAGTTGCTTTGGGATATCGCGATGTGGATGATCCATCCATCTTTGTGCGTATGCCTTTGGTGAATGACCCGGAAACAGCTTTGCTGGTCTGGACAACAACCCCGTGGACGTTGCCCTCCAATGTAGCTGTTGCAGCGCACGCGGATGTGGACTATGTAAAAATTGAACGGAAGCAATCTGATGGCAGCAGTGAGAAACTGATCCTGGCCAAAGCTTTACTGGAACGTATCTTTGGTGAAGAAGAAGTAACCGTTATAGATGAATTCAAAGGTAAAAAACTGCAGAATGTCAAATACCAACCTTTGTTTACCTTTATTCCAACCCAAAAAGATGCCTACTATGTCGTTTTGGGAGAACATGTAACCACGGAAGATGGATCGGGTTTGGTTCATACTGCACCGGCATATGGTGCTGAAGACATGATCATGGCCAATCAATATGATTTGCCGGTTGTGATGGCAGTGGCTGCGGATGGCAAATTTTTGTCTGAAGTAACCCCCTGGGCTGGTATGTTCGTCAAGGATGCCGATCCGCTGATCATTCAGGATTTGGATCAGCGAGGATTGATGTTCCGCACGGATAAAGTGACCCACTCCTATCCTTTCTGTTGGCGCTGTAACACGCCTTTGCTTTATTTCGCCCGCCCGACATGGTTTATCCGCACATCTTCATTGAAGGATCGCCTGGTAGAGTTGAATCAGGAAATTAACTGGTACCCTGAGCATATCAAAAATGGACGTTTTGGCAATTGGCTCGAAAATAACATTGACTGGGCTTTAGGTCGGGAGCGTTATTGGGGTACACCGTTACCAGTTTGGATTTGTACCCATTGCGATCATCAGGAATGTTTCGGATCGCGAGAAGAATTATCTAAAGTCAGTGGAAAAGATCATTCCGAATTGGACTTGCATCGCCCATATGTTGACCAGATTGTATTGGAATGCCCGGAATGTCATCAGGATATGCAGCGTGTACCTGAGCTGATTGATGTCTGGTTTGATTCGGGTGCCATGCCGGTTTGTCAGTGGCATTATCCATTTGAAAATGAGGAAATGTTCAAGAAGCAATACCCGGCTGATTTCATCTGTGAGGCGGTAGACCAGACCCGTGGTTGGTTCTATTCATTACATGCCATCAGCACGCTGTTATTTGACCAACCCAGCTTTAAAAATGTAATTTGTTTGGGATTGATTCTGGATGGTGAGGGACACAAGATGTCCAAATCCAAAGGCAATGTGGTGGACCCGTGGGATGTGATCAACAAGAATGGCGCAGATGCCATGCGCTGGTATTTGTACACAGCCAGCCCTCCCGGTCAGGAACGGCGCTTTTCCCCCGACCTGGTTGCAGAAGTCATTCGTAATTTTAGTTTGACAATCTGGAATACTTATTCCTTTTTTGTCACCTACGCCAATCTGGATGGATGGCAACCATCGGATGAGAAGTTAGAATACAGCCCGTTGGATCAATGGCTGCGTTCCTCAATACATTCATTGACCCGTGATGTGACCCATGCACTGGAAACTTATGATGTTTTAGGCGCTACACGTCCGATTGAAGGTTTTGTGGATCAACTCTCAAACTGGTTCCTACGTAGATCACGTCGGCGTTACTGGAAGAGTGAATCCGATGCGGATAAAACAGCGGCATATGCTACCCTCTATGAGGCATTGTGTACCCTGAGTAAATTGCTGGCACCGACCATGCCGTTTATCGCTGAAGAGATGTACCAGAATCTGATACGTCCAGTGGACAAAAATGCGCCATCATCAGTTCATCTGGCAACCTGGCCGATATTTGATGAAGCGCTGATTGATGAAACAGTAAATCAGGAAATGAATCTGGTGATGAAGCTGGCCTCAGTAGGTCATGCCGCACGCAACAAGGCCAATCGCAAAGTGCGGCAGCCTTTGGCTGAAGCAGCATTTTCCGTTGGCAGCGCTGATGAACGTCAGGTGGTTAAAAAGTATGCTGATATTTTGGCAGATGAGTTGAATGTCAAAGCAGTCAGTACACTAAATGCCGCAGAAGAAGCCGTCAGCTATTCATTGAATCCCTTACCCAAACAATTGGGCCAAAAATATGGCAGTGCTTTTCCTGCAATCCGCAAAGCCATTTTGGCTTTGCCTGCTGATGAAGCGGGAATGAAACTGCTGCAAGGCGAGTCGGTATCCGTAGAGGCCGCTGGCGAAAGGTATGATATTTTACCGGACGAAGTTGAAATCCGGGCTGAATCACGCGAAGGCTATGCGGTTGCGTCCGAAGGTGCGTTGATGGCAGCGTTATTAACCGACCTAACCCCCGATCTGGTACAGGAAGGGCTCTCCCGTGAATTTGTGCGCCGTGTACAGGATTTACGTAAAAATGCCGGATTTGATATTTCTGATCGTATCGAATTGCTATATACCGCCAGCGAAGGTTTACAGCAGGCGGTCGAGAATTTCAGCAGTTATATCATGGAAGAAACATTGACTCTAAAATTGGACGCCGGTGATCCGGCAGCAATGACGGCCATGGTTGAAGATGAATTTGATGGCGAGAACGTGAAAATCGGTATCAAAAAAGCTTAGCAGTATATATGATGTATTATAGGAGCCAGAATATCTCTGGCTCCTGTTTGTTAACACCCTGATAGGACTGATATTTTGTGAGAAGAAGGATAGAAGGACTTGTTCCTGTTATAATAACGGGAGGTGAAAATCAGTTTGTCCACGCTCAATTGACATGAACGGCATTATGGAGGACCTTTTGAAAACTATTTTTAAAAATTATTGGAAACTATTCGTCATCGCTGGCGTTATCATAGCACTGGATCAATATACAAAATCTTTGGTTTTAAGGAATATTGCATTGGGTGATATGGTTTTTCCAATCCCTGCGTTTTCATCTTTCTTTCGGTTTATTCACTGGTATAACACAGGTGTTGCTTTTGGTATGTTTCAGGGAATGAATGAAGTATTCAAAGTATTAGCCATCATCGTGGCTATGGTGATAATCTACTTTTATCCACGCATACCGGATAATGAATGGCCATTAAAAGTGGCCATGTCGATGCAATTGGCAGGGGCATTAGGAAATTTAATTGACCGCTTTTTTGTGGGCTATGTGGTGGATTTCATTTCTGTTGGCAACTTCCCCGTATTTAATATTGCTGATGCATCCATCACAATGGGCGTTGTTGTCCTCGTTATTGGTATGTGGTTTGAAGATCGTGCTCAGAAGAAACTTCAAAGCGAACAAGGCATTGATGGGTCCGAAGAGACCTCAGTTCCTATGACACCGATCATGGATCAGGAATCGCAATGATGAGCTTAACCCCGCAGGTTTTTGCATTCTCAGGCCAAGAACCTGAACGGTTGGATCATTATCTGACTGTATTGTTCCCTGATTTAAGCCGTTCACGTCTACAAAAAATCATTAAAGGTGGCGGTGTTTGTATTAATGATGTAGAGACAACTAAAAACGGGACGATGCTAAGCAGGGGCGATGAAGTAAGCATTCTGGTACCGGAACCGAAAGAAACCGTTTTAGAAGCAGAAGATATTCCTCTGGATATTCTTTATGAAGATGAACAATGTTTGGTAATCAATAAATCTGCCGGTATGGTTGTACATCCATCGGCGGGGCATCAGCAAGGTACTTTGGTACACGCTGTTTTGGCACATGTCCCGGAAACTATGCAGGTTGGTGGTGTGGAACGTCCTGGTGTAGTGCATCGCCTGGACAAAGATACCTCCGGCATCCTGGTCATGGCAAAAACGGATCAGGCACATCAATGGCTGCAAAAACAGTTTAAAGAACGCCTGGTTGTAAAAAAATATCTGGCGTTGGTTGAGGGACACCCCCCAACACCTGTAGGACGGATTGAAGCACCGCTGGCTCGGGATCCAAAAGATCGCTTGCGCATGGCAATATTAAACGATGCCCGTGGGAAACCAGCAACAACCATCTACAAAACCTTGCATCGATACCGGGATTACTCATATCTACAGGTGGATATTTTGACTGGGCGTACCCATCAAATTCGCGTACATATGAAGTTTTTAGGCTGTCCAGTTGTTGGCGATACACTATATGGACGAAAGCGCACAAAATTAACCCTGGCACGCCAATTTTTACACGCAGTTTCAATTGATATTTGTCTACCAGGAAACGATACTCCTACACATTTTGATACGGCCCTTCCATCTGATTTGCAAAGCGTATTAAACGAATTGGATTAGTCGTTTTTTCCATCAAACCTCACAAGGAAACCAGATGAATACGATAAATTTGTTGTCCGATACTGTTACCGAACCCACACCGCAAATGAGAACCGCCATGGCAAATGCACAGGTTGGCGATGATGTAACGCGTGATGATCCTACAGTCAATCGCCTGGAACAAATGTCAGCCGAGCGCATGGGAAAAGAAGCCGGTCTATTTATCCCGTCTGGCACAATGGGCAATCTATTGGCCTTGATGTGTCATTGCGCACGTGGTGAGGAGGTCATATTGGGGAATACGATGCATACATTCCTATATGAAGCAGGTGGTGCAGCCGTATTAGCCAGTGTGCCAGCCTATCCAATTGGTACTGCTGAAGATGGCTCGTTGCCGCTGCATTCCATTCAACAAGCCATCAGAACAAAAGATATTCATTGCCCGGTGTCACGATTAATTATTTTAGAAAATACCCATAATCGTTGTGCTGGTGTTTCATTGAGTGCTGTGTATACCCAACAGGTCGCAGATTTGGCGGCTGAATATCAATTGTTATTGCATATTGACGGGGCACGTATATTCAATGCAGCCATCGATCAACAATGTGATGTACGTGAGCTGGTTGATCCGGCAGATTCGGTGACTTTTTGTTTAAGTAAAGGTTTAGGTGCGCCGGTTGGCTCTGTTTTGTGCGGTAGTAGCGCCTTTATTGCAAATGCCAGGCATACACGCAAAATGCTGGGCGGGGGAATGCGGCAGGCCGGTATTATTGCTGCGGCAGGTATTGTAGCGCTGGAATCCATGCTGGATCGTTTGATTGAAGATCACCTGCGCGCAGAACAATTGGCTGAAGCATTACGAAGACTGAAAGGTGAAGTCATTGCCAAAGTTGTGCAGCATACCAACATGATATATGTTTATCTACATGAAAATTCCCCAATAAATGCCCCCCAAATCGCTGAGAAACTGAGGTTTCAGGGTGTTATCGTTGGTGTCACAGGTGAATCAAGTATGCGTTTGGTAACACATTACTGGATTGATGATGCTGCTATTAAACAAGCGATTAAGGCTTTTCGATCTATTTTATAGGAAAGGTGATTTAATTATTGAATTGTCCATGATGATGGGTCATTCTGCTATAATAGGAGTCTGACAATTGTTTTTGGCTTATCAAATGAAAAGGAAAGGAAAGCAATGGAAAAATTTCTTACTTTGCAAGATATAGACAAAGCAGCAAATTACATTCGAAAACATACCAAACATCAACCCATCGTCGGCATGATTTTAGGTTCCGGATTGGGAGAATTGGCAGATGCCGTTGAAGAAGCGGACATTATTGCCACGAAGGAGATACCCAACTGGCCTGAATCAACGGTTGCAGGTCATTCAGGACGACTGGTGATTGGATTGTTGCGTGGAAAACCGGTATTGGTATTACAAGGACGTGCCCACTATTATGAAGGCTACGGCATGGATCAGGTCACAATGTCCGTACGGGTGATGAAACGACTTGGAATTAATAATTTGTTTGTGACCAATGCGGCCGGGGCAATTAATCCGGAATTCCAACCTGGTGATGTAATGATATTGACCGATCATATCAGTCTCATGGCTATGGCAGGCGCGAATCCACTGCGGGGTCCGAACCTTGAAGAATTTGGACCACGATTCCCGGATATGAGCCAACCTTATGATCAGGAATTTATTCGGGTTGCACAGAAAACAGCCAAAGATAATGGTATTGTGCCGCATCAGGGTGTTTATATTTGCCTGGCAGGCCCTTCATTTGAATCACCTGCCGATTTACGTTTCTTGCGTGGTATCGGGGCGAATGCGGTTGGCATGTCCACAGTTCCTGAAACCATTGTAGCGAGACACGCTGGCATGCGTGTTCTAGGAATATCCGGTATCAGTAACAAAGCCAATTTGGATGGCAGTACGATTACGACGCATGAAGAGGTACTGGAAGCTGGAAAAATGATTGTTCCAAAACTAAAAACCATATTATTGGGTGTTTTGGATACATTATCCTGATATAGAATAAAAATATGTAATCAATAAAACTGTCTTCCATTCAGGGGCGAACCCAGTTGGATGACGGTTTTTTACTAAAACTGGAATCAAAGAGAATATATTGTATGGCAGCATTTTTTTCCTTTTTAGAGCAAAATGAATTTCTGATCTATATTTTATTCGGATTTGTCTTTTTGATATACCTGCAAAGATTGATCCGGGCAATACGCGATTGGCGCAGAGCATTGTATGGATTAGAAAAAGAAACCTCTATGCGAGTTATCACCACTTCCATGGTCGTGCTAATGATTGTTGGACTTCTGATTGGTTTGGAATTCAGTTTGGCAACCTATATCGCTCCTGCATATCCGGACGTGTTAGCCTTACCTACACCGACGATAAGTTTTGATGATGCAACACCGGATGCTGAAGGTCTTTCAACCTTGATGCCGGGAGAAACTCCTGAAGCAACTTTGGTCACATTGAATCCATTGGTATCCGGTGGATGCGAGGTTGGAAAACTGGAATGGCTTTCCCCTGACCCGGGTAGTGAAATACGTGGATCGGTACCATTGATCGCAACCGTTCAGTTTGAAGACCTGGCATTTTATAAGTATGAATTTAGCCAAGTGGGGAGTGATGGTTGGACAACTATTGCTGCACAAGATTCATCTGGTCAGGAAGCGGATTTAGGTTTTTGGAGCACCGGAACGGAAATACCAGGGGATTATCGATTACGTCTTGTGGTTGTCAATCGTGAAAATCAAACCCTGCCAGCCTGTGAAATCCCTGTTACGATTCTTGCTGAGGAGTGAGTGAATGCCAGAAATTGAAATTCGTCCGGCGACATCAGCGGATTTACCAGAACTAATGCAGTTTGACCATTCCGTTTTAACCCATTATGTATGGCAAATGGAACGCAATCTGGAAGAAGGTCAAGTACAAATCAATTTACGTGAGATTCGTTTACCGCGAAAAATTAAATTGAATTACCCGTACCCGGCCGACAAAATCTTTGATGATTGGGGAAATAATCAGGATATCATTGTCGCCCAACTTCAGGGTGAATTGGTTGGTTATGTACGCATGGTTAAAGGGCGTGTTCCTGGTGCTGCCTGGATAAGGGATGTTGTTGTGCGTCCGGATGTGCGCAGGCAGGGGGTCGGCAGTGTATTGATCATTGCTGCAAATGAGTGGGCTTCCATGCACAATGTAAAACGCACCATCATGGAATTTCAATCGAAAAATCACCCAGCAGTTAAACTAGCCACTCGCCTTGGATATGAATTTTGTGGATATAATGATCATTATTACGCAAATCAGGATATTGCATTTTTCTATTCTCGATATGTGCGCTAATCCTTCCTGGCTGTATAAAGGAAAAACCCATTGCTTGAGCTAGTAATTCTCTTTTTACAAACAGCTAATCAACTGTTATCTGCAGGCATAGCAATAACAGCTTTTTCAATACTGCTTTTTTCGCTGACATTTAATTTAAAAGACCGCGTTGCACAATCTTTTGCTATTATCATGACTTGCCTGGTTATTATTTACAGCGGGGATGCAATTGGAAGCACCAGTTCAGAAGAGGGTTTGATTGAGTTATGGCTGCGAATTCAATGGGTGGGTCTGATTCTTTTGCCGGCAGCTTATTTTCATTTTTCTGACGCATTATTAGCCACCACAGGGCAGATCAGCCGTTGGCGCAGGAAATGGATGCTCCGTCTATTGTATATAGGCTCCATGGTGCTCATGGCTTTGATTCCAACCGATTTTTTATTAGGGGAATTGGAAATTGCCAGTGGTCCGGCGCCGTATTTTAAAGGCACTTTGTTTTCGGCATTCTTTCTGCTGTATTACATTTGTGTATTATTTTTAGCATGGTACAACTTTTTCCGAACCTTTATACGAACGACAACCCGAGCAAGCCAGCGTCGCATGGTCTATCTGATCATAGCTGCAATATTCCCGGCATTTGGTTCATTTCCATATTTATTATTTGGGTCAAATTTTGCTGAGCAACATGGTTTAATATTTTGGGGTCTTGCCACGCTGATGAATATCATCATTGGCGGCGTAATTATTGTGATGACTTATTCTGTTTCTTTCTTTGGCGTTTCATGGCCAAATCGAGTGATTAAAAATCGACTACTGAAGTGGATATTACGTGGACCAGTAGCTGCAATCATTGTATTAAGCGCGGTCACCTTTACCAGACGTATTGGTTCCTGGGCAGGTTTTGAGTATACCGGTTATGTTCCACTGGTGATGGTTGGATTAATGATCATGATTGAGTTCGCCATAACGCTGTTTTATCCGGTATTGGAAAGAATTCTGATAAACGAGGAAGATCACGAACAAATAGAGTTATTAGTTCAATTAGAAGAACGTTTGATAACCAACAAAGATTTACAGCAATTCCTAGAGATGATTCTGGCTGCCGTTTGTGATCGTTTGCAAGTGATGGGTGCCTATATTATTGGTCTGGATGATGATGGACTTGAATTGGTTTACACCATTGGGCAGCACGATATCCGCAATGAGGATTTATCCGAGAAAATGCTTGAACAGGTATCAAACGGTGATGAAGATACCTGGCGCTTTGTTTGGGGGAATGATATGATCATCCCACTGAACGTAAACCAAAATGGAGATCATGAAATTATTGGTCTGCTGGGCGTGAAAAATGCCGCTACACTGGCATTTGAAGAGGAAGAGGTTCAGGCAGTAAAAATCCTGGCCGAGCGTGCTGGCTCTGCATTAAAGGATCGTCATGCACAGCAAGTCATTTTAACTTCACTAAAAACACTTAGCCCATCCATCGAACGATTACAACAGTTAAGAGCAGCAGGCAACTACGATGGATCGCAGCTTTATAAAGAAGGAATGCCGGTTCAATCTGAAAATATTGAACAATGGGTACGAGATGCCCTGACTCATTATTGGGGAGGACCGAAATTAACCGATAGTCCTTTATTAAAATACCAGTTTGCTCAAGATGTAATATCGGAACATGAGGGTAATCAAGGGAATGCAATGAGGGCAATTTTACAAAAATCGATCAACAGCATAAAGCCGGAGGGTGAAAGACGCTTTACAGGGGAATGGTTATTGTATAATATATTGGAAATGAAATTTATCGAAGGAAAAAAGGTGCGGGAGGTAGCCGTTAAGTTGGCGCTATCAGAAGCTGATTTTTATCGAAAGCAGCGAATTGCAGTTGAATCAATAGCAAAACATATTGAGGTTTTAGAAAATCAAGCCCGAAATCAACTTGGATAATGCTTTACACTATTGGTACAATAGTGTGTGTGTGTCCTGTGATGTGAGGTTCCATATAAATTGATCGTATTAACAACATCGGGGAGGGAGTACATGTCACCAAATGATTTGAACCCTTCAACACCTCTTGAAGAAGAATCAAAAATGGATGAGGGGTGGTGGACTTCAGTATTATCTGAAGAAACAAAAATTTTGGAAAAAGTTGAAGGGGCGTCAACGGATGTCGGCACTGAAGAAGCAGAAGTGCCCGATGTTGATTGGGAGTATGTTCAAAGTTTATATGAGAATGATGAAATCATTTCTCTTGAGGTGACTGGATATAATAGGGGGGGATTATTAGTGCAGGCAGAAAACATTCAGGGATTTGTTCCTATTTCCCATCTGATTGAAATGCCTGGTGCCAGTTCTGAAGAAGATCGAAAAAATCGGTTAAATGATTACATTGGAAAAAGTATCGAATTAAAGGTTATTGAATGTGAACCTGCTATGGAAAGAATTGTTTTTTCAGAGCGGGCTGCACAAGCTGGAAAAGGAAAGCGCAAGGAATTATTTGGCTCTTTAGGCGCTGGCGCAATTGCTTCCGGTATTGTAACCAATGTAACAGATTTTGGTGCATTTATTGACCTCGGTGGTGTTGAGGGGTTAATCCATGTTTCTGAACTTTCCTGGGGGCGGGTACAGCATCCCAATGATGTAGTGCGTGTAGGACAAAAAGTTGAAACGCTGGTTTTACAGGTGTGTGAGCAGAATTCCAGAGTGGCATTAAGCCTGAAACGTTTGCATACCAATCCCTGGTATTCATTATTAGATCATTATCAGCCCGGGGATGAAACGACTGCGTTAATTACTTCGATCACTCGCTTTGGTGCCTTTGCACGTTTACCCGAAGGGGTAGAGGGTTTGATTCATATCTCTTCGATCGAATTACCTGACGCGGAAATGTCGGTCGAGCAGGTGATTCAACCTGGACAGACTGTGGCAGTTCAGATCCTGCATATTGACTCGGAAAGACGTCGATTAGGCCTGGGTCTGGTGGATATTAATGCGTAAGCCGGTTTCATCACAAAAACCGAATAAAAAGAAATTCGCATCCAGTAAACAACCACAAACATCTCTCCATCAATTCATCAACAAGAAGGATGGAGATCTTGTGGTTGTTTTTAGTCGCTTTGGTTGGGATATTATTGGCATCGCGCTAATTGTATCTTCATTACTGACCTTATTTGGAAATTTAGAGATTAGCAGCGGTATTTTTATCACTTGGATGACTGAGATTTTGCAGCGAACTTTTGGTTGGGGCAGTTACATTCTTAGTTTGTATCTTTTGGCTTTTGGTATTTATGTTTTACGCCGTCAGTTCAATCAGGCCATACGCAGAGATCTTTCCAGAATTATTGCCTTAGAGATGTTCTTCTTTGTTTTATTGGCCATTTTCTCTATCATTGGCGGGAATACAGTAGAACGGGCAGAGGCAGGAAAAGATGGTGGTCTGGTAGGTTGGGGTTTATCAATCTTCATGGATCGTATCCTGCCTGATGCAATCAGTACGTTGCTATTATTTTTAATTGCGGCATTATTAATTGGGTATAGTTTTGGCATGTTTCAGCTTTTAGGTTCCTGGCTGGAGGAATGGCTAAATAAACCGGAAAAATCAGCTATAGATCCGGAAAATGTACAGCTTGTTGATCCACAATTGCAGGTGAAACAAGTACCGCAGCATACAACGGAAGTTAAACATTCTCCTCCACGATCAAAATCAACGCCATTACCTTCCCTTGGTCTTTTATTGGATGATCCGGAATTTATTCAGGATCAGGAATATATTCACGCTACTGCTTTGCGAATCGAGAAAACATTGGAAGATTTCGGTATACCAGCCAGGGTCATTGGGTTCCGGGCGGGACCTTCCATTACACAATATGCCGTTGAACCCGGGTTTATTGAAAAAACAAACATCGATGGCAACCCTATTAAACAAAAGATCAGAGTATCTCAAATTTCAGCGTTAAATAAAGATCTGGCACTGGCATTATCTGCCAGCCGTTTACGGATTGAAGCACCTGTTCCGGGACAATCTTTTGTCGGTATTGAGGTGCCAAATCCATCCATTCATGCCGTTCGGTTACGATCCATATTGGAGTCACCTCAATTTAAGAAAATCAATACACCTCTTGCACTAGGCTTGGGGCGTGATGTTTCCGGTCAGCCAGTCATCGCAGATTTAGCTGCAATGCCGCATTTATTGATTGCAGGTACAACCGGATCCGGTAAATCGGTTTGTATCACCAGCCTGGCATTGGGATTAGTGATGAACAACACTCCTGATCAATTACGGTTGGCTATGCTGGATCCGAAAATGGTCGAACTCGTCCGATTTAATGGTTTGCCGCATTTATTAGGGAAGGTAGAAACGGAACCTGAACGCATGCTGGCCGTTTTACAATGGTCTATCGCTGAGATGGATCGTCGTTATCGATTATTAGAAAAAGCAAAAGTACGCGATATTATTGCATATAATTCACGTGCCATTGGGCGTGATGAAGAGCCGTTGCCCAAAATTGTTCTGTTTATCGATGAACTGGCGGATTTAATGATGTCGGCTCCTGAACAAACCGAATACAGTCTGGTTCGATTGGCTCAATTGGCGCGTGCAGTGGGTATCCATTTGATTGTAGCGACGCAACGACCCAGTACTGACGTTCTTACTGGATTGATTAAGGCCAATTTCCCGGCCAGAATTGCTTTCTCGGTTGCCTCAATGATGGATTCTCGGGTTATTCTGGACAGCAATGGCGCTGAGACCTTGTTGGGGAAAGGCGATATGCTTTTCCTGAACCCGGAAGCAAGTGCACCAACACGTGCACAAGGTGTTTTTATTCATGATCAGGAAATTGATGCAGTTATTGCGCATTGGCAGCTTGCTCAAGAGAAAAGCAGCGAAAGCCCCTGGGAAGACCTGGTGGAAGATGCGAAAACACCTGCGGCTGATGATCTGATGGATCGCGCAATTGAGTTGGTTCGAAATAGCGGGAAGGCAAGTGCTTCAATGTTACAGAGGAAGTTACGTATTGGGTATCCTCGGGCTGCAAGATTGATGGATGAACTAGAAGAGATGGGCGTTGTTGGACCTTCCAAAGGGGGCGGGAAAGATAGAGAAGTGCTGGTTAGCGATGAAGAAGAACCCACACTAGAACAAGATTCTTCGAGAAGCAACGAGGAATTTGATCAGACCGCAAGTGAAGAATATTTTGAAGAAACAGATGATGAAGAATAGCTATGCTTGACAGCCCTCTCTGGCTGCGATAGCATAAGGATAATTAAACATATCGATTACTAATGAGGAAAATGTGGAACACGTAGTGACAAAAGAACGGGAAAGCTTTACAGATAAAATGCGTAAAATATTTAAAGGCATGTTTGAACCCATCGCCCGCTTTTTGTTAAAAATTGGGATCAAACCGAATACGGTTACTTTTTCCGGTTTGGTGGGGCATGCTGTTGCTGCTTATTTTGCCGCACAAGGACAAATGTCCATTGCTGGCATTATCTTATTGGTTATGGCGCCAGTTGATTATCTGGATGGCATGATGGCGCGCTTACGTGGGGAATCTACTCGGTTTGGTAGTTTTGTTGACTCGGTTACAGATCGCTATTCAGAATTTGTTATACTGGGTGGGTTGTTGTATTACTATGTCATTCAGGAAAATTGGCTGGTATGTTTATTGGTCTATTTAGCGGCGACTGGCTCGGTTTTGGTATCATATGTTCGTAATCGGGCTGAGCTCATTGGTTATGAAGCGAAAAATGGCATTCTTTCACGGATGGAACGTTATCTTGTATTGATTCCGGGCTTGATATTTAATTGGCCGATCATTGCTTTATGGATTCTGGCAATTTTTACACAAATAACAGCACTTCAAAGAATTATTCATGTGCGGCAGCAAGCTCACCGCGATAAAGAAGTATAATTGAAGCATTAAATATCTTATTAAGGAAAACATTATTATGCCCCAATATTTCAACATTGGACCATTGCAAGTTCATTATTATGGCATCATTATTATGTTTGGTGCAGTTTGTGCAGCCTGGTTGGCTGGCCGCGAAGCGAAAAGAAAAGGACTTGATCCGGAAATTGCCTGGGATTTATTCCCTGTTGTTATTATTACAGGTGTTATTGGCGCGAGATTGTGGCATATCTTTACCCCATCAGCCTCTTTGGTTGCAGCGGGTTACGATACCATGTACTACCTGACCCATCCGATTGCAATATTGCAAACCTGGAACGGCGGCTTGGGTATTCCAGGTGGTGTGATTGGTGGTGCGATTGGTTTATACTTTTACATGCGCAGGCGCAAACAGAATTTTTCGGTTTGGATAGATAATTTAGCACCAGGTCTGGCGTTAGCGCAGGCTATTGGGCGTTGGGGTAATTTTATAAATCAGGAACTCTATGGCTTTCCTACCGATTTGCCCTGGAAAATATTTATTGAACCTGCATATCGATTACCAGGATTCGCGGAATTTTCATATTATCACCCGACTTTTTTATATGAAACCCTCTGGAATTTGATGAATATGGCGATTTTACTTTGGGTAGGCAGAAAATTCTATGATAAATTGCGCGCTGGAGATGTGTTCCTGCTATATCTGATTATTTATCCGATCGGCAGATTCTTGTTGGAGTATGTGCGTTTGGAATACTCACCAGTTGCCGGTATCAATATCAATCAAACGGTTATGGGTGTGGTTGCCGTAGCAGCAACAGCCGCAATTATTTTGCGACACAGGAAAAAAGAAACACAACCAATAGAAGCGGTAGAATAAAGATATTCGCTATTCATAACGTTTAAACCTGTTATCTGGATCAGGGAAGATGATATTTGCAGAAAAATTAACCAAAAAGTTTGATGAGTTCACTGCCGTCAAGGAAATTAATCTGGATGTAGCATCCGGTGAAGCATTGGTTCTATTAGGACCGAATGGCGCTGGAAAAACAACCACCGTACGGATGTTGAATTCCATACTGATACCCACTAGCGGAAAGGCTCGCATTGCCGGTTATGATGTTATCACCGAGGCGGCCAATGTGCGTGCCTCGGTTGGTGTTTTAACCGAGCATCATGGTTTGTATGGTCGTATGAATGCCATTGATTATTTGTTGTTTTTTGCAGATTTGTACAATCTTCCACGTGATAAATCCAAAACCAGAATCAATGAATTATTAGAAATATTTACGCTGATTGATGTCAAAAAGCAGCGTTTAGGGGAATATTCAAAAGGGATGCGTCAGAAATTGGCATTAGTCAGAGCGTTGCTTCCGGAACCACCGGTTTTGCTACTGGATGAACCCACTTCAGCAATGGACCCGGAAAGTGCAAAAATGGTACGTGATGCTATCCATACGTTGAAAGGCGCTGATAGAACCATTATGCTTTGCACCCATAATCTGACAGAAGCCGAATTGCTGGCTGACAAAATTGCGATTATCTGGCATGGTCAAATTATTCAATTTGATACGGTTGCGGCATTGAAACGAAACATGTTAGGACCGGAAGAATTCAAGGCAACATGTTCCGGATTGAATGACTGTGCAGCCTTTCCACTGCCTGCTGGCGTAAAAATGATCAAGAAAGAGGATCATGTCGTTCATTTTCAAATTGATAATCCGACTGAAGCGAATCCTGAGTTGATTCGCAATATGGTAAATGCAGGAATTAATATTATCAGTTTTCATAAAGTACACCGCTCATTGGAAAATGCATATCTGGCGGCTGTGCATCAGGCGACAAAACAGGTATGAAAAATTTGCGGGACTCATTAAGACCAGTATTTATCGTTGCCAATCGTGAAACGCGTGACCAATTGCGGGATTGGCGAATTATATTTCCTGTTTTGGGATTAACTGTTTTTTTCCCGTTTTTGATGAATTTTACCGCTGGTCAAATGCTGGGCTTTGTTGAAAAATATGGCGCAGTGATTATCGGGGAAAGATTGGTACCGTTTTTCCTGATGATTGTAGGGTTTTTTCCAATCAGTGTTTCATTGGTTATTGCGTTGGATTCTTTTGTCGGGGAAAAAGAGCGCCGTAGTATTGAGCCCTTACTTAATACACCTTTGGAAGATTGGCAGCTTTATCTTGGAAAATTAATTTCATCCACCGTACCGCCACTGCTTTCCAGTTATGTGGGTATGTCGGTATATGTTATTGGATTATTGATAAAGGGTATTCCTTTACCGCCCGCCGCCATCTTGTCGCAAATAGTTATTCTTACCACAGTGCAAGCATTTATGATGGTCGCCGGAGCCGTCGTGGTTTCTTCCCATGCTACATCAGTACGTGCCGCCAATTTATTGGCAAGTTTCATAGTTATTCCATCAGCATTACTGATTCAAGGGGAAAGTGCCCTGATGTTTTGGGGCACCAATGCCTCACTTTGGTGGGTAGTGTTCGGGCTACTGATTTTAACTGCATTATTGGTGCGTGTTGGTTTATCGCATTTTCAACGTGAGGAATTACTTGGAAAGGAAATAGACGTATTAAATTTCCGCTGGGGTTGGCGTGTATTCAAGAGCGGATTTACAGGAGGAAATAAGAAATTCACAAAATGGTTATGGGCAGATACCCGAAAATTATTTTCAAATATAAAAACTCCATTGCTGCTTTGTTTGGGCATCATGATAACAAGTATTGCGATTGGATATACCCAAATAAAGAATTTCCCAATCCAATTGCCTGAAAACACCATTACTGATATTCCTTCGCAAGTAGAAAACTTAATGAAAATTTGGCCTGTTTTATCAGTGCAACCGATCGTGGCGATTCTAATGCAAAATATTCGCGTAGTTATAGTTGGTTTCATACTGGGCATTTTCTCATTAGGTGTTTTAGGAACACTGCCAATATTTGTAACCATGGGACTAACAGGCTATTTGGGCGCAATATTATCCATGAATGGTATCCCGATTTATTTCTATTTATTGTTCCTTTTACCCCATGGCCTGTTTGAGATACCAGCATTATTGATCTCAACTGCAGCAGTTATCCGTATTGGTGCTACCATAGCATCTCCTTCGCCCGGAAAAACGATTGGTGAAGTTGTTTTATACGCATTCGGCGAATGGTGCCGTTATTTTATTGGCATTGTTATGCCGTTATTAATCGTCGCATCTATAATTGAAGTGTGGGTTACCCCTCAAATTATTTACTTGCTGACAAAATAATGAAATGGAGGATTGATGGGTAAGGTCGTTATCTTAGGGAGTGCGCATGCAGTACCAAACGAAAATCAGGAAAATACACATTTATTCGTACAGGCAGGCAACAGAAATATACTAATTGATTGTGCAAGCAACCCATTTCAGGTACTACCCAAAAATGGCATTCCTCCAAATTGTATAACAGATATTATTATTACTCATTTTCATCCGGATCATGTTAGTGGATTGCCGTTATTATTGATGGATTTATGGTTAATTGGTCGACGAGAGCCGCTGGCGATCTATGCCAATGCTCACGCCGTTTCTCGTATTGAAGCCATGATGGAGTTATTCGATTGGCAAAAGTGGCCAAATTTTTATCCTATCGCTTTTAATGAGATTCCGGAAAAAGAAATGCATCTGGCAATTGCAGATTCGGATGTTGAGGTATATACCTCACCTGTACAGCATTTAATACCGACAATTGGTCTGCGGATTGAATTTTTTCCACAGTATCGGGTTATGACATATTCCTGTGATACGGAACCGTGTCAGGCCGTTGTACGCTTGGCAAAAGATGCTGATGTATTATTACATGAAGCAGCAGGACCTTTACCCGGACATTCATCCGCAGCACAAGCGGCCCAGATTGCCGCCGAAGCCTGTGCCGAAAAACTAATGTATATTCATTATCCGGCGGGTGAGGAACTTGAGACTGAAATGATAGCCGATGGCAAGAAATTTTATAACGCAAAAATTGAACTCGCGAAGGATATGCAAAGTATCACTTTTTAGAAAATTATAGAAGGGTGTTGCTTACCAACCTTTTAAATAGACAACCCATTCTTTGTTGGAATCCAAATTTCGTCCGAAGATATATTCAATCGTATTTGGGGGTGCTTTGATTGGTTTTACCAATCTCATATTGGTTTCTTCCAGCAATTTTCCGCCCTTGCGATGATTACAAACTGGGCAGGATGTGACCACATTTTCCCATGTATTTGAACCGCCTCTGGACCGCGGAATAATATGGTCGATGGTGAGACGCCTGGTTTTTCTACCGCAATATTGGCAAGTGAAATTGTCGCGCCGGAAAATTTCTGTACGGCTGAAACAAATCGTGGGGCGGGGACGACGAATCATTTTTTGCAAACGTATCACAGAGGGAAGTTGTAATGATGTGCGGGCAGTATGAATCGTCCCGCGACCATTTTCAATCATTATGGCTTTATCTGAGAGGATAAGACCAATGGCACGCCGGTAATTACAGATATTAATGGGTTCATAGTTTGCATTAAGCACTAGAACAGATGCAGTCATACCAACTTACTTCCTAATACTGTATAGTATAATCAGCGATCTTTAATTCAACATTAACAACTTTGTAAAAACATATTATCCAT
>JAEKNU010000060.1 GCA_016838895.1 Chloroflexota bacterium
CCAAAAAAACATTGAGGGAAAAAGGAGGCGAAGCGTGATTCAGATCAAGGATCTATCAAAATCATATGGAAATGTCATAGCGCTTCAAGGTGTTACATTTAAGGTAGCAGCAGGGGAAATCGTAGGATTGCTGGGGCCGAATGGCGCTGGGAAAACCACGATTATTAAAACACTAACTGGATATTTACAGCCAGATAGCGGCATCGTCTCTGTTGGGGGCTTTGACATCCTTACCCAAACAAGAGAAATCCAGACGCAAATCGGTTACTTACCAGAAAGCGCACCGTTGTATCCGGAATTGACTGTACAGGCTTATTTGCAGATGATGGCCAATTTGCGCAGTATACCGGAAGATCAACAGTTGCGATATATATCAGAAGCCGTATATGCCGTTGCACTGGAAGAGTACCTGACGCGTCCCATTGGACATCTCAGCAAGGGGTATCGTCAGCGAGTGGGGCTGGCACAGGCTATTTTGCACAAGCCAAAATTGCTCATTCTGGATGAGCCCACAGTAGGGCTTGACCCAACCCAGATTGTTGAGATTCGACATCTGATCAAGCGATTATCCAAACACAGTACGGTACTATTTTCTACGCATATCCTGGCAGAAGTTGAAGCCGTATGTGATCGAGTTTTGATTCTGATGAATGGCAGCATCAAAGCTGATTCACGTTTGGAGGACTTGGCTGTTTCACAACATGTTTTGTTGGAACTGGAGAAGAGCCCCAAAGGCGTGATTGAAAAAATTAAGGCGCTGCAAAAAGTAGGACAGGTATCTTTGGTATCAGAAAGTTCACATGATGTATATCATATTGAAAATGATGGGAACCCTGATCTCTCCATGCAGTTGTTTCAACTGGCTGCCAAAGAATCCTGGCCGGTACGTGAACTACGTCATGAAGTGCGCAATCTCGAATCTGTATTCAATGAATTGGCAGTGGCAGGATAAGGTGACCCGATGAAACAGATACTTTCCATTACAAAAAAAGAACTAGAGGGTTACTTTAACTCTTTATTGGCTATTATTTTCCTGGGTGTATTTCTGGCAGCCGTTTTGTTTGTATTTTTTACGATTGAAAAATTCTTTGCCCGTGGTGTGGCGGATGTGCGTCCCATGTTTCAATGGATGCCAGTCTTATTAATTTTCCTGCTGGCAGCACTCACTATGCGGCAGTGGAGTGAAGAACAACGCTCTGGTACATTGGAAGTGCTGATTACCATGCCAGTACGATTATTTAATCTGGTATTGGGTAAATTCCTGGCAGTAATGTCCATGATTGTGATCGCCCTGGCAATGACCTTACCAATTCCGATTATTGTTTCCAGATTGGGAAATCTGGATTGGGGTCCGGTGTTTGGTGGATATCTGGCTGCTGTTTTAATGGCTGCCGCATACGCTGCAATCGGTTTGTTTATTTCCTCACGTACGGATAATCAAATTGTTTCATTGATTATGACAGTATTGATAGGCGGTATCTTTTACATGATCGGCAGCAGCGGGATTACGGAAATTATGCCTACAGCGATAAGTAAAGTATTGTGGGCAATAGGCACTGGCAGCCGCTTTGAAAGCATTCAGCGTGGTGTTATTGACCTGCGTGATCTGGTTTACTACCTCTCGATTTGCGGCATTTTCCTTTTGTTAAATGTTATATCACTGGATGGCATGCGCTGGAGCCGGCAACAAACCGTTTATCGGAAAAACAAACTTCGAACGGCAGCATTAATCGGCTTGAATTTATTGCTGATCAACGCCTGGCTGTACCCATTGAACGGCCTACGCGTGGATTTGACCGAGCAAAAGGAATACACAATTTCCCAAACCACGAAAGACATTTTACAAAATCTGGATGAACCATTGCTTTTACGCGGTTATTTTAGTGAACGCACCCATCCATATTTGTCTCCTCTGGTACCGCAAATCACCGATATGCTGCGGGAATACGAGGTTGCTTCGAACGGTAAAATAAAAGTAGAAATTGTGGATCCACTGACGGATCCTGATATTGAGGCAGAAGCCAATCAATCATACGGCATACAGCCTACACCTTTCCAGATTTCAGATCGCAACGAATCCTCGATTATCAATTCCTACTTTGATATTTTGGTGCGTTATGGAGATCAATCGGTTGTATTAGGATTTGGTGATCTGATTGAGGTTTCACAAACTTCCAACGGCATGTCGGTATCTTTGAAAAATCTGGAATATGATTTAACCAGTGCAATTAAAAAATCAGTATATGGTTTCCAATCGATGGATGCCATTCTTGCGCAGTTATCGACTCCGGTAAAACTGACATTTTTCTTGTCCAGGGCTATGATGCCGGATGATGTGCAGCCGCTGCGTGATGTCGTTGTATCCGTTGCAGAGCAGGTCGCAGAGGAATCTAACGGGAAGTTTACCTTTGAAATTGTTGACCCTGATGATGCAGAGAGTAGTATTCGACGCCCGCAACTTGAGCAGGAATATGGGCTACAGCCCTACTCAGTGGCATTATTTTCTCAGGAAACCTATTATTTTCATCTACTTCTGCAGAATGGTGAGCAAATAGAACCGATATATCCGGCGTATGAATCCACTGAAGCTGATATTCGTAGCGGTATAGAAGCTGCCATCAAACGCACCAGCAGCGGCTTCCTGAAAGTGGTAGGTTTATCCATGCCGTCTTCTGTGCCAACTCAGGATTTATATGGCCAAACTGTTACACCCTTGACTTCTTACCAGTACATCACTCAGCAGCTTAGTGCAGATTATCAATTGAAAGGCGTTGATCTTTCAATTGGACAGGTTCCTCAAGATGTGGATGTGCTGATGGTGATCGCCCCGAACGGTTTTAGCGAAATGGAATACTATGCCATTGATCAATACTTGATGCGCGGTGGCGCTGTCATTGTGGCTGATAACCCATTTAAACTGGAAGCTGATCCGAATTATGGTAGTTTGATGTTGAATGTAAATCAAGGAAACCTGCAAGGGTTGCTATCTCATTATGGTATCGACTTTAGCAGCAACCTGATTATGGATGAACAAAATTCAAAATTCCCGGCTTCTGTCACCCGAGATGCAGGTGGCTACTCAATCAATGAAATTCAGGCCATGAATTATCCATACTTCATTGATGTTCGTAGTGATCAGATGAGTGAAGATAATTTGATTGTCAGTGGTGTACCTGCCGTGAGCATGTTCTGGTCATCGGCAATTACTTTGGATGAAACCAAAAATGGCAATCGTGCTGCCGAGGTATTGATGACTACCAGTCCGAATGCATGGGAAACAATCAATTTCAATATTCAACCAGATTTTGATATGTATCCGGAATTTGGCTTCCCAACAGGCACTGATAAAGCTGTCTATCCATTGGCCGTTGCAGTTCAGGGGCAATTCGAAAGTTATTTTGCTGAGACGGGAGCTCCACAAAACAGCGAAACTACCAATACAGTAGAGCAGGCAGCCCTGTTGGAATCATCAGTGGATGGTGCGCAATTGGTTGTGTTCGCCAGTAGTGAATTCATTGAGGATTTTGCTTTGGAAATGTCCCTGGCATTATCAAGCGATTACAAGGAAAATAACCTACGTATGATGCAGAATGCAGTGGATTGGTCAGTTGAGGATGTTGATTTATTGGCAATTCGTTCCAGAGGAACCTCGACACGGATTTTGTTCCCGCTGGCGGATGATCAATATACGGTGTGGGAAATTGTTGCCTATGTGATCTCAGTGTTGTTATTGATGATTGTAGGCGTTTCATGGCAGCGTCGCCAGAAAAAACAACAGCCTTTAGCGCTGATTCCACTTGATAAATTGGCTGAAATCAATGAAGCGGAGGTGGAGCATGAATAAATTGCAAAGGATTCTTATTGCGATTCTGGTTGTTCAGTTAGCATTGATTGCGCTGGTGTTTTGGCCAAAACCTCAAACAGTAGAAAATCGTGAGCTTGTGCTTGCTGAAAAATTGGCTGAAGAGGTTACAGCATTGATGATCTCAGATACAAACGGAAATGTTGTAAATCTGGCGAAAACAGATGATGCCTGGATTTTAGTGGATGCGGATAACTTTCCGGCAGAGACAACAAAAGTAAACACCATGCTGGAAAATTTGTTTGCAGTTCGATACGGCCGTTTGGTTGCTGAAAATAGATCCAGTCATCAACGTCTTGAAGTTGGGCAAGAGGTATATAATCGACGCATAACAATGACCTATGCCAATGAAGAATCACAAACGATATACATTGGTTCAACTCCGGCAGCAGCATCTACACATTTTCGACTGGAGGGGGATGACAATGTCTATCTATCTGATCAATTGACCAGTTCTTCCTATGGCAGCAACATGGCCAGCTGGATTAATACCAGCCTGGTACGCATTGCGGCGGATACGGTGATGGCTATACAGATGGTCAATGCCAACGGGCAAGTCGATTTCTCCAGACTGGAAGATGGAACATGGACAGTTGAAAATCTGGCAGAAGGCGAGTTGGCGAATGTAGAGGCAATCACTACGTTGTTGAACAGGGTGACTGGCTTGAGTATTGTAGAACCACTAGGGATAAGTGATGAAGACACTTACGGATTGAACACACCTATAGCTGCGATCAATCTGATTATGTTGGATGAAGCAGGCAGTCCTGAGGAAATGGTATTGGTTTTTGGTGCAGTGGATGAAAAAACCGGTACAGTGGTTGTTAAAAGCTCTGCGTCGGAATATTATGTGAAAGTAAACAGCAGCAACATTCTGGATTCGTTGAAATCAAGCATTGCGAATTTTGTCATCGTGCCGGAAACGGAAGAGGCTACGCCAGAATCCTGATGGAAACTTTAAACAATAAAAAAGGCCGGAGATATTCTCCGACCTTTTTTGTATCCTACTGGTCATAAAAGTTTACTCTGTTCCCTGTAGTTTTGGATCCAGTGCATCGCGGAAACCGTCCCCCAGGAAGGTAAAGGCCAGCACGACCAGGGCGACGCAGATTGCGGGGATCAGCAGCACCCAGGGTTGGGCATTGATGGCGCTTTGACCATCCAGCAGCATGGAGCCCCAACTGGTCAGAAAAATATCATTCGGATTGGTAGAGGGTCGCATTCCAAGGCCTAGATAACCTAAAATGGCTTCAGTGATGATCATCATTGGGATGGTGAAAGCGGTTAAAATAATCACAGGTCCTAGCGCATTCGGTAGAATGTGTTTAACCATGATCCGGGCATCCCGGGCTCCCACACAGCGAGCTGCCTCAACAAACTCTTTCTCCTTGATAGAAAGTACCTGTCCGCGTACTACACGGGCAACACCCACCCAGTTAACAACTGCCAGAGCACAGAACAACAAGAATAAGCCATTGAATAATCTGCCTATCCATGTATCCCGCAAAGTGATCATAGCGATAATGAAGAAAAGCAGGTCGGGGAAGGCGAATACCACATCCGTGATGCGCATCAGGATATTATCAATCCAACCTCCGGCATAACCCGAGATCAAACCTGTAATGATGCCGATGACAAGAATGATAATTGTTGGTAAAAAACCAACCACGATAGAAACCCTTGCACCGTAGATTGTACGGCTTAATACATCGCGGCCTAAAGTGTCAGTACCAAAGATAAATGAAGGATCAGGTTTGGCGCCATTGGGACCTTCATCTACCCAAACAGGGGGAAGAAAACCTTTCCCGCTGTGAATTTCAATTGGATTATATGGAACAAGCTGTTTTGCAAAAATAGCGATGAAAATAAAGAGCATGATGACGATTGCGCCAGTCATAGCGGCCTTATTACGGCTTAGTCGGTAAAAGGCATCCACAAGCAGATCACGCTGCGGCTTCTCCATGGTATTCAAATCGGAAATGGAATTGTTTTTATCTGCCATAATTCACCTGCCTAGTCCGTCAACCGGATTCTGGGATCCAGAAATACGTATACAAAATCAACACTCATGTTTGCAAGGGCGACCATAATTGCATAGATTAATGTTGTGCCCATGATCATAGAATAATCACGTTGGCCGATTGCGGTCACATATGCGCGTCCCATACCCGGAAAACTAAAGATTGTTTCAATAATAAATGAACCTACAACCAGCCCTGCCAGGGCTGGGCCTAAAATTGTAACCACCGGAATCAAGGCATTGCGCATCATGTGGCGGTATACAACTAATCGTTCAGACAAACCTTTTGCTCGAGCGGTACGCACAAAATCCATATTGAGCACATCCAGCATAGAAGCTCGTGTCATGCGCGCAGTACGAGCCATGGTATTGAAGCCAAGTACAATGGCTGGCAAAATCCATACATCAACCTGATCCCAGCTTTGCGGCACAATACTGACTAAATGCAGCCAGGAAGCGAAAATTATAATCAGGAAAATAGCAATTACAAAATTTGGCACAGAAATGCCCAAGGTTACAATAAATAGACTTAGGTAATCAACCCAGGAATTCCTTTTTAATGCAGAGATAACGCCCACTGGAATGCCAATGATCACGGACATGCCCAGTGAAATAAGCGCTAAGCGCACTGAGAAACCAAAACGGGAATAGAAGAAGTTTTTCCCTGTAGGCGGATCAAAAAGAATATCCTGAACATTACGGCCACGTTGGCGATAGGATGGTCCCAGATCACCACAAATTAAACCGCAATCAAAACTACCGTCATTTTTAAAATCACCAATAATATAAGCAATATATTGGCGCCATAATGGTTTATCCAGGCCATAGAATTCATTTAAACGTTTTTGCGTAACGGTATCAACCTGTCTGGCGGACGGATCACGATCCCATGGTCCACCTGGTGCGTTGTGCATCAGAAAAAACGTAATCGATGAGACAACCAGGACAACGGGTATCAACCATAAAAGTCTTTTTATTAGATATCTGATCATTGCACTTTCCTAAGATGATGGATTTCTGACCGGTCAGCCAGGCTGACCGGTCAGAATAATGATAGGAGCTACTTATTCGTGTGCTTCCAACTTGATGGAAAGTACATTGTTCTGTCCGGGGAAGTCTGTATCTTGTGGTGTAACATTCAACCCGGTTACCCATGGTTTTACAAGGAACGCTTCTGCACGAGTCCAGATCAATGCGGTGGGGATTAAGTCAATCAGCATGTCCTGAGCTTCCATGTTTAATGCGATTCTTTCGTCATAATCGAGAGTGGCATCTGCTTTGGCCATTAAGGCATCCAGTTCTGCATTCGAGAAAGCGAAACGTTCACTGAACGCACCAGTCTTCCAGTATGTGCTGATCCAGTTTTGAGGATCGGGATAATCTGAACACCAACCGAGGATATAAACCTGGGGTGCAGTTTCGCGATCTTTGGTTAAGGCTGTGTATGTAGTGGGTTCTACTGGATTGAGTGCAACTTCAATGCTGAAGGCTTCACCCCATTTCGCAGCTAACCATTCAAAACGTGTACGATTTCGAGGATTATCTGCAAAAGTTAAAGTAATTTCAGGCAGATTTTCGGCTGAACCGTACGTTGAATCTGCTATCGCCTGGCGCGCTTTCTCAAGATCGTAACCCCAACGGGTCTCGCCTTCTTGATAACCAGGAACGCCCTGGGGAATCCAGGTCAGAGTCGGTACGCCAACACCCTTGAGAACATCTGCTACCCATGCGTCACGATCAATCGCATATGCGAATGCTTCACGAATTTTGGGATCATTGAAAGGTTCTTTTTCATGATGGAACATGGCGCCAAAAGTACAAGTTCCGGGGAACAGGTATTTTTGAGCGTTCAGGTCTTCATCATTTTCGATGGTTGCTAGATCTTCTACACCGAAGGGGAAGACATCCAGTTCGTCGTTTTTGTAAGCCTCAAAAGCTACAGCTGAGTCGGTGATGTAGTGATATTCAATGGCATAGGTTGCCTTTCCACCCCAATAGTTCGGGTTGGGATTGAATGTTCCACGTTCGTTCTGTTCCAGTACATCCAGGCTGAAGGGGCCGTTTCCGACATGACCTTCAGCGCTTACCCACCAGGTGTCGGGATCGGCGTCGATAATTTCTTCACGAGCAGGGAACGTAACCCACAAGCCCATGATGTAATCAAAATATGGGGCTGGATGTGAGAGGCCGATTTTTAACATGCGGCAGTCTGCTTGTTCATAATCAGCACAGGGTTGGCCGTCCATGGTTAAGGCTTCAACTGCCACTGCAGCTTTCAATGCTTCGAATTCATCATCGGTAATGGCTTCTACATCTGCACCACGCCAATCAATTGCACCGGCAATATCATCAAGGATATAGGCATATTCGCCAGCGGTGTATGGATTGATCGTGCGCTTGATAGCATATTCAAAACGTTTGGCGTTTAAGACTTCACCATCGCTATAAATCAGACCTTCACGCAGGGTGTAGGTCACTTCGGTGGCGTCGTCATTGTATTCCCATGATTCGGCAGCACCTGGGATGACTTTCAGGTCATCATCCAGAAGCGTTAGCCCTTCATAAATACGGCGCAGATGGGAGATTTCACCCATGAATGAGGATTTTTGAGGATCCAGCATATCGGGGTAGGAAGTTAGATTGACCCGTAAGAGAGGTAAATCTTCGGCCGCTACAGGAGCAGCACCAGCATCACCGGCATCGGCTGGTTTACAGGAAGCCAGCATCATGCTCAGGGTGATCAATACAGCAAAAAGAATATATAAAGATTTTCGCATTTTATTCTCCTCCGAAAATAAATATCAAACATTTTTTTTGAACAACAGATTTGATTAAAAAAGAAATGGAAAGATACACCTCCTTTTCATTTTTTATTTCATATACGATGACAGGCAACAAAATGGTCATCGTCAAATCTCTGATATTCCGGTTCATTTGCAAAGCATTTTTGCATGGCAATGGGGCATTGTTGTGCAAATCTACAGCCATGCGAAAGTTCTTCCCGATCAGGTTTTTCACCGATAATGGCGATCATGCCAATATGTTTATTGCTGGAAAATTCTGACGGAAGCATGGTGGAGAGCAATGCCTGGGTATACGGATGGATTGGATCGGCGAAAATGGTGCTGGTATTGCCCATTTCAACGAATTTACCCATGTACATTACGGCAACCCGATTGCTGATGTACTGCACCATCGCCAGGTCGTGCGTAATATACAAATAAGTTAGATCATGTTGATTTTGTAGCTGGATAAGAAGATTAATCATTTGAGCCTGGATGGATATATCCAGCGCAGAAATGGGTTCATCACAGATAATCAGTTGTGGGTTCATGGAGAGCGCTCTGGCAATGCCAATGCGCTGACGTTGTCCACTTGAAAATTCATGCGGGTAGCGATCTTTAATGCTGGAATGTAACTGTACTTTTTCAAGGAGATCATCAACGAGCTGCTGAATCGCTGATTGATTTAATTTCCCTTGAATCTGCATGCCTTCTGCAATAATTTCATTGATATGCATGCGCGGATTAAGACTATTGGTTGGATTCTGAAAGATCATCTGCATCCGGGAGCGCTGCTGGCGCAGGTTTTTTGCAGGCAAGTTTGTTAATTCAACATCATCAAAATAGATTTTTCCGGCAGTAGGTTTACAGATTTGCAAAATAGAGCGGGCCAGCGTTGTTTTTCCACAACCAGATTCTCCAACCACAGCCAGCGTCTCGCCTTGATCAATATGGAAACTGACATCATCAACAGCACGAACCATTTTATGATCCTGTTTCCAAAATTTGCGAGACTCATCCGGGAAATCTTTGTGTAGATGCTCAACGCGCAATAATGCTTTTCTTGCCTTACTCATACAGTCACCACACTTTGATGAAACCAACATGCTGCCTGATGATGCGGTCTGATTTGCTTGAGCGGAGGTTGTGCCATTTTGCAATACGGGCGAGCCTGATCACAACGTGTATAAAACACACATCGGTTTTGTGAATCAGAGGGTTTGCAAATTCCTTTAATAGGTTGCAAGTGGCAACCATGACGCAGTGCATATTGCGGCATACTTTGTAACAAACCTTGCGTGTAAGGGTGATAGGGTGTTGCAAGAATTGTTTCGGTGGGTGCCGCTTCCATTGTTTTTCCGGCGTAGATAATCACCGTTCTGTCAGCGATTCGGGAGGCCAGAGAAAGATCATGGGTGATCCAGAGCACGGATAAACCAATGTCAGCTTTTAATTGTTCAATTAACTCGACAATTTGTGCTTGAATGGTTGTATCCAGTGCGGTTGTCGGTTCATCTGCGATTAATAATTTGGGATTACGGCTGATTGCCATCGCAATGAGAATACGTTGCTGCATACCGCCTGATAATTGATAAGAGTATTTTCGAAATACGCTCAGAGAATTGTGAAAACCGACTTGTTCTAACAAGGCCAGCGAGGCATCCTGTGCTTGCTTTTTGCTGTAATGTTCCTTGCGGCGGAAAATCTCCATCAGTTGGTCACCGATCTTCATCACCGGATTTAATGCCGTTCCGGGTTCTTGAAAAACGACACCGATCTCTTTGCCACGAATGTCTCTGATTTGTTGATCAGATATCCCTAGCAAGTTTTTTCCGGTGAAATTAATATTTCCGGCCAGTACTGAGGCATGAAGTGGCAGTAAACCCAAAATAGCCAAAATGGTAAGGGTTTTACCTGCACCACTTTCACCGGTAATACATACTGTTTCTTGTGGATTTACATGGAAGCTGAAGTCATTCACCCCAAGCCAGCTTGTCTGGCTTGATTTCAATTGGACGATAAGATTTTCCACTGACAGAATCGGGGACATGGAATGTTCCAAATGGGGTACCTTCAATCGTTAGGAATTTACCTGATTTGGCGCTTCACTCAATGATTTGGTGAATCAATTTGAAGGAAAATGCTACAATTGTGCTTACATGTACGCTATCAGGTAACATTATCTTATCGAAGGAATGTCTAGGATGGATCAGCCAACTAGACAAAAATCCTCCCCGGCGTGGTCAGTTTCCTGCCTGGCCAGATGGTCAGGTGTTGTGAAATGCACCAATTTCGTGTTTAATGGCATTATATATGACGGAAATCAATAAAAAACAGCATAACTCCTTCACCTTCAGTCGTGTCTGTAAAGCCATCTTTTACAGTATGGTTTTTGTATTATTCGTTGCGGTGAACGTCTTTGCCGCTGAACCGATTCCCTATCCGGAATTTCCACAAAATCCACTGCAATTCAGCCATATCACTGTAAACGATGGGCTGTCCAATGATGCCGTTCAAACGATATTACAAACTCGTAATGGTTTTGTGTGGATCGGCACACAAAATGGATTAAATAAATACAACGGCTATGATTTTGAAATCTATACAGCGGATCAGGATTCATTGGATGCCCTGCAAAGTAATGACATCAATGTATTATTGGAGGATAGCAACGGTGGTTTATGGATAGGAACCGATAATGGTATCGATTGGTATTCGTTCGAAACAGGGGCATTTATTCATTACAGTCGTGATGATGAAATAGGCAGTGCAATCAGTGGGGATCAAATCAGTGCATTGTTGGAAGATTCGTCGGGTATGATCTGGATT
Organism: Chloroflexota bacterium; assembly: GCA_016838895.1. Classification (GTDB taxonomy): domain Bacteria; phylum Chloroflexota; class Anaerolineae; order Anaerolineales; family Anaerolineaceae; genus UBA5203. The sequence continues at coordinate 11,495 of JAEKNU010000060.1, forward strand.
GGTACAAGGGATGGTGGATTGAACCGTTTCTCTCCCGAGACAGCACAATTCAGAATTTATAAACAAAATCGCTTTAATTATCATAGCCTGAGTAGTAATACAATTACCACATTGATTGAAGATCATCAAGGCCGTATTTGGATTGGGACAGAGGAAGGGTTAAATCTGTATGATGCCAAACTTGATCGCTTTGACCATTTTATCCCTGATGATGAAAATTCACCGAATTACCCAACCGATTATATTACCGCTATGGCGTTAAGCCCTGAAAATAATTTATGGATTGGTACGAATGGCATGGGATTAATTGAATTTACGCCGGATTCAGAGCATATCCAGCGCTATTGGTCTGATACCTCATTAAATTATTACATCTCAAGTGATACCATTTTGAGTTTATTGTGGGATACAAATAATCAATTATGGATCGGGCTTGATAACGGATTGGACAGGATGGAACCATTAAGCGGCAGTATTACGCATTTACACAATGCACCACAAAGTTCTTACTGGGTACAAAATGCTGCGGTACATTGTCTATATGAGGATCAGAATGGTATTATCTGGATTGCTTCAGATTTTGGTGGAGTCAGCAAATATGATCCACTCCTGGATCGATTCTTATTACTGCAAGCACAAAAGAATAATCCACAGAGTCTGAGTGGTAATGATGTTACAGGTGTAACCGAAACAGATCAAGGTGTTTTATGGGTCAGTACATATGGTGACGGGATAACCCTTTATGATCGAAATACACAGCGATATACTGGTTTACGTCATAATCCACTTGACCCTACCAGTCTGGGCTCGGATGATATCAGGGTTTTGCTGCAATCCAGTGAAGGAAACATCTGGATTGGTACTGTCGATAATGGTTTGGATCGTTATCGTCCCTCAACACGTATTTTTACACATTTTACCCACAAACCTGATTCCCAAACCAGCCTCAGTGAGAACAATGTTACGGCAATTCTCGAAGATCATGCAGGTCAAATATGGGTTGGCACTTATGCCAACGGATTAAATCTAGCCAATCCGGGGGATCGCGGCTTTACACATTTCCGAAATGATCCGAATGATGTTAACTCGATTCAGGATGATCATATCCTGACAATTTTTGAAGATCAGCAAAATAACATGTGGATTGGTACATGGGGTGGTATAAGCGTTTATTCTCCAATGACAGGCACCTATCGGCACTATGAAAGCGAAATGAACGATGATCAATCCCTATCCAGCAATATGGTTTTTGCTTTTTATCAAGTTACACCAGATCTGATGTGGATTGGTACCAATGGCGGCGGCGTAAATGTACTGGATTTAGAGACGGATACATTTCGGCTGTTACCCGATCCCAATGGATTACTGAATGTAGTGTATGCGATTGAATTGGCATCGGATGGAACTTATTGGTTCAGTACGGATCATGGCATTGTGCATTATGACCCTTTCAGGGAAATATCTAATACTTTTGATGAGCGAGATGGTTTACAAGCCAATACCTTTAATGCTGGCGCTGCATATCAGAATGCAAATGGAGAAATTTATTTTGGCGGACCAAAAGGCTTAAATGTTTTTCAGCCGCAAAAAATATACGAAAACTCATATGTTGCCCCGCTTGCAATGCTAAAAATCAGCTCCGGTAATGAGGTGTTGTATCGCAATGTCGCTGAACCAATGATCATTGAAATCCCTTATACATCAAGTGGGTTGACATTCGAATTCGGATTACTGGATTATTGTGATATTGAGAAAAATGAATATGCTTATCAATTGGTCGGCTATGATGAAGATTGGATTTACGTGAAACCCGGACGTAGATACTATGATCAGAACAATATTAAGGAACTGGATAGGGAATGGTATTACATCGGTGCGCGCAGAGTTGTTTCTTATGAGGATTTACCGAATGGGCAGTATACATTCCGCGTAAAAGGCTCAAACAATGACGGCGTATGGGACAACGAAGGCTTATCCATATCCATTATAGTGAAGCCACCATTTTGGAAAACGGGTTGGTTTCCTTTGATGTTATTGGTATTTATAGCTGGGATCGTCTCAATAGGTTATGTTTATCGATCACGCCGTATTACTGCTGCAAACCTGGAATTGGAAAGCCAGGTTAAAGAGCGTACTGCTGAAATTCGTCAGAAACAGGAAGTTGCAGAAGGCTTGCGCAACATTCTGGCATTTATCAACAGTGAACAATCTCTGGAAGAAATTCTGGATCATCTGGCAAAACGATCCGTACGGTTAATGGAAGCCGACGCGGGTATAATATTGCAGTTTGATGAAGATATTGTGATTGCCAAAGGCAGATCAGGGTTTGGTGTTCAGTTATTGCAGCAAATGGATGATGATCCGCTTACCTTCTTAAAGAATTTATTTGAGTTTGCAGAAGATCGTAAACCTGTCGTTGATACGAACCTGCAAAAAACGATACGTCAAAAAATTGCTGCCGATTCCGTTGAAGCAAAAAAGTGGCATGAATGGCAATTAAAAATGGGCATTATGTTCCATGGTTTGATTTCGATGCCAATGGTGGTGCGGGGTGGAAAAGTTGCCGGAAAATTGTTTTATTTTTATGTAAATACGATCTCGCTGATGAAACGCGAACAGGAATTAACTGAACTGGGTGTCATTTTCGCCGATCAGGCTGCATTGGCCATTGAGAATTCGCTGCTGCGTCAAACGGCTGAAATGAATGCCATCGCCACAGAACGAAACCGTATTGCCCGTGATTTACATGATGCTGTAACACAAACCTTGTTTTCCGCAAGCCTGGTTGCCGAAGCCTTACCGCGTGTCTATGAGACAGACAATGAGGATAGCAACAGTATGTTAACGGATTTACAGCAAATGACACGCGGCGCATTGGCCGAAATGCGTACTTTGTTAATTGAATTACGGCATACTTCGTTTGATGAAATGCCTCTATGTGATTTGATTCGTCAGCTGGCTGAATCTTTCGTGGGTAAACTGGATGTACCATTGCAGGTCAATATTGATGGCAATGAGATGTTGCAGGCACAAGTGCAAATCGCTGTATTCAGAATTGCACAAGAGGGATTGAATAATATTCAAAAACATGGATTGGCAAAGCATGTTGAAGTAACCTTGCTCTATGACGCTAACCAACTATCCTTATGTATAAGTGATGATGGTTGTGGCTTTGATTGTGATGAAGTAAAGCCGGGTCATATGGGATTAAAAATCATGCGAGAAAGAGCCCAATCCATTGGGGCAGACTTGAAAATTGAGAGTAAAATAGATCATGGAACAGAGATACTGCTTTCCTGGAAATTGAGTACCTATAAGGAGCTTTATGACTGAGCAACAGAAAATTCGTGTGCTATTGGTGGATGATCATGCTGTTGTACGCAAAGGACTGAAAGCATTCCTGAAAAGTTATCCTGATCTGGAATGTATTGGCGAAGCATGTGATGGGGAAGAAGCCATAACAATGTGCAGATCACTACGTCCGGATGTGGTGTTAATGGATTTACTGATGCCCAAAATGAGTGGGGAAGTTGCTATTCAACACATCAAAGAAGAATATCCGGAGATTCATGCGATTGCTTTGACCAGTTTCAATGACCAGAAGCTCATTCAAAAAGTACTGCAATCCGGGGCAATTGGATATTTGTTAAAGAATGCCACCGGCGAAGAATTGGCGCAGGCCATCCGTGCGGCGATGCTGGGTCAGCCAACCCTGGCGCCTGAGGCAGCCAAGCATCTCATTAATAGGATGGTAAACCCCAATCAGCCTGGTTATGATTTAACCCCGCGCGAACTGGAAATCCTTCATTTGATGGCAGAAGGGTTAAATAATCCTGAGATTGCTGGCAAACTTTCGGTGAGCCGCTCTACCGTTAAATTCCATGTCAGTAATATTTTATCCAAGCTGGGCACCTCAAGCAGGGTGAAAGCCATCGCAATTGCCATCCAAAATGACTTGATCAAGCAAGCGTAAAGGGTAGGAAAACCTACCTTTTTTTGAACCTCAAAACTTTCCATAAGCGCTACAATAGTAAAAACCATTAATTTTGGAGGGACCTGTGGAATATCTGATTATTTCCATTGTTTTTGCCTTAGCACACTGGTTTTTTGTAATCAAAGAGAATCGCATAGGGATCATCAGTACCAAACCACCCGTTATGATTTTCCTGATGATCTATATGGTTGTCTCGGTTCCCGATATTGGTTCACGAGCAAATGAAATTACCCTGTTGCCTTTATGGTTTGTATTAGGTTTATTCTTTGGTTTGATGGGCGATGTTTTCCTGATGTGGCCTGATCGTCTTTTTTTGCCGGGTTTGATTTCTTTCCTGATTAATCAGGTGTTATATCTGATTGGTTTTGGCACATACTATAGCGCTCAGGGAAATCAACTGATTCAGGGTGGTATCTATATTGTCCTTATCGCTGCCATGCTCGCCGTAGTTTATTATCTATTTAAAGGAATGGATGCCAATAATACGCAACGTATGAAAATTCCGGTGGGGATATATGCAGTAATCATTACCTTGATGCTGATTTCAGCATTGGAGACTTTCTTCTATCAGTGGCCGATGGTTGCTTCCATTTTGGTCTCTCTGGGTGCGTTATCGTTTTATATTTCCGATATTATGAATGCCTGGGCGCGCTTTGTGGGACCGATAACGCATGAACGGCTAAAAATTATGTCAACCTATCATGCTGCGCAAATTTTAATCACGATCGGTATTGTTTTGGCTGTTCAATTCTCTATCTAGTCAAAAGGAATAACCCATGAATTCTCAAAAAACATTTCATGCGCAAGGCATCAGGAAAGCCCGTTTGATTTTCTTGGGAATATGTATGCTGTGGATCATATCATCGTCTTTAGCCGGCATGGTACAGCGTGATTTTGGCAATGTGGCCGTTGAGAATGTTTCCTTTGAAAACACCAATAACCTGACTGTACGGGCAAAATTGTTTATTCCACACAATGCGACTGAGATGCATCCTGTGCCCGGTATTGTTTATGTGCATGGCTATCAGAATAATCGAGAAACAAGCGATCCATACTGTATTGAACTGGCCAGGCGTGGCGTCGCCGCACTGTGCATTGATGCATTGGGCCGAGGAAATTCGGATAATCAGATGGATATCAACGCCGTGGATTATGATCCTTCCAGCGGCACGGCCCAGTCATTGCAGTATTTACGTGAACTACCCTATGTGGACAGTGCAAGAACGGCCTTGATGGGACACAGCCTGGGAGCCGGGATGGTCTATGATTTGGCTTTAAAGGATGAAACCCTGAAAGCGTTGGTCATTTCAGGGTTCGGTTATACGCTGGATGCCAGCACAACGATACCTCAAAACATGCTGATGATCTTTGGAAAATACGATGAGTACCGTGATCGTATGACCCATACAGACAATTTCGAAACTGAATGGATGCAATCCGCAGTGACGCGGCAAGTATTTCCTGTTGAATATCCAGTCATGGGGCAACGCTATGGTGATTTCGCAGATGGCAGCGCAAGAATGGTGTATATGCCATTGGCATTGCACTTCCAGGAATCACATGATGCAGGGGCTGTAGCAGCAGCTGTGGATTGGATTACACAGGCACTTGAGCCGGAGGCTTCCTTGATGATGCCATCTGATCAGCAAATCTGGCATTTCAAAGAATATGCTACATTAATCAGTTTGCTTTGTGCTGTTTTGTGTGTTTTACCGTTAGGTTATTTACTGCTTAGTTCACCTTATTTTGCTGAATTGCAGCAAAACCAAACCGAAATTTATGTCTGTACCGGGAAAGAACGTATGAAGTTTGCCGTCATAAATGGCGGATTGATGTTGCTATATCTTGGGTTAGTACTTACCTTATTCGGTTTTCATATGTATGTGGTACCCATTGATAAAATATTCCCGATGATGATGGTCAATGGCGTGGCGTTCTGGTTTGTGATGATTAACCTGGCCGGATATTTCTTATTTCGGCGATGGCGGAAGAAAAATCAACAAGTTTCTCTGCTGGATCTGGGTGTGTCTGATGAAGCGAATCGTTTTTTGTACAAAAAACAATATCTATTGAAATCATTGTTGGTTTCAGTAATCCTTTTTGGGTTTGTTTATGCCATGGCAGCTTTGTTGGAGAATATTTTCATTGTTGATTTGCGTTTCATTTTCCCCTTTGCCAGTGATTTCACCTTTTACCGTTTCCTTATGTTTTTGTTGTATCTGCCCTTTTTCTTCCTGGGATTCTGGCAAATGGGTATTTTTCTGCATGCCCAAATTCGTCCTAAAGCAGGCAAGAATTGGTTTACCAATTTTGTGCAGCGCACAATATTGAATTGGGCGGTTATGTTGATTCCATTATTGATTCATCTTGCAATTCAATATATACCGATTTATTTGGGAGGCACTGTTCCTTTTGTAGGCCCTAGCGCAGCTTTGGTTGGATTTGTAATGAATTTATTCCATATGGTGGTTGTGCTTCTATTAATTATTCCGGTTTCCACGTATTTTTCTGAATTAACAGGCAAAATTTATTTAGGTGCAATGATAAATGCGATGTTGGTCACCTGGATGTTCACTTCTTCATCTGTGATTGCGCCGATTCCGGTGTAGCACCTGCCGGCATCAACCTTCATCTGATGCAGGATCTTCGTAAATGAAATCAGTCAAGTTGAAATATGGCAGGCATGGATTAACCATCAGTGTACCTGAGTCAGTGCAAGTCTTTTCTCCTGTATGGGAAGCAGCCTATGATGATGAGACAGCAGCTATTTTGCAGGCATTAGCTAATCCGATTGGTGTAAGACCACTGAAAGAGCAATTGCAGCCGAATATGTCGGTGATCATTGCGCATACTGACCTGACACGGGCTACGCCGAATCAACTTTTGCTGCCGCCCATTCTAGCTGAAATAGAAGAAGCCGGTATCCCAAAACGGCAAGTAACACTGATCAATGCGTTAGGCTCCCACCGTTCACAAACAGAAGCTGAGATGTACGCTTTGCTAGGTGACAAGATTCTCAGCCAGTATCGCTGCTTACAGCATGATGCTTTTGATCTGCAAGTGAATACGGATATCGCCAAAACAGTGAATGGGCAATCAGTGAAGATTAATCGCAATTTTGTGGAAGCCGATTTCCGCATTCTGACAGGCTTCATTGAACCGCACTTTTTTGCCGGATTTAGCGGCGGCCCAAAATTAATACTGCCAGGGATGGCTCATATCGAAACCATTCAATGGAATCATCGTCTGGAATCCATCGCATCAGACAAAGCTACCTGGGGCATCACTGCCGGAAATCCGATTTGGGAGGAAATCCGTGCTGTTGCCAAACGTTTTTCGCCAATGTTTAATGTAAATGTGACATTGGATGAACAACAGAAAATCAATGGCGTTTTTTGTGGAGATCTTTTTGCTTCACATACTGCTGGCTGTGAATTTGTGCGTGAGCAAAGTATGTTTAGCACGCCAAATTTGTTTGATATGGTCATTACAGGAAACAGCGGTTATCCTTTGGATCAGAATTTATATCAGGCGATTAAGGGGATGTGTGCAGCAGCCGAGATTACCCGGCCAGGCGGAAGTATTATTATAGTGGCTGCCTGTGAAGATGGACTACCGGATCATGGATTGTATGCTCAATTATTAGCTGATGCGGATTCCCCGACACAATTATTGGAGAATATTTTGCACGGTGCAAAGAGCTTGCAGGATCAATGGCAGGTGCAGAAACAAGCGGCTGTGCAAACCCGTTTTGAAGTTTCGGTGTATTCGGATGGGCTGTCTGATGAGCAGATTCACAAGGCGCATTTTGAGCCGATTCATTCTATTGAAGATGAAATTTTGGCTCTGTTAAAAAAGAATCCGCAGGCACATATCGCTGTATTACCGGAAGGTCCTTTAAGTATAGGGAAGTTTAAATCTGCCAAATGATATAGAGACTGATGAATAAAGCAAAAAATTTCGCCAGATTAACCATCATTAGGGGTTGATTAAAACAGAATGGAATATTTGGTTTTAAATAATGCTCTATGATTCGATACGCATGAGTAAGCAGCAACAGGAATGAGAGGACAATCAATAGGAAAGTCCATTTTTCAAGGACAAATATTAAAAGTGATATACTGGTGAAAATCAGATCGCTGAATAAAAGAATACTGTTTTTCGGCGTTCGCCAGGCGCTATTTTTTTTAATGATAAACAATCCGAAAAATAGCGAGAAGGCTTCACTCAATATCATAATAAATGTAAAAGTTGGGATCCATAAAAATATTTCCAGTGGCATGCCTATTATTTTACATGGAATTGACAATAAATGAGAAAGGGATAGGATGAATGACGCGAATCGATGGTAGGAAAAACAATGAATTACGCCCGGTGAAATTTGAAGTGGATTATGTGGAATACCCGGAAGGATCGGTTTTAGTATCTTTTGGGAAAACGAAAGTCTTGTGTAACGTGACCATTGAGGAAGGTGTACCGAAATGGATGGCAGGCGCAGGAAAAGGGTGGCTGACTGCTGAATATGCCATGCTGCCGCGTGCCACGCAAGAAAGAACCCGCAGAGAAACCACGGGTCCAGGAGCACGCAGTCAGGAGATCAAGCGCCTGATTGGGCGATCATTGCGTATGGCGGTTGACCTGGATAAACTAGGCGAGCGAACCATCGTATTGGATTGTGATGTGATTCAAGCAGATGGTGGAACCCGTACCGCTGCGATTACCGGCGGCTATACTGCCACAGCGCTGGCACTACTCCGACTGCAGAAAGCAGGCGCGCTGGATGAATTGCCTATCAATAGCCCAATCGCCGCGATTAGTGTGGGGATTATTGATCAGGAAGCCATGCTGGATTTGTGCTATGTAGAGGATTCACGGGCTGAAGTGGATATGAATGTGGTGATGAATGCCAATGGTGAATTTATTGAACTACAAGGCACAGGTGAACACAGCGGATTCAGCCGATCACAGCTCAATGATTTACTAACGCTAGCTGAGGACGGTATTCAGCTATTATTGCAAAAACAACGGGATGTATTGGATGATATTCTCCGTAAATAATACTGTTTTTTTGGGTAAAGCCATGGATTCAATCTATCAGGCGTTCTTTATGCAGATTTGTTGGAAATGGGGGTGTATTAAATAGTATTAACATTTTGTAAAACTTAATTCGAAACAATTGACATCTACGTAAAAATCATTTATATTCATTAAGTTCTTAATAGTTAAGAACTTAATGAATATTTTTTCGTATTCTGATAATCAATCAGGAAAGGATTTGTATGCAACATATTAAGGGACGAGTATTTAAAGAATTTCATTTGATAAGCCGATTGAGCAAAATGCATATGCGCCGAGGTTTTGAACGCTCGGGTTTAGAAAAAATAGGACATCCTTATATTCTAAATGTTCTGGCTGAATCCGGGAATGATGGACATATTGATACGCAGCAGGAATTATCTAAAGTGTTAAAAATTACGCCCGCGGCGATTGCTCAGGCGATAAAACTCATGGATCGGGAAGGATTACTTCAAAAAATCAGTGATGAGAAAGATTTACGGGTGAACAAGATCGCCATTACAGATAAGGGGCGAGAATATGTTAAGAAAATGAATTCAGGGATGGGTTATCTGGCAGAAGCCTTTTTTGCAAATTTTACTGAAGAAGAGATGGAACAAATTCATCAATTCAATCAGAGACTAATTGAAAATTTGAAAAATTTTGAGAATGAAACAGCTTCAATTGAGGAGAAAAAACATTGATCAAAAAATTAGCTGTCCATATTGGACAATATAAAAAATATGCGCTGCTCGTTCCAATTTTTGTTTTATTGGATGTAGCGGCCGAATTAAGTATGCCGATCTTAATGGCGAGAATTGTGGATATCGGAATCCCCACACAGGACATTCGCTATATCGCGGGCATTGGCGGGATTATGGTGGTGTTAGCGATGATCGCTATTGCAATGGGTACCTTGTTTATGAAGTACTCATCCATTGCTGCATTTGGATTTGGGGCAAACTTGAGAAACGCTTTGTTTGAAAAAGTTCAGGCTTTTTCATTTAAGAATATTGATCATTTCAGCACAGCCTCATTGGTAACCCGTCTGACGAATGATTCCATTAATTTGCAAAATACTTTTATGATGATCATTCGTTTGCTTTTGCGTGGACCGATAATGTTGGTAATAGCTTTCATATTTGCATATAACATTAATGCGCAGCTCTCATTGGTTTTGGCTGTTGCTATCCCTGCATTGGTGATTGCAATCCTGGCAATTATTGGAAAAGCAATCAATTTGTTTTCCATTATGCAGAATAAAATTGATGACTTAAATCGCACCTTGCAGGAAAACCTGATTGGTATTCGCGTTGTTAAATCCTTTGTACGATATGATTTTGAAAAGGAAAAATTTAAGGATTCTAACGATGGCTTTACCAAGGCTGCTATTGATGCGGCCACACTGGCTGTCACAATTATGCCGTTGATGATGTTGATCATGAATGCTTCAGTATTAGCTGTGATATGGTTTGGCGGAAAAATGGTCTTTTTCGGCACACTAGGAGCAGGAGAATTAATTGGTTTCATCAGCTATATTATGCAAATCCTGATGAGCGTGATGATGATTTCCATGGTGATTGTGATGAGTGCGCGTGCCATTGCCAGTGGTGAACGTATCCTGGAAGTGCTGGAAACAGATGTTGATATCAAGGATTACGTTACTGAGGGTGCAGAGAACACTCTGCCGGCTGTACGTAAAGGCAAGGTTGAATTCAAGAATGTTTCCTTCAAATATGATTTGGCAGGCAGCGGTGAACACGTCATTTCAAATATCAGTTTTGTGGCGAATCCGGGTGAGATTATCGGTGTAGTCGGTGGTACCGGTACAGGCAAAACCACCATGGTAAACCTGATACCCAGGTTATATGATGCGGTTGAAGGTAGCGTGTTAGTAGATGATACGGATGTCCGTGAATATGCACTGGATGATCTAAGGCGAGGTGTGGGGGTGGTTTTACAAAATAATACGCTCTTCTCAGGTACCATTCGCGAAAATCTGTTATGGGGCAATGAAAATGCAACCCAGGCAGAAATTGAACAAGCTTGTAAAGATGCCCAGGCACATGAATTTATCATGTCATTCCCGGATGGTTATGAGACCAATTTAGGACAAGGCGGGGTAAATGTTTCAGGTGGGCAGAAACAGCGCCTGTGTATTGCGCGGGCAATGCTCAAGCATCCCAGAATCCTGATTTTGGATGACAGTACCAGTGCGGTTGATAGTGCTACAGAAGCAAAAATCAGAGCATCATTTTACGAACATCTCTCGCATACCACGGTGTTTATCATCGCTCAACGAATCAGCTCTGTATCCGGAGCCGACAAAATTGTGGTTATTGACGATGGCAAGATTGTGGATTATGGCAATCATCAAGATTTAATGGAATCCAGTCAGGTGTATCAGGAAATTTACACCTCGCAGCAGGAAGGAGTATTGGCAAATGGCTGAGAAAAAGAAATACGCATCCAAGCTGCCGCCGAGCAAATCGCATGGAGGGGGTCCCGGTGGTGGAGGACCATCAAGGTCGTTTGAAAAACCAAAAAATACAAAAGCAACAGCGGCACGCTTAATGGGTTATTTGCTGGCGAATCGATTTACACTAGGGTTGGTTGTTGTATTGTTGCTGGTTGGTTCTATTGGTATGCTGGTCGGGAGTTATTTCCTTAAACCATTGATTAATGATTATATTTTGCCTGGAAATTTTAGTGGTTTGGCCAGTGCATTGGCTGGATTAGCCGGGATTTACATTGTTAGTGTGGCTGCTACCTATGTTTATAGCCGCTTGATGGTCGGTATCGCCATGCGCACAACCAATAAAATGCGTGCTGATTTGTTCACCAAAATGCAGAGCTTACCCCTGCGCTATTTTGATTCACATACGCACGGCGAGCTGATGAGCCGCTATACCAATGATATTGATAATATTCAAGTAGCTTTGCAGCAGAGTGTAGTGCAATTTATCTCCAGTATTCTCACATTTGTTGGATCAGTGATTATGATGTTGGTACTTAGCCCTATCCTGTTTCTGGTTACCGCGATTGTACTGGTGTTTATGTTTTTGATCATGAAGCAAATCACATCACGCAGCAGTGCATATTTCAAAGATCAACAGCAGACTTTGGGTAATGTGAATGGCTACATTGAAGAAATGGTGGATGGACAGAAAGTTGTAAAAGTGTTTAATCGAGAAGATGAAGCAATTAAAACATTCAAAGAGCTAAATGAAGAGTATCGTATAGCAGGAACCAATGCATCTTTCTATGCTGGTGTGGTAATGCCAATTCTGGGCAACTTGAATAATGTCTCTTATGCGGCTACAGCACTAGTTGGCGGTATTTTGACCATCTATGGTAGATTTGATATTGGCTCGCTGGCAGCCTTTTTGCAATATTCGCGACAAATGGGAATGCCAATTAATCAAATGACCAATCAATTAAACAATCTGTTGGCAGCCATGGCGGGTGCCGAGCGTGTGTTTCAGGTTATGGATCAACAGCCGGAAGTGGATGATGGTGTGGTCACCCTGGTGTGTGTCAGTAAAAATGCCGACGGGATGATCGATCTGAAGGTTGATGGTACACGACCCAGCCATTGGGCATGGAAAGTACCGCAAGAAGATGGCTCATATTCGTATGTTGAATTAAAAGGTGATGTGCGCTTCCATAATGTGGATTTCTCCTATGATGCTGAAAAGCCGGTTTTACAGGACGTATCGCTTTTTGCAAAACCAGGGCAGAAGTTAGCTTTTGTTGGCTCAACCGGTGCCGGAAAAACAACCATTACCAATCTGATTAATCGGTTTTATGATATTGAAGATGGACAGATTACCTATGATGGCATTGATATCAAGATGATTAAAAAAGATCCCTTGCGTCAATCCCTGGGTATGGTGCTGCAGGATACACATATGTTTTCCGGCACGGTGATGGACAATATCCGATATGGTCGATTGGATGCGACCGACGAGGAGTGTATTGAGGCAGCCAAACAAGTCAGCGCGCATTCCTTTATCAAGCGCTTACCACAGGGCTATGAAACCATGCTGACAGGTGATGGCGGCAATTTATCACAAGGACAACGCCAATTGTTGGCCATTGCCCGGGCAGCGGTAGCAGATCCACCTGTGATGATTTTGGATGAAGCGACCAGCTCCATTGATACCCGAACGGAACGCTTGATTGAACGAGGCATGGACTCTCTAATGCAGGATCGCACGGTGTTTGTGATTGCCCACCGATTATCGACGGTTCGCAATTCTAATGCAATTATCGTTTTAGAGGATGGCCAGATCATTGAACGAGGTGACCATGATGATTTGCTAGAACAAAAGGGCCAGTATTATCAGTTATATACCGGTCAGCACACACTGACATAAGAAAATGGTTGTTTAATTTCACTGGGCTGGTTTTTATAAATCAGCCCAGTTTTGTATCCGGAAAAAGGGATAGGGCAACCTCCTGCAAAATATGCGACTTTTGACCAGGTGATTAAAACGCAGCAACCTGTTACACTGAAATGACCATGAGTGAATCCGTATTTATTCCAAAACATCCATTATTACAACAGGTTGTTGAGTACTTCTGGACATTGGAAGGCACTCCCTCCTCGGATGATGACGCGACATTAATTTATCCGGAAAGTTGTTTCGAGATCATCCTCAGTTTTGATGCTGCTACGCGTTGGGTGAGTGGAGATCATGAGACACTGCTGCCGCGCAGTTTCATTACTCCGATTCGAACCAGCTATTATGATATACATCCCCAGGGTCATGTGGAATATCTGGCAATCCGTTTTCGCCCGGCGATTATGCCTTTCATTTCCATGCCGGCAGATATGTTTGAAAATCGCGCAATTGCATTGGATGATGTGCTGGAAAATAAATTCCGACATATGATTGAACCGGTATTCTCCATGGATAACATGCCTGAGCGAATTTCATTTTTAGAAGAGACGCTCACTCAGTGGCTCATCAAGGGTGTTCCAGCACGCCCTCCTGCTTTCCAGCATGCTGTATCCATGCTGCATCATTCATTTGGGCAATCACCGATTCAAATGGTATGTGAAGAAAGCGGCCTGTATCCACGTAAATTGGAACGCCAATTCAATCAGTATATGGGCGTCAGCCCAAAAACATATGCTCGCATCCTGCGCTTCAATTTTGCAATACAACAGTTATTAACTGTACCCATAACCAATTCCACTGAAATGGCCTTCCAGGCGGGGTATTCTGATCAGGCGCATTTCATCCGTGAGTGTCGTGAATTTACTGGCCGTACCCCCGGCGAATTACGTTCCATGTAAGCAATTGTCGTATTTATTCAATACAGTTTTCCCCGGAAAATGTAAAACTGAGAAGATGTTAATTGTTGAGTGCCTTTACACTTCATCTGGTTATAGATTTAAGGAGAAAAATGGAAAATAAACCTCAGAAAGATATCAAGAATTGGGTGCTGAATTTTATCCCGGTTTGGGTGGCGCAGTTGTTTTCCTTGCTGGGCAGCTTGTTGGCACAATATGCCATCATCTGGTGGTTGACATTGGAAAGTGGTTCAGCGGCGGTGATGGCGACATCAACATTATTTGGCATGCTGCCAGCAGTATTGTTCGGACCATTCGTGGGGACGCTTGTGGATCGCTTCAATCGCAAGTGGATCATGATCGTTTCGGATATGATAATTGCCGGATTGGTTGTCCTATTGATTGTTTTGTTCCGTCTGGACCTGGTACAGTACTGGCATATTTACTTATTGATGGCTTTACGTTCCATCGGTAGTGCATTTCATGGGGCAGCCTTGAATGCTTCCATATCCTTGATGGTCCCGGAAAAGCACCTGACGCGTGTTTCGGGCATTAATCAGTCCATGATGGGGGTAATGGCCATATTGGCGCCACCGGCTGCGGCAATTTTACTGGCTAATCCGGCATTAAGTTTCCCAGGGGTGATCTCCATTGATGTGATCACTGCGCTAATTGCAATCATCAGCATTGCTTTTGTGATCGTTCCACAGCCGCCTGCAAAAGCTTTTGCATTGGATATGCGGACATTTTTCTCAGAGACACGTGAAGTGTTTCCCTACATCTTGCAGTGGAAAGGATTGCGCAATTTATTGCTGGTATTAATGGCGTTCAGTTTTTTCTTTATGCCATTGAATTCTCTGGAATCCCTGTTTGTATTGCAGTATCTGCAACAGGATATGACAGCCTTTAGTATCATCGAAACAACTTTTGGTATTGGGTTTATGTTGGGTGGTGTAATTCTAGGTGTATGGGGTGGCTTCAAGCGAAAAGTTATCACCATTCTAACTGCGATGTTAGGAATAGGATTCAGTTTACTCCTGCACGCCGTTACACCGCCGGATGCCTGGTGGATTGCCGCGGCCGCGATGGCGATTTGCGGATTTCTGCTGCCGATTATGAATGGACCTGTGTATGCTATTTTGCAATCGGTGATTGATGTAAATATTCAAGGCAGAGTGTTTGCTTTACAAAACAGCCTTAATTCTGCGGTATCTGTACTGGCTTTGCTGTTGATCGGGCTCTTTGCAGATATGCTCTCCGTGCAGCAGATATTGTTAATCAGCAGTCTCGGAGCAATTACTATTGCCATCTGGGGGTTCCTGAATTCGTCAATAAGACATGTTGAAGAAAACCGGCAGAATTTATAAATCCTGCCGGTAGGTATGGAGCCAGCGGGGGTAGGTGTCCGGTATGAAGGGGAAGAAATTATCGGACACTGCCAGCATATATCTGCAAAAGATTTTACATGCTGAACTTGGCTCCCAAATGATATGATTTTGTTAATCTGTACAAATTATTCATTGCGTTTCTCAACGACAAGATTATTATTTTCATGAAATGCCGCCGTTGAAAACAGATCCCCGATGAGTAGTACGATTATAGAACTTTCACCCATAAATACAAAGTATTATTTGCTAAATACCGGATAAAAACGATATACAATTCTATACATATAGTTTCAATTGCTTTATTGGAGAAAAAAAATCCCTTGTATATTGTAAAGGAGGGCAAAGATTCATATGGAATTAAAGCGGGAGATATACAAAAGTGAAGTGCAACGTGCAAAAACGGATACAGCCTTTGTAGGTGAATTGGTTGACGCTGTGCATCCCAAACGTCAGAAGCGTGAATTGCGTGAGATGGCCAGCCAGACTTTGATGATACTGGCAGAAGATGCGCCGGCCTGTATTCAACCATACGATGAGGTTTTTTTCGAATATCTGGCAGGAAAAAACGGCTTTTCAAAAATGACATCCCTGTATTGCATCACAGGGTTATTGCTTGCAAAGAAAATACCTGATTTTAGCGAACGTATCCATGAATATTTGAATATGCTGGATGATGACTCCGTGATGGTTGCTTCTCATTGTGCCTTAAATGCAGGGAAAATCGCTGCAGTATTCAAGGGTTTTGAACCTGAAATTACAAAGAGATTCTTGAAAATTTATGAAAGTCGGCAAAACAAAGATCGAAAAGATTTGGTAGTTGCATATATTGTCGAAGCGTTTGAGCTTTTTGCAGCTCAATCAGAAAACTTTAATGAGATCAATGCCTTTGTCTGGCAACAAATGGAGAATGATTCCCCCAAGGCCAGGCAGGCTGCCCAACATTATCTGACTCATTTTGAATTTCAGTAAACACATTAACTGGCAACAAACAAGCCTTGTGCCTTTTTGATGATGATTTTGCCATCATTTTGCAATTTATCTTCCAAAAATACGCTAAATTTTACCTGATCGTATTGATTAAAATCAACGCCCATTGTTTGCATGGAGCTATAGTAATCTAACAAAGGCTGAATTTCCGTAACATGTAATGCAGATGCAAAGTCATATCTTTTTACGTTGGAAAAAAAAGGTGACAGGAGCATTTCCCCATTTTCAAGATTAAAATTCAACAAGGGTTTGCGACTGACGATATTGGGATTGAATTCATGCAGTAAATCATAGAGGGCCTCCATATGATGGATGCCATTCGTGGCGGCTACCAATTTCCCTGTCGGTTTTAGTACTTTGCATATTTCAATCAAGGCAGCCGATAAATCAGGAACATGATAAAGCATATGATTGGCAATAATCAGATCAAAATGATTATTGGGGAAGTTGATATTTTGTGCATCCATACACATCAAAGAGAAGCGTTGATCTTTTATCTTTCCTTGAATTTCCACCAGCATGCCAGCAGATAAATCGGATAGGTTGATTTTGCAATCATTGGGAAGTTTTGAGAGATTCTCCAGCCATAAACGACCGGTACCACTGCCTAATTCCAAGATGTGCTGATTGGACTGCAACGCCAGGTGATCATATACCCAGGCAAACCATGGCGTATCTGTCACTGTAAAAAGTTCATGCAGCTTTATGCGTGCATTCAGATTGTCAGATTTATGATATTGATTTTCTTTTAAGTATTTCTGGTTTGTAAAGATACTCTCACCCATAGAATCCTCCCTTTATTTCGTTTAATTCATCTCAATTTCCCGCCAGGATCTTTTATCGTTTTCATGATAAATATTTTATGAATGTTAACATGAAAAGAATGTTACTTCGAAGTTATATCAACATAAATCCAGGCTGTTTTCCCAATGCGGTTTGTGGCTGCATAATTAGTTAATCTCATTTTTATTATTTCTGAGATAATCGTATTTTTTGCGACAACCATGCGATTATCAATATCAAAAATATCTTTTGCCAATCTTTGTTCTATAGATAAGACTGATATCGACACTTCTTCTTCCTCTTGCACGGATTTGAACTTGCCGGATTTTACAAGATCATCATATTTCAATACTTTATCACGAAAGATTGCCAGTAATTCAGGATCAAATGATTTTTCACTCTTCTGCAAAACTGTAAAGGCTTGTACCGGATCGTTAAACTTCATGAACAAACGATCATAATTAAGTAACAAATTTAGCATGTAGGAAATTTGTGGAATAGGTTGTTTCTTTTCCTTTGCAAGACCTATGATATTTGCATACGGT
>JAEKNU010000061.1 GCA_016838895.1 Chloroflexota bacterium
CGCGCTTCTCAAATTAATTTGGGTTGGTCTTTTCCTAAATCTTAGCTCTACCCCGTTTTATTGAGATGATACTTAAATAGATATGTGTAGTAATATAGTCTATATTCAAATTTGAATACTATTATAATGGAGAAAGACAATCATGGTACCTGAGTTATTTAATTATAAAACCAGTCTCCTCAATCCAGCTCTGAAATTAATATTGCCATTCATATTTCTTTATGGTGCATATAGTTTTTATCAGGCTCGAAATCAGTATAGCAATGAGTTAAAGAAACTGATGTCGGTGTTAGCTTTTGCAGGATTTGTAGGATTTCTGGCAACCCTATTTCGTTATCTTGGAGATGTTTTTACTGTTTGGAAATGGGGAGAAAGCCTGGCGTTTTTATTATTTGGTTTTGCAAGTATATACGCCACATGGCAGGCTATTGGGCCGTTGGCAATGTTTGTTAATAAACTTGTTTTTGACATTAGCGATGATTTTGGAAAAGACAGTACAATAAGCGCTGAAAGTGTAAATAAATTAGGGAGAAATCATGACTGAATTCTTTAATTATGACACCAGCTGGCTCAACCCGGCATTAAAATTACTAAATGTTGTCATTTATATGATTGTCGTTTACTGGTACTTTAAAGCCCGTCGTTTATACACCGATGACCTCCATATTGGGTTTACGATTCTAGGATGGATGGGCATTATTGCAATGGTTGCAGCACTATTCCGTTACTTTGGACATGGTACTCAGTTTGGTTTTACAAGTGAACTTTCATTGAAGTGGTTTCAAAGTCTGGGTTATTTGATACAAGCCATATTGTATGTAAGTGCCGGACGTTGGTTTGCTAAAGGACTTATTCCTGTTATTCGCGAATAAATTCAGCTTCGCTGTACATTCAGGATATTTCCGCATCATTACATTAATAATCCAAACAGGAGACAGAACATGAGTTTGTATGAAAATGTGCTCGCTGAAATGAAACCATATCTGGGCAAGAGAGCAGAAGCATTTCTTGAACGCCAATGCAAGTCACATCTCAAGATTTCTTCGCAGGAGTTAACTGCGGATCAAATTACTGAGTTGGCGCGTTGGGTTAAAATTTCAGCTTCTCTTATACTTTCGGAAGAGGATGCAGAAGTTTTATACCAGAAAATTATCTCGTTGAAATAGATAATTTCATTAGAAGATTTCAATTCAAATATATTACACCCATTATGCCTGGCATGATGGGTGTTTTTGATAGCGCATCCAGGAAACTGGTTGCGGGTTCTATATACACAATCGCAATTAATTAACTATAATCATATAGCTACAAATAATTATTTCGTCAAGGAGCCAAAGTCATGTTACATGAACCAGCAACACCGGCGGGAAAAGACCCTGCAGGACCTTATAAGATCCGATTAGGGATCTGGATGTTTGTTTTTTACTCCCTGTTTTATGCCAGTTTCGTGGCGATCAATCTACTTAATCCTTTAGCAATGGCTACCATCGTTTTTGCAGGTTTGAACCTGGCAGTGGTATATGGATTTGCTTTGATTATTGTGGCATTGATTGAGGCGTTATTTTATGACTGGCTGTGTCGTCGCAAAGAAGCTCACTATGAAAAACTAGAAAAGTCGTCTGAATCCGGGGAGAAGTAAACCATGGCAATTGTAATCTTTCTCATTTTTGTTGTATTCGTTATTGGTTTATCTCTCTACTTAGGGAATAAAACCAAAACTTCCAGTGGGTATTATGCTGCCGGCGGGCAAATTCACTGGGGTGTGAATGGTATTGCTTTTGCCGGGGATTATTTATCAGCTGCCTCATTTTTAGGAATTTGCGGTATGATCGCAACCGTGGGTTATGATGGCTTCTTGTATTCCATTGGCTATCTGGCAGGTTGGATCGTGGCGTTGTTTGTGGTTGCTGAACCCCTCAAACGACTGGGCAAATATACATTTACCGATGCCTTGGATGCCAATTACAATTCGAAGGGCATCAAACTCACCGCCGCCATCAGCACATTGATTGTTTCATTATGCTATCTTATTCCTCAAATGGTTGGTGCTGGTGTATTGGTTGAACCGTTGTTAGGCATTCCACATGCCTGGGGTGTTTTGATGGTAGGCGCGATTGTGATTACCATCGTTGCTACGGCTGGCATGGCCTCCACGACTTACGTGCAGTTTCTAAAAGGGTCTTTACTGATCATTTTCTCCACTGTGCTGGTTGGCGCTGTATTGATCCGCGGACTTTCCACACAACCGGACCAAGGCGGCAAGGTTGAATACTATAAATATGCTCACTTGGCTGCCAGTATGGACGGCGATATGGTTATACCAGCAGATGGAAACTTGACAGTTGTTGAACAACAAACAACCAAAGATGGTTTGCATTTTGTGAAATTGGAACAGACTGGTCAATCAAGCTGGTGGTACGCCGCCGAGCATGATGGTGTGCTTACATTGGATGAAACCCAGTTTGTAGAAGATAAACCCGCTGGAGAATTCATCAATGGCGCTGCTGCCTCGGATGAGAATCAATTGCGTCTGGTTGGTAATTTGGAAAAAATTGACGGGAAGGGGAATGTGGAAACCGGAAAACTTTCCATGTTTGAATTCCTGGCAC
The DNA here is from genome assembly GCA_016838895.1 of Chloroflexota bacterium. Classification (GTDB taxonomy): domain Bacteria; phylum Chloroflexota; class Anaerolineae; order Anaerolineales; family Anaerolineaceae; genus UBA5203. The sequence continues at coordinate 2,610 of JAEKNU010000061.1, forward strand.
TACTGGGCGATAAAGACACCTTGGTACAAACCTGGAAAAACACTACACTCACGGATCAGAACGGTGATAAAGTTACCATTTATTACCCGAAGGTCGTTTCCGGTGATCGTTTGATGCGCCCTGGTTTGAAGTTCAAAGTAGAAGGCACCTTCCTGGAACGCCTGGACTTCCTCTCGTTGATGCTGGCATTATTCCTGGGTACCGCAGCACTGCCGCATATTTTGATCCGCTATTATACGGTTCCAAGCCCAGCCAGCGCTCGAAAATCCACGATTGTGGCGATTGCAGCGATTGGCTTCTTCTATATTCTTACCCTGTTTATGGGCTTTGGCGCAATGGTCAATGGCAGTATCAATCCGGCAGACAGTAATATGTCTGCACCGTTGCTGGCTCGCACCTTCGGTGAATTGCTCTTTGCCATTATTTCAGCCATTGCATTTGCTACCATTCTGGGTACAGTCAGTGGTTTGATTGTCGCTTCATCCGGTGCAATTGCCCACGATTTGTTTGACCGATATCTAAAAATAGAAATGACTGACAAACAAAAAGTGATGGCAGGAAAGATATCCGCGTTTGTTGTGGGCGCTATTGCCATTGTATTAGGCATCCTCTTCAAAGGTATGAATGTTTCCTTCCTGGTGGGGTTGGCATTTGCTGTAGCGGCTTCGGCGAACCTTCCGGCGATTATCATGCTGCTCTTCTGGAAACGGACCACTGCACGTGGTATCGCAGCCTCTATCGTAGTCGGTATTGTGGCATCACTTACACTGATCGCCCTTTCACCGTCCTTGTTCACGTTGTATGGGTTGAATCCCCTGGATGCACCTATACCGCTCAATAATCCTGGTATTATCTCCATTCCATTGAGCTTCATTACCCTGGTTGTTGTCTCGCTTCTGACCAAGAAGAAAGACGAAATAACGGCCTGATCAAATCAATTGGCTGGGGGCGCAGATTTGCGCCTCCAGCTTTTTTTATTAAAATAGAAGGTGAATGGAGTTAGTTTAAGGAAACGCTCATGCAAGAATCTGTGTTGGTAAATTTACATTGCCATACATTATTCAGCGATGGTGAACAAACACCTGAAATGCTGGCAGCCAATCTTGCATCTGCGGGTGTACGCTATGCCTCACTGACGGATCATGATACGTTAGAAGGGGCAGACCGATTTCAAGAGGCTTTAAAAAAAGTAAATATCTCTTTCCTGCCAGGTGTGGAAATTACGACCCAGTTTGATGGGCGTGAGGCACATTTACTGGCCTATGGTTTTGATGCGCAGCATGCCGAGCTGAATGCAACACTGCTCTCCTTGCGGCAAATCCGTCCTGTGGAAGTACACAGCATCGCAGAATCCATGCGCAAAGCCGGTAGTACCCGCAACAATAACGTAGCATTTCCTGAGGTACCCAGTGCCGCCCCGCATGGCAAAATTGATATTGAACAGGCCATTCAACTGGTACATCGTGCGGGAGGAAAAGCATTTCTGGCACACCCCCTCTATTTTGAAGCGGATCTACAAAAACTGGATCAATCCCTTAAACAATTAAAAACCATGGGGCTGGATGGCCTGGAAGTCATTTATGCTCCATTTGATGAAACACAGCAGCTAGCGCTGCGCGAGCTGGCAGAGAAACACGACTTGTTGATTAGCGCCGGTACGGATTTCCACGGCAATCAACTGGGGAGTGTATCTTACGGCATTGAGATGCCGCGCAAAGATTGGCAGAATTTCCGCGAAGCTGTTTTTTCCGGACAGTCATTTTCTGATGAAGAACCTGTAACGCAATCAACGGCAAATACTGCAAGGCATCCATTGAAGCAACGTCATTTTCGAAAACGTTCCTATGTGCTGCGCATCTTTTTGCCCACGCTGTTTGCTATGGCATTATTCCTTTCGGCGTTTTGGGGATTTATTCTGCCTTCCTTTGAAGAAACCTTGCTTGATCGAAAACGGGAAATGATTCGCGAATTGACCAATTCAGCCTGGAGCATTCTGGTTTCTTATGAGCGAGAGGAACAGGCCGGCCTGATCACCCATGAGCAAGCGCAAACCCAGGCGATTGAACGCATTGAAGCGCTGCGCTACGGCGATGATGGCAAGGATTATTTTTGGATTCAGGATCAGGAACCGCGCATGATTATGCATCCATACCGTGTTGACCTGAATGGTCAATCCTTAACAAGTTTTACCGATCCGCGCGGCGCAAAAATCTTTGTCGAGTTTGCCGCGCTTGTGGAGCGGGAAGGCGAAGGCTATATTGACTATGTCTGGCAATGGAAAGACGATCCGGATCGACTGGAGCCCAAAGAATCCTATGTGAAGGGGTTTGAACCCTGGGGCTGGATTATTGGCACCGGTCTTTATATTGATGATGTCAATCAGGAAATTGCTCGCCTGGAACAAAGTCTGATCAATACTGCGCTGATCATATTTGGCATCATTGTTTTATTATTATTGTTCGTTTTACAACAAAGCCTGAGCATTGAACGTCAGCGTCAGGAAGTGCTGGATGAGTTACGGGATTCAACGGATCGTTATCACAGCCTGGTCGAATCTACCACTGAAGGCATGCTGCTGATCGTGGATGGGCGCTGCCGCTATGCCAATCCGATTCTGTTGCAGATGCTGGGTATTACGACCCGCCAAATGGAATTTCGGGATATCGTTGATATCTTGCCGCAGGAGCCGGATAATGCATTGCTCTGGGAAATATTACTGGGGGATGAGAAAGGACAATTCAAGACCGGACAATCACAAGCAGGTTGTTTATCCCGCCGAGACGGTAGTTTGCTGGATTGTGTGCTGACCTTGAATCCGATTCTGGTGGCAGGACAACAGGGATTTGTTTTACTGGCAAAAGATATCTCCCAACAAGCTAATCGGGTTAGTTGGGAAGGGCAATCACAAGTATTGACTTCATTGCCAATTGGCATTTTCCGGGCACGTACCGTTCGCCGCGCAGCCATGCTGGAAATGAACGAACACGTTCGGGATTATCTTTCGCAGATCTCAATTGAGACATCCTCCCAGCCTGCGCTGGCAGATTTCTTCTCTGATGCATATGAGTATGAGCAGGTATTCCAGAAAATAATGGATGAAGGCCATATCCAGGATTACACCATTTATACTGACACGCGCGAGGCAAATGCACTATCGCTCTCGCTATCGGCGCAGCTCATCCGAGATGAGCAACAACAACCCGATACCATCATCGGGGTGTTGGATGATGTCACCTCGCGTCGCAAGCGGGATGGTTCCCGTGAAGCGTTAATTGAACGATTGCAAACTTCATTGCTATTTCTACAGGAGCCGTTATCCAGTTTGGGGCGGGACGCCTTGATTTGTAGTATGGATACTACTATTGATCAGCTTTCACGGTTGATGACCACCCGCCAGGTAACCGCTGCATTAGTTGCCAGCGAAACAGAAACCATTATCGGTATTGTCACCGATCATGATTTGCGCGCCAGGGTACTCTCAAAAAATATGGCGCTCTCCACCCCTGTACACAATATTATGAGCGCACCGCTGACACGCATTTCGGAGAAGGCGTTAATTTATGAAGCCCTGATGCTAATGGAAGAAAATGCCGTACGCCATCTGGCGGTCGAAGATCAGGATAGACAGATTGTCAGTGTGATTGACAGCAAATCATTGATTCAATTTCAACGTTATGGTCCGGTTGTCCTATCCCGGGAAATCAGCCGCGCGGCTACAGCAGAGCAAGTTTATGATTTTAGTCAACGCAAAGCAACACTGGCAAATTCCCTGATGACCAGCAGTGCCCGACCAAGGCATATCACGCATATGTTAACTTCAGCGTGCGATTCGGTAACAGCACGTTTGCTTGAATTGGCAGTGCACGAACTGGGCGAACCTCCGGCACCGTTTGCGTTTATCGCCATGGGCAGCCAGGGACGGCAGGAACAAACCCTGCTAACCGATCAGGACAACGGCATCATTTTTGTGCCGCCTGAGCCGGCTGATGTTGAGGAGATGGCAAAGTATTTCCTGCGATTGGGCTCCGCAGTATCGGATACCTTGCAGCAAGCCGGATATGCCTATTGTGATGGCAAGGTGATGGCCAGCAATCCCTACTGGTGTCGTACGATGACGGATTGGAAAAATCACTTTGAAAAATGGGTGCTAAAATCCGAACCGCAGGAGATTATTGATCTCTGTATTTTCTTCGATTTCCGTACAGTTTATGGAGACACGGTATTTAGTGATGAGCTGCGCCGATATATCCATCAGGCGATGGCTGAAAAACCTGACATTTTCCATCACCTTGCTGTGAATACGCTGCAGTATAAACCGCCGGTACGTTTGCTGGGCAATATTTATTTGAGCGGAGGCGCAACAGAGCACAGCGGGGAAATTAATCTGAAAGACGCCATGATGCCGATTGTCAGTTTTGCGCGACTGTATGCCCTGCGCCACAAATTGAGCCAGACGCATACCCTGGATCGCATCCAAGCACTGGCGGAACGCAACCTGATTCTGTCATCCAGTAAGGATGAAATTACAGCCACCTATGACTTCCTGATGCAATTGCGTTTGCAAACGCAATTAGACGCCATTCAAGAGGGAAAAGAAGTGAGTAACAGCATTCATCCTAAAAACCTGACCAGCATGCAGCAGGAAATGTTGAAGCAAGCTTTTGCACAGATTTCGGCCGTGCAGAAAAAGGTCAGTTATGACTTTTTAGGCGGGATGTAAAAGTAATATAGGGAATATTTTCTGATTTTATCTTGTCAACTTAGTGATCTTCTGTATAATAATATCAGTTGGGGGAATCTGATTGATGATTCTTCGATATCGTTAAACCCCTTTTTTCAATGCGGCGATCGTCTATGGGGATTTCATAAAGGATGTGGAAAATGAGTAAAAACAAAAAGATACTTCTTTTTATACTGGTTGGTTTGATATTACTGTGTATTTGTGGCTGTATTGGTACATTTGTAGCAGTTACCTATGGCGGTGAGTATTTCATGGAAAATGCCGTAGTAGATGATCCACAGGCTGCGCAAGCGCTTGGTGATGCCATGTTTGATTACACGGTACCTCCCGGATATAAAGAGGATGCGGCTGTGGACATGGGCATTATGAAGATGGTGATGATCATGCCCGGCGGCAATACCAGTCAGATGATTATGTTGATGGAACTGCCGGCATTTTTGACTGCCAACTCTGATACATATCGTGACCAAATGCTCCAGCAAATGCAGAACCAATTAGGTACACAAGGCAGTATGGAACTGGTGGATCAGGAAACTATGACAATCCGTGGTCAGGAGGTTGAATTATTATACATGGAGGGCAATAATTCTGAGTATGGATATACCATGCGAACAATGACCAGTAGTTTTATCAAGGGAAATAGCGGTCAGGTGATGGTGATGATTATGGGCCCCTCTGCTTCCTGGGATCAGAATATGGTTGATGGTTTCTTACAATCTATTCATTAATTTTGAGTTACTGGATTTAAACCAAAAAAAGGCGTTCATATTGCGCCTTTTTTTGGTTCATTATGTTTCAGAACATTTACACCAGATTTAATTGATAAAGCAGGGTAATTGAACCACCCAACATGAGTATTGTGGAAATTCGGTGAATCCAGAAAATGATTGCTGGCGGCTCTTGAATGATGCTCATCATGGCGCCAGTCGCGAACAACGCGATAATACTCAACCCTGCCAAAACCATCATAGTGATAATCATAGAAGAGGGGGTATTCCCTTTTAGGTATGGGAGTAATTTAATAATAGCAAATACAACGGTTGCAAGCGCGATCAGTTTATGAATATTAAATAGCGCTGTACTGTAAGGTTTGCCTGAAACCCCAAGCCATATCCCAAAGAGAATAGTACCTAAAAATAACGCGCCGGGGATGACAAAAATTGAATAGATGTTCATTTTGATTTGTTCCTCTTGAATAAAATTTTTTAAATTATGTTAAATCTTTGGCTTTAGCGAGTCGAAGAAAATCACGCCCTAATAATGGAAACCAGACCAAGTAAAATGGACCTGCTATCATCATCAGGATTGCGCCAAGCTGCGGTGTGAACACCCCAATGACAATGTGGAGTAAATCCAAGCCATGCATGCCAATACCAATGATTGCGGTTGCTTTACTGAATTTAGTGTTTTTTAACATCAGAATAGAAATCCCAAGTGTCCCGATTTGCATTAGCAAACCGCCCATACGTGCCCCGGAACCATGCCACATATCGGATGCCAATATGGATTCTCCAGCTGCAATGATTTGAGATTTTTCTACGGAGCTGACTGCTGCCGTGTATTTTTCACTAAGCGCTAACCATGAGAATGTGGATGGTGTAGCCATAAAGAGGATTACACCGACCGCAACAAAGATAAACGCAAGACCTGTAAAAATTGGAGAGGCAGGCTTTAAGGCATGATAAACAGCATAGAAAATTACGAAGTATAAAGGCATAAAAAGGATCGAGAGCAGTTCCAGACGCAAAAGACCAATCAGAACATTGTTCTGCAGCATACTGAAAATTTCCTGAACAGATTCGGGAATACCACCGACTGATAACAATAGAATCATGGTTGCCAGTAAATATGCCATCATTGCCCATGTTGATAGAAAGCTAATCCTGTACAACATTCGCCTTTCAGTTGCGTTAATTTTTGTGTCCTCTATAGCGCTTGTCATGTTATCCTCATTTGCGATTTACTATTTTTGTTCTTTGATCATACATGCTTTTGAAATTGATGCCTATGATTTTTGATGTTGTAAAGATGACCATTCACGAAAAATCGGGTAAGATTATGCTTATGAATATGGAAAGCATCCCCTCATCAATACACGTCTCTGTGACTTTATTATCGCAAATGTTTTTGTACCTGGCATCTTTGGGGTTGGATGTGGATGCCTTTTTGCAATCCATTGGTATTGATCCCCAATCCTTAAAATCACCAGATGTTCATATTCCTGTGGAAACCTATCTCTTTATTCAGGAAGAAGCGATTAAACGTACCAGGGATGAATATTTTGGCCTGCATATGGGTGAATATGCCGAACCCGGGAGCTGGTCGATTTTGGGTTACATGATGATGAATTGTAAAAACCTGGGTCAGGCCTTTGAAAAAGCCGGACGGTATTCACGCATCATCGGAAATTTAATTGAAGCAACGGGTGTGTTTCAGTTTAATAAAGTCAAGGTCGTATTTTTCACGCCCCCGCATGCGCCGAAAATGACACGCCATTGTTACGAATCGACGCTATCAAGTACAGTACGGATGCTGCATACATTAACAGGCAAGGACATACGGCCAGTACAGGTTGGTTTTTCTTATCCTGAACCAACAGATTCCTCGGAGTATGATCGGGTATTTGGTTGTCTGGTCTTATTCAATCAGAAAGAAACTTTCATGACCCTGGATATCAAAATTGCCAAGATTCCGGTTCTGTTGTCCAACCCGGCTTTATTGGAGCATTTTGAATCCTATGCCCAGGAATTTATCACGAAAATGGAACACACCGATGAATACACTCGCGCAGTGATGCGAATTATTCTGGCAAATCTGGATGATGAAAAATTGTCGATTAAGGAAATTGCTAAGGAAATGGCAGTCAGTGTGCGCACTTTACAGAAACGGCTGGAAGAAGAAGGCGTGGTTTTCAGTGAGTTGCTGCGCAGTGTTCGTGCGAAATTAGCCAAACAATATTTGACCGAAAATTATACGGTTGAACAAATCACCTATTTGCTGGGATTTTCCGAACCCAGTGTTTTTCGCAAAGCATTTAAAAAATGGGCCGGAATGACGCCCAGAGAGTTCCGGGAAAGAAGCTTTTCTACATTGACAACAACCCTGCCGTAAACGCGGCAGGGTTTTCTAGTTATTAACAGACCTACTTGCGGGTGGCTTCGAAAGTGCCTTGACTGCCATCATCATGCTGCCAATCACCGTTCATCGTATTTGCATCGGTCAGGATTCCTTGCCAGTTTTCATAACCAGTGAGGGTAATTACTGATGCAGATACCGTGTAGTTGCCAACATATTCTACGTCGTAAATATTGATTTGGGTATAGTCCCTGCTTGCACCTTGACCATCAAAAATGATTGTACCGATATCATACACTTCACTGTTCTCAGCAAACATGGTGTAATCCCACGTACCTCGGACGTCAAAATCCGGTTTTGGTGTACAGGATGAACAGAAAACGAGTAATAACGTAAATAACAGAAAAGTAGAAAGGATTTTTTTCATCATATCCCCTGGTCTTTTTAATTTTTGTGGCGAAAAATCTATACTGATTATATCAATAAACCATTGATGCACGGACTAAGCATAATCCTGTACAAGTTCTACGCAAAGTACAGGATTATGTATAAAGGGCTATTACACACGAATTGCCTTAGGGTATGGAATAGCTTGTTAATTCGATGGAGGAATCTCCGAGATTATTACTCTCGACTATTTTGACCATGCCAACACCTTTAACAAGCCACATTTCCGAGGTTGAGTTGATGGTTACCGGGTCGGTGGCAACCCCTTCAATTTCAACTGTAACAATCATGGTCGTAGAGCAATCGGCCTTTAGTGCAGTAAAGGTGCCAGCGGGTACACTGACGCTTTCTTCACCAATGACCGTACAGGCATTGGATGTCTCGTTGGTTGCGAACGTGGTCATTCCTTCAGTGATCATCAAATCACCGCTGATGACAAGATCTTGATTCCAGCTTTGTCCAACATCAAGGGAAGCTGGGTAAGTAACACCATTCGATTCCTGTGAGGTTGCTTCGAATACAGGGACGCCCGCTTCTGCAGGAATACTAACAGTGGCTGCTCCGCCTTGATTAAGAGCGGTTATATTGCCGCTATCACAGGTCCAGGTGCCAGTTCTTTCAGTACCAACTGAAAAGATGTCAAGATCTGAGAACCCGGTATCATGAACATCAGTGATGGAACGGGTGAAAGTATTATCTCCGGAAATTGAACTGGAAATAGCGTAATCCCAGGATACTCCCGTTTTTACTGGATAGTAATCATTATCACAATTACCCGTTACCGGTTCAGCAGCAATTGGTTCAGTTTCAGATTCCTGTACAACTTCCTCTGCGTTTTCCGTTGATACGGTATCAGATGTGTTTACATCAGGTATCAAACTTGCTGCATTATTTTTGTCAGGTACTGAAGGATTACAACCAGTAAGCATGATTAATATAAAAATTAAAAATAGCCGAGTTGTTTTCATTTTTCATTCTCCGTATATGGATCTTATTCATTGTTGAAGATTTATTTATTGATCCAGTATCCCTGTTCTTAATTGTACATTTATATTGATTTATTGGGTTGAAAAACGCTATTTTAATATTCAAATACATACAGGTTGGTCTTCATTGTGGTGGATATTTCCTGGGTAATTCTTTTGGTATTATCAAAAAGAATATGCTTTACATTCATTTGCATCATTTCCCAGACAAGAAAATCTACAGTGATAAATCCCATTATGATCATAGATGAAATGGATTGGTGGGCAACATTCAGAACAAAAAGCCTTTGTAAGCAGATTTCAAGGCAGCCTTGACAAAATAAATATAATTACTTAGTATTAACTAAATAATAAATCAACGTATGAGAAGGCACAGATAAGAAATAATACTGTCTGACTTTTTTAAACAAAAGTAAAACCTGAATACAAGGAAACACGATGAAAACAGTACTGAAAAACGAAATTGAATATGGCAATTGGGTGCCGCAAAAAATGATTTTGATTCCTATCATTCTTGGAATAACAATCTTAATGCCGGGCTTGTTCCATTGGGGATTTATTATTGGAGGACTGATTTTCCTCTCTATTGGGATTTACTTTACCATAGCCTGGCATTTATTCTCTGCTAAAGGTGGCAATATTCAAGATCAAGTTCAGGAATTGTTGGTAAATCATATTGACTGGCAGGGTGCAGGCAATGTGTTGGATATTGGCTGTGGAAATGGTCCATTGACAATCAAGCTGGCAAAACGTTTTCCTGAAGCCAATATTACCGGCCTGGATTATTGGGGCAAGAATTGGAATTACTCGATTCAGGTTTGTGAAAAAAATGCTCAGTTGGCAGGTGTCGCTGAGCGGGTTTCATTTCAACAGGGCAGCGCAGTGCAGTTGCCATCTGAAGATAACAGCTATGATCTGGTGGTCAGCAATTTGACCTTTCATGAAGTGATGCAGGCCAAGGATAAAAGAGATTGTATACAAGAGGTGCTGCGCGTATTAAAACCGGGCGGTATTTTTGTGCTGCAGGATCTTTTCTTGTTAAAAGCATATTTTGGTACGCCGCAGGAATTGCTTGATCTCATGAGGCTATGGGGTGTATCGGATGTTGAATTCATTCGTACCTGTGATGAACCGTTTATTCCCGGATTGGTCAAGCTGCCTTTTATGTTGGGTGCTGTTTCAATCCTGAGAGGTAAAAAATAATTCTCTTGTTTTGTTGATCGTATAGATGCGCTGATCTATAATGAAGAAACGGGAGGGTACTTTGTATCATGTTGATTGATCTACATAGAATACTGATTGACGGTGCTATCTATTCGTTGATTGCTTCATTGTTTGTCGTGATCTCATTATGGGCTGCTCCACGAATGTGGCTGCATGATTATCCGCAGGATATTCAGGAGATGGTACCCCCGAAAACGAACAAAGAAAAACAATTATCATTGATCATCGGCATTCCATTTTTGATTTTACTTTTTGCCGGTCCTTTTTTGTCCGCACTTATCTTCAAATTGCAGGCTATGCTTGCCACCTCATTTTTCTCATTGTTCATTCATGCTTTTGCTGTGGGTATATGCTTCAATCTTGTGGATTGGCTCATATTGGATTGGCTTATGTTTTGTACGTTAACGCCTGAGTTTTTAGTGATATCCGGAACAAAAGGGGCGAAAGGCTATAAGAACTATGCTTTTCACTTTCGTGGATTTCTGATTGGCACAGCAATCTCAGTTGCAGCGGCATTGATCATAGCAGGGTTATTGTTTATCCTGTAATCAAGCATGGTGGTTTTAATTCATGAAATGCAGCCTTATGGAGACAATATGACAGTTTCAATACGTGGGATGACCCCTGATGATTGGCAGGCGGTATCTGAAGTCGACCTCAAAGCATTCAATGGATATTATCAACAAACCAATAGACCGGTATTGACGGGTCAACGCACAAAGTTGAATATTACCGCCAGTTTTGCCATGTACCCTGCAGGGTGTTTTGTAGCTGTAGATCAGAATGTGATCGGTTATGTATTTTCTCGTCATTGGGGCAAGCAGGGCTGGATTGGTGTATTTGGTATTGATCCGCAATACCACGGGCAAGGTATCGGGAAACGATTGATTCAGCGTACACTTAATCAATTAAAGAAGTCAGGCTGTGAAACCATCGGACTGGAAACCATGCCGGATAGTCCCTACAATGTTGGCTTATACATGAGCATGGGCATGCTGCCGGTATATAACACCCTGTATATGGCAAAAGATTTAATGGGTGATAAACCTCCTAATGCAACCCCGCGATTGAGCCAAATTAATTTAAAGGATGGATTATCCAGCATCAGCGCGTTGAGCCGAGCAGCCCATCCGGCGGTCGATTATGCTCAAGAAGCCAAAAATGCACTTGATTTTGGATGGGGAGATGTATTATTGCCCGGTTGGCCGCATCCCTGGGGATTTGCAATTGTACGATTTAAACCTGTACGAGGCGCATCGCAGCAGGCAGTTTGTGACCTGATTTCCATTGTATTACCGGCAGAAGGCCGCAACCGATTTGTGGCGATGGTAAACCTGGTTGAGCAGTTTGCACTACAGATTGGCGCAGCACAAATCACACTACCCATATATGCCCGGGAGCATCAAGCTTTGCAGCAAACAGTTGATCAGGGCTATCGCGTTAGTCGCATTAATGTACGCATGGTTGTCCCTCAACCCTACCCCGACACACCTGGTTTGGATTTGAATCGTTGGACGATGTAGCCTTAAAACAGACTGATCAGGAATCCCAACAACCCAACCGTTGCCCCCAGATAAACACCACGCATGGCGGCTCTGCCTTGTTGAGGTATGTTTGATTTCAATAATCTAAATCCATAATATAAAATCAGGCTATCCATTACCAGAATCATGATCAGATAAGCCAGGCCCTGCCATTGAAAGATGATCGGGATCGTGCTGATTAGAATGACCAAAAACCAACACAGGGTTGTAAAACGCAAAGCAAAGGTCTTGCCTTTAAGAAGTGCCAGTGAGCGAGAGCCGCGTTGCTGGTCGCCAGCCATATCCATGGCATCCCCGGCGATTTCCTCACCCAGATCAATGAAGAAAGCAAAGGCACTGAATACCCAAACGATTTTATTCCAGGGATCATTGACCGTCATGGCACCCAGGATAAAGGTAATGGCTACCGAGGAACTGACCATCAGATTGCCAGGCAGGCCGCTCTCTTTGAAGCGCCAGTTATACAAAACACCAATAATCCAGAAAATCACACTGACAATCAAAACAGGAATACCCAGGAAGAATGCGCAACTCAATCCGATTAATGATACAAACCCGGTAAATGCGATTGCCTCGCCTGGACTAACTGCGCCGGATGGCAATGCGCGTTGCGGTGCGTTTATTTTATCCACTTCATAATCAAAAACATCGTTGAGGATCAGGGCTGCAGCGGATAGCGTGAAGCCGCACAGGAAGCCCAATATAGCGGTGCCCAGAGACGGGAATCCTTTGTTTGCCAATACCTGACCGGTTAACACGCATATCCCTGCCGCCAGGGTAAGTTCAGGTCGTAAAAGGCTGATCAGTCCTTTTATTTTCTTGATTAACATACAAAAATTATACTGCTATTGGATATATGTGGGATAGATGATTTTCGATTTATTTTTAAATTAAGTGCATTGCCCCCATCTGCCGCCCTCATCACCAATGGTGAAGGCGGCAGCAAGGTTTTACTTTCCTGAAACCAGTATGGAAGGGGTATCCATTGGTAAAGCTGGTTCCTGCCATTGCCCTGGCTGCACCTTACGCAATAGTATCAACCCATAAATCAACATTGGCAGCGATATCAAAATGGATATGATGCTGTTTGTCATCGTTGTTTGATGAACAACGCCAAAATTGCTATCAACGGCGATTTTCGTAAAGTTGGCACCGATATCAAAAAGGGCATGGGTAATGATCACCGGCCATATAGAACGATTTCGCAAGAAACAGGCCGCGAAGTATACGCCAAAACATGTGCCCACAATGATCTGCGTGATGGAAGCCAACAGTGTATAACGCCCCATGATTAGATTAAAGATATGGATCACACCAAAAATGGCACTGGAGAAAATAACGGTCCAATAAATGCCTTTGCGGGTGGCGCCCCATTTGCGCAGCATCAGGGGCAGCATCACCCCACGAAACAGTATTTCTTCAATAAAGCCAACAGCAAGATAAAGCAGGAAAAACAGAAAAATCAAATCCGGTTTACTGAAATCGATAGGGTTCGTGCCGCCAAGGACGGAAAAGTCAGTATTAATCAGAAAAAAAACCAATATCGGCCAATTTAGCCATACTTGTTTCCATTCAGATGGTTTGGTGAACCCGGCTTGCTTTAACATCCCCAGCCAGGCCAGCAAGAGCATCAGCAAGATACTGACGCCGCCTTGTTCGATGATGCCCGTCAGATAGGAGGCTTTCTGATTATCCATCCAGGACAATACATTGTCTTCGAGGTGAATTTCTGTCAGCGTAGTTCCGATCAGCATGATCACAATCGCAGAGATGATAGGGTATTTCAAAATTGTTGTTTTTAATTTATTCATTTTTGTTTCCTCATTTCATAGATTTTCAAATGGCAGCAGGCATGGCGCTGCCCTCTAGCAGCGCGGCCAGCCATTTGGGTTGATATTTGATTATGTTGGTGGAAAGATATGGAGTTAAACTGTCAGGTCTATGCCCCGTAATTTCAGATCGTGCTTATTCAAGGTGCGCAAAGTGTTTGATTAATACAATGCTGCCGAAGAATTCTGCCAGGAATAATACAGCAACAATCCCGATCCAAAGTGGATAATTAGCGAAGATTACCAGAAGTATCAAAGAAAAAATAATGACAAAGGTAATGCCCAGGGTAAACATGATTCTAGGTACACGTGCCCATTGGATACTGCGAACGAATACATTACTAAAAATAAACGTCATATTGATCAACGTCATAAACATGATAATATCCGGTATTCCGTTCAGTTCATTCAGACTGATCCAGCGGAATGTGCCCACGGAATATTTGCTGGCCATTAACATGATCTGCAAAGAGAATAAGCTGGTAAATGTGTTTAATGTGGCAGCCAACAGCAGCTTGCTGAGTATCATCTTCCAGGGGGCAACAGGTAATGAAAAATGCAATTGTGTCTGATTGCCGATTAACCAGTTGAAGCACATCAAATTTGCCAGAACAATCAGATATAGAATCCCTAACCCGCTAATTCCGCTGATCAGTGTAATTAGTACTGCGTTCGAAGGTGTATTGTTATTGGAAGGGATCAATGCCAGAAAAAAAACCATTGGAATTACCAAGAAGGTCCATCCGTATCGTTTCCAGAGATCAATGGCATCCCATTTGAGTTGTTTAAGCATTTTCGAATACCTCCAAATAACATTCTTCAATGGATTGATTCTTTTCTGAGCGAATCGATTCGGCATCAGCATGATAAATGAACTGGCCTTCATCAATGAAATAAACCTCATCAACCAGGGTTTCGATCTCCTTTACCCTATGGGTAGAGATCAGGATGCTGCTCTCTTCACCCAGCCCCGAGAAAATGGTTTTAAGAATTTTATCCACGCCAAGCGGATCAATCCCGCCAAGGGGTTCATCCAGTAAATACAATTTGGCGTTACGTGACAGGGTCAGCATGATTAACGTGCGCTGCTGCATGCCACGGGACATCTGCTGAATGCGTTCATTCAAATCCAGTTTGAGCATCTCGCTGAATACTGCACTGCGCTGGAGGTCGAAATCCGCGAACATATCATGATAATAATGGATGGCATCGCGCACACACATCCAGGGCATCAGATGATTCATGTCCGGCAGATAGGCCAGGTGGGCTCTGCTCTTGTAGCTTTGTTGTTCGCCACATATTTCGATACCGCCGCTGTTGACCGGATAAATGCCCATCAGGGTTTTAATCAGGGTCGTTTTGCCGGCTCCATTGGGACCTAATAAGCCGGTCACATGGCCGCTTTCCAATTCAAAATTCAGATCACGTAATATCTGCTTGCGTCCAAAATTTTTAGAGAGTGCATTTGCTTTTAAGAGAGTTGTCATTTTTCAAGTGCCTTTTTAATGAGCTTCAGAATTTCTTCTTGTTGATATCCAATGCCTTGCATACCCTGAACAAAGTCATTTACCAGTGCCTGTGACATTTCCGACTTTAAGGCCGAGATGGTTTCTTGATTCTCTGTTACAAAACTGCCGATGCCGCGCTGCGTATGGATCACCTGTTCCCGTTCCAGTTCAGCACAGGCACGTTGCATGGTATTCAAATTTACGCTATATTTTTCCGCCAGGTTTCTTACCGATTCAATCCTTTCACCTGCAACAAGCACACCGGTCACAATTTCTTTCTTGATACTGTCCATAATCTGTAGATAAATGGGAAGGGTGGGGTTAAATTTCATGTGCCTGTCCTGTCTGTATTAGTGTATTAGATGTATAATACACGCAAATATAATGATTTGTCAAGGGCTATGAACCGATTATTGATTTTGCGTGTTTTATTGTATAGTTAAATGATCAAGAAATTATTTGATTATTTCAGGAGGGAGTTTATGGATGCAAAGGAAATATTCCCACTTTTCCATCAAGTATTGATGAATCTGGCAGAATGTTATACTAACACCGTCGAAGAGGAAGTTGCCGCTTCCGGAATAAATGCTCGTGATTTTTACATTGGCATACTCGCAGCAAAATGTTTTGATCCGGACCCTATTTCAGCGGAAAGGTTACGAAAAAGAATCCCTTATAATGCAGCAGCATATTATGAGGCAACCCTGGGAAAATTACTTGAAGCAGAGTTTCTTGAAGCAGCCCCGGAAGGCGGATACTTATTAAACCAGCAGGGGATTATCATATTTCGCCGAACGGTGAGTATAGTTTATCGTCAGATGGAAGCCTGTACTTCTTTTAGCACCACAGTAATGGAAGATATTAAGCACCTGCTAGCCAAACTCGTTCAGGCAAGCCTGCTATCGGATGACCCGCCATGCAAATGGAGTATTCTACACAGCCGCAGATTAGATCCTGGGCACAATGTTGCCGCCATTGTTAAGATTGACCAGTACCTTTCTGACCTGACAGCCTATCGTGATGACGCCCATCTGGCTTCCTGGCAGCAATACGGGGTTAGTGGACATGCCTGGGATATTCTGGGCATTGTCTGGCAAGGAAAAGCTGCAACCATTGCAGAGTTGCTGCCTATCAATGAGAAAAGACAATGGTCTGAAGTAGAGACCATGGCTGCCATTGCTGAACTAGTTAAACAAAGCTGGCTAGAAAAAGGTGCTGGCTTGAGTTTAACGCAAAAGGGACGAAGCATTCGTGAGGAAGCCGAATCCCTCACCGATCAGTATTTCTTTGCCCCCTGGTCAATACTTTCTGATCAGGAAATGAATCGATTGGGAGAATTGCTTACAACGCTAGCTGAGACGCTGGAGAAAAAACCGTAATTCATTTGCATATTTTCGCACTATTTTCATGTTCCAATCCCTTTACACGTGTCATCGCGAGCGTTTTATTATCCAGGCCATAGTCTTTCCAACACATAGCGCGGCGATCTCCCGGCCTATCTGGATTATCCTTAGAAGACTGTTGTACATATCTTTGTGATGACAATCGCTGAACTGGCTAAAGCCATAATAAAAAAAGACCCCATTTTCAAAATGGGGTCTTTCATTTTTAGCTGATTCGTTTAGCGATGACCCGCGTAAGAGCGCGAGCGATTACCGTTGTTATTGCTGTTGCTATTGGATCGCTGCCGCTGTTGATTGTTATTTGACCGGGTATTGCGATTCTGTTGCTGCCTTGGCTGGCTTGGAACGTTCATATTGACTTCAAAGCCGTCCATTTTACGGCGTTCAAGGGATTTTCCCATGACACGCTCAATGGTACGTACCATCGTTTGATCATCCGGGGTAACCAATGTTAACGCCGTGCCAAGCTGTTCCATACGACCGGTGCGTCCGGTGCGATGGGTATAGGCATCAGCGGTATCCGGGATATCAAAATTGATCACATGGGATACCTTGGAAACATCAATACCGCGTGCGGCAATATCCGTGGCGACCATGACTTTCACACGACCTTTGCGGAAGCTATCCATGGCAGCTTTACGCTGGTTCTGAGATAGATTTCCCTGCAGGGAGGTGGCGGACAATCCGGCCTGGGTCAGTTGATAGGCCAGTTTCTTGGCGCGGTGCTTTGTACGGGTAAAGACCAGTACCTGACCATCGCCGCTTTGACGCAGTAATTTCTGCAGCATCTCGGTTTTACGCATTTGATCTACAGGGTAGATGGCGTGGCTGATCGTATCGATCGGCTGTGTGATGCCAATTTCCACTGTTTCGGGGTTGTACAGCATTTCCGTTGCCAATGAGCGAATCTCATCCGGCATGGTGGCTGAGAACAACAAGGTCTGGCGCTTTTCGGGCACGGCATCTACGATACGGCGAATGGAGGGTAAAAAGCCCATATCAAACATATGGTCGGCCTCATCCAATACCAGTATCTCAATGCGGCTGAGATTGATCGCACGCTGACTTTTTAAGTCCAGCAAACGTCCCGGGCAGGCTACGACAATGTCCACACCGCCGCGCAAAGCCTTGATCTGCGGCTGGGCGCTGACACCACCAAAAACGGTGATGCTTCTCAGGCCGGTTTGACGGCCCAATTCCACGATGGAATGATGAATCTGTTCTGCCAACTCACGGGTTGGTGAAATAATCAGACCGCGTAATTTTCCGCGCGGACCTTTCATTAATTTCTCTAACATGGGTAATACAAAGGCGGCTGTTTTGCCTGTGCCGGTTTGGGCCAGGCCCAACACATCTTTGCCACTTAAAATGGCAGGAATGGTTTTCGATTGAATCGGGGTTGGGGAGGTGTAGCCAGCCTTGGAGATACCCGCATCGATCTGCGGGTGGAAAGAAAAGGTGTTAAAACTCACAAAATTATCCTTGAATGGTGCTCGCTGATATTCACGGTGGTTCTGTCACACCGTGTCCGCTCCTTCGCCCCGCATTGCGGTTACACCATTAAATGATCAAGAGCGGTACTTTTACATAATAAAACCAGGGAAAAGACCCTGGCCCGTTGAAAACTTGTATTTGGTTCAACTAAGACGTTTCAGTATACCACAAATCAAGGGGAAAAACACAAATTGTGTTTTACTGAAATATTGAATTCAATTTCCTTAACTTACTTCAAATAATAAATCTCTTCTTCCATGATGATATCCGGCACATCCCAACTTTTTTGATCCATTAATTCGATAAATGCACGCCGGTAGATCAACTTGATCTGCACTGTTACCGCTGCCTGATCAATAGCAGAAAACACATAACGGCTGGTATCGGTTTGCATGGCCTCCAGTCGCGTATCACTTAGTATACGGGTTGGGTTCCAGTACGCCCCCGAAGGGCTGATGCCGGTCCAGATTTCCTGCAGAATTTTGGCGTAGCCTTTGCCTGGTAACCCTGCATAATAGCCATCTTCTGCCTCCCCTACACCTGTCCAGTCCGGCAAAACAGGACCTTCGGTTAGGGAAAGTCTTTGACCGTTTTCATCCACTACCTGGACAATCAGGATCATTTGGCGCAAAGGAGAATCGGATGGTACACTGTGCCCGGTTTTATCGTTAACAATCTTGATATCCACGATGATGCGGTCACCTTGCTGTCGAACTTCACTTTGCATGGTTACCGCATTTTGCAATAATTCAGGGTCACTGGCGCCAGTCATTTGATGACTGAAAATGGTCTGCGGATCCCGTGCGATACCCCCCTGTTCCGGTAGCGCAAAATACGTTGCAGAGGTCTGTGGCATATGACAATCCTGACAGGTTTGCCCATTTTCCGCATCGCTGTAATCGCTATCCAACCACTCCCCATAAGAGTTATAAATGGGTGTATTCCAGAAAACGCCATAATGGCAGGAAGCACAAAAGGCGGATTCATTTTGGATCGATACAAATGTATCTTCCCCAGGCGCTACATCATCCAATGGGCCAGCAAAGAATTGATGCCCTTCAGGCGGACGAAGAAATTCCATCGAAAGCACGCCGGGTTGATTCTCGTAGGGAAGCTGCGTTTGTGGATCAAGCGTCACATCCCACACTTTATGGCAAAAATCGCAGTTTATCCCTTCCAATTCAACCCCGGAAAGCTGATTGGGATCCACGGCATATGGTTGATCGAGCGCAGAGAGCGGCGTATGGCAGGTTGCGCAATTACCGGCAGAATCAGGAAAATCCAGTTTATACCCGGGGCCGTTATAGGCAAGTTCACGGTCAGGGCGTAACGGGAAACTGCCGTAATCTCGTGTGTATCCGTAGCGGGTTAACGGACTCTGATTCCCGTCTAAATCCGTGCCATTGTACATACTCAGAAAACGCATATTGATTGCTGATTGGGCATGAGCATCCAGCAGCCATTCATCTACAGGCAATGCAAAATCTATCTCACCATTTTCAGAGCTGTGACACGCAGCACAGCCTTGATCTTCACCAATGCCTTGCTGGGCAGTTGACATCATCCATTGATAGGCCGGGTTATCTATCATTGAATGTGCATGTAATTCAATAATGATGCCTTTATCACCTGCTATAAGCCCGTTAATGCCATTAATGAAATACCCTTTTACCCAGGCAGTTACAAAAACAGCCTTTCCTCTTTCAACCCCTGACAATGTAAACGCTCCTTGTTGATCACTTATCGTGCTATTATTTGTGCCTTTAATGCGCACCACTGCATCCTGAAGGACATTACCATTTTCATCAACGATCAAACCGCTGATTTTTCCTTCTGGGGTACAGGCTGCCAGTAAAATCGCAAAAAGCAGATAGAACCAAAAGCGTTTAGGTTTCATGGCATAGGAGCACCCAGAACAAATACGCCACCACCGTTTGTGGCACCATACAATACCGAACCATCCGCAGACAAAGCGATAGCTGTCATGCGTGTCATACTCAATCCATCGGCAATGATCTGCCAATGTTCTCCAGCATCTGTGGAGACAAGCGCGCCTGAAAATTCCGATGAAGCATAGATCAGGCCAGGGTGGGTAGGATCAGGAACGATGGCGGTTACTGGTTCATTGGGATCCATTCCGGCAGCCATTTGTGTCCAGCTTTCTCCGCTGTCCTTGCTTTTAAAAACGCCGCCGGGCAAACTGGCTGCATATAATATGCTTGGCTCAAAGGGGTCAATCTGGATATCAAAGACCATGGAAGCGGGCAAATTTTCCGGAATCAAACCTACGTCAAACACGGGGACACTGCGGGTGACAATATCCAATGACTCCAATTGTCGCCAATGTTCACCGCCATCCTGACTCTGAAACAAGCCTTGGCTGGTTGCAACATATACTTGTTGGCTGTCAGTGGGATGAATAGCAATGGCCAGAATGGATGTTTGTTTAAATGTCGACTCACTGATAGGCTGCCAGCTTTTTCCGGCATCCGTCGAGCGGTATAACCCGGGTGTTGGTTCATAACAATTATTCCAGTCACGGCTAGCACACATGTTATTCGCGAATCCGGCATACATTATGTGATTATCGGAAGGCGCCACTGCTAATCCGGTCAGAACCATAGGCCTCTGTTCTTGAAGTTCAGTTGGAATATCTGCCAGTTGAATGTATTCCCAATTAATTTCTGACGTTGGACTGGTCCAAATCCTGTCTCCAGCTCCAGCAATCACGTATTCTTCTCCACTATCCGGTTGGATAAAAAAGCGAATACTGCTGAACCCGGGCGTATTTTTCCCAATCCAGGAATGACCGGCATCCATACTGTAATAGAAATTGGTAAACACCAGGAAAGGATTTATCGGCGATACGCCCATCTCGAAAGCACCGTATCCGGTATATCCACTACTGGCTTCTTGCCAGGTTTCAGCGCCATTTGTACTCAAAAAATTACCCCCACCATAATTGTTAACAAATATACGCATGGGGTCCCGTGGATCCACCTGCAAATCAATGGGTATACCAGCCTCGCGATTGGAAACTTCCAATCGGAAGTGTTGCCAGGTTTCACCGGCATCATCACTACGCCAGATATGATCCTCACTGGCAGCATACCAAATATCAGGATTACGGGTTGAAATTTCGACAGCTTCAGCGCCGTAGCCTTCCGGCATGGCTAAAATCATTTCCCAGTGATCACCACCATCACGCGTTAAATATGCGCCCGCGGCATCACTGGAATTGGTTACTGCAGCCAACAGCATATCCGGATTTTCCGGATGCATGAAAAGGCTGGGGATATACAATCCGCCCAGGCCATTCTTTGAATCGAGGACTGTCCAAGTGGCGCCTGCATCGTCGCTTCGTAAGATACCTACTCCCCCCCAATCGCCGTTAGGAACATCCGAGTTGGCAGCATCTCGATCAAATATACCAGTGGAGACATAAATCCGATTGGTGTTACGCGGGTCCACCCAGATATATCGGGCTAAATTATCCCCCACCCAAATACGCTGCCAGGATGCTCCCCCATTGATACTTTTATAAACTTCTCCTTTGGGTAGATCAAAACGTTTGACAATTGGTTCTTTATTCCAACTGGCACTGGAAACCTCTACGCCTGCGTAAATGATATCAGGATTCAATGGGTCGATGGTGATGCCTCGTACGCTGTAACCTTCATAGGCAATGCCGGCGTCTTTTTCCTGCCAGGTGTCACCACCATCTGTGCTGAGGTATATTTGACCCGTGAACTGTGTGCCGATCCAAATCCGGTCAGCGTTATGTGGATCAATGGTGACACAAAATACAGTGTATGTCTGCCCGCTAAAAGGTATAACTCCCTGATTGACAGGTATCCAGTTCATACCGCCATTTCCGCTTCTATGAATGCCTGCTTTCGCATCCGTGACATACATGATGTCAGGGTTATCCGGATTCATACGAATGTCATACCCCAATCCTCCAGGAGGACCGCCCAGCCGCTGCCATGAGCCATTAAGATACGCCGGCGTACCCGGCTCAATTGATTGTGACCCAGTTATAACCGGTACTTCACTCCCTTCCACGATTATCTCAACCTGTTGCTCGAAAGAACCTTCATTTCGAATCGCCTTCAAGGTGTAGATTGTTGTAGAAGTTGGACATATCTGCATTTGTCCATGCTCAGGTAAGGATTCGCCGTCCATCTCGATGGCGTAACCCGCTGAAACCGTCCAGGTAAGTTCAGTACAATCACCCTGGCTGAGTACGGTTTGATCAGCCAGAAATGCCTGAATTGGATTGACCTCCTGTGCTTCATCGATTTTATCAGGTTGAATTTGCGGTCGACAGGAAACACATAGGCAAAAGATCAGAAGAATCATAGAACGGAAAATAGTCTGCATGATAGTACTCCCAAAGCTGCCAGGATATTATGTATACGCTGTAAACATTGATCCAATTAACCCGGCAGAGAATATCAATAAAAACAAATCGATTGATAAAGGAATAATTTACAATCAATTGGCGTATGTTCAGTTAATATTACCGATAAAGGGATTGTCAGATGAATAAGCAACCGGATTTGGTTACGGTAATGTATCGTTGGCTGGGGGGATAATTGTATTGATTCACGATGAATGTGATTGCTAAAGTTAATTATACAGCGATAAGGAAACAAAAACACCCCGCATTCGAAACATCAAATTTAAGATGGGGGGTGTTTATTGTCTTTCAATAGATATAATCGGTTCTCTTTACTGGATAACTGCCGTGGAGTCTTCGCTCTCTATATTCACACGTTTATTCACCTTCCTGTACGCCAACCACAGCAGTACCAAAAACAGCGGATTTGAATAATACAAGATGGGCACCTCTGCGCCGGTGGTCAGCGGACCAATGACCAGGAAAAAGGACAGCCCGCCAATGATCAGGGCCAGTTTGTGACGGTCGTCCCAACCCTTGAAATTGCCGCTCCAGCGATAGATCAGCCAAAGCATGAATAGCCAATATACCGCGATAAGCAGCATGCTTACAACAAAGTGGGGACTGTTATTTTCTTGTATCCAATAGAGCAGGAAATGATACACAAAGGTAGCCATGAAAGTGAACCACAAAAATCGGCGTGGACGTGCGCACTTATGCGGTGCGCTTTCTTTCAAACCCGTCGGAGCTTGCCATGCAGCCACGACCAGTCCAATGATTGCCAGCCAGCACGCGCCCAGCCAATAGTCCGGTGCGTCGTATGGATTGATCAGCGCGCCGACGAGCAGGGTTGCTGTAAAAGCAATGCTGTGAAAGATGATGCCGCGGGTTTTTGCCCAACTTTGCTTGCGTAGTTTGGGGTACAACATCTCGACAAAAACGATACTGGCGGTAATACTGATCAGGGCATGGTAAATGGTGAGGTGTTCCGTCCAGACCCAGTTGACACCGGCAGCGCGGCCGTATTCACCCAGCTTGCCCAGGTCAACCCAATGGGGGTCAAAGAAGGAGCGCACCATCAGGCCTTCTTCATAGATGCCATACGCCATACCCATCAAAAGCAGGCTGATCCAGCCTTTTTTGAAGCGCACGATAAACTCGCGGATCAGGATGGCGCCGCTGCCGTACAGCATGCCGAAAAGTAAAATGGTAATTGGATTCAGATATTCATTCAAAGGCGCGGAACCGGAAAACAGTTCGCCAAAGATGGGCGCGATGAACCATAATGCGACTGCCGGGGAGATACGCCGTTTGCGCTTGCCCTCAGTTTGCCTGGAATCATTCATGGATATGCTCCTGAAACGGATATTTTGATACAGCGCATGGTTGGTTTTCGTGCTGCATCACTACTATCCTATACAGATGTTTGAGTGTTTTTGTTTCAGATCAGGACTCGGGGCAGGCAACTTGAAATTGAATCTCGGTACGGTACTGCTGTGTGACCTCTGGGCTTTCAGCATACCCGCCTACCAGATAGCGCTCACGCGTGGGATAGACTGGCGTTAGTTGGCGCAGGTTGAGCGCATCCACCAGGGCCTGATAGGATAGCGATATCTGATCGTAATAGCCTTCATGGATGATTGTCAGGGCATGGCCGCCGGAGAGTTGCCGGGTATGAACTTCTCCCTGATCGACGTTGCGGGAAACCGGCACGCAGATTTCAATGTCATTATCTTCTTCGGAGGGGTGATCATCATAAAACAGCGAAAAGGGCGCTCCGCAGACGGCATCCGCACAGGTTTGCATTAGCAAGGGAATCATGGCGTCCAGTTGCTGGAAAGGTCCCTTGAAGCGTATGGAGGCGATTTGCTGATTGGGAAGGGTTTTCTCGATGATGGGGCTGCATACCAGCGGCGGCACGGATTGCATGGCCAGCGCGGATTGCAAGCGCCCGCGTACCTGCTGAAACTGATTGATCCGGGTATCAATCTCGCTTAGCTTGTCCTGCATCTTGCGGCGCAGCAGCTCGGCATTGCTACTATCCCCTAAAAGTTCAGCGATCTCGGCCAGGGAGAAATGCAGCGCCTTAAGCTGCTGAATGGCGCGCACGCGCACCAGGCAGCTTTCATCGTAAAAGCGATAGCCGCTGCCGCGTTCAATGCGGCTGGGGATGAGCAGGCCGATCTCGTGATAGTAGCGCAGGGTTTTGATGCCCAGGCGCGATATGCTGGCGAAATCACCGATTTGATATTCCATGAGTTGTATTATCAGGGAGATAGAGGGGAAATGTCAAACGGGGGGCTGACGCCTCGACCCGCAAAACGATACATGCCCTTTGGGTACGTGTACCCCGCAGGGGGTACCGGGAATCTGGCGCCAGGGAAAACGGTTCAGGGGGATAACGATAAGGATAATACCCATTATCTACAATATAAAACTTAACATTTTAAGCTGTTAATAGCGCGGTGTACGTTCTTTATGTACTTGAGGGGAGTTGAGGATAATCCATTGATTCACCTCGTCATACCCATCAACTATAGCAGTGATATGGTGCTCTGTGTACAAATTTTCCTACGTTGTTGAGGCTTTACAGGCAGCATAATCAGCAACACCTAAGGCATTTCCACCCAGGTCTACAATAACACCTTGCGGAAAGAAAATTTCAATGACACCTTTTACCTCTTTTCCAATTGGGTGGATTTCTTTTATTGCATTCCACTCATCTTGATGAATAGTCAAATGGGCGTTCCATATATTATCAAATTCTTGTTTGGAAATTGGAATAATTTCTTCAAAAATGTCAAAGTCACATTGCTGGTCTGCCAACCCCATTCTTCCGTTGGGGTATTTTCTATTTGATGCGAGGTGCTCTTTGCCATTGAAAGCAATTTGTCGAATAGCCCAACCATCATCAGTTTCAAGATATTCCATCCCCGGAGCGATTTCACTCTCTTCATCTTTGTACTTGTAATACTTCATGAAAACTCCTTTTGTGAGCGAACGACATCCTTTATTTTAGCTCGAACCGGGAACCTAGCGCCAGGTAAAACGGTTCAGGGGGATATTTATAATTATTTAAAAATAATCAGTAAATTATATAATATAAACATCGCCAAACTAATACAATGAATAATGAAATATGTTGTTAGTATATAAACTAGGAAAATTATGGTAAAAAAGAAAAGGCATACTATTGTAGATGATGGATATAAAGTATATTGTGGCACAGGTAAAATGTCAGAAGAAAGCTTTAATCGTCAAAAATACTCTTGGGGCCAAACAGAAAATTCACAAAAAAATATAAGGATATTATTTGGGGATGAAAGTTCATTCAAAGATATCGTTTCATATGGGATCGTGGGGGTAAATAACAGTAATGCTAAATTAATAGAACAAGAAATAAATAGGGTTTTTGAAGGAAAAAGATTACATTGTAATGAAATATTTAATAATTTGGGGCGTGAAAAGAGTGAGTGGAGAAATTTTACTGATGAGCAAATATGGGTAATGGTTAATAGTATTTTGCAAATTCTTAATAGATATCAAGCTGTTTTTAGTGTCGGAGTTGTACATTATGATACATACCCAAAGAAAATTAGCGGGGGCATTTATGTTAACAAAGATGTTACACAAGCACATATGTATGGTTTTGCATGTCAAGGGGCATTGAGTGGATTAGAGAGAATAAAGTTTATTAATCCCCATATTCAAACGTATTTCTTCCCTGATGAACAAAAAACCATTCAAAAATTCTGGTTTGATATGCGCATCGGAATACAACGATTTTTTACCCATAAATATGTACAAACATTGAAAAAAGAAAGCGGGGAAAATCCAATATTACTAGATATTGCAGATTTATTTACATACATAACAAGCCACTCTTTAACAAAAAAAGAGCATAATAAACGTAACAAATTCAGAGAATTATATAGAATTTGCAATCCAGTACGAATAGATCAATTTTGGTGTGATAATGAAAATAAATTGTCATTAGAGGAGTTTTATCAACAAATATCGGAACAATGGTTCTAATGATAAGCAAAGGACGTATTAACTAAAACTATTATTGATTAGATGATCATATATCCTGTTTTGATAACGGTAATTATAGAAATCAAGCTTCAAATATTGTAGCTCAGATAGAAACAAATTACCGGGGGCTTGACAATATCACATTAATAATATTGGATTTGCTTTCATCACGAGTTTTGGGATCTTCAATGGTTGTTGTCCCTTTAAAAGCGACTGCAAGCTTTGTAACCATTATGTA
>JAEKNU010000062.1 GCA_016838895.1 Chloroflexota bacterium
CATGCTGCAGTATTTTGTTATCGCTGCAGTTAATGTTGTTTTACCATGGTCAATGTGACCCATTGTTCCCACATTTAAATGTGGCTTTGATCGATCAAATTTTTCTTTTGCCATAAGTTCAAACTCTCCATAAACAACTTAGCAGATAAATCACGCTTGATAGGGTAGGATTAATTTAATATCTTTTCTGCCACTGACTTGGGAACCGGGGCATAATGTTCAAATTCCATTGAAAAAATGCCACGACCCTGAGTTGCAGAACGAATTTCAGTTGCATACCCAAACATTTCCGACATAGGAACAACAGCACGAGCAGCCTGCGCATTTCCGGAGCGCATTTCTGTGCCCTGAATTACACCACGCCTTGAACTTAATTGTCCCAAAACATCACCCAGATATTCTTCCGGGATAATTGCCTCAACCTTCATAATTGGTTCAAGTAAAACCGGGGCACCCTGTTCCATACCTTCACGTAATGCAAAGCTACCAGCAATACGGAATGCCATTTCACTTGAATCCACTTCGTGAGATGAACCATCAATCAAGCTCACCTTGATATCTGTAATGGGGTATCCAGCCAACGGACCGCTATCCGCAGCATCCATGATCCCTTTTTCTACAGCCGAGATATATTCTCTCGGAATGGAGCCACCTACAATTTTATTTTCAAACTTTACGCCACTACCCTGAGCTGTGGGTTCAATGGCAATAACTACATGGCCGTACATACCATGACCACCCGTTTGTTTTACATATTTGTAATTTACTTTTTCTACTGGGCGGGAAATGGTTTCACGATAAGAAACACGTGGTTTACCAACATTGGCCTGTACTTTGAATTCACGCAGCATACGATCAACCAAAACATCAAGATGGAGCTCGCCCATACCTGAAATAATGGTCTGATCGGTATTTTCATCTGTTGTCACTCTAAAGGTTGGGTCTTCTTCGGAAAGCTTATGCAATGCTTCAGACATCTTCTCCTGATCCATCGTAGTTTTCGGTTCAATAGCAACAGAAATAACGGGTTCAGGGAATGAAATATTCTCGAGAATCACTGGTTTGTGTTGTGCACAAAGTGTATCGCCGGTAAAGGTGTTCTTTAAACCAAGAATAGCCGCAATTTCACCTGAGTATACTTCTGTCAAATCTTCACGACGATCAGCATACATACGGATTAATCGACCTACGCGTTCTTTTTTACTCTTTTCCGGATTGTAAGCCATTTCACCTTGCTTTAAAACACCTGAATACACCCGAATATATGCCAAACGGCCTACATACGGATCTGTCACAATTTTAAAGACAAGTGCACTTAATGGTTCATCATCACTGGTTTGTCGCTCAACAAGTTCGTCAGTCTTTGGATCAGTACCTTTGATTGCAGCAACATCCAAAGGAGAAGGTAAATAATCGATGACTGCATCAAGTAATATTTGTACGCCTTTATTCTTCAAGGCTGATCCACATAAAACAGGTGTTGCAACACCAGCAATTGTAGCAGTTCGCAATACACGTTTCAGGTCATCATTCGTGATTTCTTGTTCTTCAAGGAATTTTCCAATCAGTTCGTCATCAAGTTCAGCAACCTGTTCAATCATTTGCTGACGCATTAATTGAGCATTCTCAACTAAATCTGCAGGAATCTCAGAAATTTCCATTTCGGAACCAAGATCATCTTTCCAGTAAATGGCTCTTTCTTCAATTAAATCAACAACTCCCCGGAATTGCGATTCGCTGCCAATGGGTAATTGGATTGCGATTGGATTCGCTCCGAGACGTTGTTTAATGGACTCGATACTCATCTCATAGGATGCGCCTACTCGATCCATTTTATTGATAAAGCAAATACGTGGAACACCATACCGATCAGCTTGTCGCCAAACAGTTTCACTTTGGGGTTCTACACCTTGTGTTGCATCAAATGCAACAACCCCGCCATCTAATACTCGTAAAGACCGTTGAACTTCAGCAGTAAAATCAATATGTCCTGGGGTATCAATAATATTAATTTGATATCCCTTCCATTCGGCAGATACTGCGGCTGAAACAATGGTGATGCCACGCTCTCTTTCCTGCGCCATCCAGTCAGTTACAGTTGTACCATCATCAACCGACCCGATACGGTATGTTTTACCTGTGTAAAACAATATCCGTTCAGTCGTTGTCGTCTTCCCAGCATCAATGTGGGCGATTACTCCGATATTTCGGTAGCGCTCTAGTGGAAAAGTGCGTGTCATACGTAGATACCTATATTACAACTACATTATACCCGGCGAATTTATACCCGATAATGTGAAAATGCACGATTCGCTTCAGCCATACGATGAGCTTCTTCGCGT
This sequence comes from Chloroflexota bacterium, assembly GCA_016838895.1. Lineage (GTDB taxonomy): Bacteria > Chloroflexota > Anaerolineae > Anaerolineales > Anaerolineaceae > UBA5203. The sequence continues at coordinate 2,343 of JAEKNU010000062.1, forward strand.
TTTTTGAAGGCAGCGCCCTGACTTGAAGCGCCATCCATGATTTCGCCAGCAAGTTTTTCAGAGAAGGAACGGCCTGATCGTTTACGTGCAGCATCAATTATCCAACGCATGGCTAATGTCATACGCCGGTGAGTGGGTACTTCCATGGGAACCTGATAGGTTGCTCCGCCGACACGACGAGGGCGTACTTCCATGATTGGACCAACATTTTTCAATGCTTCGTCTAATACATCCATTGGATCACGGCTGGTTTTTGCTTTGATGATATCCATTGCTTCATACATCAGCCGATTTGCCAAACTCTTTTTTCCGTTTTTCATGAAACGGTTAATAATGAATTGAACAGTAACACTATTATAACGAATGTCAGGTTTGGTTACTCGTTTTTCTGGTTTAGTTCTTCGCATGCAAATTCTCCATTTTTACCGCAGCGTAAAATAATTGTTATTTTGGTTTTTTCGAACCGTACTTTGAACGACCCTGGCCACGTTTGGTTACACCGGTAGCATCTAATGTGCCACGAACAATATGATACCGAACACCAGGCAGATCACGAACACGTCCACCACGAACCATAACTACGGAGTGCTCCTGCAATGTATGCCCTTCACCAGGTATATAAGCAGTTACTTCCATATAGTTGGTGAGACGTACACGAGCAATCTTCCGAAGAGCGGAATTCGGTTTTTTAGGAGTCATGGTACGAACAACAGTACATACACCACGTTTTTGCGGTGCACCACCAGGCTGGCGGGTACGGCGTTGTTTCATGGAGTTGTAAGTGAATCTCAATGCAGGGGACTTACTTTTACCCTTCTTTGTAGTGCGCCCTTTTCGGATCATTTGATTAATAGTTGGCACGTTTAGCCTCCGATCTCATAATAGCTTGTGCGTTGATTCGCTTTTTGTATTCTTGTTTTTTTTCAATAACGGAGGCCATCGCTGTTCTGATGGCCTCAATGGCTTTCTTCAAAATAATTCGTCAGTAATTTTTTATATATGTACAACGAAGGATGATTATATCACGCTGTACTTTTATCCGTCAAGGAATGGCTTATAAAAGTTTATCAAGCCCTTCTCCTAAACCGAGCAACCCTGTTTCCAGTTTAGGGGGTTTGACGCGCTCCTCATCCTTTCCGAAACGCACAATTTCATCATTTTCCATGACAGCTTCTACAGCTAATCCGAGGCTTTGCAGTTCTTTGACAAGCACACGGAATGCCGCTGGTAATCCTGGTGGTTCAATTGGTTCACCTTTCACAATTGCCTCATAGGCATTGACACGGCCAATAACATCATCGGATTTGTAAGTTAACATCTCCTGCAATGTATAGGCTGCACCATAGGCCTCCAGTGCCCATACTTCCATTTCACCAAAGCGTTGACCACCGAATTGAGCCTTACCACCTAATGGTTGTTGTGTCACCAGACTGTACGGTCCTGTAGAGCGAGCATGCACTTTATCTTCAACAAGGTGATGCAACTTCAACATAGTCATAACACCCACAGTAACTGGTTTGTCAAAAGCTGAGCCTGTTTTTCCATCACGCAAGGACTGTTTACCAAGAATTGGAACAGGTGCGCCTGTTTTTGCCATATAAGCCGCTGCTTTACTCCGTAGCGCCTCAACTGCAAGGCCATCTTTTACTTTGACGCCATTTTCAGTTAGCCAGAGTTTCAGGCATGCATCAATCGCAGCCAGGTCCGACTCCTGATCAGCTTGACGATTACTCTCACTACGATCTTCAAAAGCTAACACCTTGTCAGCATCATATCCGGCATCATTAAGCCATTCACGCATTGTTGATCGACGAGCAAATAACTGATCAGAAGATAGTTCGTATACGTCGTAATCACGATCACCTAACCATTGCTCAAGATACAACAAGCGAACTTCATCATCATCTTCAATGGATTCTGCGGTATAGTCCTGAGTTTTGAGCCATTCCCAGGCTTTCATTTCAGTTTGTTTCCAGGTGTAATCTATCAACCAGGAACGTGCTAATTCAGCCTCAATTTCCAATTCAGTTGATCCGTCAAACACAGGGGTAATCGCACGGAAACCCAGTTTCCTTGCTGCCCAACCTAAATGAGCCTCAAGTACCTGCCCAATGTTCATACGACCTGGAACACCAAGGGGATTCAAAATGATATCTACGGGTGTACCATCATCCAGGAATGGCATGTCCTCAACCGGCACTACACGAGAGACAACACCTTTGTTTCCATGACGTCCTGCCATTTTATCGCCAGCGGTGATTTTACGACGTTGTGCAACAGATACACGAACCATCATATCCACACCGGCAGATAAATCAGCATTATCTTCACGGGTAAACACTTTAACATCTACCACTTTTCCACGTTCACCATGCGGCATACGCAATGAAGTGTCTTTTACATCACGTGATTTTTCACCAAAAATGGCCCGCAGTAAACGCTCTTCCGGGGTTAACTCTTTTTCACCTTTCGGTGTAATCTTTCCAACCAGAATATCATTTGGACCTACTTCAGCACCAACGCGAATGATACCATGCTCATCCAGATCTTTAATGGCATCCTCACCTACATTCGGGATATCACGGGTGATTTCTTCAGGACCTAATTTTGTGTCACGAGCTTCAACTTCATGTTTTTCAACATGTACGGATGTAAATTGATCAGCCTGTACCAAACGCTCTGAGATCAGGATTGCATCTTCAAAGTTGCCACCTTCCCAGGAAACAAAAGCAATAACCACATTTTGACCTAAAGCCAAATTACCATTAACGGTAGATGAAGAATCGGCCAGGATATCGCCCCGTTTTATACGTTGGCCTTTTTCAACAGCCGGACGTTGGTCGATACAGGTACTTTGATTCGAACGTTGATATTTTCGTAATTGATAGGTGCGAATTTCGCCACCTTCAGTGCGCACATTAATCTGTCGACCGGTAACAGAAAGCACTTCACCATTTTCTTCAGCAACCAGTACCTGGCCTGAGTCAATGGCAGCAAACGCTTCCATACCTGTGGAAATCATGGGAATATCAGGCTGAATCAAAGGCACAGCCTGCGTCATCATGTTTGAACCCATTAAAGCGCGGTTCGCATCATCATGCTCCAGGAAAGGAATCAATGCTGCACTGATACCGACAACCTGATGCGGGGCAACGTCCATATAATTGATATTGTCGCCTGTTGTGGTAATAAAATCAGAATGGTAACGACATGAAATTCGATCCATTGCAAATTCATTTTTTTCATTCAAAATGGTATTTGCCTGAGCGATCACAAACTTATCTTCAGAATCAGCAGCCAGATATTCAACTTCTGCAGATACAAAAGGCTCTACAAAGATCGTACTCCGTTTTAATTTCTTTATATCGGAGATCATATCTTTTGTAATACGCTGACCTTCTTTTGCAATTACTTTGCCTGTTTTTTCATTCTTCAGCGTTTCTTTTAATAATCTGTCTTCCAAATATGGGCTATCAGAAGAAACCACTTTTAATGCACGCCGGTAGGGTGTCTCGATGAAGCCATATTCATTTACCCGCGCAAAAGAAGCCAAACGACCAATCAAACCAATGTTAGGGCCTTCTGGGGTTTCAATCGGGCAAATACGTCCATAATGAGAATGGTGAACATCACGAACATCAAAGCCTGCACGTTCACGGCGCAAGCCACCTGGGCCTAAAGCAGAGAGTGTTCTTTTATGACGCAATTCTGCCAATGGATTGGTTTGATCCATAAACTGTGACAACTGGCTTGAGCCAAAGAATTCACGTAAAGAAGCAACCACCGGACGAATATTAATCAAGCTCACTGGTGAAACCTGATCCTGGTCACGGATTGACATTCTTTCTTTAATAACGCGTTCCATACGGCGTAAACCGACCCGCAATTTATTCTGGATCAACTCACCAACTGTTTTCACACGGCGATTACCCAAATGATCAATATCATCTTTGTCTACAATTTCGTTGTTGATCATGATCATGTGACGAATGATATTCACCACATCCCAAGTAGATACAATACGATGATTGATATTTACTTTTTCAGTAAGATCTAATTTTTGATTCAATTTATATCGACCAACACGCTCTAAATCATAATGTCTCTGGTCAAATAATTGTTCTTCAAAGAATTGACGTGCATTTTCCAATGTGGCAGGATCACCAGGGCGCATGCGTTTGAAGAATTCAAGCAATGCCGCTTCACCAATTGTTTGTTTATGTGTCAGGTCCCATACCGGTTCCTGACGAATGGTGGATGCAATATACATGCGATCTACATCGTTATCAATATCCTCAAACAAAGCCATGATCTCTTCATCAGTGCCCTCTTTAATTGGAGAGTCACCAAGCTGATCATTCACTGCTGCTAAAGCACGTAAGAAAATCGTAATCGGCACAGTACGTTTTCTATTGAATTTCAAAATGAGGTAATCATTTTTACGTGTTTCAAATTCCATCCATGCACCACGATCCGGAATCAATTTAGCCATCGCCAAACGATGCCCGGTTGTACGTTCAGTTGGCGCCTCAAAATAAACACCTGGTGAACGAATCAATTGTGATACGACAACACGTTCTGTTCCATTAACAATAAAAGTGCCTTTCTCAGTCATTTCCGGAAAATCACCCAGGAAAATATCCTGTTTAATTGGTTCAGGGATTTCCGGTCCGGCCAGCAAAACGGATACATACAATGGAGAAGCATAGGTAAGGTCACGCTCCAAACACTCATCGACAGAATGCTTTGGATCACCAAACCAATACTTTAAACCCCACTGTTCCGATTCAGGGGTCTTGCTGGGAAAGAATAATTTTATTCCACGATTATATGATTCAATAGGTGATATCTCATTAAATAGATCACCCAAGCCATCCTTTTTCAATCTCAAGAAGGAATCTAATTGTATTTCAATCAGGTTGGGGAAATCATAAATACTGGGAATACGCGCGTAAGATTTTGTCGGCAAAACTGAAGCCATTGGTTTCTCCTGAATTTGTCACCTGGCAAAGAAAATTAACCCTATCAAAAACGGCCAATATTAGCCTTTACACATAAATAATGATTATAGCAAGATTATCCAAATAGGTCAAGTTTTTCGTATTTCTTTAAGAATATTCATTATCCACTATTAATATAAAATTCATTGGCTTGTGCGTTCTTTGTACTTCATACAACTAATTACCAAGGATACCCAAATCATACAATGCGCCAACATCCAACTCATTCGTTTCCATCGTAATTCCATCCAACGTAACCTCACTCAGGTTTTGCACGATAGCCAAGTTTTCTACATTAGTATGAATAACATCTGTTGCATTAATTGTACCCGGTCCATAAACTGATTTCTTTATATAGGCAGCAAATCCCGCATAGTTTATATCGTGAAGATTAATTGTTTCAATTTCCACAACGGACAAATCTTTACTGGCTATACCTATGTTTGCTGTATCAATAATTAGATTTTTAATGCTTACCTTGCTTTGCTCTCCTGCCGATACAGCTTTATCAGCAATCAATATCATGGTTGTATCAGTGATACTGACTATTGAGCCACTTACATCAACTGCATCACCGCCTATTTGGTTAAACCGACAATTCTTAATAACACCGTCAGAAAAATCAGTATCCAAGGCATCTGATGCACTACCTTCTATAAATACGGTATCCAATACATAATCACTATGTATCAGGTTTAATGCATCTTCACCAATATGATCTTTGAATATCGTGTTCTTTATAGAAACAGGGCTTTCATAGAAAGTAACGCCACCGGTAAGAATCCATCCTTCTCGATTGATACTTGCAGTATTTTCAATCGATGTATATTCTATTGTTGAAGATTGCCCAGCAGATAACACAACGAGTCCGGCCCAGTTTTCATTCTGTGCAGTCAGCGTAATGGGTTGGTTCTGAAGTCCCTTCGCTAACAGTCGATTACCAATTAACATAATGGCGTTTTCTTCAAACTTCAAGGTTGTTCCAGGGTTAATCACTAATTCATATTGCTGTGGAATAATTAAATCGCCACTCACATCCCATTTCCCTGGTTTTATCACAATTGTATGATCATTTTGAATCGTTAAAAATGAATGCATTGACAATTCATCTTTTGCTTGTTCAAATAAAGCAACTGGTCGTGATACCAAATCCGGTGTACGATTCTCAGTCTGTAATGGTACATGATAGATACGCGACAAACCTGTTATTTGTACATTTGCAAATATTGATAGTTCCTCTGAGGTTTGAATCTGCGTCATAAGTTCTGCTGACACTGACATATAAGATTCTGCTTGAGGTGCGTAGACTTTTGTTAATTCATTTACATATGTAATTTCCGGTGAGCCTGCTTTATTAAGCAAATCACCCTTGTTTTCTGTTTCAGACGCTTCAATCGTCACAACAGAATCACTAAGCTGAATATCATATGAAATCAGGGTGACAGGAAAGATCATCAAGTTCTTAATTTTAAAGGATATCCCCTGTTCAGTCTCAGATGGATATAGTGCATACCTACCCAAAACAGGAAATGGCGGGTTGATTTGATTTCTTAATAAGGTTGAGCGATACTCCAAAAAATACCAGGGTTCACCGATCGTCTCTTCCCCGTATTCCTGTTGAAGTGCGGGTATATATTTATCCAATCCAGGTTGAAGGAGAGATCGCAAATTCGTCATGTACTCTGGCTGAGTGATATGCTCTAATGCAGACGCATACGCCCTATGCAATGCCGGGTCATCAAAAAAGGTCTCCATTGAAAAAATATACGCAAGTTGATTTACAGCATATGCAGAGCTATCTCCATCATATCCAATCGGCTCAATCATCGAAGTAACAGGATTATAGTAATATCGCAAATTATGCCAGAACGTAGCATGATTTGCACCCCAGTAATCAGTAATAGCAAGAAAATACCCAAATTTTTTGGTATCAAAAACTTGTTCTGCTGGTAGTTCATTGTTAATGTATCCCTGTAACAATGCAATGGCTGTTTCGGCTTGTGCCTGTAACACAGGATTCGCAGCAATCGAGGTACTCTGAAATACCTTAATTTCAGCTTGTTCATTATTTGTTGTCATAAACAAGGGTTGTGCCCTGGCATCCGCTAACATTGTCATACTTTCTTCCGCAAAATTTGCCCGATTGATCCAAAGCGCATCCTCATCAAACCGAAGAATTATGCCTTGCCGCTCTTCCTGTGATTCTAATAATTCAACATTGAAACTTTCTTCTATCGCATAAATTCCTTTATTCTCTCCGTTTTCAATGACATTGATAAATTCATATCTTGTTGTCAGTACATCCTCCATGATTAAATGCTGGTGATATCCCCATTCATAAAGAAAGTGTCTTCGTTCAGGATTCATAATTGATAATTTTTTCATACCGAATATTTGAGTATCACCTTTGGTATGAATGCGATATGACCATTTCGATGTCGTTAAATGATCAACCCAATCTCCTTTGAGGCGCAGATCAATCTTGAATTTCGTTTCTTGATTTAATGAAGCTTGTCCATTGACCATGTCATCATCAGAGGACAACAAGATCCCCATATGCAAAGCATCTTTCCTTTTATCCATCATTGATTTGACGCTATCAAATGGAATATCCAAATATAAAGTATCCAAGCCATTGTTTTGCGATAGGTATGTTTCGTTTTGCAGTTCTTCATGCATCAGCGCATTGAAAAAGGTGTACGCCGAATTAAAGTAGTACTTAACATCATCTTTCTCAAAGTAGTACACGCCAACAACAACACTTGCTAACATGGAAATAATTAAAACAGCGCTTAATACAAATAAATCAAAAATTTTTACAGTAGATTTAGAAAGGGTCTCATCGTTGTTGTTTGTGTTAATTCGCATATTAGGGCTCACTTATAGCAAAGAATATCTGATTATTATAATCCCATTCAAATATTTGATATAAACAACATTATTAATTATTTAAAAAAAGTCCCTGCAATATTGCAAGGATTTGATATTAAAACATCAAAATAATTCAATTCCCAAGAATTCCTAAATCATATAATACGCTGACATCCAAATCTTGTGTATCTATTGGTTGTTCATCCAGGGTCACACTGCTGCCAGTTTGCACCAACGCGAGTATCTCTACATCTGTCTGCATGACATATTTACCGACAATTGTTGCAGGTCCAAAAACAGGTTTTTTGATATAGGCTGCAAAGCCAGCCAGTGAGATATGTTTAAGATCAATTTCGTTTACATTTACAATTGATAAATCCTTGCTTGCTATACCTATGTTGGCAGTATCGATAGTAATTCCTGTGATATTCACGATACTGTTTTCTCCAGCGGATACTGCCTTATCACTAATCATTGTCATAACCGTATCTTTGATTGTTGTCTTTGAACCGCTGACATCAATTGCATCCCCATCTATTTGATTGAAGCTGCAATGTTCTATTAGGCCATCTGAAAAATCTGTATCCAATGCATCAGAAGCACTATTCGAAAATTTTACATAAACCAGCTCATACTCACTGTGAATTATATTTAAGGCATCTTCACCGATATGATCAGTGAAACTTGTATAGAATATGCGCACTGGGCTTTCATAAAATGTCACACCGCCTGTTAAGATCCATCCCTCTCTATTGATGCTGGCGGTATTTTCTATCATCGTATAATTTAGGATCGATTTCTGTTCTGCAGATAAAACTACAATCCCAGCCCAATGATTTTGGGAAGCCGTTAGATGAATGGGGTTGGCTTCGGTTCCTTTCGCAAGAATTCTGTTACTGGTTAACAAAATCGCTTCTTCATCAAAACGAAGGGTTGTACCAGGCATGATAATGAGTCGATATTGTTCAGGAATGATAAGATCACCAGTAACTGTCCAATCCCCTGATTCAATAATAATTGTCTGTTCATCCTGCTTAATTAAATATGGGTGTTGATCAAATACATCATCTGCATTGGCAAATAATACCTGGGGACGATTTATTATATTTTGTTCAATACTGTCCAGCATTAATGGAATACGGTGTGTTTCACTTACACCGGAAATCTGGACGACCGCATTATATTGATTTATTTCAGATGTCTGTAAAGCAGAGAACTGTTCTGAGAATAATGATACGCTTATATTCGCCTGAGGGGCTGGTATGCTGTCCTCTGCACCAATAAAATTAATTTCTGGATATACTGTTGATTGTAGGAGATCACCTTTAATATCTAACTGACTTTCATCTATATAAATCGTTTGATCATTGGTTATGATTTCAACCCCTAAAATTCTTACTGGCAAAATCATCAAATTATTGAGCTTTACTGTGAGTATAGGTGATATACCTTGTTTATCAATTGCATAGACACCTTGAACTGGGAATGGCGGATGTATTTGATTTTGCATCAAGATCCGCCTTGATTCAAGGAAACGCCAAGGTGTGGAAATTAATGTCTCTCCGTATTCTTCCAATAAGGCGGACTGGAATGGCGTTATTTCATCTGACAATTTCTTTTCCAGTTCCAGTAAATATTCCTGCGAGGTCAGTCGTTCAAGTTCTGCAGCATAACTTCGCCGTATCGCCGCATCTTTGAAATACGCTTCCTCTCCAAAAATTTTTGCTAATGAGCTTGATGGATAACGAGCTGTGTCACCGTCATAGGCAACCGGTTCCAATAAGGAGGTAACAGGATTGTAATAAAATCGCAAGTTGTGCCAATACGTAGCATGGTTGCTTGCCCAAAAATCGGTTATTGCAAGAAATCTTCCAAATTTCTCAATATCAAAAACTTGTGCAGCACTCAATGAGCCATTTTGATAACCACGCAATAATGAAATTGCTGTTTGCGCTTCTTCTTTCAGAACAGGATCTTCTGTGACACTTTTTGATTGGAATACTTCTATCCTGGCTTGTTCCATCTCCGTCACCATAAATAAGCCTTGGGTTAATGCCAGGTTGTAAGTTTCGTGACTGTCTTCAATAAAATTCGCGCGATTGATCCATAAGGAATCTTCATCAAATCGTAAAATAATACCAGCTCTGGATTGTTGAGATTCAATTAACTCTGTTGTAAAACTTTCTTCAATGGCATAAACACCTTTAAACTCGCCATTTTCAACAACATTAATAAAACTATATCGCGTTGTTAATATACCTTCTTCAATCAAGTGTTTATGGTAAGCCCACTCATATAAAAACTGACGTGTATCCGGAGACTGAATCGAGAAATTCGTCATCCCTAATATCTGTCCATCCCCTTTGGCATGAATCCGGTATGACCATTTTTGGCTCTCAATATGGTCTACCCAATCTCCCTTCAAACGCATTTCGATTTTTACTGTTGCCCCGTTATCTAATATAGCTTTTGCATTAACCAGGTCCTCATCGGTAGATAGAAGTACGCCAGTATTAATGGCTTCGACACGCTTTTGCTTTATTTGTTCTAAAGAATCAAAAGGGATATCCAGGGAAAGTGTAGGTAGTCCGTTCTCTTTTTGCAAATAGGTTTCGCTGTCACGAATTTGTTCAGCCTGGCTAAGAAACAGATTTTTACCTTTTTCCATGTAATAAACAATATAGGATTTATCCAAAAACCATAAACAAGCCATAAAGCTTAGCCCAATAATAACAATCATCAAAAAGAGTAGCACAAATCGATTGTTGGCAATAAACGGAGGGAATAATGACTTGTTTAGAGAGGTTTTCTTTATTTGCATTTTCAAGCTGCCTGAATAGGATCCTTAAATAATGTCAAATGCGTATAAGGTGAAAAGTAACTTTTTCTATTTCACATTGGCATTATATCATGACACATACCATGGCTAAATACCGGATTATATTGATTGCATCCAGCAGTTATCAGGATTCCATCATAGGCATCCATTGATGCTGTTTATATTTAAATCCACACAATGGCAGAAAAAAAGCACTCATTTTGCCATTATCATAAACATCCAAAACCGACCATGAAGAACTGCCTGTCATTGGCAATGGTCCTGCGGTTCCCGGATTAATAATTAACTGTTTTCGATATCTACGAATTTCTGCCGTATGTGTATGTCCATAACAAAGAATATCTGCTGTAGGGAAAAGGGAATGTCCAATTTGCATATATTTTTCGAAATGATAACCTTGTAAAATATACTGTAGCTTATCCGTGAAATAGTGCTGCATAGATAAAAAGCCATGAAACATGCCAATAGACGTACTAAATACGTTTATTAATAATTTGAATGGATGATTCGCGCCAGTAAAAAAAGCATCGCGATTCCCCATAACAGTTAATACAGGTGCAATTTCTTTCAATGTGTCTGTAACATCCTGGCTGATAACATCGCCGCAATGCAATATGAGATCAATTTTCTGTTCTTGCATTGCAGGTAACAATTGGGGATGTAATCGATCTACACGATCCGGAATATGCGTATCAGCAATCACTGCGATACGAAGTTGCCGCTGATTTGTTTGTATTTGCACTTCTTCATCTGAAAGATATAAAATATCTAACATATTAAAATGACACCATTGCTTGCAAATCTTTAATGGTTTGTTCACGATCAATAAACCGAATACCATGTATTCCCAGGTCTATCGCTGCTATAACATTTTCTAACATATCATCAACAAAAATCGCTTCATCAGCCGATACTTGCAGTTGATCCAACATCCATTCATAAAAGTTAGCATTTGGCTTAGCCATTTCCACTTCCGCAGAAAATACACTCACATCAAAAGCATACAAAAACTCATGCTTCCTGCCAACATTTTCTCTGGCATCATCCCAGGCATTGCTCAGTAATGCTGTTTTATATTCCGGCCGTAATTGATCAATACGCTTTACCAACGCTTTATCCAATTCATCCCCACCCCAGAATTCGTTTTTAAAATCTTCCAGAGATTCATCCGGTATTTTCAATAAAGACTGCACACTTTTCCAATGTTCTTCAGAACTGATCGAACCAATTGTTGCCTGTCCGGCTGAACGGGAACCATAGACAATGCTTTCCAACATCTCATAGGTTAAACCGTATCGTGCCGCAAGCGCTGTACGTGGTTGCCGATTTTCTGTACGGATTAATACGCCCCCCATATCCCAAATGATAGCTTTAATGTTTGCTGGCGCTGTATTCATAAATGACTCCTTAATCCTGACTGGCAGATGATCCTGAAATTATAACGGAGTTTTGCAAGTTCCCCAAATCAACTACGGTATAATACAAAAGGTTATGGAAACCCTGAAACAATATGCCTATGATCTTTTCCAAATATCGCTCAATCAAAATCAGATTGATGCATTTGTTATTTATATGCAAGATCTTATGGAATGGAATTCCATTCATAATTTAACAGCAATTCGTGACAAAGAAAAAATAATTACCAAACATTTCTTGGATTCTTTAAGTTGCTATAGCATTGTGAAAAATAAACCACCTCGTCGACTAATCGATATTGGTACAGGTGCAGGTTTCCCGGGGATTCCATTAAAAATCCTTTTTCCTCAAATGCAATTGACACTCGTTGAATCTGTTGGGAAGAAAACTCGCTTTTGCGAACACATCGCTGGAAAACTGAATCTGAGCAATGTACAGGTGATTAAAGCCAGGGCAGAGGACTTGGGTCAATCAGATGAACATCGTGAACAATATGATTGGGCAGTTGCCAGAGCAGTGGCGGCCATGCCTGTCTTGATGGAATTTCTTTTACCCTTTGTATCTGTTTCAGGGGCTGTATTGGCACAAAAAGGGGAGACTGGTCCAGCGGAAGCGCAAGCTGCAGAAAAAGCAATCCAGGTATTAGGGGGGCATATTCGCCAGCTTCATAAGGTTACTTTACCTGGGGTAGTTGAAGATCGATATTTGATCTATATTGATAAAATTGCATCCACTCCCCCACAATTTCCCCGCAGAGTAGGCATCCCGGCTAAATCCCCGCTTTAATAACTTAACGGCTTTTCACCACACCCTGGCTGACCTCACAGATCTTCGTAGCTGAAAGAAATTCCTCCGAAAACTGTGCTGTATCAGTGGTTGTAATAATGGTCTGATCAGTCTCTAGTAGATAATTGGCCAAATCATCCCTACGTTGTGCATCTAACTCCGCATAGATTTCATCTAACAGCAAAACTGGCCAACTGCCGGTTTTTTGTTTTAACCAAAGCATTTCTGACAATTTGAGCGTTAATATTGCTGTGCGAATTTGCCCGCGTGAGCCATATTTGCTTAGATCCAATCCATTGGCAAAAAGCAGTAATTCGTCACGATGGGGACCATATAAACACATACCGCGTTGAATCTCGCGCACTCTTTTTTGTTCCAACAGCAACTGATAGTCATGTTGAAATGAGTCTGCCTCCTGTGCAAATAAGGATGCCACCTTTTCATCATTGAGATCTGATAAAGCAGGTTGATATTTCAATTGAATAGTTTCCGCACCATGCGTTAACTTCTGATGAACCTGAATTGCGATCTTTTCAATTTCTTTCACAGCCTGGAAACGAGCCTGTAATAAATAGCTGCCGTGCTTGACAAGCAATTGATCCCAATATACAAGTTGGGTATGATTTCCACCACTTTCTTGTAATCGTTTTAATAGGGCATTTCTTTGTTTCAGTGTCTTTGAATATCGACTTAAATGTGTGGCATAATGAGCATCGGATTGTGTCAGTGCAAAGTTCAAATAACGTCGGCGTTCATCCGGGCCACCTTCCAGTAGACGTGCCATTTGGGGTAAATAAATTACCGCATTGAAAAAACCTACTGCTTTGTGGGCTTTGGTTTTTACACCATCCATTAATATTTCTTTGCGAAATCGGGGGGTATTGCCGTTGACTGTTTCCATGATTAAACGAACTTCAATATCATGGTCTTTACCATCTTTTTCAAACTGAGCTTGAATGCGCGTTACTGCCGGATTTTGCTCTGCAGTTAATAGATTAATACATTGACGGTCCGCGGCTGAGAGTGCATTGGTAAAGGTTGCTAGATAGTAGATTGCTTCCAGGATCGTTGTCTTGCCTTGAGCATTTCCCCCAACGAACAAAAGAAGCCGCCGAGGCATGTTCATGTCCAGGCGGGTAATCAGTCGGAAATTTTCAAGTGATAAATGTTTCAGATACATAAAGAATTACTAGGCAGCCTGAGCTAATTCTTCCTCAGTTTCTGGCTGCCAGACATGTTCAGCCAGATCGGTATACAAGACACCATTGAGATGATCAATTTCATGTTGAAAAACACGTGCCAGCCAACCCTTGGCTTTAATCCGTATGGGTTGCCCGTTTTTATTTTGTCCCTTTACCACGATTTGTATATGACGTTCAACATCACCGATCAGATTAGGAACGGATAAACAGGCTTCAATGCCAACTTCCATTTCTGCAGATTTTTTGATAATTTCAGGATTCGCAACGACATATAATTTCTTTGGCGCTTCTTCCTCCTCTTCTTCATCCTTTTCTTCAGCATATTCAACAACAATCAATTTCTTCGAGAGCCCGACTTGAGGTGCTGCTAAACCAACGCCTGGTGCTGCACGCATGGTTTCTACCATGTCATCAACCAGTTGCTTAAATTTTTTATCAAAATCGACAACCTTTTGCGTTCTTTTGCGCAAAATGTCATTTGGTACAGTAACAATATCTAACTCAGCCATTTAAAATATCCTTCATTTTCTATCAATAATTTATACTATTATTTTACCTTAAATATTATATATTTTCCGTAAAATCCTTATCTTCCTTTTCGCTTAGATGATGATAAACTTCGATCCAGTCTGTAAGCCGCTGCTCTTCTTCGGCAACAGCACGATCTTTGCGTTTTCTTTCACGTTCAGATATCGTCTTGAATAAATCACGCTGTACTTCCGCAGGATTATATACATTGTCGAAGGTCAATGTTGTTTCACCGACTCGAATACTAACTGTACCAAAATTTAATAATAATCCGGGAAGTCCAATTCGTTCAAACTCCACACTTTGAATCGTACTCAATGGCGCAGTTTTTTTATTTTCCAAACCCAGTGGTTTTTTGTTTACATCAATCAAAAATTCATGCGTAACAATATAAATATCATTGCGCCAATCCACATACTCATACACCAACCAAAAGATACACAATGTTCCCAGAAGGCCAGTAAGCAACAGGAGCGTATTTAGGGTTAATAAGGAGAAAATATTTAGAAGATTAAGGATTACCCCAATCAATAACAATAAAGTGACCAATCCAGGGAAAAATATACGTTTCAGCAATATCCACCAATGAGTGCGATAACGAACCATACCTTGTGAATCCAGACGTAATTGGAAAACATCTGCCAACCAGTCAAATAATCCTCTACGTTGGGGGTGATAAACTTGCTCGGGTTTTACATCTTCAATTGCCGGAATTTGCGTTGTCTCTGCTGTATGAAATAAGCGCTCTTTAATCATTTGTTCCACGCGCGCAAATTGTTCTGCACGCACAGTGCCGCGCTTGGCTTGCTGCCATTGTGATTCCAACATAGCTGCCACCTCCTCAGGAGAAGGCACCTGATTAAGATCAATGATGCCGGCGTAGGTTCGTACGATTACATTCCCATAAGAAAACATTCTACCTAACATGCTGGTATTAACTGAGATCGCCAGCACAGAATCCAATGGTGCTTCCTGGCGGCTCTCGTATAGCAGAATGACCTTTTCCTGCCAGACAACCCGTTGATTGGTAATTACAGCATAATCATTGCGCCAATCCTGAACCACCCATAGACTGTAACCCGCAATAATTACCAATCCAATGGTTGTTACCATCAATGGTGTAACATAAGCTGTTTGGCTTGCCACAAGGTAAGTGGCCAATGGAATTAATGCCAGTAGCAAAAATATCGGCAGGATTAATTTAAGTAATAAAACCATCCAATGTCTTCGGTTTGCATATAGAATGTTTTCTTCTAAATTTCGCCACGGGAAATGAGTATGGGAAGAACGCATTAAACAATTCGATAAAAACAACACGCTTTTTTTGAATATTGCATCAACAGATGCAGCACTTTCCAAAAAATCATATGATAATTCAAGCAATAGACAATCACTCCAGGCTACTGCCTGATTTTGGAAGGTCTCTTCCTGAATGGTTTCAAAGCCAAACATCTCACCTGCATTAATCGCCATCTCCGGACGAAATGTGCCATCATCAAATACATCATTTAAACCAACCGTGCCTTGTATAACAATATAAAGGGCAGCAGCTTCATCACCTAATTCGTAGATTGTCTTGCCTTTCTTTACTCTGCGAATCGGGTTCATATCAACAATTTCCATTTGCAAATCTTCAGGCAATTTACAAAATGGATAAAGTTGTGAAATAATCTCCAGTGCTTGTTCGCGGAAAGTGATCATAGCTTAAGTATATCGCAATCATTAATATGCAGAAAAAAAAGATGCACCCGAATTGAGTGCATCTCAGAAATCAATCTACTTTCTTGTTATTCAGCATCTACTTGTGATTCAACCTTTTTAGGTTTTTTGGCTGATTTTTCCTTCGAAAAGACAATCTCTTGCTCTTCATCTACATCCACGTATACCGTATCCCCTTCGGCAAATTCTCCAGAAAGTAATTTTATCGAAAGCGGACTTTCAATATACTTTTGGATAGCACGCCGTAAAGGTCTGGCTCCAAACGCAGAATCGTACCCTTCTTCTGCCAACCAATTTATAGCACTTTCAGTCAGGTGTACCTGAAGATTATGTTCCTGTAAGCGTTCCTGCACTTCTTTCATCTGAATCGAAACAATGTGAATCACCTCACTCATGGATAGCGGTGAGAACATAATTACATCATCAATACGGTTAAGGAATTCAGGACGGAAGGCATCTTTGAGTGCTTTCTCAATTTTTTGATGTGCTTCCCGTTGTTCTGCTGTTGCACTTGATTTTTGCAGGAAACCTAAAGCGCCACCACGATTCACATATTCCGTACCCAGATTACTGGTCATGATCAGAACTGTATTACGAAAATCAACCGTGCGTCCTTGTCCATCTGTCAAACGACCATCATCCAGAATTTGCAATAAGGAATTCCAGACTTCAGGATGTGCTTTCTCAATTTCATCGAATAAGATAACGCGATATGGACGGCGACGAACAGATTCAGTTAATTGACCGCCTTCCTCATAACCTACATACCCTGGAGGAGCACCAAATAAACGTGAGACAGTATGTTCTTCACGATATTCGCTCATATCCAAACGAACAACCGCATCTTCATCACCAAACATAAATTCTGCTAAAGCCTTGGCTAATTCTGTTTTTCCAACGCCGGATGGTCCAATGAAAATAAATGAACCAATCGGGCGACGGGGATCTTTCATGCCGGAGCGCGCCCGACGAATCGCATCAGAGATAACTTTGATAGCTTCATCCTGACCAATGATGCGTTCATGCAGGCGTTCTTCCATATGCAGTAATTTCTCTGCTTCCGTTTCCATCATCTGGCTGACAGGAATACCCGTCCATTGCGCTACAATTTCGGCAATGTCATTGGTATCCACGATTTCATCCAGTTTGTGTTCTGCTTCCCAGACATCCCGTTGTTCGTTGAATTGCTCTTCGATGCGTAAACGTTCTGCTTTCATGCGGGCAGCCCGTTCATAGTCCCGTTCTACGCCTGCCTGTTCTTCTTCAGAAGACAATTTCTCAATTTCAGTTTTTAGTTCTTTCAATTCTGGCGGAAGAGAATATAAAGCCACGCGCAATTTTGCCGCGGCTTCATCGATTAAATCAATAGCTTTATCTGGAAGATGACGATCCGTAACGTATCGATCAGATAAACGAGCAGCGGCTTTGATAGCTTCATCCGAAAAACGTACTTTATGATGTGCTTCGTACCGGTCCCGTAGCCCAAATAACATCTGAATCGTTTCTTCTATGCTTGGTTCATCAACAAACACCGGAGCGAAACGACGCTCTAATGCGGAGTCTTTTTCAATATATTTCTGAAATTCGTCAAGTGTTGTTGCACCAACACATTGCAGTTCACCACGTGATAATGCCGGTTTAAGCATATTCGAAGCATCCATTGCACCTTGTGCAGCACCAGCCCCAACCATGGTATGCAGTTCATCAATGAAAAGGATAATCTCCCCTTCGGAACGCTGTACTTCTTCGATAGAAGCTTTCAGCCGCTCTTCGAATTCTCCACGGAAGCGCGAGCCGGCGATCATGGATCCCAGATCCAAAGCAATTACGCGTTTGCCCATTAATATCTCAGGCACATCATTACTGGCAATATTTTGAGCCAGTCCTTCAACAATGGCTGTTTTACCAACACCTGCTTCACCGATTAATACTGGATTGTTTTTTGAACGACGGGAAAGCACTTGCATTACACGCAATATTTCTTTGTCACGACCAATAACAGGATCCAATTTACCTTCACGCGCAAATGCTGTCAGGTCACGAGAATATTTCTCCAATGTACGAAAACGAGTTTCTGACTGCGGATCGGTGACACGTTGTCCCCCACGCAATTGCAATACTGCATCATTGACTCTTTCTTTCGTGATTCCGGTTCCTTCTAACAATCTGGCAGCTGGTGTATTTTTCTCTGACAAGATAGCAAGGAACATGTGCTCAGTAGAAATATAATCATCTTTTAATTTGTTGGCTTCTTCGTTTGCAATATCGATAATGCGTTTTACACGCGGCGTAATGAATATCTGCCCTGCTCCGCCACCAAAGATACTTGCCTTTGGGCTTGTTTTCAAGATATAGTCCAGCCGTTCAGAGATTTCAACTGGATCTACTTTTAACAATTCCAAAATCTGAGGTACAGCACCTTGCGGCTGTTCGATCAGACCCAGTAGAATATGTTCAGTATCAATCTGATTATGCCCATAACGTTGTATAATTTCAGCAGCCCTTTGAGCTGCTTCCTGGGCGCGTTCAGTAAATCGATCAAATCTCATCATTGAAATCTTTCCTTTTTTGTTTGGCAAATCCTGAAACTGTGATGATTATAGCATTACCATATAAACGGTCTGCTTTTTATATATTAGAACATTATTAGAATAAATTCCACTACAATTTTATCGCAGGTTTGGTATTCGTATGAAACCAAACCTGTCAAGGATCATTATCCTATATTTGGAGGGTTATTTCCATGGAATATCGATTTTTAGGTAACACCGGCATTAAAGTGTCTCGCTTTGCTTATGGTACCATGTCTTTTGGTGGGGACGCTGATGAAAATACCTCAGCAGATTTATTTCATAAATGCCGGGAACACGGCATCAATTTCTTTGATTGTGCGAACATGTACCAAAAGGGAAAGGCTGAAGAAATTTTGGGGAAGCTGATTACGCATTGCCGTAATGATGTAATCATCAGCAGCAAAGTTTATTTCAATATGGGGGATGATGTCAATGCTGGCGGTGCATCACGCAGGCATATTATGCAGGCAGCAGAAGCCAGTCTTAAGCGTCTTAATACCGATCGTATTGATTTATATTTCATCCATCGTTTTGATGATCGTACTGACCTTGAACAAACCTTGCGCACATTAGATGATCTGGTGCATCAGGGGAAAATTCTTTACACCATGGCAAGTAACTTTGCAGCCTGGCAAATTACCAAAGCCTTAGGCATCTCAAGCATGCAAGGCCTGGCAAAATTTGCAGGGATTCAACCCATGTACAATCTGGTTAAAAGGCAGGCTGAAGTTGAATTGTTACCAATGGCAGCTTCAGAAAATCTTGCAGTTTTCCCCTACAGTCCGCTGGGAGGTGGTGTCTTAACCGGTAAATATCTCAGAAATACCGCACAGGACTCGTCCCGATTGAATGCGAACCACATTTACAAAACCCGTTATGGTGATCCTCTGGTGGATGATACCGTTGAGCGCTTTGTCAATTATGCAAATGAGCATGGTTATGAACCCGCCAGTTTAGCAGTGGCGTGGGTTGCTGGTAATCCGGCAGTCACAGCGCCCATTCTTGGTGCACGAAATATTAACCAATTGGAAAGTTCATTAAAAGCGCTGGAAATCCCAATGACAAAAGAAATGTATAGTGAAATATCTGCACTATCACCCACCCCTGCTCCCGCTACAGATCGAAATGAAGAACAATCTGCACATTCATATGGAGTACGTTAATTTAAGGAGACCTCATGGCTTTAATAATACGTCGGGCAACATTGCCAGATGCCGCCATCATTGCTGAATACAATGTCGCTATGGCGCTCGAAACTGAAAACATAAAACTTGATCCAGGTACCGTAAATGCTGGTGTAAATGCATTACTCGCCTCACCTGCATCCGAATTCTACATTGTTGCTGAAGTAGATGGCAATATTGCCGCATGTTTATTGATTACTACGGAATGGAGTGACTGGCGTAATGGCGTCTTTTGGTGGATACAATCTGTGTATGTTGCCCCCAGCCACCGTAGAAAAGGATTATATCGTACCATGTATTCCCGCATCAAAGAAATGGCGAATAAGGAAGAGAATGTATGTGGATTCCGCCTGTATGTTGATAAAGAGAATCTGGCAGCACAAAAAACGTATCGCTCATTGGGCATGGAACCTATGCATTATATTTTGTTTCACGAAGAAAACAAGTAAAATAGATATTGACAGAAACGACATTTAGAATATATGAGGTGAGGTATGGATGAACATATTTATAAAATCATTCAATTAGTTGGGTCATCAAGAGTAAGCATTGAAGACGCTGTTCAAAATGCAATTACGAAAGCTGGTGAGTCTGTTAGAGATATGCGCTGGTTTGAGGTTTTAGAAACCCGCGGACAAATTGATCAGGGCAATATTGCTTTTTGGCAGGTAACCATTAAAGTTGGTTTCACTGTCGAATAAATGAAGCGAGTAAAAAAAAGATGTCATGGAATCATTCTCCATGACCTCTTTTTTATTATGCTATTTGATCTCGCAGATTTACTTGTGCCATAATTGGCCTGGAACGTACCCACAGCCATACGGTTTGTACGAAGTTGGTTACCAAATATGCAGCCATTCCAATATACAGACCTGTCATGTCTTTCAGGAAATAGCCACCCACAAAAATAAGTACACCAGCAATAATCGAAAAGATGTTTGCTTCGGGAATACCGCGAGTTTTTTTCCCAAATAATATGGCTCCCTGATACCAACTCTGTAAAGTCGCCAAACAGGGGATGATCAAAGACAGCGCAAATGCGCTTGCCGCCAGTTCACCATAATTCCCCGGCAATGCATTTATATTTACAAACAGGAAAGTGGATGCAGGTGTAAAAATAATTACACCCAATGCCAGGGTCATGGCCCCGATCAGAATACCTGCAAATTGTCGCAAATGTATGCTCATGCCTTTTTTCTCTAACAATGCAACCACAACTTCATTGTATGCAATGCCAGTACTACGGAACAGGAATATCGTTCCGTTTATAACCGGCCAAATTGCCAAAGATGGTAGTGGATTGGGAAGGCGACTTAATGCCATGCTGCTGATTGGCAGCCAAAGCATTGTGATGAAGGATGTCATCGCCAATGGAATATAATAATTGAAGAAAGCCCTCCAGGTAAGTTCTTCTGTCTCAGGCTCTTTTGTGAGCTGTCCATTTACTATAGGTTTTACCCGATATCCTGCATAGATCGCTTCTAACAATACAGCCATACCCTGCGCAAAACCAGCTACCACCGCGCCAGAAAAACGATGCGTAAAATATCCGATCAACATTACACCCACGATAGTGGAAACACGAATAATTGTCCCTACGCCGACGGCATCAGAATGTCCATAGCGAATAAGCACCCCTTGATTAAAGCGACGATAAGCAATGGCCCATGTCCAGGGAGTTAACAAAATGAGCCCCATACGTGCAGGTTCAATAATTTCTTTTGGCGCTCCAATAATCTGTTCTGTAACCACATAGAAAAGCGGGCTAACTGCAATCAAGATATGAATGATGGTCAGCACAAAGCCTGAAATCATCATGAATTTCTGCATTTTTCGATATGATTTTATATCCTTCGACAAGGATACCGAGGCAGCTAACAGCATAATAATGGGTGCTTCGATGATTAATGCGATTGGAAAAATAATGCCGCCATAAGCAGCTAAGTTAATCTCAGGATTTGGCAACCGCGCAATTGTCGCGGTTAGTATGGGTTGCTCTGCTGCCATCATTAACCAACTGGCAGCCAACGGCCACCAGATTTTAGTAATCAGTTTTAATTCTTTGCGATTCATTTTGTATTGATTATTTTTTTGCATAATTTCCTTCGTCAATTGGCAGTAAGTATAGCATCAAGAACCAGGCAAAACAAATATGCACCTTAACGCTTGACACGTTTCTAATTTAGCATTATCATTATTGATAATGATAATGAGGACACTCTATGAAAAAGACTGATTTAATTCTGCACCCTATTCGCTTGCAAATTCTGAGCATTCTGGCTGGGCACCAATATTCCACCAAGGAAATAGCACACAAACTGCATAATATACCAGTCTCAACCATCTACCGTCAAATGCGCGTTCTTGCAGATAACGATTTGATTGAAGTTGTTGACAGCCGCTCTGTAAAAGGAACACTGGAGAATATTTACAGTGTGACTCAGCCCCCACATCTCAGTGAAGAAGATATGAAGCATGTTAACAAAGATCAACACTTTCAATATTTTTTGCAATACATATTATCAATTTTGGATGGTTTTCAGCGGTATTTGGATCAACCCGAAGAAATAAATCTTGCGAAAGATTTTGTTGGATACAATGAAACTTATTTCTATGTTAATCACGAGGAAATGTTAGCTTTTGGAAAAGCATTTGGCGAAATTGTAAAACCACTTGCTGAAAACAAACCAGGAAATGAACACCGATTGCATAAATTTGCATTCATCACTCACCCAGTTTCAAAGGAGTCAAACAATGACGAATAATGGATTATCCCAAGTTACCCAATATTTACCCATTTTATTGCCAATCGTAATCATCCAAATCATTCTATTGATTTTTGCTTTGGTTGACCTACTACGTAGAGAACGTGTACGTGGACCAAAGTGGGTATGGATTCTGGTGGTGTTATTTATTAATATCATTGGACCTATCGTATACTTTCTGGCCGGAAGGGAAGATGAATAGCCTGTCAGCAATTCACTGCACTGAACTAAGTAAACAATACAAAGAAGTTCTTGCACTTAATAATCTGAATCTGCAGGTGCCTGCAGGAAGCATCTTTGGCTTTTTAGGCACGAATGGAGCCGGGAAAACGACCACAATCAAATTGATCTGTGGTCTGAGTCACCCGACCAGCGGAAAAATTACCATTCATGGTATGGATATTAACCAGGATGAGATGGCGGTCAAAAACCGTATTGGTTATTTACCACAAAGTCCGCGTTTCTATGGATGGATGACGCCCATTGAGATGTTGGATTATATTGGTCAATTACATCAATATTCGCCTGAAAAACGCAAGCAAAGAATTGATGAAGTGCTCCGTATTGTCAATATTACAAACGCTGCAAAACGCCGAATCTCTGGCTTCTCAGGTGGTATGCTGCAACGCCTGGGTATTGCACAGGCAATTTTTCACCAACCATCCATTTTGCTGCTTGATGAACCAACCAGCTCGCTGGATCCTGCCGGGCGTTATGAAGTATTGGAACTCATTCAACAGCTAAAAGCACACATGACGATTTTCTTTTCCAGTCACATCCTTGATGACGTTCAACGCATATGCGATCAGATTGCCATTTTGCATGAAGGCAAATTAGTGCTTCAGGCAGATATTGACACATTGTTGCGAAAAACTGTGTCAAACACATTCCGCCTGGAAGTAAGCGAATCTGATCAGTTAATACTTAGTGAGTTTGAACAGATCATCCAAAGCAAACCATGGTGCATTTCTTCTGATCTACAGCATACTGCGTTGACAGTTATTGTAGAGAATCCACAAGAAGTTAAAGAGAACCTGATGTACTTATGCAGTCAAAACAATGTTGCACCTGAAAAGCTGGAATGGCAGCATCCAACATTGGAAGATATCTTCCTCAAGGTCAGTAACAATCATGAATGAATATATATTTCAACTACTCATCTCCATCCTGCTGTGTTTCAGTATCCCCATCATCCTTTTCTATTTCCTCAGAAAACGTTGGAGAATATCCTGGATATTCTTTCTGATCGGCGCTGGCAGTTTTATCTTCTCCCAAATCATTCATTTACCACTGAACAATTTTTTAGGGAAAATCAATTGGATAGCGGATTTACAAATTGCCACCGGATCGGATTTAATTCGCACTGCCATTATTTTAGGATTGACCGCAGGTATCTGTGAGGAATTAACACGTTGGCTGATTCTGTTCATCATAGAGAAAGTGAATCACAAGAAATCATCCGGCTTATCTGCCATTGCTTTGGGAATTGGACATGGCGGTATTGAAGCCATCATCCTCGGCGCGATCTTTGTCGGCGCAAACATTACCACTGTACTCTTTCTGAAATTAAATGATCCTTCTCTTTTACAAATTGATGTTGCTCAATGGCAATTAATTCAAGATCATTATTTACCGATCATCAATTTGCCAGGTGGTGGATTTTTACCGTTTGTTGAACGAATGCTGGCCATTATTTTACATGTTTCATTATCTGTATGGGTATGGCGTTCTTATTCTAAAAAGAAACCCATCATACTATTGGCTGCCATCCTTTACCATACGATCGTAGATATGGTTCTAGTTCTGATCATTGTTTGGGGAATTAATTATTGGTTTGCTGAAACATTATTTCTGTTAATGATTTTACCTGCTCCAATCATTGCATACCAATGGCTCAAACAGGAATCTTTCTGGCATTTACCCGTTGCCAAACGTAGTAAAGGTAATTTTGCCATTGTTTTGCGTCACGAAATTTTTTACTTGCGCAAATCACACAAAATCTGGTTAATTCCATTGGTGTTCATCCTGATTGCATTAGTTTCAGTAATCACGGCATTTTTCTTACCGGAAATATTTAAATCGATTGAAGAAATGCAGCAATATGCAGCGCTCATTCCTGACCCAACCATTGCTGATGCGATTACGCAATATGTAAAGAATTTTTCTCAGTTCGGATTTATTTTGGTCATTTTGATCGGGATGAGTGCAGTATCCAATGAGAAAGAAAAAGGCACAGCCGCCTTATTCCTCAGCAAACCGATATCACGCAGCAGCTTCATTCTCGCCAAAAGTCTGTCTCTAATGTTATTGATTGGTATATCGTTCCTGCTAAGCACAATCATCGCATACTTTTATATCATCATCCTATTTGGAGAAATCCCATTCCACCATTTATTAATCATCAATCTGAATCTATTTTTATGGATATTGCCTTTAATTGGCCTGACAATATTGGGTAGTACAATTGGCAAATCAACCAGTTCATCTGCTGGTATTGCGCTGGCATTATGTGTCTTGTTGTTCATTTTGAGTGCGATACCACTCACACAGGGGTTATTCCCCGGTGCATTATTGGCAAATATCAGCGATTATAATATCTTTCTCGATTTGCACCCGATTCAATGGTGGAACCCCAGCGCAATGCTCATGGTCATTGCTATTTTCGTTCTCAGCCAATTATTAGCCATCGGATTGCTTGAAAAGCAGGAATTGGACTGATCCATGAAAATGAATAAGACAGTTCACAAAATTACATTCATTTTGGTTGAATCAGGTAAAATGATATTGTGACTTTATATCCATCTGAATCCTACAAAATCCGTAAACTGGATATTCGTTTTGATCAAGCTGCCGTGGCAGATCTGATCGAAAATTGTTTCGGTAATTATATTGATCCGGATGGTAAATCTTATCTTGACCGTATTCGTCAGGCTGCGCGCAATCGCAAGAATATTCAATGGTTAAAAGGCGCCAATGAGATGCTTTCTTATCCCCTATCCGGATTTATATGTGAAACCAGTTCCGGGGATATTGTCGGAAATCTATCGATTATTCCTTTTGAACGCAATGGAAAATGGACTTATTTAATTGCGAATGTTGCAGTGAAAGATACCTGGCGTCAACAGGGAATCGCAAAAAAACTAACCACCACTGCATTGAACCATCTTTCGCAGCAGGGTGTACAGGCTGTTTGGCTTCAGGTTCGGGAAGACAATGATGCGGCTGTTCATCTTTATCAAACTTTCGGGTTTCAGGAATTTTCACGCAGAACGAATTGGTTAAAAGACCCGCATGTTGATGAAATGAGCCTACAACTGCCAGAAAATATCCAGGTAGGAAAGAGAAAAACCAGACATTGGCTGCAGCATGCGCAACTTCTGCATAGGATATTTCCGCAAGATATTGCCTGGAATTTGAACCTGCATGTAAAAGATTTTGCACCAGGATTTCTATCCACTGTAAAATCCACCATGCAGATTAACGAACTAGAACACTACGAAGCGGTCTCGGATCATCAAACGATTGGCTTTGCTTCATGGCAAGCTAGAAAACTTTACGCAGATACGATCTGGTTTGTTGCCAATAGAGACTTTGAATATGAAGCCAGCCTGGCATTATTACAAAGCATTGAATCAAAAGTACAAAACAGGCAACGTCCGTTGATGATTAATTATCCGGCTGGTCGAAATCAAAAAGGGTTTCAAGAAACTGGATTTATTGCCCTGAATACCTTAATCTGGATGAAACGTCCAGTTTGGAATCTAAATGAGTATGGAGGATAAGGCATGAAAAAACTAATTATTCGCTGGTTTATTTACGCTGTTGCCTTATATGCAGCAGTGGCGCTTTTAAATGGACGTGGAATTACTCCGCAAAGTGATGATTGGGTATCATTTATCTGGCTGGCATTGGTATTTGGTTTGATCAATGCCATCATCAAACCCATTATGATTATTCTTGGAGCACCCGTCATCATTCTCACATTGGGTCTCGGTGCCTTATTGATCAATCCGTTTCTGTTTTATCTGGCAGGGCTGATTGGCAAAAATTTCGGTGTTGGCTTTACAGTTGAATCATTCTGGACTGCAATTTTAGGCTCACTCATCGTGGGGGTGATCAGCATCATTCTGGAAGGTTTTTTCAAAGATGATTTAAAAAAGTAACATAACAGATAACAATAAGAGTCCTGAATATTAAACTGGAACCTATAAAGTAGACAAAAACAGACCTTATTAAAGAGGTCTGTTTTGCTATACTGAAAAGAGAT
>JAEKNU010000063.1 GCA_016838895.1 Chloroflexota bacterium
ACGAAATGAGGAATAAAACGTTCCTGATTAGATTTCAGATGAAGCAGGCTATATAAAAGGAGTCGTTTTACTGCAGGGTGGGGGAGTTACTCGTCCCACGATTTATTGTTCACTGAATGCCAATTTGACTGCCATAAATGCGAATATCGCGGCGAATGAGCGTTGTACATATTTGATTACTTGTGATGACTTCATTAAATAGCTGCCAACACTGCTGGCAAATATGCCATATAGAACAAAGACAACAAAGGTCATAGCCATGAAAACCGCACTTAGGCCAATCATTTGGCTGGTGGTTGATGCCGCTTCTGCTGATATAAACTGGGGTAAAAACGCAAAAAAGAAAATCGTTAGTTTGGGGTTTAAAAGATTAATCATGATGCCCTTGAACGCAATTTGAAACGCATTATTCTTGTTTCTTTTCGAATCAAATCTGAAAGCGCTTTTATCGCGCCACATTGTCCAGGCTAAATATAAAAGATATAGTACGCCGACATATTTTAAAACCTGGAAAACCCGCGCACTCATATGAAGGATTGCCGACAATCCTAATATACTTGCCGTCAGATGGGGAAGGATTCCTGCCGTACAGCCAAACGCTGCGGCTATGCTGGCTTTCCAGTGCTGTGTCAAACCTGTTGAAATTGTGTAGATAACCCCGGTGCCAGGGATAAGAACCACCACAAGTGAAGTCAATAAAAATTCTGTGTTTAACAAGCGATCTCCTATGTTTTTAGCAATATACCATATGAAATTTCAATAGCGCTATCTCTGGAATATACCTCATTATTGAAATTGATTATACACTGTATTATATAAAATGAACTTAATCCAAAGCAGGGGAGTATAGCACCTATATAATTATTCTATAGCTTTGGATAACTTACATTATCCTAAACTATGATATACTTTCTCTATCGACTGATTCTCATCAATAAGGAGCGATTGCATGGACGAAAACACCAGCATTTCCCAGGCGGTCAACCAATATCTGGACAGGCTCAAGGCTGTCGGAAAAAGTAAACAAACCGTCAAAGCTTACCATCAAGGCATCAATCGCTACCTGGATATCCTCAAGCAGCATGAAATCGACCTGCAGGGTTCGCTAGACCAACTGACCGTAGAAACCTACGACTGGATGCTTTCCTCATTACAGGATACCTCGCCATCCACGCGCAAATTGTACACTTCCGCGGTAACGGCGTTCTTTGAATATCTCTCGGCCATGGAAATGATTCAGATCAACTTTCACCAGATCGCCTCACTGCGCAAATCGGCTGCACCAACTTCACCGCCGCGGCTGCCGCAATTTTCCAAAGAAAACATCCAGAAAGTGTTAGACTATGCACAAACCCTCAAGACCTCTCCGTACGAAGACGAACTGGATCATCTCCGCAATCTGCGCGACTGTGCCTTGCTGATTACCCTGGCAGATACCGGCTTACGCATCCATGAGGCCTGCAAATTGACCCGCGGCGCCATGGATTTCAATGAAGGACGCGCCATTATCATCGGCAAAGGCAACAAGGAAGCCGTGATTCGCTTCACCGGCCGCTCCCTGCGCGTCTTGCGCGAGTATATCGAAGCACGTGCCAGCCTGGACGGCGCATCCGGAAAACCGCTGCATACCTTGCCGATTTTCATGCGCCATGACCGCCCATTGGGCAAAAAGAGCAAATACAACCAGTACCAACCACTTTCCACCCAAACCGGCCGCGACGTGGTCAACCGGCGCGTGCGTGAATGCCTGGGACCCGATGCCGTAGGCACCATCACACCGCATTCCTTCCGCCATTACTTCGTCACTGTGGTGCTGAATGCCACTAACAATATGCGCATTGCTCAGGAACTGGCGCGCCATAGCAGCATTACAACCACTTCACGGTATGCGCATTTGAGCAATCAGGAACTGGATCAGGCGTATTACGAAGCACTCGAAGAATGAGTCTTTCAATGTGCGAGACGTTTGAGAAGTGAAATTGGTGTTCCCCTGCCCTGCAAACGATAGAATTGTCGAAAATAATATCTATACGAAATAAATTCCATGTTTTCCATGTTAAATTCATGGAATATGGATAGATTATCTTATTAATTATGGTCCAGTGACTTCATTTACCAAACCAATCGCCAAATTTTATTCTTTCTTTCCTTTGTATGTAAAACAATTGACTGTTTCTGATTCAAAGTATGTCTCATAGAAATGATCCAAATCGGCATCAGCGTTTTCATTTGTTAATGGATTGGCCAATTGTTTAAATGGGTTATTCCCAGGTATCCAGGAATAGATCCGGGGCAGACTATACCGTAATGCAAAATCAGTTTGATCATAATGAGCAGCGTAATCCTTGGGACATATTTTTGCTTGAAATGTTGTATCGCCAATTTCTATGCTTTCCACCAATTCTCTCCATGATATGCGAACACCTTTATCAGGATAATATAAATGCATTTCATACATGGAGTTTGGACGATCCAAGAAGAATACTCTCAGCTCAATCTCTTCCGGGTTACCTAAATCTTTTAGCAACCATTCCAATCCTTCTTCGTTGAATTGCTTTAAATAGCTTGCATTCATCTCCACCGTGTCAATCAGCCCATCCGTGGTATGTACTTGAATGTGCCATCGATCCCCTTGCCCAAACAGATTTATATCTTCAGGCGGATAAACATAGATTGGAAAACCATCTGGCAATTCGGACCTTGAGTAATCTCTGATGAGACCATATTCAAAATAAACATCAATCACATCTTCAAGTTTTCCGCCTGGAGCGAGTCCCCATAGACAAGGCAATTCACATCCCCCATTTGTAGCATACATATTTCTTTTAAATTCATCAAATTGATCAACCGATTTTGTTGGAGCCCGAGTAAGCGTGACCGTTTGAGTTGGATAGGTAATGTATATGATTGCCCGAGTTCCTTCCTGGGTGCTAGTAATTTCTTGTGTCTTGCATGGGCTTTCTTGTGGTTTTTCTGGTGCCTTGTTTGGATTCTCTTGAGCTTCATCTTGCACGAAAATGGAAGACGGGGTTGATTCTGAAGTATTTTCAGTATTTCTTTCCTGTACACACCCCACCAATAATCCTAACAATAACGCTACAACCAGAAAATTTCGTACCTTGCACATATTTCCCTCCGATTGCGAACGTATTACAAAATCAGTATAGCAAAGAATCTGCTCTGTGGGTCAGATTGAGCGTGGCATAATTGCTTCTTTTCACGCTTTTACCCGTGAAATCCAACAACTATCAAAGAAATTTAGGGTTTTAAAAACCATAAATGTCTGAATGCGTTATAAATTTACTCTTCCCACGGATTCATCATCTGCACCCCACAATTTAAAAAATCAGACACATTCCGTGTGACCAGCACCAGGTTATGGGTCAGAGCCGTTGCAGCGATCAAAGCATCCATGACCGGCATGGGATGGCCGATTTTTTCTATTTCTGCAACCAGGGATCCCCAGCGTAGCATGGTTTCCGTTTCCAGTGAGAGAATCCTGCTGCCAAATCGCTGCGTAATGCCATTATTCATCCACACCAGCAACTCATTTTTGCATTTGGAATCTGCCAGCCGTTGAATACCGTGCTGAATTTCTCCAATGGTAATGGCGCTTAAGAACAACTTTTCCTCATCCATGCTGTCCAGCCACTGAATAACAATTGGGTTTGGATCACGTTTTGTGAATTCAGAGATGAGACAGGTATCTAGTAAATAATTCATGGTTCAATCTCATTTAGGCGTGGCATACTCTTATCACGTGTGATCGTTAGCTCGGAATTTAATAAAGGTGACGATAACAAGTATTGCGATAACCCCATGTCCTTTTTGGTTAAGCGCTCATATTCGTCATAGTCCATCACCACAACAGTATTCTTGCCACGACGGGTAATAATCTGTACCCCCTGCTCAAGCGTCTTGCTGACTAAATCGCTAAATTTTGCTTTTGCTTCCTGTAATTGCCAAATATTGTTCATATTGCACGCTCCTGCTGACTAGTCAGACTAGTTACTATATTATACTGATAATTCTGATTAAAATCAAGATTTAGGAGAAGAATCAATAGTCACTTTTGGCGCCTTTATTACACAAAGGTGCCTGCTTCCTTTAAATCAGCATTACCAGTATGATTATTCGTGTTAAAATGGAATTTTCGCAATGCAAGATCAACTTAGCACACACAGCATAGAAATCAATCAACCTGGAGCACATACACATCATGGAAACCATCGAAGCCCAAACATTGGCCGCCCCTGCCCCACAAACAAAACTGGGAGAAAAAGGCTTTATTGTCTATATCGCTTTTTTAAGTGCTTTTATTCCGCTCTCCACGGATATCTACCTGCCAGCGCTGCCCAGTATGGTAGAGAACCTTAATACCACCCCTGCACTCGTTAATCTGACGATTGTTTTTTTCTTTGTCTTTTTTGCCCTCGGCACCCTTTTCTGGGGCCCATTAAGTGATAAATACGGCAGGAAACCGGTTTTGCTTGCCGGATTATTGCTATATACCCTGGCCAGTTTCCTATGTGTTTTTTCCACCAGTATATACGCATTGATTATATTTCGCGTTTTACAGGCCATTGGCTGCGGCTCGGCTACCGCCATCTCCAATGCAATTATTAAAGATTCCTTTGAAGGAGAAAGGCGCGGAAAAATATTGGCCATTGTTCAATCAATGGCGCTCACCTCCCCCATTGTTGCGCCGGTGATTGGGGCTTTCATCCTGAATGCAATGTCCTGGCGTGGTGTATTTATTGTGCTCACCGTCATCGGTGTGATCAGTGTCGCAGGTACATTTTTGATGGATGAAACCCTCACTAAAAAATCTACAGGGAATATACTCGCAACCATCAAAAAGCTGCGCGGAGCTGTGCAAAACAAAAGTCTGATGTACCTGCTGTTCACCTTTGCCTTTATGCAAATTGCCTTTATGTCTTACATTACCGGTTCTTCTTATATCTATGTAGATGGCTTTGGGGTCAGTGAACAGATGTATAGCTTTTATTTTTCTGCCAATGCTGTCTTTTTGCTTTTAGGCCCATTGCTTTATATTCAGGCAGCAAAGCGTTTTAATTATCGTTCAATTATCAAATTCAGTTTTCTGGTTGTGGCTGTCTGTGGATTGATGATTCTACTCTTTGGCAATACGGGACCTTTGGTCTTTTGTTTAATTTTGATCCCCGCATCATTGTTTGGTAACATGCTGGGCCCCATCCGTATGAACCTGATGATTGAACAGGTGGATGACGATATGGGCGCTGCGTCCTCTATTATCATGTGTACCTTCACATTAATTGGTTCTATTGGTATGTTGCTTATCTCAATAGATTTTATTAACAAAGTAACCCTGATGGGCAGTCTATATCTCGCCATGAGTTTGATCTGCCTGGCTGCCTGGCTGAAAGTTTCTCGATTACCGATTATTCGGCATCTGGATTATGCAAAGAAATAAACCAGGAAGAAACAGGCTTTACATAGTGCTTATATTCTGTCGCTGATATATGTTATAAGGTATATTTGATGTATTTATTGGCTACGCGCAATATATGGTAGAAAACAAACCCTTCTACATCACATTTTCTCCTATGTTGATCAAAACCACACTTATTTTACTGAGAAAACGCTGCTCAGTTCGCAGATTATTCCACCACTGCTTGCACAATACAATGCGTACCGTTGATGCGGCCATACAGCGATCCATCGGCACGTGTCATATACAAACGCTCCAGATCGTCAGGTTTGTAATGCGCGGCACAATCAAATCCACGTTCGCTTAAAAAAACCTCGACAGCCCCCTCTTCCAAACCGAAACACCAGGTCTCCCCTACCCTGGAAACCATCTCATAACCACCCTCCTCACCAAAGCGCTGATTCTCCTGCCGCAGCACAGAAGCGTAGATATAATCAAACACCACCCTGCTGCCCGACGCGGCTGACGCGCGGATAAAATCAAGTGTATCTTCTACCGCCTGAGCGCTGAGATACATGGTCACACCTTCCCATAAGAAAAGGGTTTTTCTACCAAACTGAAAACCGGCGCTACGCAGTACATCTTCAAGGTATTGGCTGTCAAAATCAATAGGCGTGAATACCACTTCATCCGGTACAAGCACATTGCGCTGCCGGAAAATATCCCGTTTGGCTTGTTGAGTGGTGGGAACATCCAGATCAAAGATTTTTGTACCCCGATTTCGGTCTGCAAAGCGCACCGCGCGGGAATCAAATCCGGAACCCAGCAACACAATCTGGTCAAATTTCTCATCCAGGGCTGCGCAAAAAGCAGCATCCATAACTTTTGTACGTGCCAGCACATATTCATGAATGCCCGGCGGCATAACTTTTCTGATAAAGAGCTTACGCAGCGGATCAATATTCAATATTATTTTTGCAGGCCAGGGAAATAACTTTTCAGCAATTGTATCCGGGCCGCGAAATTGTTCTTCTTTTTCTCGTGTGGCACATCCTCGAGAAAAGCAGGTGAAATTTGCAGTTTGCGAGGAGCGCTCACTTACACCAGCATTGGCCATAATTAACCTTCCTTTGAGCTAATCATGGAAATAACCTGCAATAATTGCCGAATAAATATCTCATCCAATTCATCCAAGGCGTCTGGCAATTGCAGGGTTTCCTTGAACTGCTCACGATAACGCAGCCAAAAATGAATAGGCCCAATCACCATGGTCATCAGCACAACCGGCGAAATTTGATTATTGATCATGCCCTGGGTTTGCAACTGTTCAACCATCTGTGCCATGCCAGCGGTGAATTGCGCTTCTTTCTCGGATAAACCGCTTTGCCCTTCCAGATAGGACCATAATGAAAGCCGCTGATAGCTGGTATCCTCTTTCCAGAACTTGAAAGCTGCCAGCATGGCTTCCTGCATCATGGCTTGAGGCGAACCGGCTGATTCTCTAACTGATTCAAACACCTTTGTATATTCATCCGCACTTTGTTCCAACACGGCCTGATAAAGGTTCTTTTTATTCTGAAAATGGTGCAGAATCAAACCATCAGAGATCCCACAATCCTTCGAGATATCCGCCAACGATGTACCTGCAAATCCCTGTTCAGCAAACAGGGTCATCGCCGAGCTAAGCACACGCTGCCTGGTATCTTGACCGTCTCTAGGTTTCCTCATTATTTTTCTCCGCCATAATGTTTACTTAATGTTAACTAAATATAATGAGTGTGTCAAGGGAAATTCCAAATCGCGGAATAATTAACGCTTCAAATGTGATGACAAAGGATTTTATTGCTTAATACAGGCACCCGGCAAACTTCATTCCTTGAGGCGATAGGATACGAATGCAATCGTGCGGTTATCGGGCGCCCAGGAATTCACATTCATTGTGCCTTGTCCGCCAAATAACTTCACGATGGTTTTGGATACACCCCCGCTGGCAGGCACCAGGCGCAGTTCAACATTTTTATTCGCCGGATGATCCCCCGGATCGACATCATTTTTGCCATAGGAAATATACGCAACCCATTCGCCATCAGGCGATACATGCGGGAACCAACTATTGGCTTCCTCTTGCACCATGTGTGTCGGATTTTCGCCATCCGTTTCCATGCGCCATACCTGCATCAGCCCCGTGCGTGTGGAATTAAACCAGATATATTTGCCATCTGGGGAATACTCAGGACCGTCATCCAACCCAACTAAGTTGGTGAGCTGGGTTTCCGCACCGCCATCAACGGAAATCGTATAAATATCGTACTGTCCATCCCGCTCGGCACAATATGCCAGACGCGCTCCATCCGCTGACCAGCCATGTAAATAGCTGGGACCTTTCTCGGTCACCAGCTTCGGGTTGCCACCAGCAAAAGGTACAATATAAATACGTGAAACCACATCCTCATTGGTAAAATGACTGACCGCTACGCTTGTATTATCTGGCGAAAGAACGTGATCGTTATTACAGTCAACGGCAAAATCGGTATCTATCTCGCGGATATCACCTGTAGCCAATTCATAGGTATACATGCGTCCGCCGCTGTTGTAAACCAAAAACCTGCCGTCATGCGTCCAGTTGGGTGCTTCAATCACATTGTCAAATTCCTTGAGGATGGTTCTCACGCCTGTATGCACATCCACTGTTTCCAAAATGCTGTATGAATCGCGCTCTGCAATCCACTTTCGTAATGTGTGTATATCCATACGTTAACCTCCAAGTGATCGTGTGATTATCTGGGGACCAGAGATTCCCATTCATTATGGCACACCCGCCAAATAACTTCGCGATGGTATGGGATACCACCCCCACTGGCAGGTTCATTTTTCAACCAATTGGTCTTTCACAAATGAATATTTTTATAAAACGCTCTCGATTTCGCCAACTCGGCTATCATCGATTCCCAAGCCGGAGGATTATATCCTGTCTCTTTATTAAACCGCTTAGCGTTTAAACTACGGTCAATTACAAAATCATCATACGGTTCAATCATCAGGTTTTTCTCAAATGCAATATTTAATAATGTTAGCAAGTCATATTTAGCGATCGGGTGAGTGGAAACATGATATTTACCAGAAAGTGCAGGATTTGGAATAACATAATCATTTATTACTTTTGCTAATTCATCTGTGGTTAATCCGGAAAATATCGCTTTCGTAAACCCTTTTACATTTTCATTTTGTGCTAAAAACCACTCCACTAATCCCAGTCCATTTTTGATCTCGCGTCCAATAATTGATGTTCGCAATGTAATACACTGAGCATACTCAACTTCACCCAGGAATTTTGTGCGACCATAAATTTCATCCCCGTCCGCAACATCTGATTCTGTATAATTCCCCTTTGCTCCACTAAATACACAGTCTGTTGAAATATGAATTAATCGAGCATTGGCAACTTTACATAATAGTGACAATTTATGAGGGAATAAGGCATTTAACGTAATCGCAATTAAGGGATCTTTTGCTACATTTCCATGCTGCTTTATGATTCCAATGCAATTAATTACCAGATCTGGTTGAATTGAAGCCATGGCGCGAGATACTTGTTCAAAATTCCAGGCATCTACATGAGGTCTCACTCTATTGCGAGGAAATTCCGGAACATCAATCAATTCATTAATTGATCCATGAATTGTAACCCACACATCATGGTTTTTTTGAAGTCGTATCCATAGGCGATGACCCAACATGCCAGATCCACCCAATAT
Source organism: Chloroflexota bacterium (assembly GCA_016838895.1). Taxonomy (GTDB): domain Bacteria; phylum Chloroflexota; class Anaerolineae; order Anaerolineales; family Anaerolineaceae; genus UBA5203. The sequence goes on from JAEKNU010000063.1 coordinate 9,169, forward strand.
CATTATTTTCATATTTAACCCCGACGATATAAACTAACCATTTATCGTTACCTCGATTTCCCACTCACTGAGTTTATTCACGATTTTTTTTAATTCTATCACAATTGATTTGTTGCGGCATATGCTCATCATATGTACAAATTCCGCTGAGTTGTCAGAAATTGCAGCACTTTTCCATCAGATAATGGCACACACCTGGATATATAATATGCGAAAGGACGGCTGCTTCATCCCCGTTGATAGGAGGAACCAGTTTTACTGCCTTCACTCGAGATAGAGCATTAATATATATATGTGACATGCTTGTCAATTTGTCATAGGAAGTGACATCAAGGGCTTAACCATGATTGTAAATCTAATACGCCATGCTTCCTGCTAAACCATCTACAAAACATTACATTGGTTTTAATTATGGTTCTGGATCATAGCAAGCTATAATAGAAATACAATAATTCGCTTTTCTGTAATACAGGTTTTATATAATGAAGAAAGCACGCATTTTACTCATAGGAATAAATGGACGATTAGGTTGGGAATTGCAGCGTACCTGTGCAACGTTGGGAGAAATTGTGACTGCTGATTTTCCGGAATTGAATCTGGCACATCCCAAAAAACTAGGCGCTTTGCTGAAAAATATACAGCCCGACATGATCATAAATGCTGCAGCTTATACCAACATGGATCAGGCCGAAACAGAAATTAAACTGGCTCGCAAGGTCAATGCGCTCTCCCCCGGAGTCCTGGCGCAATATGCCGCCAGGCATAATATTGGCCTGATTCATTATTCCACGGATTATGTTTTTGATGGACAGAAAGGCAGTAGTTACCTGGAAACGGATATCCCGAACCCCATCAACACCTATGGCACTACCATGTTGGAAGGCGAACAGACCGTACACGACACATGCTGCGCTTATTTCATTTTCCGCACCAGTTGGGTTTATAGTTTGCGCCAGGGTGGTTTTGTTAATAAGGTGATGAAATGGGCACGCGAGCAAAAAATATTGCGCGTGGTCGATGATCAGATCAGCAATCCCACCTGGGCCAGGATGTTGGCGGAAGCAACAGCCCAAGTTATTGCACAAGGCGATCATAATCTGATCCATTTTATGAAGGAACACGCCGGGCTGTATCATCTGGCCGGTTCTGGTGAAGTTACCCGCTACGAATGGGCCAGGCGTATTCTGGCACTTGACCCAAAAATGCGCGAACATGTCATGGAAGAACTAAAACCAGCCAAAACTATCGACTTCCCCACCGCGGCTGTGCGCCCCAGGAACACAACCCTCAACATGCAGCGATTTGAAGAGACGTTTAACATAACCCTGCCCCATTGGGATGCATCATTGCAGTTAGCCATGAGTGAATGCAGCAAAGTATAGGCTTCAAATTCTTTACATTTTACTATCAGCTTTCCTTTCCAATCTTATTCAAAATATTCAGGCTCTTATATTATCCGGAATTAATATAATAGAAATTGGTTATTTGTGAAACCGATCAAGCCATATGCTTTATGCCTACGCGCATAAATATAACTTCCATACGGCCAGGCACAAAATTCTAATGCGCAATTTGATGTACAATACTTAATATATATTTTCTTTACTACATCTTTGGAGTGAGACAAATGGCAACTCGCGTTGATTCCAGCCTTGGAAAATACAAATTAATCGAACTACTCGGCAAAGGCGGAATGGCTGAAGTTTATAAAGCCTACCAGGAGAAACTTGACCGATACATAACCATTAAAATTCTGCACAATTATCTGGCAGATGGTGAGGATTTCCTGGCCCGATTCGAACGTGAAGCAATAGCTGTTGCCGCTTTGCGTCATCCCCATATTGTGCAAATCCATGATTTTGATCTTGAAGATGATACCTATTACATGGTAATGGAATTCATTGATGGTGGTACATTAACAGAAAAAATGGCACAAATGCGCAAAACAAATACATATTTGCCTTTGGCCACAGTGCGCAGAATTTTACAACAAATTGCCAGCGCATTGGATTATGCCCATCAGCAAGGTATCATTCATCGAGATATTAAACCTTCCAACATTTTATTAAATTCAAATAGCGATGCATTTCTGACAGATTTTGGAATCGCACATATGATCAGTGGCACACAATTCACCGCGACCGGTTCACTCATTGGCACACCAACCTACATGGCTCCGGAGCAGGGATTAGGCCTGCCATTAAGCACAATCAGCGATATTTATTCTCTGGGTGTTGTCCTCTATGAAATGCTTGCCGGTAAAGCACCCTTTGTATCAGATACCCCACTGGCAATCATTCATAAACATATCAATGAACCGATTCCGAAAATGATCACTTATCGGCTTGATATTTCGGATCAGCTGGAACAAGTGGTAGAGAAAGCGCTGCAGAAAGATCCCGCCGACAGATATCAATCTGCAGCCAAGCTTTTTGAAGATTTTGATCGTGCTTTGACTCCTGAATTGATCGATCAATTGGAAAGCACACAACAAATTCAGCAGCCATTAAAAGAGATTCAAGCGCCTGTATCAGCAGCTGAACGAAACAGTGAAGATCATACTGAAGCACCCACAGAGATCATGGGAGCTGAAACCATTGCCGAGATTTCCGGTAAACCCATACAGCAAGTACCACCTGAACCGCTCCCAATTGCCGAAACACCAGCTCATGCAGTACAAACCCGACGCAGCAGCGAGCATACCGATCCTGATATCGAACGATTAATCAGTCAGGAATTTAGTTCACCGACCATTCTTGACAAAATAAAGCAAAATCGCCTGACCCTGTCAATCGTCGGGCTTCTGATAATTATTGTCGTCACCATTCTCGCTGTCAACCAATCACTAAGTAACCAAAACAAGTTGGCCTGTGAATCTGTCGAAGATTGTATGCGCTTGACCTTTGAATATACAGACAAAGGCGAGCATGACACTGCTTTTCAGGCATTTGATAAAGCCGCTGAGATGGTTCCGCAAAATGAACATCAGGTGTACGCCTGGATCTGGTGTGATCGGGCAGCAATACTGGACTCCATCGAAAATTTTGAGGAGGCACAAGTCAGTAGAGATATCTGTGGAGCCTGGGAGCGCGGCGAATAAAAGTCACCCTCACAATCCAAAAGCCGAGTGTGAAAATCACACCCGGCTTTTTTAATTGACCTAATTCTTTGAAGTCTTCTCCTTGCCCTGCGTGTTTTTAGCGTCATGTTCCGGAGGATCCGTGATCAACTCAGAACCAATTTTCTTTTCAGGGGCAATCACCTGCTTCATCTTCTTCATAACCTCTTCAACTTTTTCTGCGTATTGCGGCAGGATCGCCTCTGCAGTTTCAGAGCCACTGGGGTCATCGGGGGAGGTGATGGAGATCAGGTCTGAATTATAGCGCGGGTTCATCACATCCTGGCTATGGTCTGTGATCCCGGCTTTTTTGCTGGGGCCTGCTTCAAAACTTTCACCTTGTGTTGATTTTTTCTTTGGTGCTGGAGGATCCTCGGGGTCATCGACTTGCGGAACTGGGGCTCCAGAAGGATCACTCTTCTTACCTGCCTTGGCCGCCTTTTCATCACCTTTCATGTCAATTGGAGAGAGATTTACATAATCTATGGCGATCCGATCACTCGCTGCTTTATCCGCTGCCTCATCCTCTAGATATTTTTCCAGTTTATCATCTCGTAACACGCCCCCACCTTCCAGTACACCAGAATTCGGTCCTTTGCCTGGAATAAAGGGGCTGTCCGTTCCAGGGATGTTGTCCGGATGGTCGGAAGCAGCTGCATCTCTTAGATCTTCCGGACCTCCTGATCCGAAACCATAATCTTCGTTGACGATGCCGTCCAATCCGAATTTATCATCACTCATTGGTTTTCCATCGGGGCCAATCAGGGACCCTTTTTCAGGCATCAAGTCATCCATTTCGGTACTGATATCCATGCCTTCCTCAGCCTGCTTTAGACCGTGTTCCGGCATCTGAACATCCAGTTCCCGGATGGGTTCACTCAGTCCCTGGGGTTGAGTTTCGATCTCTGGATCATGAAGCATATCAAGCGGGGGCACTGGCTTTGGGGTGTTGATCGGGGTTGCAGATATCTCATCCTGTGTCCCGGGTAAATTAATCGGTGTGGCAGCTACTTGACCACCTTGTCCTGGTAAAGTGATCGGTGTGGCCGATACATCATCGTTTTGTCCAGGTAACGTGATCGGTGTGGCTGACACTTCATTGTTTTGTCCAGGCAATGTAATTGGTGTGGCCGATACTTCATCGTTTTGTCCCGGTAAAGTGATCGGTGTGGCCGATACTTCATTGTTTTGTCCGGGCAATGTAATTGGTGTGGCTGACACTTCATCGTTTTGTCCGGGTAACGTGATCGGTGTGGCTGACACCTCATCATTTTGCCCCGGTAAAGTGATCGGTGTGGCCGATACTTCTTCTACTGGATTTGGCAGGTTGATCGGCGTAGCTGACAGATCATTGCCCGAACCTGCAATGGGTGCGCCTTGTTCAACCGGATTTGGCAAATTGATTGGCGTTGCAGATACCTCATCGTTCTGTCCGGGTAAAGTGATGGGGGTTGCAGATAATTCATCTCTGGGAGAAGGCAAGTTAATCGGTGTTGCCTCTACTTTGCCATCGGTATCAGACCCGACGGCTTGCAATTGATCCAGATCCTCTCTCATTTTTGGCATCGATCCAAGAATGCTTTTATCTTCTTGCTCAACAAGTTCATCACCAGGTGTGCTGTGGTCCAGATCAGGGGGTTCCGGAGGATGCCCTGGTTCATATTCCAGTTGATCTGTATTGGCCATTTCATTTTCAATCAATGTTTCTACAGCTGTCTGTATCGCTTCCGAACGTTGGTAATCACCACTTTGTTCAACCAAAGTCTTCGGTTCGTAGGTTGCAGTATCCAATTCCTGTGATTCAGTATGCAGGCTTTCACCAGCTTCCAATTGTCCTTCATTATCAAGCATAGGGTCTTCCATTTTATTGCTCCTTCTCAATGATCTCGCAAATCATGCTCAAGAACATTGCAATATTTTTTTATTTAATCAAACGGCTATTTTACCTTTACATTGTTCAATTCATTATTTGCAGTAATAAAGTCACTGGCTGGAGGTGCAATTTTACAGGATACTTGGAAGGTCTTCATGTCAGGATTTCTAGCAAAACCCGTTTCATAATCAGCATATTGCCCGGAATTGAGCTTAATGGTGATGGTCTTGTTTTGATCAGGCGGCCATACCTGATTATCATTCTGTGTTGTATACAGCCCTTTACAGTTCAGACTGATATTATTGCTTACCTGTTCGGTACCTACATTTTTTATCCGCACCATAATTTTTCCTGAAGCAGATGGGTAAATATTGTCTACAGCCAGATCGACTATCATTGCCTGTAAAATCATTAATGTAGGCGTGGCTGTTACTTTGTTGGAAGGCGGATTTGCTGGTGGTTTTTCAGTTGGTTTTTCAGTTGGCTTTGTATTTGGTTCTGCTGGTGGATTGGGTTGCCCTTCATTATGAACAAGAACAGCAATTTCACGGATCTCTTCCCCTTGGCCGGAATTAGCGATTAATACATAATGGGTCGTTTCCATAGGACAATCTTGATATGTATCCGCGTGCCCGACATTAATACCATTCATATTAATCTCGGCCTCACCTTCAACATACCATTCCAATAATGTGCAATCTCCTGCCATAATCTCAGGTGGTTGTGCAAGAAAATCGACAATGTGCATTTCCCTATTGGGATCCATTTCCTCAGGTTCCATTTCCTCCTGAGGCATTTCTTCGGGGGGCATCGCATCCGGGTCTTCCATCATTTCCTGAGGTGGGGGCTCAATGGGCATCTCACCCTGCATGTTTTCGGCGGGTACTTCCCATCCATTCATCTGCTGAGAAGGCATGCTGCAACTCTGCAACAACACTGACAACACAACAATCATTACAAATACAATACTTTTTTTATTCATCACACACTCTCCATATTTACTTATTTCTTAAGTTCAAATGAGGAGAGTCGAATTGCTATTGTAGGTGCCTCTGGTCTGAACTTGCTTGATTTTTTGTTGTTTTTTCTTGCAAATGTTGCTCCTACTATTTTTTTGGAAAAAAAAACCCCTTTCTCGTGTTTCGAATCATTAAACATTGCCATAGGGCTTAGATAATGATTCTGAACAGAGTAAGGAGCTATTTGTATTGATTCAGAATTTATATTTATTTGTTAAATTTATTATACAAAGTTTTTTTTGAAAATACAAGACTTTTTTATCCGAATTCCGTTTTTAATCGCTGAATGCGTTGTTGATTGATCGAGCGATAAATTAGCAAATTTTCTTTCGGCAAAGCCAGTCTTGATTTTGCTATTGCCAACATTAACAAGCAATATGAAAATTTTCGCAGATGTCGTGTGTTCACGTGATGCCCTTTTTCTAAATGCATCACTTGTGATAGATGTATTGAAGTAAAAACCCATACCGTGTAGATTGGTCTGTAGAGCCTGGCAGCGCGGCGAATAAAAGTCACCCTCACAATCCAAAAGCCGGGTGGGTAAATCACACCCGGCTTTTTTAAATTGATCTAGTTCTTAGCAGTCTTCCCCTTGTCCTGCGAGTTTTTCGCGTCATGTTCTGGAGGATCGGTGATCAACTCAGCACCAATTTTCTTTTCAGGGGCGATCACCTGCTTCATCTGCTTGGCAACCTCTTCAACTTTTTCTGCGTATTGCGGCAGGACCGCCTCTGCAGTTTCAGAGCCATCGGGGTCATCGGGCGTTGTGATCGAGATCAGGTCAGAATCATAGCGTGGGTTCATCACATCCTGGCTATGATCCGAAATCCCGGCTTTTTTGCTGGGTCCTTCTTCAAAACTTGATGTGTCATCATCAGGATCGGGGATATCTGGGGGCATCTCATCATCATACTCTGGAACCTTTGCTTTGGTATTGCCTTGTTTACCTTTCCCTAAGCCACTATTGTGGATTGGTGAGTCCGCATAATAAGCCATATCTTTTATCTCGCTCGCTCGTTTATCCTGAGCTTCATCCTCTAGATATTTATCCAGTTTATCATCTCGCATTCCCCCTCCACCTTCCAGCACATCAGAACCCGGTCCTTTGCCGGGAATAAAGGGGCTGTCCGTTCCAGGGATAATGTCTGGATGGTCGGAAGCAGCTGCATCTCTCAGGTCTTCTGGACCTCCTGATCCGAAACCATAATCTTCGTTGAGGATGCCGTCTAATCCAAATTTATCATCACTCATTGGTTTTCCATCAGGGCCAATCAGGGATCCTTCTTTAGGCATGAAGTCATCCATATCGGTACTAATACCCATGCCTTCCTCAGCCTGCTTTAGACCATGTTCCGGCTTTTGCACATCCAGTTCCCGGATGGGTTCACTCAGTCCCTGGGGTTGAGTTTCAATCTCTGGATCATGAATCACATTAGTCGGGGTGTTGATCGGGGTTGCTGATCCTTCATCTACCGTGTTTGGTAAATTGATCGGCGTAGCGGATACCTGATTACCCGGTCCAGGAAGTGGAATTGGTAAACTAGACACATCATTCTGAGCAGGATTCGTGTTTGATGTGACAGATACCTCGGCGTTTTGTCCTGGTAAAGTAATTGGTGTTGCTGATACTTCCTCAACCGGATTGGGCAGGTTGATTGGTGTGGCCGATACATCATTGCCCGAACCTACAATGGGTACGCCTTGTTCGACCGGATTGGGCAGGTTGATCGGCGTGGCCGATACATCATTTCCCGAACCTACAATGGGTACGCCTTGTTCAACCGGATTGGGCAGGTTGATCGGCGTGGCAGATACATCATTTCCCGAACCTGCAATGGGTACGCCTTGTTCGACCGGATTGGGTAAATTAATTGGTGTTGCCTCGACTTTGCCATCACTTTCGGTACCGGCAGGTTTCATTTGATCCAAATCCTCTCTCATTTTTGGCATTGATCCAAGAATGCTTTTATCTTCTTCCTGAACCAGTTCCTCATGGGGTGGACCATGATCCAGATCCGGGGGTTCCGGAGGATGTCCTGGTTCATATTCCAGTTGATCCGTATTGACCAATTCATTTTCAATCAGCGTTTCTACAGCCGTCTGAATGGCTTCCGAGCGTTCGTAATCACCGCCTTGTTCCACCAAAGCCTTTGGTTCAAATGTGGCATTATCCAATTCTTGAGATTCGATATCTCTATTTTCCGTGGACTCTAACGATCCTTCACTTTCAAAAATGGGGGCTTCCATTGCATACTCCTTTATCAACTATTCAAAAATTTTGTTAACTGCGTTCCATCAACCTGGTTGCTTATTTCACTTTTACATTGTTTAGTTTGTTATTTGCGGTATTCCAATCAGCAGCTGGAGGGCTGATCTGGCAGGATACTTTCATAGTTTTGATGTCAGGATTCCTGGCATAACCGGTTTCGAAATCGGTATATTCTCCTGGTTTTAAACTGATGGTTAGGGTCTTATCTTGAAATGCCGGCCATACCTGGTTGTCATTCTGTGTGGTTTGAACAGCCTGGCAGCTCAATTTGATGTTGTTATTGACATCTTGTGTGCCTGAGTTTTGTACACGAACCATAATTTGTCCGGATGAAGATGGATATATTTTGGCCACTTTCAGGTCAAGAATTACGATTTTTAAGAATCCGCCATTGCTGGGTGTTTTGGTAGGATTCGGCTGCGGGGGATTCCCCTGAGATTTATTAGAGGGTTGGGTGGGTGCAGGTTGGTTCGGTGATTGAGGTTGGCCATTATTAATCACATGTACCGTCACCTGTTGTTGACTACCGCCATTCACCATTAGCGCATAAGAACTTGAATTTGTGGGGCAAACTTGCATTGTATCGGCATTGCCCACTCGTTGACCGTTCAATTCAAAATCGCCTTGCCCTTCAATCATCCATTCCAGTAAGGAGCAATCACCGGCCATAATTTCGGGAGGATTGGCAGCATAGTGAACGATATGAACTTCACCATGGGGTTCACGCGGTTCTTCTTCACGGGGTTCTTGTTCACGGGGCTCTTCTTCATGCCATTCACCTTCTTGCATTTCCTCCTCATGATGCATGGCATCCGGATCCTCAAACATTTCCTGAGGCTGTTCCTCAAAGGGCATTTCTTCGTTGTAATTGGGCTGATTCATCATTTCCCCTGAATAACCCTGCTGATTAGGCATATTACAGCTTGCCAACGCGATGGCAACAAAAACAAACATTACAACTACGACTGATTTTTTATTCATCATACACTCTCCTGATTCACTATGTTTTTAGTGAGTTCAAGTGAGGTTGTTTTCGTCGCTATTGTTGGTGCCTCGGATCTGAACTCTTACGATTGGTTCCCTGTTTCTTTACAAAAGAAAAACTCCTTCTCTGGCTGGGTCATTAACACAAGCCGCACGGCTTTGTTATGTGACCCGAATAGAGTAAGGAGCTATTTGTATTGATTCAGGGTATCTATTTAATTGTTAAATTCATTATACAGGATTTTAATTAAAATACAATACCTAACCTACCGACTTACTTTGCAAATTTGTAATCTACATCTGACTAAACATCCTGTACACCTGTAATTTCTCTTCTTTCAACACCATACGCGATTTTGCTGATGCTGGCTACAGCAAACAATACGACACATTTCCCAGATGCGCCTTGTTTATAATAAATTACTCTTCCAAGTACATAGCCTTTGCAATATGACCCACAGTAAAATACCAGATCGGGCGAATTGCCGATTGTGTTGCCCTATCGCGTTCAATTGCTGTTTCCAGCATTTTTTTCAAATTCACAAATTCAGATTCTGGAACAAATGTGAAAAAATCATATCCGAAAGGCTTCTTCCACTATTTATATGTCAGGCAGTTTATAGGCGATGCAAATTAAGTTAGCATATTTCCCTACACTTTAAAGCCCGTCAAAGCTGCGATCAAAATATACTCTTAATCACGAAAAGGCCGAGTGAAAACTTCACTCGGCCTTTTTTGATTATTCTAGTTCTTCGCAGTATTCATCTTACCCTGAGTTCCTTTGGGGTCATGCTCACTAGGATCAGTGATCAACTCCGAACCCATTTTCTTTTCAGTGGCCAGAACCTTCTTCATCACATTCAAAGCGTCTTCAACTTTTTCTGCATTTTTCCCCTGAATCGATCCTCCAGTGTCAACGCCCTTGGAACCATCAGGAGTCGTCATGGAGATCTGGTCTGAATCATATTGCGTGGTCATCCCGTCCTTGCTGCGCAATTCGCTCTGGGATTTTTCGCCTGAACCCCCTTCCATCCTATCATTATTATTTGATGGTTTACTTGGCGGTGTAGGTGGTGGGTCTTCGTCATCAGTAGCTTGCGGCACTGGTTTTTTTCCGGCGGGTACTGGATTCTTAGGATTCACGATTTCAGATTGCATTTGATACAATTCTTCTCGTCGTCCTTGCTTTGCTTTTTCCTCTTTCTCATTAGCAAGATAATTTTGCAGCTTATCATCATGCAGCACTTCCATTACTGCAGAATTCGATCCTCCACCAGGAGTAAAGACACCGTCCGTGCCTGGATTCTTGTCTGGAGCAGTTGCATTGTTCAAGTCTTGCGGACCTCCTTGTCCCATACCAATATCTTCGCCGAACATATCATTCGTTCCGAATATACTCCCCCCTATTGATTTTCCATCGGGACCAATGATTGTTCCTTTTCCAGGCGAAAAATCATCCATTATTTTGCCAATATCCATGTCTTCGCCAGGCTGCTTCAGACCATGCTCCGGCATCTGAACATCCAGTTCCCGGATGGGTTCTCTCAGGTCCTGGGATTGCGTTTGAATCTCTGGATCCTGAATCAAATCAAGCGGGGGAACCTGTTCTGGGGTGTTAATTGAGGTTGCTGAAACTTCATCAATTGTATTCGGCAAATTGATTGGCGTAGCCGATACATCATCGGTTTTTCCTGGTAAAGTAATTGGTGTTGCAGACAATTCATCATTTTTTCCGGGTAAAGTGATCGGTGTCGGTTCAACTTCTCTATCATCATCGGATCCAGTCGGTTCCAATTGATCCAGATCTTCTCTGACTTTTGGCATTGATCCGAGAATTGATTTGTCCTCTGCCTGGAAATCAGGCGGGTTATGATCCAGATCCGGGGGTGACGGAGGATGGCCAGGTTCATATTCCACTTGATCCATATCAACCATATCACTATCAATAAGTGTTTCCACAGCTGTCTGTATCGCTTCCGCGCGCTCATAATCACCGCTTTGTTCCACCAAAGCCATCGGTTCATACGTTGCTGTATCCAATTCCTGTGTTTCTATAGGCTGGCTTTCACCAGATTCCAATTGTCCTTCATTAGTAAGCATAGGGTCTTCCATTTTGTTGCTCCTTCTCAATGCTCTCGTAAATCATGCTCAAGAACATTGAAATATTTTTTAATTTGATCAAACGACTATTTTACTTTTACATTGTTCAATTCATTATTTGCAGTAATAAAGTCGGCAGCTGGCGGCACAATCTTGCAGGATACCTGCAGGGTCTTCATGTCAGGATTTCTAGCAAAGCCCGTTTCATAATCTGCATACTGCCCTGAATTAAGCTTAATGGTAATGGTCTTGTTTTGATCAGAAGGCCATACTTGATGATCCTTCTGTGTTGTATACAGCCCTTTACAGTTCAGACTGATATTATTACTTACCTGTTCGGTGCCTACATTTTTTACTCGCACCATAATTTTTCCTGAAGCAGATGGATATATTTTGTCCACAGCCAGATCAGTTATCATTGCCTGCAAAATCATTAATGTAGGCGTGGACGTTACTTTTTGGGAAGGCGGATTTGCTTGTGGTTTTTCAGTTGGTTTTTCAGTTGGCTTTGTATTTGGCTCTGCTGGTGGATTGGGTTGTCCTTCATTATGAACGAGAACTGTAACTTCACGGACCTCTTCACCTTGGCCGGAATTAGCTATTAATACATAGTGGGTCGTTTCCATGGGACAATCTTGATATGTATCCGCGTGCCCGACATTCATACCATTCATAAAAATCTCGGCCTCACCTTCAACATACCATTCCAACAATGTGCAATCTCCTGCCATAATCTCAGGTGGTTGTGCAAGAAAATCGACAATATGCATTTCCCTATTGGGGTCCAATTCCTCTGGATACCATTCCTCAGGTTCCATTTCTTGCTGAGGCATTTCTTCGGGGGGCATCGCATCCGGGTCTTCCATCATTTCCTGGGGTTGGGGCTCAATGGGCATCTCACCCTGCATGTTTTCGGCTGGTACTTCCCCATTCATCTGCTGAGCAGGCATGCTGCAACTCTGCAACAACACTGACAAGATAACAATCATTACAAATACAAACCTTTTTTTATTCATCATACACTCTCCATTTTTTTTATTTTCTTAAGTTCAATAGAGGAGAGTCTGATAGCTATTGTAGGTGCCTCTGATCTGAACTTGCTTGATATGTTTTGTTGTTTTTTTACAAATGTTTCTCCTACAATTTTGGGATAAAAAAAACCCCTTTCTCGTGTACCGAACCATTAACCAAAGCCACATGGCTTTGCTGATGATCCTGAACAGAGTAAGGAGCTGTTTATATTGATTCAGAATTTCTATTTATTTGTTACACACATTATACAAAGTTTTTTCAAAAATTCAAGACCCAATTTACAAATTAATCAACCGGATTCCGTATGACACTAACCATCACCTCTTTTGTTAGTTCTTGACCATCAAACTTGATGGTCAACACATAGGGTTGTGTTTCAGTTGGGCAAACCTCCAATTGGTCAAAATTACCAATCGGATAGCCATTCAATTCAAAATCTACCTGCCCTTCAACCCGCCACTTCAGTAAGGTACATTCGCCGTACATAATTTCCGGGGGATTGGCAGTAAAAGAATCGAAACGAACCTCTGCAGAAACCATTTGTGGCTCTTCCTCATGCATTTCCTCTTCACGCGGTTCCTCTGGATGACGTTCCTCTTCACGAGGTTGCTCTTCATGCTGCATAGCATCCGCATCTTCCGGCATACCCTCCGGATGTTCTTCGAAAGGCATTTCTTCGTTGAACTCAGGTTGATTCATCGGATCTCCTGAATTCATCTGCAGTCCAGTGGGTAGATTACAACCAGCCAACGCAACTGCAACAAAAACAAACATGACAACGATTACTGCTTTTTTATTCATCATACACTCTCCGTATTTTTTTCGTTTCTTAAGTTCAAATGAGGAGAGTCGAATTGCTTTTGTGGATGCCTCTGGTCTGAACTTGATTGATTTGTTTTGTTGTTTGTCTTACAAATATTTCTCCTATCATTTTGGGATAAAAAAACCCCTTTCTCGTTTACTGAACCATTAACCAAAGCAGAAAGCTTTGATAATGATCCTGAACAGAGTAAGGAGCTATTTGCGGTATATCAGGAAAAAGATTTACTTGTTAAAATCATTATACAAGGGTTCTTTTAAAATACAATACCCTTATATCCGAATTAAGCTTTCAGATGCGTAATCCGTTGTTGATTGATCGATTGATAAATTTGCAGGTTTTCTTCTGGCAATGCCAATCGCGATTTTGCCATAGCCAACATCAACAGACAGTATGATAAATTTCCCAGATGGCGGGTGTTCATGAGGTGTTCCTCTTCTAAATGCATCACCTGAGATAGGTGCGTAGAAGTAAAAAACCATATCGGGCGGATAGCGGATTGTGTTTCCCGATCCCTTTTAATTTCAGCCTCAAGTAGATTTTTCAGCACATCAAAATCCGGGTCAGAAACGAGCGTGAAAAAACCGTATTGACAGGGTTCCAGACAAAATGCACAGCCCTTTTTGCGATGCAGCCGATTATCTGGCACAGCTCTTTGCGGCAGACCCGCTACAATGTTCATCTGCTCCTGGAATACCTGGGCATCTTGTGGGCTTTCCTGTGCCTTGGTCATGGCATTAATTAATGCACCAACCTCCTCATGATCAGGTTCACGACTGTCTTTGTGGAACGCCACGATACGTTTGCATACCTCAGGAATGACAGCAGCAAAAAACATGTCTTCATTCATACCAGATGAGGCTGCCAATTGTTTGCGATAATCAGCAAGATTTGTATAAAGTTCTCCAATTCTCTCTGGTAAACAATACGAAAGCAGGTAATAATATACAATTGCCTTTTTCACAGATGCAGCAGTAATAATGTGTGCCATATCATACTCCTTCGTTATAATCCGCATTCAACATACGATGAAACTTCTCAACAATTAATTTGAGTGCGGGATGGATGATTGACGAATTTTTACCCAGGATGCCATATCATCCTGAATACCGGATACAATTGCCTGCCCTACCTTCAAACGGGCAATGACTTTTGCCTGGTCATCGGTTAGGGCCATGGCGCTGGCCATGGCGTCCCTGTCATCGGCTGCCACAAGGCGGTGGATAATTTTTAGATTTGTGTTCTTTATCGCATCAGACACCAGTTTGGCCGGCACCTGATCGACAATGGCCAATCCCTGCCCATACACCCGAATTTCCGCCAGAATATCGGAAAACATTTCTCCCATCTTGGATTGTGGACTGGCTTCGCCGGCAGTGGAAGCAGCCTTCCGTAATATGCGATGTGCCTCTTCAATAATGGTTAGATGCCTCAGAATATTTGCCTCAGGCGTTCCTTCCAGTTCGTATTGTGCTTGTCTGTACTCATACAAAAAATTCAACAATAATGACATGGTAAAACATTTATCTGCATCATCGCCCATTTGTTGTAAGTTAATCACAACCGGTCGATCAAAGAGATCTGCCCAAGGAGTGGATGCGGGTTGATCAAATAATTTCCCTTTCCATCCGCGCATCAAACTGCTGATGCGCGTCTTCATCGCCGCAGTAATATTCAGCGTGATGCGTTCCTCATATCCTTTACTGCGAATTAATCCGGTTAAGCGATTATGCATCTGATCCAATGTTGGACATTGCACAGCCAGGGATGGCAGGACTTCTTCCAACCATCCCTGGCTGCTGTATAAATCAACCAGTGCTTCTTCTAAAATAATAGGTAAAATCTCATACATCGGGAAACTGGCATTAAAGATGGATTTCAAGCGATCCAGATGCGGCATGACCTGAACCATTGCATTGGGCATTCGAATAATATCAAATGGATTGAGACGCAGCTGCTCCAGCGCCGTGTCACCGATATGGGTACGTCCCGGAACATACACCGCGATCTTGCGATCAAAAGTCCCAGATTGATTATAGGCCATAGCCAGTTGCACATATTCATTTTTCGCAGGCTCAATCACCAGGAAATTCTTTCCCTGCTGCATTAATTCTTCAATCAGGCAGCGGCAGGTGTTGGATTTTCCACTGCCAGTAATACCGGTGATCAAGGCATGCCGTGTCAGGCTGTTTGTATCGATCTCATAATTAAAATTACCAATGGCTTCTCCCCCCTCCAGAATGTGGCCAAGCTTTAAGCTGGGCGTGGTAATATCCGGTATGGGCGGATTCATGCTGAAGTCCGCGGCTGGCTGCATGGGAATCCCTGGTATCTCACGCATCGGCAGATTCGCCAGAATGGATAATTCTTCCGTATTCATCGGGGTGGTTAAACCCTCAAAAGCTTCTCCCAGAGGGTGTTGTACTTGTTCATTATTTTGCGGATCAAATAATCTGAGCTGGGGAGGCTGGAAAACATCCAGTGCACTCTGAATTTGTCCGTCCCAATATTTACCAAGATCATGGGCACGCATCGGTTCTGCGGTGCTTTTTTCGCCGCTGACCAATGCTTTGAACTGTGCCTGTGCCTGTGTAGCTGCCTCTCTCTGATTGGTGATTAGATAAACCCCAACATTCCAGCAGCCCTGCGCTCTGGCAATCTCAAATCGATCTACGGTTTTTTCCAATAATTTATTACAGGCCTCGGCATTTTTGTTTAAATACTCCTGACCAAACGTCAGCGAATCACTGCTCGAGCGCGTCTCACCTGTGGAAAGGCTGGTCGATTTACTCAGAGATTCCGATTCAGAAATATTAGTGCCCACTACGTTGGATAACCCGGTTGAAGGCAACAATTGCCCAAACATACCCAACATGCCCGAAAGCAGGAACGGCCCACCGCTTGCCAATAACAATCCCGATAAACCAGCCAATCCAACTGCTTTAATACCTTTATTGATACCGCTGGATTTCTCCAGTGAAGTACCTAAAACACCCTTGTTTTTGGTATCAGATTTGCTATCCGATGTACCTGTCGTACTGCTGTTTGTTGCTGCCTCACCTTGCGTGGTTGTCATACTATCAGTAGTGCCTGAACCCTGGCTGCGTTGAATCGTTGAGCGGGTAAACGCATGCACCTGACCAGACAAGGTCTGGCAGGTATTCACGATCTGATTGACGGAACGTTCCACGATTGGGTCTGCAATCACCATATAAATATACGGTTTTCCCCGCATTCCGCGCATAAACAGATCCAGATTTTGCGGATAAGCATTCATTTTATCAGAGGATTTTGTGGAGGGAATACCGGTGAAGGCTCGTGCATATCGATAGGAACTCATCGGCACGTGAATCTGATCAATGATCCTTTTATAATCGGATATATTTTTTACGCGTGTACCAGGCCAATTCGAACTTAGAAATTGCCCCAGTTGCTCAGCAAAGATTTTCGGCTGGCTGTCCTCAGCCTGGGCACTGATGCCAATAAAGATGCGATTGCGTAAGCCATCACTACTGATCAGGAAAACCAGACGATAGCGCGGATCATGGCAAGCGGCCAAGGTGGTTTGAATGGCCTGGAAATACTCATGCGTATTGTCACCCAGCGGTTTTCCTACCTGCTCAACTTCGAGAAATGCGATGTCCTGCTGCTGTGGGAAAATATCTGTCAATAATTGCACATAGTTTTCATCAAAAATGGGTCCATCTAGATAATCTCTGCGTAATGCAAAAGTCAGTGATGACGAGAGCACATCCCCGGCGGCCATCAATGTTTCTGCTGATAAATTTTGCGCCGGAACATCATCGCTCTCAGTTGGTATCAAGCCTGTTTCATCCGTCATATCTCACCTGAGCCTTCTGTGATTTGCTTTACAATATATTTGGCTTTTCCAATCGAGATCACATCTCCGCATTGCAATTCTGTTTTTCGATGAGCCTGAATGGTTTCTCCGTTGATAAATGTACCGTTGGTACTGCCAATATCCGCTATCTCAAGTTTTTCCACACTAACCCAAACCTCGGCATGGTTTCGTGAAGCTTTTATATCATCCACAAAAATATCTGAATCCTTATCACGTCCCATACTCAGTATGCCAATATCCAGTGGAATGTCTTTTTCACCGCATTGCAAGCACCATTTCAGCGAGGGTAAAACCTCATCTAAAAAACCCAGATCCACAATACTTTCATCCGGAAAAATAACACTGGGTTCTTCCTCATGAAATGAAGCCTCATATTCCAGTCCGATGCCCTGCACCACAACCTCATCCGGGTTGTCTGCCAGAATTACCCGATCCTCCCCAAAACGAGCACGCAGGTAATTCATAATCGTATATAATTGTGCGCCGCCCCCTACCAGAACAACCTGCTGAATATTGTTATCATCAATGGCAATCTTTTGTACAGCCCGCTCAATCAGGTTTATAAATTCAGTATGTAAATGAGAAGTCACTTTTTCAAATAGTTCCTCATCCAGCTTGATCTTGCGTCTGTAAATTTCCCCATTTCTTAAAACCAGGGTAACAATACGTTGATGCGTAATATGGTTCTGCCCAGGTGAGAGCAATTGCCTGCTAAGGGATTCTTTAAAACGCTGTGCGGTCATTCGCAATGAAAGTAGCGCAGTTGGATCATCAGCCAGGGCCGAAGCCGGGATTTGTAATTCATCCGCCAGGAATTTTGCCAATTCTGCATCATACAGCGTTCCGCCAAAAGGTTCGCCGTATCTGCCCAGGAAGTTTAGGTT
This sequence comes from Chloroflexota bacterium, assembly GCA_016838895.1. Lineage (GTDB taxonomy): Bacteria > Chloroflexota > Anaerolineae > Anaerolineales > Anaerolineaceae > UBA5203. Next base: position 27,130 of record JAEKNU010000063.1, read on the forward strand.
GCCATTCGCGGCGTTCACTTCCCCAGCGATGATGTCCGAGGAACTGCCACCAACATCAATAATCAGCGTAATTGCTTTATTTGATTTCTGCTCCAACAACCCGCGCCGCTGCAAACTAAAGATTGCCCCTTCGGGTTCTGCAACAAAACGTACCTGTGAAAACCCTTCGGGTAAACAGCTTCGTACAAGCGCCCTAAATTCATCCAGTATTTTCCCTTCATGCTCATATTGCCAATGAATTGGATAAGCAAATGTAAACCAGACCTGTTCGTCAAAGGTACCCGAGCGCCATTTTTCCAGTTTTATCTGTTCAATGATTGTTTGCAGCAGCAACCGGGTATAATCCATACTTTGCGTATGGGTATAACGGATCTGATGCGCTAACGGATTGGCTTCCAGATGGGAGCCAATACACGGCTTGAAACTATCTCGAATACGCTCCCGATTAAGTTCACTCTCCAACTGTTGCTGGGCAGCCTCCCCAAAACTTTCCAGCGTACACCCAGCCGCATCAAGAAACAGAATTGCGGGTAATTTCCTATCAATAAAGCTGGTTAAGGGTGAAGCCTGAGGTTCACCGATGATTTTTGCTTGCGCTCCATCCCATTGATAAACACAACGATATAATCTCCAATTCGTTGCGCCACAATCCAGAGCAAATAAAGTTTGCTGTTTCTCAATTTTCATAGTTAATTCTGCTTTGTGAGATTTATTGATGTTCGTTTCTTTGGCTATATCATTATATATAAATACGTACCAGTAGTGCAAACGAGATATGAAACCAGTCTCGAATCAGGAAAGGCTGGAAAAAAAAGAAAATCCCCCTACCTCATGGTACTGGCAGGGGAAAAAAGCAGGAGAATTGATGGCTATGCGCAAATTGCTACACTTTTCCTTCACTCATTTCTTGAGATTGTTTTGCGATATCCTGATATGTTACGCTTTCATGATGATAGCGCGGATTTTCAGGGGTATGTGAATCCACCAGAAACCTGTTTTCAATTTGAATGGCCTTTTGCGGGCAAAAATTAATACACGCAAAACAGGCATAACACTTGCTCTCAGTCTGCCAGATTGGCTTGTTTTTTTCCATTGTGATTCGCCTACTCAGGCAGACTTTTTCGCAAATGCTGCATCCATTACAGGTATCATCCGCATAGAAACGAATCAAATTTTGATAAGAATGTTCATGTAGTTGATAATTCATTGAGTGGGAAAGCAATGCGCCAAATAGCCAGTTTATCCAGGCCGGGATATTGTAATCTGCTTCTGTATCAGCTATTGTATAATCCGCTTCATTGCGCAGCACCTCACTAAACAAATCAACTTTTTCACGCATTTTTTCATCAAGGGCAATTACCTTTTCAGGTTCATTCCTTTCGATCACGTTTTCTTTGCCAAGCGGGTGATTCCAGGGCATAGTGATATTAAGCTGTGCATTTAACCGTTTTCCCTGAGGTTTCACGATCTCATTGATATAGTTAAACGCATCCGATTGCGTTCCCCCGCGTGTACATATCGCAAAAAGATATTCCACGGCTTTCAAATCTGCCTTTTTTAAAAAAAAATGCACCGGGACAGGAATCGTCAGGCAAAAATTGGGGAATATCAAACCAGCCATTTCAGCTTGAACTATAATCTCTTCCTGCTGCAGCAAGCGCACAATGGGTATTA
>JAEKNU010000064.1 GCA_016838895.1 Chloroflexota bacterium
ATTTTAACAGCCTATGATAAAAATTAATAGGCTTCAGTTCTTTTTCGTTTGCCCCGCTTTATTGAGATGATACCTCAATAATGTTGTTAAATCCAATGACGAAGTACCCGTACAGGACAACATCGCTGAACAAGCCAGATTAAATTTTTCTTTACGCTTTGGGATAGTATGAGGTTCATTATCCAGATGAGGATGATTGATCGCATGAAAATAAGCCGTTTCCAGCGAGTTTAATCGGAATTGTGATGTAATGTCTGTAAACAGGGAGGTAAGCCCTGCCTGTAAGGCTGTATGCAACACAGAAGCCATTTCCTGGCTGCCTGCCAACTGCGCTTCGTTATTTCCATCGCTGAAATATCGATTAACTTCAGAAAAATTTCCGGCACTGTGCACCAGTAAAAACTGTTGAGCAGCGATACGATCCAAAGCCGAGCGTAGATGACGCAGCAAGTAATGATTACGTGGCTCAATTTGTGTATCATCTGTTTGTTCATGCCAGAGGAAATCAGCTTGCTGAAATGTGATGCCGTCTATGGCAAAGGTGACAATCTGAAATACATTTTCGACCAGGTGTTTTAATCGCTGATAAGAATCTGAAGGAGAATTTGTGCTGGCGTCTTTTACAGGCGCTACAGACAGTGCAGCAATAATATGAAATGGTTTCTGCAGGGCTTGATTCCAGCCCAGGAAGTTTTGCAGTGAGACATCATTGATATCATCAATTTCAATGAGCAAACTATCAAATAAAATTCTGCCTTGTTGCAAAGCCGACCAGAGTGTCACCCTTTCCTGTTCAGATTTAACAGACCAGATTGAGCCGATATTTAATACAGAACGAATCGTTGAAAAATGAGCCGATGAATAAGCCGTGCCCTTCACCTGTTCAATTTTTTGTAATAACCATTCATCGTATTCTGGGTCACGTTGTTCACCAAATAAACCAGTTAGATGGCACAACAAACAATCCGAAGCGTCTCTTGCCATAAAAATCCTTATATTGGCAATGCCACTGTTCCTGATTTCCATTCAACCTGACGAATTTCAGCATTTTTAAATAGCTGATCAAATACCGTATTCAAATCCAGCCCCTTCGCCAAACAGTACAAAGTGGACATGCTCAATCCATGGGCAACAATTAGCACCGGTCCTTTAGGATGATCTTCACATATCTCATCGATTGCTTCAATCAAGCGTATCGCCAGGTCTTTTGCTGTTTCGCCACCTGGTGGGGCGTACTGCACAGGCATATTGCGCCGATTTTTAGCTAAATCAGGGTAATGTTCCTGTATTTTTGAAATTTCCATACCTTCCCATTTGCCCATATTGATTTCACGCAGGCGTTCATCGCACTGAATCGGAAGACCTGTTTTTTTTGAGAAAAATTCGGCTGTTTCTAAAGCCCGTAGTAAATCACTGGCATAAATCGCCTCAAAAACAGTTTCATTGATTTTCTCTACCGCATCAGCAGCTTGCTTCAAACCGGTGGCGTTCAATGGGATATCAGAATGTCCTTGATATCTGGCTTTGAGGTTCCAGTCTGTCTGACCATGGCGAACAAGATAAAGTGTTGTCATCAAACTGCTCCTATTGTGTATGGCACAATTATATCGCATGGTATCCCCAATCCGAGCATGATTGTCAAAATCATCTTTTGTTTTTACCAAACCTTAATTATCAGATGATTTTTATCATATTTGTCATCTGCAAAAAAGTGACAAAAAACAAGACAACATTATTGACAGTTTTTTAGAAATTGTGCTATGCTTCATTAATGAAATTGCACTATCCTAAATATTCAAGGAAGGTATAAATGGCTTATATTATTGATGCAGATGAATGTATCATGTGCGGAGCATGTGAAGCAGAGTGCCCAGAAGAGGCTATTTCTGAAATTGATGGCATGTATGTTATCGACCAGGAAAAATGCAAGGACTGTGGCAATTGTGAAGAAGTTTGCCCTGTAGGTGCTGCTCACAAAGTTTAGCAGCTCAATTAAAAAGTTTAAAAGCTCCTCTTTTACCGGAGGAGCTTTTGTATTTAATTGATGGTACAATCGAAGAAATCCAACGCAGGAACTTTTCATGAAAAAATTTATCGCCATTGCAGGCAACATCGGGGTGGGAAAATCCAGTCTGGTGAAATTACTATGTGAACAGATGGATTGGTCACCGGTATATGAGCCGGTGAATGAGAATCCATATCTGGCTGATTTTTATAAAAATATGGAAAAATGGGGTTTTCACTCGCAAATTTTCTTTCTATCCCATCGGATTCTCATACACAAGGAAATTATGTCGCATTCCAATTCCGTGATTCAGGATCGTTCCATTTATGAGGATGCCGAGATTTTTGCACGCAATTTATATCATCAGGGGTTTATCTCGGATCGAGATTTTAAGACGTATTATGACCTATATCAATCCGTATCCACTTTCCTACTCCCCCCGGATTTATTGATTTATTTAAAGGCAAGCGAATCAACCTTGCAGAAACGTATACAATTACGAAATCGCTCCTATGAGAAAACAATCCCCTCAGAATACTTATTACAACTCAATACTTTGTATGAACAGTGGATCGAAGGGTTTAGCCTTTGTCCTGTATTAACCATACAGGCAGATGATCTTGACTATGTAGCAGATGAAAGTCATTTGGGATTAATTAAAACCAAGGTGCAAGAAAAGCTGACCGGAAAGGATCAAATTGTTTTTCCGCGACGCTCCCCCCAAGAGGAATGAATCAGCTTTTCTTGCCTTTATACTAATGCGACGATTATTATTAGATACATGGCGTAAAGAATTAGCGAGGTTCAACAACAATTTTGATAGCTGTGCGTACTTTGCCATCAATTTCTACATCTACAAATTCTGGAACACTTACAATAGCGATTCCATCTTCAGCAAGATACCCTGTTGCCAACACTAATGCTTTAACAGATTGATTGACAGCACCTGCACCGATTGCTTGAACTTCAGCTCTATGATGTTCCCGCATGACCCCCGCAATTGCCCCAGCCACAGCAGCAGTGCGGGAGTTTGCCTTTACTTTGATTACATCCATTTTCTTCTCCCTATAAATAAGAAACACTCAATATATAAAATGGTTAACGTCTATTCCTTTAGGGGGCAAAATAACGTTTGTTGATATTATAGATATATATTGATTAAAATTGCAAGTGATTATTAATGGTTGATTAAAATTATAAATTAAGAAGGTTAAGTCGTAATAATAGTAGGGGCTGTGGAAACTGTGGAAACTGGTATTTTCTTCAATTATACCCCCCATATATGGAAAATACTTTGCAAAAAGCGCAATTTTTTCCATATATGTAGTTTTTGCTATCCACGCCTAGCTTGTGGACAAAACTGTATAAAAACAGGATACGCATATGCACAGCAATTGATAAATTCATGGAAAAAATCAATTCATAAAATTAAAATCCCATATATGGGGTTGGGCATTGTTTTCACGACTAAAAATGATTCAAGAACAGCATATTTGGGTTTTGGGAGATTACAATATAAAAGTGGATAAAATGGTTCTTTTTCCACAAAATAATTGAGTTATCCACAGAAAAAGGCGAGTTATCCACAGGCGGTATTACTTTTATTACCAAAAATAGGTTTACTTAATAATGCCGTTGCTGTTTTCCCAATCCTCTACAGCCAATTCAAGCGCATCAAGATACGCATCCAATTGATCCAATCTTGCTGGAAAATGAACCTGCCCAAGGTTTACTTCAGCCAGCAGACGTTTTACATCTACCTCAGATTTTACTCTTTTACGTTTTAAGTATGCAGTACCTTCCAGAAGCGTTTTTAGAGAGATCCATAAAGCAGCTTCGGGCATTTCATCCCGGAATAGCAGCATAGGCTGTAGATAATAATCCATGCGAAATGATTGAAATGCTGCTGGGCAATCATCCAGGCTACTGATTTGCTTATAAAAAATCTGCCACTTTTCGATCCATGACTCCCACTGAAAGTCATCCCAATCAAGTGGGCAATACAAATCAAACAAGCCCGCGGCTAAACCGGGTTTCCCCAACTCAGCAGCATATTGAGGAAGCTGCAAGGCAAACCTGCGTAAAGGTAGTGGAAAATTAATCAATCCGGAAATGATATAGCCTATGTTTTCCAATATTTTGAAATATTGGAAAACATGTTCAAGTTTGAATTTTTCATCCAGACTATCCAGTTGTAACCAGTCCGTGCGGGCTTTATTTAAGAGTGGTTTGCAGCGTTGGTAGCGTGTTTCAGGCTCAAAGTATTTTGAGAAAATAGCAGCCTGCTGAAAATTAAACCAATGACCTTCATCATATAGCAGCAGGGTTTCGTCACTGAAAGAAGAACCGATCCAGGTATCCGTACGCAGTGTTTTGGCATCCTGAAAGATGCGGATGGGGTATGTCCAGCAGTCATAATGAATCTGATTATTTATGCGAATGGTCTTGCGTTCTATTTTTGTTTTACTGCGATGGATAATCACCAGGTCAATGTCTGTGGTATTGTTCAACAAAAATTGGTCCCCCATGGAAGAACCGGTCAGGAATATACAAGCGATTTGTTTATCGCGGTAAGTTTCTTCCAGCGCAAAGTTTTTTGCCAGGGAAATTAATCTGTCTTTGGTGATTCTCATGAAAAGATTCTTCCTTTGATTGACTTTTACCTAATCGATCAGTAATGATTGTTGATAGGGTGATAATTTTAGTGTTTGACGGATACGGTCATCAATGGCTTTGAAATCGTCCTCATTGCGAACATAATCCATATGGCTGGTTTCGATGGTCAAAACCGGCGCTGGTGCAGCATCCGGGGTGAGAAAGAAATCATCGTAAGCCTGGTTGAGCAACTGAATATAAGCGCTTTCCATCTGACGTTCATAGGAACGGTCACGGGCGGTGATGCGTTTCATTAACACCTCCGTATCGGCGCGCAGATAAACGATCAAATCCGGGACGGTTATTTTTTCCGCTAACGCTTGATGCACTTGATAGTAGGTATCTAGTTCATCGCCATTGAGTGTCACACGGGCGAAGAGTGAGTCCTTGGCAAAGGTATAATCACTGATCAGATCAGGTTTTGTTTTCAACATATCTTTTACACCGTTACGTTGTTGATGGTAACGGCTAAGCAGGAAAAATACCTGCGTCTGGAAAGCATAGCGATCACGATCTCCGTAGAAATCGCTCAGGAATGGATTTTCTTCAAATATTTCAAGCAGGATATTGGCATCATAAATGGGCTGCAGCATACGCGCCAGGGTTGTTTTTCCAACACCAATTACACCTTCAATTGCAATATACATACATTCTCCGAAAATTTAAATTTCTTATTGCTCAAAAAAATTTCATCCAAAGGGTAGGATGGCATTCAATTATTTAGCCGTCATACGATCCAGTTCGTTGACCATCTTTTGGATCACGTCAAAACCACCTTGCCAGAATGCCGGGTCAGCGATATCAATGCCTTCATTTTTTAGCAGGGTAAGCGGGGCAACGGATCCACCGGCTGATAATATTCGTTTGTATTTGGGGATAAAATCAGCACCTTCTTTCTTATATTGCTGGTATAGTGCCAGAACTAATAATTGACCAAAGGCATATGCATACACATAAAAAGGCACCTGATAGATATGAGGAATGGACACCCATTCCCATTTAAAAATATCATCCACAAGCATGGCATCGCCGAATTGTTCCTTCAGATTTTCCAGATAGGCATCACAAAGGTCTTTTACGGATGCTCCCTCGCGGGTCATTTCATGGGCTTTCTTTTCAAACAGGGCAAAGTAGGCCTGACGTTGAATGGTAGCGTAGGCGTCATCAACCTGTTGGAAGAGCAGATCTTTAATCAAATCAGGGTCTTTGTTAATCCGCAGCAATTCATCAACAATCAGCATTTCACCAAAAGTGGATGCGGTTTCTGCCAGAGGCAGGCAGGGGTGTTGAGTGAACACGGAATGGTCTGAAGCGAGCAATGAATGTACTGCATGTCCCAGTTCATGAGCCAGGGTGGTCACATCAGAGGTCTTGCCTTGATAGTTGATCAGCACCCAGGGGGTCAAGGTAGGGGCGGCTGTTAGACAGAATGCCCCGCTGCGTTTTCCTACACGCACTTCACTGTCAATATGGTTTTGCTCAAAAACCTTGAAGGCTTCGTCGGCTACTTCTTCGTCGAATGCCGCAAAACCCTTTAATACCAGGGCTGTAGCATCTTCAAAACTGGTGGTATGGTCTGCTTCTACTACCGGTGCATATAAATCATGGCGGCGTAACGTACCAAGTTGCAACAGTTTTGCTTTCAATTTGAAAAATTGCTGAAAAACGCCGGCATTTTTCTGGCAGGTATTCAGCAATAAATCAACAACTTCATCGGGAATGTCATTGGCTAAATTACGCGCTGACATGGGAGTGGCGAAGCCGCGTAATTGCACTTCTTCATTGTTCCAATCGCGTACTCGGGTTTGATACATTTGCCCGAGAATATCACCATCATCACCATAAACCCTATAGAGTTCATTGTATGCCCAGGTTCGCAGAGAGGGATTATGATGATGGGCATAGACCATTAGTTCCCCACGGGAAAATTCTTTTTTCTCACCATCCACTTCAAAATTGAAGCGGTAGCGATTGGTAATGGCATCATACAAGGTGTTGGAAGCACTCACACCGGTAATATCTTTCAGATTGATGATTTTCTCCTCTTCCTCTGAGAGAGTGTATTGGGAGAAATGACGGAGTTCTTCCAACCAGTAATGATAATCACCGGATTCAGACATCAAACGTTGGGCGTTTTCATCATCCAATTTTTTCCACCAGAGGGTGAAAAACATAACGCGATTGGAGAGTTCAGCGGCATATTGATCCATCTGAGCCATTAGCGTCTGTACGCCCTGATCTTGCGTATCTTCGGCAAATTTCAAATTGGCGTAGCTATATAAACGATTTAATGGATCGTGGATTTTTTCGAGCTTTTGAATGGCTGAAAGAAAATCTTTCAACGGGATACCACTGGATAATGACTCACGCAGTGCTTCAAATTCTACAACCTGCTGATTGATTTGCTCAAAATGTTTTTGTAAATCGGTTTGACTTAAGGATGGGTAAAGGTCATCCAGACTCCATTTTTGCATTGGAAAATGCAGATGATCAAGTTTCATGCTGTATACCTCAATTCATTTGTTGATAAAAAGAAAAGACTTGGATATGGATATTGATTACGACAAATTCAAACCATCTGTGTTTACGTTGGGGTAGATCATATTGTGGGCCTACATTTCCGCGGGGTAAAATTTGTCCGCTGAGAGGGTATGCTGAAAGCGGTTTAAGTGAATTTAACTTGATTCTTCGCTTTGGAAGACCATGATGAAATGCAATGTTGGATTCCCGCATTATTTCCCTATTAAGTGAAAATTAACGAACCAGAATGCAGATAGTTGAATATATTATCATTGTAACATCGGAATGGTTTTCAGTTAAATACTCTGAGGAATTCCCCTGATTTTCAACTAAAAAAGATAAAAGCGAACATAAGAATAAAGTTCACATTTAATTCCAAGTAGCATATAATATTCTCACACGGTATTGACTGGAAAAATCATCTGTCTCGTTGTATACTGATTTAATTATAGAAGAGGAAAAGAAACCATGAAAGCATCTGTATCGCAACAACACTTGGCCCATGGGTTAAACACAGTATTAAGAGCTGTTTCCCCACGAAGTACCTTGCCTGTATTAGCCAATGTGCTGCTGGCGACTGATGAGGGCCGGTTGAGGCTTTCGGCCACCAATTTGGAACTGGGGATTTCAAGCTGGATCGGAGCTAAAATCGAAGAAGAAGGCTCCATCACTGTACCAGCGCGAACGTTGGCGGACCTAGTCAATACGCTACCCACTGAACATGTTTATTTAACCTTAAACGAAAAAACGCAGACATTAAATGTTCGCTGTGGTACATCCAATACCGATATTCGCGGTATCGATGCCCAGGAATTTCCTCCTATGCCTGCGCCGGATTTGAATGAAGGCATTGAGTTGAATGTCTCCGAATTGCGTGAGATGATTCACCAGGTTGCCTTTGCTGCTTCAGCAGATGATGCCCGACCGGTTTTGCAGGGTGTGTACCTGACAGTAGAAGATTCGCTGGTAAATATGGCTGCCACAGACGGCTTCCGTATTTCGGTACGTAAAACAAATTTAACGACACCAGTCGCCAACCCAATTAAAGCGATTATTCCGGCCCGCGCATTGAATGAATTAGCTCGCATTGCGACAGATGGCACTGAACAGGTCATTATGGTAATTCCACCAGGACGCGGACAGGTGCTTTTCCATTTGAATGACGCTGAATTGGTTTCCCAATTAATCGAAGGCAATTTCCCTGATTACACAGCGATTATTCCTCGTTCTTTTAAAACCAGTACGGTTGTTTCAACTGCTGGTTTATTAAAAGCCTGTAGGCAGGCAGAAATTATTGCCCGAGATGGAAATAATGTCATTCGTCTTAATTTCCAAAGCGGTGAACAACAGGCTGGTACGATCGAAATTTCTGCACAATCCGAAGAAACCGGATCAAGTGAAATTATAGTGGAAGCCAATATAGATGGACCATCCCTGTTAATTGCCTTTAATGTACGATACATGCGTGATGTACTGGATGTGGTAAAAAGTCCCAATGTTATCCTGGATACCAATGCCAATAACACGCCGGGCATGCTGCGCCCCGTGGGTGATGATCAGTACCAGCATGTGATCATGCCTATGCATTTAGGATAGGCCATTATCAATCAGCCATTGTTCAAAGAGAATCATGTAGTCATTATGTGTGCCAGGTTTCCCATACAAAGGGCCTGGCATACTTTTATCAGGATAAGTTTTTCAAAGGTGCCTCAATGAGCTTTTCTCCTACCTCAACTGATCGATTGCTGAGTATGTATCTGGCCCTGGCTCAATACCCGATTTTAAGCAATCGGATTCGTCTTCGCATGCGTCAGGAGATGTTTTCACGGGGGATTATTCAGGAAGATGCATTTAAGAAAGAGGCGCGCCAAATGACCATTCGCTCCCAGCGGCGGGAAGGACTGGAAGACCCTTATGGGCAGGAACCAGCCGATATCTGGGAGACGCGCTACTCGCGCATTGTAGATCATTTAACCGATTTGCTTTTTAGCCAACATTTCTCTTTTGAGGAATTTGAGGGCTTGGTTCGTCAGGTATTGAGTGAACGCGGCATCTATTCCAAGAAAGACCTGATGCTGAACCTCAATCCGGAATTGATTCCCCTGGACATGGTCTTTGCCCAGGCACAAATGATTGTCAAATTATCGAAAAAAGAACGTGCTCGTTACGAAGCACGCTTATTGGAATGCAAAGTGGTTCTGATTCGTCAATTAATCAGCGATCAATTGCGTTATATTAACATTGCTAAAAAATGGTTGAAAATTTCTGATCTGGTAGAGATACGCCGCCGGAAAATTTCCAGTGGACGTATTGGCGGTAAGGCTGCCGGCATGCTCCTGGCAGCACGGATTTTGTATGAAAAGTCTGATGAGGAATTGCGTGCCTGTCTGGATAAACCGGATTCTTATTTCCTGGGGTCTGATCTTTTGTACACCTTTATGTCTATGAATAATCTGGATGTATGGAATGATCAGAAGTACAAGGACGAGGAAGAAATGCGTGCAGATTACCCAGCAATCGTTCAGGCATATGAATCAGGTGATTTTCCTCAGGATATCAAAGAATCTATGATGAATTTGTTGTCCGAGGTGGGCGATAAACCTTTGATTGTACGCTCCTCCAGCCTGCTGGAAGATAACTTTGGCACTTCCTTTGCCGGAAAATATATCAGCGTTTTCTTGCCCAATCAATCCACCCCTGAGGAGAACCTGAGAGAATTAATCCGCGGTGTGGCCAGAGTGTATGCCTCCACATTGGAACCCAATGCATTGACCTACCGTCGCAGCCGGGGATTACTGGATTATGACGAGCGCATGGCGATTTTGATCCAGGTGGTGAAAGGGGATACCTTTGGAGACTATTATATGCCGCATGGTGCAGGTGTTGCATTCAGCCGCAATCTTTTCCGCTGGACACCGCAAATCCGCCGGGAAGATGGTTTCATCCGACTGGTTTGGGGTTTAGGTACCCGAGCTGTGGACCGGGTAGGCAATGACTATCCACGCCTGATTGCCCTCAGCCATCCAACACTGCGCCCCAACACGGATCCAAAGCGCATTAAGTTGTACTCGCAGCGCTATGTGGATGTGATTGATCTGAAGAAGAATATCCTGGCTACCATGCCGGTTCATGATGTGTTGAACTCCGATTACCGACCCTTACGCTATATTGCCCAATTGGATCACGGTGGCGATTTATTGCCCATCCGCAGCAGCTTGATTGATGGTGACCCCGAACAACTAGTGATCAATTTTGATGAGATGATCAAGCGAACCAATTTTGCTGATTATATGCGCACGATTTTGGACATCCTCGAGACGGGATATCAGATGCCGGTGGATATGGAATTTACACTTGAAATTATCGAGGATAAGCAGAGCGGCCGGCCGGATGTGCGCATTACTGTGCTGCAATGCCGACCACAGGCATATATGTCTATTACCGGCAATGAACCGATCCCCAAGGAATTGAAAGCGGAAGATATGATTTTCTCCACTGATTTTGTTGTCCCGCAAGGCGTGATCGAGCGTGTAGATTATGTACTGTTCGTCCCGCCGGAAGGCTATTTCCGCTTGAATTCATTATTGGAACGCAGTGAACTGAGTTTGGCGATTGGCCGTTTGAATGCTGCCATGACAAAAGAGAGCTTCATCTGTGTGGGACCCGGACGCTGGGGCAGCTCCAATACTGACCTAGGTGTACCTATTGGCTATGGAGATATTTACCGTACCAAAGCATTGATAGAGCTGGCCGGCAAAGATATTGGTCCGGAACCGGAACCCTCGTTGGGCACACACTTCTTCCAGGATTTGATGGAAGGCAATATCTATCCGTTGGCCATCCAGCTGGATGCACCTGAGACCATTTATAATCATGACTTTTTCTACAATACACCCAACCGTATCTCTGAATGGCTGGACCTAAAAGGCGATATCGCCAACAGCCTACGCCTGATTCGCGTCTCGGATTACCGCGCCGATCACGCCATCCGCATTGTGATGAATGACGAGGAAAAACAGGCCGTGGCGTATTTGAAGAGTTTGGAAGAGGAGTAGGAAAATTCTCTGCTGACCGAGCCTAGTCGAGAACGCAAATTATAAATCTAATTCCGCTTTGAAAATCACAACAGCCCGACCCCCGACCTGCACAGTTTTCGGTTTTCCATGATCAATGGTTACCTCTACATCAACCACGCCTCTGCGACCAATGGCGACGCCTTGTTCTCCTTTAAATGAAAAGCAACCTTCCTGTATTTCTACCAGCTGATGTTGTACAAGGTACGCGCCGAGCGGTCCGTTGGCATTGCCGGTTACCGGATCTTCGGATATACCAATGGCAGGCGCAAACATGCGTCCCGATGTCAGCACATTTCCATCTGTATCAAACGTAAAAACAAAATATCCATTACATTTGATGGTAGGACTAATCTCGGCCAGTCGAGCCAGATCTGGTTGTAAAGTATTGAGCTTCGTCCGACTACGTATCCCAATAAGTACTTTTGAATGCCCGGTTGAAACAATCTGGATCGGACAGCGATAATCAAGATCGTCACTGGTTAATCCTAACGCCGCAACGATATCGTTATGAGTTGTACCGGTGAATTGTTCGTTGAAGGTTATCCCACCTTGTGTCATCACAATGCGATAATCCTGATCGTCACGGATAATCTCGACAGGCAATCGTCCGATACCGATTTTCTGCACAACGGTACAAGTGGGTAGTTGATTTTCAATTGCACGAACGTAATGGGCTGAGATGGTGGCATGTCCACAAGAAGGCACTTCAGTTGTGGGTGTGAAAAAACGAATCCAGACATCGTGATCAGCAGCAGTGGGAGATAGAATGAAAGCCGTTTCTGAGTTGTTTAATTCCCTGGCGATGGCCTGCATTTGTGAATCTGATAATCCATCTGCGTTTGGGACAACACCAGCAGGGTTTCCTTTGAATTTCTCTGCGGTGAATGCATCGATCTGATACAAATGATATGTTTTCATTAAGAATAAACCAACCTGCGTAATTCCAGGACGATCGTGTTGTAAATACGCCTAACTAAAACCTGTGCTTGCTTGATTCTTGGAATAGCGCCTCAGATCTTCGCCGGTTGAATGCAGATAGGTAATATAACGCACTTCCGGTATGCCATGTTCAGCGATTTCCTTGCTGTCTGTTTCACCGGAAACTTCATATCCGATTAACCCAAGGCTATAAGGGACATTGGCGAAAACCAATTTGCCCATAACGGCCAACCATTCATCCACTGACTTCTGCCAGTTTTTGGATGATTTGGTTTTATCAAATGGGTAACCACCAACAGGGTATGCTTCACTTAGCGCGACCATGGGTAAATAAATATTTACCCAGTCAAACCCTTCTTCTTCCCGGATGATGCTTACCCCGCAGACGATGCGATGTTCGTTGGGCATGAGTGCCAGGCAGTAAGCTTGCTTCCCTGTTTCGTATGGTTTTGGAACTGAGGTAACAGGTTCCTGTTCATCGGGTTCTTTGTCTCGCTCTAGATAATATCCTTCAATACTTGGAGAAGATAAGATTGTCTGCAGCACTTTTTCAATTTGATCGTCATCTTCGACGCCAAGTTGAATGGATAATTCATAATTGCCGCCGTCCCACTGCTCATCTTTGGAAAAATAAGTTTTTGTCATAGGTTTTCTTTGCCAGTTTGATATTAATCGAATTACCCGATTAATATCCCAGATTTTGATATATTGAATTATATCGTATCGTCAGAAAATAAATAAATTTTGACACAACCATTATTGTAGTTTCACTTTGCCTTATGCCAGCCCAATACAAAATTTCGCTGGGCTTCGGTCTCGGGTGAATCATAACTTGCGTTGGGCGTGTGGCTGCGCAATTCCTGTAGTTTCGCCAGGGCTTCTTCGCTGGAGAGTCCCTGCTCTACCAAATAACAGGCTGCTACGGTACCGGTACGTCCGATGCCGCCATAACAATGCAGATAGACTTTTCCGCCTGACTCAATATTGCGTTGGATTTCATCCAGAATATCCCGCATAAGGTATTTATCCGGCAAACCAAAATCGGTGATCGGAAATCTTTCCCAAATACCATCGATGTTATAGCGCCGGCAGACCTGTTCAAAATCCTGGCGGTAAGCTGAACGCTCACCAGGACCCGTTAAATCGATGATACAGGTAATGCCCTGTTCACACAACCAGGCCAATTGATGGCGGGTTTGTTCTTCCATCATCGCATGCCGGGGATAGGGCCCCGCCAGCAGTTTATTGGGATCTACCCAGTAGGTGTTTTCAATCATTTTCATCAGGATTCAAAGAGGCGGGTAATCTCGTCCCGCTGCGGCCAGGGAAGTGTTGTTCGTTCATTCGCTGTTTCACTGTATACCTGTACATCACCTGTTTCAATATACCCGATTTCACTGCAAGGGATGCCGTGTTTTTCGAGGGCTATACATACTGCCCGACTATCTTCGGCAGTCACAGCCATCAACAAAGCGCCGGAAGCAATGGTTGCCAGTGGATCGAGTTTGAATGCACGGCATAGTTTTTCAGAAAGTTCAGCTATCTCAATGTTATGTGGTTGAATTACCAGGGTGTGCCCGCAAGCAGTTGCCATTTCCCATAGCGCTGCTGCCAGGCCGCCTTCGGTGGGATCATGCATGGCAGTGATATGCCCGGCTTGAATGGCGAATTGTGCATCCAGAAACACACTGATACCGGGATTGTGAATATAATCCGCGGCATTTTGCTGCGCATCTTCTCCTAACAAATTACGCACTTTTTCAGGGAATTCTTTGGCAATGATGGCGGTACCTTCGATAGGAACACCTTTGGTGAGCAATAGCCTATTCCCAGCCTTGGCTCCTTTTGGGGTTATCAACTGATCCGTGGGGACTTCGCCGATCATGGTGCCCATCAGAATGGGCCGATCCAGATTGTAAGTGATTTCAGTATGGCCGCCAACAACCGAGATGTTTTTTTCACGGCAGGCCTGAAAAATTTGCTCTGCAATGCGTTCAACCATATCGGGTGTTGTTTTGCCTTCAGGTAACAAGAGCGTGCTCAGGAACCAGCGCGGTACAGCACCTGTGGTGGCGATATCATTGGCACAGATTTGAACAGCGTACCAGCCAATATCTTCACTGGCAAAGGTGATTGGGTCGGATTTCATCACCAGGCAGGTATCGCCCAATGTGATCACAGCGCAATCCAGTCCCACGCCTGGGCCGATAATCACACGTGGATCAAGCAGCGGCGCATTTTGTAGTAATTTTACAGCTAGTTCAGGGGGAAGTTTACCAAGTGGTAAAATAGATTTATCCATAAGTCTCCAAATAGAATGCAATTTATTGTACCGCCGAGAGATTTGAAAATCCAGTAGGCAAGAGATTATCCGCATATCTTACGGAGAGTGCTAAAATTGAGCAATCATTTCATTGTAGACAGCAGCATAGCTATTGCGATCACCTGGCTGACGATTTGTTGGAGTATTGATGAAAATAGCGCAATCGAAGAATACAACAAAACAACCCGGCATCAGAACCTGGATTGAATTATTGATTCATGGTCGCTTGCGCTGGGTGACTGTTTCAGGCCTGATCATGTTGGGGGTCGTGGCTGGATTTTTGTATTCCTGGCGATATGTCCCACGAAATGCTGCTGAGTTTGAAACAGAAACAACACCCACTCCTGTGCCTATCCTGCCAACAACAAAACCCGCCACAATTGAAGACATTGATCCGCTACCCGAAATGCAAATCTCTTTTTCATTATCAGATACGGATGGTTCTGCTGATCTGATTATCAATCAATCGATCAACATGGCAATCGCAATTGAGCCGATCAAGACTGAGGATGATGCGATATCAGGCTGGCATATCGTTCTTCCTGATGAAGAACCATCCTTGTTAATCGCCGGGAAACAATTTCAGTTAATTCCTGCAGAGCAAGGTCAGGCCGTATCAACCTGGTTGTATTTGCAAGAGATGCGGGAAGCCGGTATTTTTGTGCCGGATATGATTCCCTGCCTGGTTTCAATCAACGATGCCAGCCAACAGGTTTATTATTTAGTCGCCGATGTTGAAGCCGCAAAAAGCCCACAAGATTTAATTTTTCAAATTCCGGAAGCGTTTTTTACAGTAAACAGCAGTGACACAATTACGCAGTATACTTTGCTGGCGCAATTACAAACTTCTGCCATGGAAAACCAGAGCGAATTAAACCAAAGTTCCTTTCAACAATGGCAGGATCAATTATCCGAGATGATGAAACATCCAGCAGATATGCATACTGCTATGGATATCCCATTGTTTGCGGATTACTTTGCCATACATGATTTATGGGCTGCTGCTTATCAATCAGATGCTGCGGTCATGTATTATTTATACAATTCAGTCAGTAATAAAATAGAGCCGGCTATCGTGGATTTGGATCAGGTGATATTAGCTGGGGATGGAAGCCAAAAATCATTCCCGTTCTCGGATAACCCATTATTTAACTTGACTGAGTTACAAATTACTTATATTCAGTCTTTGGAAGAGCGGGCTGCAGTCGAGCGCTTTGATGAATTTGAAGAAAGAAAGTACCCAATTTTTCATGCCTACGAAAAGCAAATAAAGACTGCAACCGAAACGCCCTACAGCACAACGTGGGAATTGCTTAATTTCCGCCATCAAATGATGCGTATACAGGTTGATCCACCGTATCCGCTGCGAGGCTTTGTCTACGCGGATGCTGGTGCTGAATGCGTTAATGTCAGTCTACTTAATCTGATGGTGGTTCCAGTGGATGTCAGCAGTATCATGTTGTTAGGGGAAGAAATCCCTCTGCAATTAAGCTGGCTGCAAAATCCACTGGAACCAGCGGTACTCCATGCAACAAATGATCTATTGCGTTTGAGACCTTTCGCAGATCCGGATACCTTGATGCATTTCTGTGTACCAACAGTTTTATTTGAGGAAATTTTGGTTGCTCAAGAAGTAAATAAGCCCTTATCAGAAGTGCTGATGAAGGAAAATACCTGGATGGTTAACGCGCAATTGAGTGGTTTGCAAAAAGAATATACTGTGGCGATGATTCCTGATTTGCCACCGCGCACGGGCGGCGGCAGAGATATGCCGCCTACGCAATCGGTTGAGCAATTAACTTCAATGTTTCCTTTTATCAAAGTCAATAGCGCCGGAAATACGTTAACCTTCCAGCGTGGGTCATGGCAGGTGGATGAGGATATCGTTATTCCTGCTGGATTAACAGTGAAGGTGGAAGCCGGGTGTCAGTTGTATTTTTCATCTGATACCGTGCTGCTCAGCTTCAGTGCTTTGCAGGCACAAGGAACGCAACAAGAGCCGGTCATTTTTAGTGCATCAACTGATACCTGGCCGGGGTTGGTAGTGATCAATGCAGAAGATGAATCGCTGCTGGAGCATGTCATCATCGAAAAAACAGGTGGTATTGAACGGGGCGGTTGGATATTAACCGGTGGTGTGACCTTTTATCGCAGTCCGCTTGTATTGCGGAATGCAACATTGCAGGATAGCATGGTGGAAGATGCCATCAATGTAATTCGTACGACTTTCCTTTTTGATCATTTGACCATTCAACGTACGCCATCCGATGCGTTTGATGCAGACTTTGCCAATGGGGAAATTGTGTCCTCTCATTTTGAGGATATTGGAGGGGATGCGGTGGATACTAGCGGAGCAGTGGTTTCCATATTGGATACCACGATGCTAAACATTGTTGATAAAGGTCTCTCTGCCGGGGAAAACAGCCAGATGAGCGCTGAAAACGTAAGCATGACCAACATGGGAATTGGCGGTGCAGCCAAAGATTTATCAACACTTACCATGCATAACGTTGTGATTGAAAATGCCAGGGTAGCAGGTTTAGCAGCGTATATAAAGAAAAGCGTTTATGGACCATCCACTATTGAAGCAGTGGATGTTGATATTCTGAACAGTTCAACCAAAACCCTGGTTCAAACCGGCAGTCGGATTATCTGGAATGGTAAGGAACAAAACACGCAGGATTTGAATGTGAAAACGCTCTATGCTTTAGGGATTTTGGGAAATTAATTATACCTATGCAAGAAACCTCTCAGGAAGGAGCATCGTATGGTACCGGATAAAATCGTCGAGCTGGTAATCGCTTTCCACGGACATTTGTGTCCGGGGTTGGCAATCGGTATCCGGGCGGCAGAGCTTGCTTTGCAGGAAATGGACAGCCGTGCAGGGGATGAGGAATTGGTGGCAGTAGTGGAAAATGACAACTGTAGTGTAGACGCTATTCAGTTCATGACGGGCTGTACCTTTGGGAAAGGGAATCTCATTTTTCAGGATCATGGTAAGAATGTATATCGATTTTATCGGCGGGAAGATGGAAAGGCAATTCGCATTGCGCAAAAAGCAGATGCTGCCAAACGCAAGGATCCGGCATATCAGACTTTGCAGGATAAGCAGCATAAAGCAGGACTATCCGATGAAGAGCTGGAGCGGCTTAATTTCCTGCGCGAAGAGAGAATTAAGAAAATTCTTTCGATGGATTTGAAAGAGCTTTTTACACTTAAGGAAATAAATGAAACACCCCCACAGCATGCAAATATTTATGAATCAGTGGAATGTGAGCACTGCCATGAATTGACCATGGAAACCCGCACACGGCGCATACATGGCAAATGGTTGTGCCTACCCTGTTATGCAAAACAGGAACGAAAAATATAGGATCAAAAATGGCTGTCAATCACAGACAGCCATTTTTATATGACTATAAATCTTGGAATATTTGGTAGTCTAGTTCGTTTTCTTACATAATGTAGAACCTGGTTTGAATATCCTCTAGTATGAATTGACCTTCATTGGCTTGTTCGATTTCACCGGAACCAAATTCTGAATGATTTAACCACAATGTTTGTGTAAATCCCATTCTAATGATTAATCATTATTTGCTGTACCTGTACAAGCAACAGAAGCACAATATTTATCGTAATTATTGGTTTACATATTTGTTCCCGCTGCAAGGCGATCATGATTTTGGATTGTTTTTTATATTGTGCTTCGCGAGTAAAAAATAAGTTGGCTTTGGTTCTTCTTCTAGGAGGAATTTTTATACAAAATAATTCGGTTTCGACCGGATTTTTTTGCATCATACATCGCGTTATCTGCGTTATTAATCAATTGAGTCAAGGTTTCACCCTTATCCATAAAAGTCGATATCCCCACACTGATTGAAATTTTGATCGGGCATTCATTCAATGTCAATTGATTTTCGTAAACGCTGTCTTTAAGGCGAATAGCAACACTTTCAGCCTGGTCCAATCCGGTTTCTGGCAATATTACAACAAATTCATCGCCTCCATAACGTCCAAATACATCCATTTGGCGAACAATACCCTGACAACGCTTTACAACCGATTTCAATACTTTGTCCCCGGTAGTATGCCCGTAATTGTCATTGACCTCTTTGAAGTGATCAATATCAAAGATAATGACAGAGAAAGGTTTGTGTGACCGTTTCACCTGAGCAAAAGCCTTTTCGCCAAGCTCAATTAATTGCCGCCGATTATAAATGCCAGTTAATTCATCAATTGTTGCCATTGCTTCAACTTTTTCGTAAAGCCTTGTCTGATAAATGCCGATGGAAATCATTTTGGATACTTCTTTTATGATTTCACTGATCTCATCTGATAAAGCATGTGAATTTGTGAAACCCACCATGAAGCGCCCAATCACTTGATGTTTTACAATCAAAGGAATGATGATGCAGGACTGAATATCAATATTTTGTGTCAGAAACATGCATGAAAATTCATTTTTTATTTCAACAGGATCCAATAATTGGTAGATTTCAGTACTCTGCAATTTTGCAATCATTTGTGGGGCACAAAATTGATCCAAAAGGATACTTTCAGTAAATTTACCGGCATCCAAAATCCCTTGATAGATATTGATTGTTTGCTCATCCTGCAATTCAAAGATGCTGGCATGATCGTATTTGACCAATTGCAGGACAATTTGCATTGCATTCTGGATAATTTCATCAGTTGAGGTGGCTTCCAGAATGGCTTCATCTATTTTGTGCAAAATCTCCAACCGATTTGCGTAGCGGTTCAAGGCATCTTCTCGTTTTTTATGACGGCTTATATTAAAACAGGAAAATGAAATCCAGGATTTTTGATCATGTTGCGTTTCAATTTTTACTGCATTAATCAAAAATGGAAGTTCTTGGAAGTCTTTGTTCTGAAAATTTATTTTTACATCTCGCAATTCTTTTTTCTTATCAATCAATTCATCAATTAATGTATCCATCATAGCGCTATTTTGACGGAATATGATTGAAACAGGTTGGTGAAGCAGGTCATCTGTTGAATAACCTAATTTTGATGCCATGTATGGATTAATGTAAATGATCTCTTTATTCATATCCGCAACAAACATACCAATATTGGCATACTCTGCTACAGCCTTAAACACACGAATTTCATCTTCTGCATGAATTCGTTGGGTGATATCCAGAAGGTTTTCAATGGCCCCAATCGTATTTCCCTCAATATCTTTCAAGGGTGCGGCGGTTAAGGTAACCCAATGGTCACCCTTTGCAGTGCGAATGTGCATGTTTTCCCAAATATAGGCGCCATCAATCAGTGGGTATGCAGATACTTTTTGTCCATAAATATCAGCAATTTCGTTTGCTGTTGCACCTGTTGCTACAACGCAAGGTAATGACGGTAAATCTGGATGTTGCATTGAGATCCAGGGACGATTTTCAATTTCCAGCAAATGGTTTGCTGATATGCCGCAAAAATTTTCATAAGCATGATTGATGTGAAACGTCTTTCTATTATGGTCAATCACTCGTGTAGGAACTGAACTCCCCAGTAAAATTTGGAACAATTGCTGTTGGTTCTCTTTAAGTTCATTTTGGGCAGTTTTTCTTTCGATGGCTAGCGCAATTTGGGAAGAACAGAATTCCATTACAAATTTATCATGTTCAGTGAGCGGCAGCCCATCATAGGTTTGAATAACAATTACACCGATGGTCTTTTCAGCGGTTTTTAGTGGAACACCCATCCATTGGCTGGCAGATGCACCAATCGGTTTGTATTTCCCTTTTTTGATATTCGTTTTATCAGTTTCTTCATCAACCCATAAGGTTTCGCCTGTTTTAATGACATAGTCGATTTTTCCTGAATGGATGGAACCTTTGACAGGCAATTGATCCATCTCATCAACATGATAGGAAAATTTGATATATTGATCATCCTGGGTGATAAGGGCAATGTAGAAGTTTTTTGCATTTACAAATTGATTGAGTATTTCGTGGATGCCAACATAAAGTGAATCAAGGTCTTGTTGTGTATGAACCAGTTGAGATATCTTGTACAAAGAATGCTCAAGTAAACCTTTTACCATATGTGTATTGGAACGCTGGGAAATCATTAACATTCGTGAGTAATTTCCACTTTCAAATGGCAGAACATCCAATATAATATTGATATCCTTACCAGATAAGGAAAGCATATCCAGGGATAATGTGATCGGAAATACACCTTCGGCTAACTGGATAATATGTTCCTGAAATTCAATGATAAATAAATGAGATGGTTTGTCAGGAAAGGCAAAAAAGAAATCCGATTCATTTTTTGCATTTAACCATTGCAATGCAGGTTGATTGGCGTGTCTGATGCTCAACTTTGACATCAAATTTATTGTATATTGCAGATCATCCTGTAGCATTATTTTCCATTGATCAGGAAAAGATTGTTTCAGCCTATCCAATTCCTGTATGATCACTGAATAATCTGCTTCAATGATCGGATGTGGAAAATTTTCAAATGCGTTATGGAAATAGACGGCAGCACGATTATCCTGATGTGATTCAGAGCATTGCAAGCTTATATCGGTTAACCATTCACAAACAGCATCCGTTTCCTGTGTATCTGCTTCATTCAGATAGAAGGCATTCTGAGTTAATCGGTTTTGCCAATATAGTTGTGGATAAAGTGGAAAGCTCTGATGGATGATAGAAGGGGAAATGCTGGCCAAATTAAAATGGAAAATATAATTGTTTTGTGTGTTTGATGTGCCAGATAATAATATTTCTTGGAATTCTCTTTGAACTTGAAATGGATTCTGCACCAGGTTTAGCCAGCTCATATCCAACAATATCCAAAGGGGAGAATCTTGCCCGACAAGTTGATTCTTGTCCAGAATTGTAAAAATCTGTTTTTCAATATCACGAATAGCAAGTGGGCGACTTACGTCCAACTCAATTTGAAATCGGTTTGGTAAAAAACTGAAACCTAATGCATTTTTCAAATGAATGCCAATCAGATTTTGCGGTGGAATATCATGGGAAATACAGAAACCAAGAATAGCATCCCTTAAAGAAGCGGTATGCTGTTGATTAAAAGGATGGAATATCAAAAAACGATCAACTACTGCTGCGTTGCCATCAAGATGAGCCATGTATTTCGATGTATCCAAATTTGTGCCTATTAATTATGGATTGAATGGTCTGATTTTTATTATCACATATTGACTTACCATGAATAATAAATATCTAATAAAACTGGTTCATTGTTTTTGCAACCTTTATAATCCAGCCTGCGTATATGGAATGTAATTAGTAAACGCTTTTAGCGAGGAAAATATGAAAAAAGTATGGATTTTATCCCTTTCTATTTTGGCCATGATTTCAATGGCTTGTACAGTTAGTGGTGTCTCAGTTGATTTTGGACGAGTTGAAGGTTCCGGTAATGTGGTTACAGAAACCAGAGATGTGGGTGATTTTAATGAAGTGTCACTTGATGGCATTGGCAATCTGTTTATTGAACAAGGCAGTGAAAACACGATTGTTATTGAAGCTGAAGACAATATACTACCCAAGATTGTTACCATTGTGCGGGGAGATAAATTGTATATTGACCTGGAACACGGTTTCAACGTGGATCCTGCCAGAGAGATGAATTACTATGTTACTGTCAAGAATCTTGAAGAAGTACAGGTATCAGGCGCGGGGAGCGTATATCTGCAGGACGAAATTCAGATTGACAAACTGGATATTATTTTATCCGGGTTTGGCTCAGTTGATATCGATGAAATTATTGGTGATGAAGTAAATATAAAGCTCAGTGGCGCTGGGGACATTGAGATCGCGGGTGAGGTTGATCGGCAAACTATTAAAATTTCCGGAGCTGGAAATTACAGAGCCGATGATCTACATAGCCAGGAAGCAGATGTGATTGTAAGCGGTGTGGGTGATGCTACCTTATGGGTAGATGACGCTCTCTCAGTGATAATTAGTGGTGGTGGAAACATTGATTATTATGGAAATCCGCATACCAGCCGCACCATCTCCGGATTGGGTAACCTCCGTAGTCTTGGAGAGCGCGATTAGTATAATCGTCCCCTGATGATAATGACACTTTCCAATATGGAAGGTGTCATTTTTATTAATAATTATCTTCGCGGCTGATGATTGTTACAACCAGGGTGGTGGTATCCCCTAGTTGATTTAGATACTCAGTATTAATTGTTTCAACGGTATCCCAGGGTGTATGTGCCCATTGATCCGAACCATCCCAACTGAGGTAGGCACTTAACGCAGTTCTGCCGCCGTGGCTGCTGCGTGCGCCTAATCCGGAATGAGGTGAGGTTCCGCGAGAGGTGATCGGATAATTGAATTCCTCAGCGGCTTGTTCAAAAAGTTTAATCAACCGATAACTACTGCCAGATGCGATAGATATTGCTTCTCCGCTGCCGGCACCCACGCCGCTTAATTCAATCACCGCTTCAGGGGTTAACAAAGCGAACCCTGAACTGGCGTTGAGTATATTGCTGGTGCTTAAACTATCGTAGCGTTCCCCGCTGTTCCAGGCCACAAACATGACCGTTTTATCTGGCGTATAATCGGCTTGTTTCAGCACTCTGGCAATTTCCAACATCGCAGCAACACCACTGGCATTGTCATTGGCGCCAGGGTACAAGGTGCCGTTGGGTTCGTATCCCAGGCCATCAAAATAGGCACTGACCATGATTACCTGATTGTCACGATTGGACGTTCCGGCACTGTGCATGGAGTCTTCACCGGGAATATAACCGATGACATTATATATATCCTCATAGTTTTTTCCATCGGAACATTGAAGTTGCATGTGCATGGGTTGCGCTTCGCTGCTAACCCACACATCCTGATTTTTTAATTGCGCGATCTGGTCATCAAGTTCAGCCAGGCTGCTGCCAGTGGACTGTAAAATGTAGTTCGCTAACGATTCACTGATACTAAAGTATGGAATGCCTCTAGGACGAACATAACCTGCATTGGCGTATAAATAGCGGCGCGTCAGGAAATCATTTTCTGCCTGGATTACCAGAACACCAGCCGCAGACTGTAGATTTAGATAGTCCAATTGCTCACTGCGTACAATGACAATTTTATTTTCAATTCGTTCATCTCTAACTACGTAATCGCGATCTCCGTTTGCGCTGTGTATCGAAGCAGCCAATCCAACGACCTCGGAGATCACATCACCTGGTGTTGGCGTGGAGGGGGTAAATTCAGTGAATGCCGAACGGTATTGCACTGTATTTTCAATGGAGCCATCTGCTGCGACAAATTCAAGAATTGGAATACTGATGATATGGCAAATGGATGTGGTTTTGCTCTGCAAAAAGGTTGAATGTTCTCCCGCGGGGAATAAACCCACTTCTTCCATGCGTTGGGCGATATATTGTGCCGCCTGATAATTAACCTCACTACCAGATTCTCTACCCAAAAATTCACTTGAGCTTAATACAGTAATATCTGCAAGTACGTTTTGTGGATCAAACTGGGCTGCCTGTTCTTTGTAGATTTTTATGGGAGCATTACTTTGGAAGCTCATTACAGCGATCGTCAAAAGTGCAATACCGGCTAAAACTGAATAACGGTTTAACAAGCGACTGATATTGATTTTGCTTTCTTCAATGAAATTCCGTAATCCTTCCCCAAAGACATTAAAGGATAATATGGCTATGAAGAAAAACATGCCCGGATACCAGGCCATCCAGGGACTGCTGCGCCAATAGCTGCGGATGTTGGCCAGCATTGCGCCCCATTCCGGCACATCCGAGAAGTAGTAAACTACCGGAATCATTCTACCGGTTTCACCGATTTCTGCCCTGAAGCCGCCTCCCATGAAGACATTCAAAAAGCCCAACTCAGCCAGGAGCATCAACACACTGCCAATCTCCATCACAGAGAGTACGATCAAAGAAGGGAATAATTGTGGGAAGATATGATTCTTGAGCAGTTGAATGGTATTTGCGCCAATGGATCTGGCAGCCTCGATATGCAGCAAGGGTTTTTGGGCAATCACCTGGCTGCGCACATACTGAGCGATTTCGCCCCATCCGACGACACATAGTGTAAGAACAAATACGCCCATGCCTTTTTCGATGCCCAATGCCTGGATTAATATCATCGCAAAAAAAGTGATTGGGAAAGCTGCCCAGACACCAATTAATGCATTAATCGTGCGGTCCAGCCAACTGTTTTGCCACCATCCGGCGACCATACCAATCGTGATACCCAGAACCAACCGTGCGATCATGCCCAAAACGGCCAAAGCAAAGGTTTGACGTGCACCGCTCAGAATCAGGGAGAGAATATCTCTGCCAATTGGATCTGTTCCCCAGGTGAACATGGAGGATGGTGCAAAAGGTGGCGCCTGAATAACCCCTTCGATGGTCATGATGCTGTGCGTTTCAAAGGGATGCAAGGGTGCCCAGCTTTTACCGAAGATGGCCAGCACGAAAAAAGCACCCACCAAAATTGTGCCAATCATCAATGCGGGGTTGCTGAGGGCGATTTTAATAATCTTTAATCGACGATCATCCAATCCCATGAACGCTTTCTGCCCTGTTTCTTTAAACTCGCTGGCTGCAACTGGAGTATTGAAAGATTCCTCAAACTTCTTCTGGATTCGTTTTTCGCGCCATTGGTGGATATTATTTCTTATTTGGGAAATGATCTCGTTGATAAAGCGGCTTAGCGGCGCCTGAGCGGATTCTTGATTTACTGCATCCTCTTCGTTTGTCTGGTTGATTTGAATGCGCGGATCAATACGCGGGTAGAGCAATTCAATCAGCAAATTGATCAGTAAAAATAGCAGCCCCAGAGCAACCATCAGGTCTGTAATTAATGTGGGTACCTGATTTTCAATGGCTTCCAACACGGCTGTGCCAATCCCTGTCCAGACGAAAAACACTTCCACAACCGGCAAGCTGGCCAGCGAGAAGCGTAAGGAGGTACCGATGGTGGTTAAAACGGGTATCAGAATGTTTTTGAGGACATGGTCTTTAACGACAATATACAAGGACGCACCACGTGCTTTGGCTGACCGGATATAGTCCTGGGCCAGCACTTCCTGGGTGGATACATAGGTCACCTGCATAATTTGCGCCATAGGGCGAGCTGCCAGTACAATGGCCGGCAGGATAATGTGCCCATCCCATCCGAATCCTGTGGGTGGCAGAATGGCATGAGATAAACCAAGTGCCTGGTATACCTCAACATTGACAATGCGTAAAAGCATGGCCAGTAAAAAACTGGGCGTAGAAATGCCTAAAATGGAGAGAAAGATCATCATCGGCTTAACCTGCCGAGAGCGAATCAACGCAGCAATGATGCCCAGCAAACTACCCACTGCTGAGGCGATTAGCAAGGAAAATAACAATAATCCGGTGGAATGCAAAAAGAGTTCAAAGACAACCTTAATAGCCGGAATATCTTCTTTATGCATGTAATATGTTGGGGGATGTTGAAAAATGTACTGCCAGGTTGCTTTAAGCGCATCCAGAATGGCCTGGCCAAAATCAATGGAAAGGCGTTGGGTTCCCTGCTGGGCCATTTGAATACCCAAAAGGGTCAGGAAAGCAATTGCCAGTAGAATCAGCACACTGCTGATGGAGCGTTTAAGAATCAGATTTCCGTAGGAAGAAAATGATTTTTTGCTTTCCGGCTGCTCGACTACTGCTATGGGTTCTTTCGCTAGAGTATCCGGGTGATCTTTGAGGAGGTCCTCTTTTTCTGCCCAGGCTAACCCTTGTTTGGCACGCTGATTTTCAGGGTTGATCTCCAGAACTTTCTGTAGATATGGAATTGCATAGGATGGTTTTACAACAGCCGCCAGCAGCAGCCAGGGTGTTTCAAGCCCCGGGTTAAGCAAGGCTGCCCGGATCGCCCATTGACGTGCATTGAAAAAGTCCTGACGCTTGTAGCAATCAATCGCATTGTTCAGGGCTTCCTGTGCAGGTAAATGATCACGGGGTGGGGGCGTGTTTGGGGAGATCATATCATCCTTCAAATTGCATTCAGTATTGTAGGTTTATTATAATCCACCAATAAACCAGCCAATTAAGTACATTTTTCAGGATAGTGTTTCGTAAGATGGGCATCCAGTGCTTTCAGGTTTTCAAGAAACGATTTTCGACCAAAGCCAAAACGAATATGTGTATCGCTATAGTTCATATAGGTACTGGGTAAAAGTAAAATGCCAGCTTGAGCCAACGTTTCGCAAAATACTTGAGCCGAAAATTGTTTGATGCCAATCAAGGCGACAGAACCGGCTTGAGTGGGAATCCATTCAAAAATATTTTGCCAGCGTTCGAAAAAAGGTTTCGCTCCCGCTATATTTTGCTGAATCAAATCGCGATTGCGTTGTGCAAGTGTTTCGCGGCATGCCAGCGCTGCCAGACTGAGTGCTTCGCCTGGTCTGGTTGCACAAATAGAAGTGTACATTTTCCAGTTGAGGACCTCATCTCGCAATACAGGATTTTTAACAATCAGCCAGCCTGAACGCAGCCCTGGCAATCCATATGTCTTGGATAATCCGCTAAGTACAATCACATCAGGGTTGAGTTCTACAGCCGATGGCAAGGTTTTACGTTCGCCTAATTCAAGCCCGCGATACATCTCATCACAAAAAATCGTAATGCCTTTGTTGGCTGCCCAATGCAATAACCGTTTGAACATGGCTTCATCGGGTAAATAGCCGGTAGGGTTATGAGGGAAGTTAATAATTAACAGGCGTGTTTGTGGTGTGGCTAAACGATAAAGTTCCTCTTCATCCAACCACCATACGCCATCCTTTAGGCGAAACGGCCAAAGACTGATGTTGTGGGTGATATGTTCAGCTAAATTTAACAGGCTTTCATAAACAGGGGATACAACAATGACATGATCGCCCTTATCCAGCAGGGCGTGCATGGCTATAAAAATACCTTCTTCAGGCGAGGATAGGAATACAACATCTTCAGCAGAAACATCTGCTGTCATATCAGCGATCTTTTCGCGTAAAATTGGATCACCCTGTGATTCTGTATAATTTAAATGCGTCTCTAACAAATCTTTTTGCGGCATATCAGCAAGTTGAAGTAACTCATCAATGCTGATGCTTTCACAATCTGAAGCACATAACAGGTGCTTGCAATTAAATTCATATTTTGCGAAGTAAAGTTCAATTTCAAAGGGTTTTATTTTCATAGCATTTTCCAAATTCAATACGACATCTTGTGATACTATATCACTGGGGATTCGCTTTTGGCAACCTTTGCCCCGCAAGGATTAACAATTGTGAAATGGCATAAACAATCTATTGAAATTAAGACGCACGGAAAGGGATTGTACCCCTGTACAATGCCAATCCAACAGGCAATTCATCAATCCGGTATTCAGGAAGGGATGTGTTTTTTGTTTCTGCAGCATACCAGTGCCTCATTGTTAATCAGTGAGAGTTACGACCCATCAGCCAAAGAGGATCTGGAGCAATTTATGGAGCGCATTGCCCCTGAGGAAGAACCCTGGTATCGCCATACGATGGAAGGTGCAGACGATTCACCCTCACATATCCGATCCATGTTGACTGCCTGCAGTGAAACGATCCCGGTGGAGAATGGTCAATTGGCGCTGGGCACCTGGCAGGGAATCTATTTGTTTGAGCATCGCCAACGCGCTCATCGGCGTATCATTTTGCTGCGCTGTATGAGTATGGATGAAATTTAATATAATGTATGGGGGCAGGACTGATATTATCAGTATTTATAGCGTTTTACTTTAATATAGATATATATAATTAAATTGTATCATCTCAATAAAACGGGGTAGAGCTAAGATTTAGGAAAAGACCAACCCAAATTAATTTGAGAAGCG